>JBOGNE010000064.1:0-91957 GCA_050747005.1 Candidatus Acidiferrales bacterium
GCCGTGCCCCTACCCGGGTCCACAGTCCAATTAGATGACGGTCGAAGCGACGCCAGAGCGCATGCCAACGGACCGCAGGACGAGATCGGCCATGGCGCGGATCAGGAGCGGTGAGTCGTTCAAAGCCGGCATCATGTGGAAATCGGCGACGCCGAGCGCGCGAGCCTGTTCTCGGGCTTCGATATTGATTTCGTGAAGCGTTTCGATGTGGTCGGTGAGAAATGCAATGGGCACGATCAACATGCGCTTCACGCCGCTCCGGGCCATTTTCTCGATGGTTTTGGTGAGCGAAGGTTCCAGCCATTTCTGCGGACCGACTTTGCTCTGGTAGCAGAGCGCGTGCGGATTCGGCCACGCGCCAAGCTCGCGAACCAGTTCCACGGTTTCCGCGATATGTTTCGGGTATGGATCGCCTTTCTGGACCAGCGCCAATGGCAAACCATGCGCGCTAAAAACCAATTGAACTTCCTCGCGGCGCGGCAACTCTCTCAAAACACCGTTGATTCGCTCGACGATCGCGGCGATGTAGTCCGGATGATCGTAGAAGCGATCGATCGAATGCACCGGAGTACTCGGCTTGTACAGGCGATTCCATTCTTTCAGGCTACTCCCCGTGGTGGCGAATGAATACTGCGGATAGAGCGGCAGAAGGACGAGTTCATCGAATCGCTCGCGCGCCAACTTGGCAATCGCTTCCTCGCTGTCCGGATGCCAATAGCGCATTGCAACGACGCAACGCGCGTCAAGATGCCGGGATAATTCAGCTTCCAGGGCGCCCGCCTGCTCCTCCGTCAGCCGGCGTATCGGCGAGCCGCCGCCGATTTCGGCGTAATGCTGGCGCACCTTCTTTGAGCGCGTGGTCGAGATCAGCTTCGCAAGCGGCTTGCGGGCAAGAAACGAGCCGGGGAAATTGATAATGTCCGGATCGCGAAAAAGATTGTAGAGAAAGGGTTCGACGGCGGCTTGCGAGTCGGGCCCGCCGAGTTGGAAAAGAACAACAGCGATTCGTTTCGAGCCTTGCATGACTATGTGACCATTATAACGGAAGACGGGAAGGGCGGATTAGAGTCGTCCGAGTACTGGCTTCGGCGAACGCCAAAGCGAATGGAGGCTCTACCGAAGCTGCTGTTTCAGGCGTTCGAGTTCGTCGCGGACGCGGGATAAACGCCGGGCTATGCTGACTTCGTAAAGGAAAAATACCACCCAGACGACGATCCAAGCGGCGAAGAGATTATCGAAGTTTTTCATGGCTATACCTTTCTTGTGGTCGAAGACCCCAGAGCGGGCGCGTCCAAAGAGCGTAATTCGACTTCGATCTGCAAGCCCTCGACCTCGCGGCGAAGCAATTCCAGGCGATAGCGGTCTACCAGAACCAAAACCATAATCGCCTGCACCGCAATGACGCATAGCAGCAGAACCTTCGCCATCGTCGGATCGAGCCCCGAGCCGCTCCCGCCGAGAATAACGGGCTGCGGATGCTGCGTCCGCCAAAGCCGATTCGACAGATAGACCAGCGGGACGTCGAGAAACGCGAAGATTCCAAAAATGGCGGAGAGCGATGCACGGCGTTCGGGGTCTTCCAGCAAGCCGCGCAAAAGCAGATACGATATGTAAAGCAGCCACAGGATGAACGTCGTGGTGAGTCGCGCATCCCATGTCCACCAGATCCCCCACACGGGGCGCGCCCACAACGGTCCCGTGATCAATCCAATCGTGCAGCAAATTACGCCCACCTCCGCGGCCGACACGCCGAGCAAATCCCATTTTTGACGGCGCGTCGTCAGCCAGCCGATATTCGAGATGAACACGATCGCGAATGCCGTGAACATCGCGATCCAGGCGGGCAGATGGAAATAAAAAATGCGCTGGATCGCGTGCATCGTCGCTTCGTCGGGCGCGATGAACAGCGCGGCGTATCCGCCGAAGACGATGAGGACGGCAGCAATCACGGTGCCGATGACGCGGCGGCCGCTCATTCGATGAAACCTCGAATCAAAACGATCGTTCCTCCTGCTCTCATTCCTCGAGCAAATAATCGCATAGAAGCCACGAAGCTGTCAGAAAGACGATATCAAATCCCGCCAGGAATGCGAGCCACGCGCCGTCGAGCGCGGGTTGGTCGGCGAAAAGCGAAGCCGTGGATTCGACGCAGGCGATAAGCAGCGGCGCGAGTATCGGCAGCAGCAGCAGCGGCAGGAGCAGCTCCCGCATGCGCGCGCGGGCCGATACCGCCGAAAAGACGGTTCCCGTGATGACAATCCCCAGCGTACCGAGAATCACAACGACGATGAGACGCCCGACGATGCCCGCGAGCGAGACGTTGTAAAGAACGGCAAAAACCGGAACCAAAACGACTTCGGCGAGCGACAGGAAGACGAAGTTAGCCAGCATCTTGCCGAGAAGAATCGAAAACGGCGAGACGGGCGCCATGCGCAGGGCATCCAGAGTGTCGTTCGATTGTTCGCGCGCGAAGGAGGGATGCAGCATGAGCGAACCCGCAAAAAGAAACGCGATCCACAGCAAGCCCGGACCGTAGCGACGAGATTCGGCAGGAGTGGGATCGAAAGCAAAACTGAAAAGAACGACGATAACCAGCGCGAAAACGATTGTCGCGCTGAGCAGTTCGCGCGTGCGGAACTCCACGCGCAACTCTTTGCCCAGAAGGATGAACGTGGCGCGAGGGGTAGTCATTGCGAATGACGTTCCGTTAAGCACCGCACCACGCAGGAATTTGCCGCCGAGACGCCGGCGCTACGGCGGAGCGCGGCGTTTCGCTGCGCCCTCGATGGCGGTGGGACGGAGGGATGCGACATGATCTTAAGCCTCTGACCGCAGTTCGGCGAGTAGAGGACGAGGATCGCCACACGAACCGGAATCGCGCTCAACTCGGCCGTTTGCGAGAACGATGGCGCGCGTGGCCAGATCGAGCGATTCGTTTCGCGCATGCGTGCTCATCACGATCGTGCAACCTTCGTCGCGAAGCCGCGATAGCACTCCGCCGAGCCATTCCAATCCCTGCCGGTCGAGACCAGCGGCCGGTTCGTCAAGGAGCAGGAGGCGCGGGCCGTGCAGGAGCGCTCGAGCAATGGCCAGCCGCTGCCGCATGCCGCGCGAAAACGTGCGGACGAGACTTGCAGCGCGCGTTACGAGGCCGCAGGCTTCGAGAGAATTCGCGACTCGAACGCGCACGTCATCGAGTCCGTAAAGCTGGCCGAAGAACGTCAGATTTTCCGCAGCGGTTAATTCGTCGTAAAGCAGCGTGCTGTGTGCAACCAGACCGATCGACCCCCGGCAATTTAGGATCAATGCGCTTGCGCGTATCCTTCCCGATGTAACCGTTTTGCGCGAAATGAATTGCACGCTGCCATTCGAGGGTCTTACGAGCAGCGCGGCGAGTCGCAATAACGTACTCTTCCCCGCGCCGTTCGGGCCAAACAGCGCCACAAATTCGCCGGGTGCGATCTCCAGCGAAATGTCGCGCAAGGCAAAAAACGATCCGAAGCGCTTCTGCACCCGATGGAAACTAACGCCAAGCGGCACGCCGCCGGACGTAGCTTGGCTTGTCAACTGAGTGGGCTCAGCCACGGACCAGATCTCGCAGAGTCTGGTCGATACGCTGGCGGTCGCGAGTGTAATCCTCTTCACTGATCGTGCCTGCCTGGCGGCGCAATTCCAGGCGGAAGAGGCTGTCTTTCAATTCGTCGAGACTGCCGCGAACGGCGCTGGTCACTTCGGCAGCAGCTGCGAAGGGCGCAGCACCGTCGGCCGATGCCGGCAGCCCGATCGCGACGGGTGTGCCAGCAGCCGTTGCGACGCTGGAAGCAGTCTGCGGACGCATCCAGAGGTACAGAAAACCCAGCACGAAGATTGCGGCAAAGCCGCCAACCAGAATCCATCTCAAGCTGTCGAGGCGTGCGGGAATCGGAGTGACGCCGGCAACCGGTGCGGCTGCGCCGGATTCGGCGCCTTGACTTGGGTTCGGACTCTGCGAACTATCCGCTCCGCCATTTTGCGGCGCTGGCGGAGCAGTACCCGAAACCGAAACACTCAGCGGCGTATTTGCGGGAACCGACTCGCGCATGTAGGCGTTGAAGCCCTGCTCGGAGCCAGCCGGAGCGAAACCGTCACTCGAAATTTGTACCGTCGGCGGAGCGAAGAAGGCCACCCGAGCTGAGGCGTAAGTCGAGGTGAAGTGAATCGCAGCGTGATTCCCGGGATACGGAAGCGTGTACGAGATGCGCACGCTGCTTTCGCCGGGACGGAACGGAAACGCGATGGCGGATTCGTTCCTTCTTTTGTCGATCGTGCCCTGCACGACGGGCATGCCGGAGGAACCGGCGGCGGAAACTTCCTGAAGCTGCGCGCCATCGGGAAGCGTAAAAAGAAACGATCCGTCATCGCGATAATAAGCAACTGGGGGTTGCGTGGCGTTGTTGATGCTGTATTCCTCGCCCACCGTCAGCGTCGAACCGTTGGGCTGAAGAATGATCGCGTGCGCGGTGACAGCGAAAGAGTTCTGCTTGTTGGTGGGTTCGAAAATCTCGACGTCGGCAGTGTCTTTGCCGGGAGGCACTGGCTCATGATAATTGACGCCGCGATAAGCGACCCGAATGAGCATCGGCGCGGCGCCGAGGCTGGGATGATCGAAATGATAGCGGCCCTGTGAATCGGTCTTCGTGTTGGCGACGGGCTGCATTCCGCCTTGAAGCTGGATCAGGATGACGTCGACACCCACAGCGAGTTGCCCTGTTGTGCCGTTTCGAACGATGCCCGAGATGGAGCCCGCGAAAGCGCAAGCGGCGAGCGCAAAAAATGCAATCAGAAAGACGCATGCACGGCCGGGAATAGTTCTCAGTCCGGTATCGACTGCTCTGAGACCGGCAAATTGGTCTTGGACAAAAGACCAGGCGAAGCTCCTGCTGGTGGAAAGCGCCCTCGTCGCTGCGTTCTCTGGACTGACATTAAGTTGACCCATCACGGACGGGCCTTTTCCGAAGCCGCCTGACGGGTAGCCGGCGTGGGAGTGCCACCGGTGAGCAAATCCATTTCGGCAAGGACGCGGGCCGCTTCGATTTCAAGGGATTTCTTGGTTTCGTCGTAATCCGCGTCCGAGAATTTTCCAGCGCGATACTCGAAGCGAAGATCGCGCAGATTTTCGTAGATGGCATCGCGACGGTCCATCAGTTGATCGAGCTTGGTTCGATGCGGCGCGGAATCGGAAGCGTCGAGGCGGACGTTGAATATAAAAATAATCGTAGCTGCGGCGAGCAGCAGGCAGGCAACGACGATGTCAGCATTGCTCACGATTGCTCTCGTATGTTTTCACGCATCATCATCCCTGGCAGATTCGTGGTGCGCCCGCGCGAGGAACTCCGCGGGGATTTGCGGAGCGCCAGCCGAGGCCAGCGCGGCACGCCTGCGCCACCGCCGCACCAGTTGCCAAATGAGCACCAGCGCCAGAAGCGGCACGAGCACGGGCATAATCCATGCAAACCAATTGAATCCCGACGCAGGTGGCTCGGAAAGAACCGTGAGGCCGTATTCACCCACGAATGCGCTCAAGATCGCATCTTCGGAATCGCCGTGAGCCACATGCGCGTCGAGCTCTTTCAGCTCACCCGATGAGTACGCGCAGCCGACGTGGTTGCAATAGACCAGAACCTGTCCGCAACCGCATACGCACATCAGCTTCTTGCCGACTTCCTTCGCTCGCGCCGTTTGTTGCGCGTAGAGGGCCGTTCCCATAACCGCGAGCGCGGCGCAAAGCATGAGGACTAATGGAGCCGGGCGGGCTCGCCACCACGCGGCCCTTTTCGTCGCCTTCATCTTGTCGATCACGCTGCACTCACTCATCCGTGCTGATCCGGCGGATGACGCCGCCAACCGGGGATGCGACCCCCGAAGAACCGCGGGCGGAAGCAGCGCCAATCGTCGCGCCAACGCCGGTCACCGGCACAACGGCATCTCGCCAAGCTGGCTCGGAAGCGTGTTGCAAAAGCGGCGTCCGGCGATTTGGCAGCAGCGCAAGGATTGTGCCAAACACCACTACAATGCCGCCAAACCAAATCCACTTCACCAGAGGATTGATATAGGCATGGATCACCGGCCGGCCGTCGTCCTGGCTGCGGCCGGCGTAGACGACGTACAAATCGCGAAGCGGCGAAGACTGAATCGCGACCATCGTTTCCGTCACCTGGCTGGCCAGAAAAAAACGCCGCTCTGGATACAGCATCATTTCCGACCGGCCGTTGCGGAATACTTCCAGCGTCGCGCGCTCGGATTGATAGTTGCCGTTGCTAACCTGATCGAAATTTTGGCAAAGGATCGTATAAGGCCCGATCGACATGCGCTCGCCCGGCGCCATTTCCTTTTGAATGTCCTTGTTGAACGGCGTGCCGGCAATACCAATGAAAATCAAAACCATGCCCAGGTGCACAACGTAGCCGCCATACCGGCGCGTATTGCGAGTCGTCAGCTCGACCACGGACGACAGCAGATTCAGCCCGTCGCGCCGTGCAATGACTCGCGCTCCACGGAAGAACTCCGATCCAATCGTCAGCACGACAAAAACGGAAAGGATCAAGCACATCAGCGCGTAGATATCGCGAAAGCCCAGAACCGCGGCGATAACGCCGGCGGTAATCCCGCCCCCGAGAGGCCACGCAAAGTTACGCCTGAGTGCGTCAAACGAGGTCTTTCGCCAGGCCAGAAGCGGGCCGATTCCCGTGAGCAGAAGAAGAAAAAGCGCGATGGGGATATTCACCTTGTTGTAGAACGGCGGCCCAACGCTGATCTTGCTTCCGGTGATCCATTCGGAAAACACCGGGAAGAGCGTGCCCCACAGAACCGCAAAGCACGCCGCCAGCAGAATCAAATTGTTGAAGAGGAAGCTCGATTCGCGGGACACAAGCGAGTCGAGCTGGTTATCGCTGCGGAGATAATCTCGATTTTTCCACCATGCCGCGAAGCACACCACGAGGATGATGCCGAGAAATGCAATGAACCACGGGCCGATGCCAGATTGCGCGAACGCGTGAACCGAACTGACCACGCCGGAACGAGTGAGGAATGTTCCGAGAATCGAAAGCATGAACGTCGTGAAAACCAACCACACGTTCCAAACCTTCATCATGCCGCGCTTTTCCTGCATCATCACGGAGTGGAGGAAAGCAGTGCCGGTGATCCACGGCAGCAGCGAAGCGTTTTCGACGGGATCCCACGACCAATAACCGCTGAACGCCAGGACGGAGTACGCCCAGTGCGCGCCCAGAAGGATCCCGACGCTTTGGAATCCCCACGCAACCATGGTCCAGCGCCGCGTGATGTGTATCCATTTTTCGCCGGGATAGCGCCCGAGCAGCGCAGCCAGCGCAAACGCAAACGGGATCGTGAAGCCCGTATAACCGAGATAAAGCATCGGCGGATGAATCACCATCTCGGGATATTGCAGAAGCGGATTGAGGCCGCTGCCTTCCGAGAGCCGCGCGAGATGCATCAGGCCCGTGCCGTCGGACGCAGCTAGAACTCGAAACGGAGTCGCTACAAAGGTATTCAGCGTAAGAAAGAAAGTCTGCACGCCGGCGACCACCACGCCGACGTAAGGCATGAGTTCCGGATGCTTTTTGCGATTCAGGAACAGCGCGAGGAACGCGTATATCGAAAGCAGCCAGCTCCAGAAGAGCAGCGATCCTTCCTGCCCGGACCACAGCGCGGCGAACTTATAAAATGCGGGTAACGCGCGGTTGCTGTGCTCCGCAACGTAAGCAATCGTGAAATTATCGGTGAAGAAAAAATATTCCAGCGCGCCGACTGCCAGCGTGATGAGGACGAAGACCGCCATGCCAGCCTGGCGGGCGCTCTTTGTGAGGAGCGGGCGGCGCGTGACGATTCCCGCGATTCCCGCGCCGAAAGCATACACGGCGGCGAGAAGGGCAAGAATCAGGGCAAACGACCCGAAGATATCCACCGGTCCTCTTCTTCCTTTTTAGCTCTTCTTAGCTAAAGCCGGCGCAACGGAATTATTGTTGGTCTGGCCCGATCGCGAGGGCGCCATGCCGGGCGGGCTCGCTTCGTAATGCGAAGCGCATTTCGTTTGCACCTGCTCCGCGACGAAACGGCCGCCGGCGGTTAGGTGGCCTTCCACCAGAGCTTGCGAGCCGTCCTTGAACGTATCAGGCAGCGGATCGCGGCCCACGTAACTAACCGTCAGTTCCCTCCCCTGCTCGGCCAAAACGAAATTGGTGCTCCCGGCAAGATGCTGGATCGAGCCGCTTCGAACATCGCCCGATACTCGCATGCGCTGGTGCAGCGAGCTGCCATTCAAAGTCGAGAGCTCGGAAATCGTGTGATAGTAGGTTTTGCTCTGCGTGAAACCGACGTACGCGAGCAACGTAAGCGTGATCACAATAATGCCGGAGCCGATGAGAAATTTTGTACTGGCTTTCATGCAGAGACCTCGATTATGTCCGTTACCATTCTGAGTGAACTGCGCCGAGTAACCCCGGATTTTAACACAAGGCCCGCAAGCGAGCTAAACGCACATTCAGCAAACGCACCTCCAACACGCCTCGCCTTCTTGATTTTTCTGCAATGGCGGCAACGAGGAACGATAACCGCGGCGTAGTTGCCTTCCGCCGTGCAAACCAAGTCCGCATGGAATGGATCAAGGCGTCAGAGAAGTGAAGCGATGGCGGAGTGAACGCGAGAACCGAGCGAATCGTGTCCATTGCCAGAACCAGAACCTTCGGTCCGTGGGCCGGTTTGAAATGCGGAGCCTTCGCTGCCAAGAATGAGCTTATCGTGAAGCCCTGCGGAATCGAGAAGAGGGATAAGACGAGCCCCAGCCGAACCGATCGGCACGATATGCTTCGGACGATAAGACGTTTGGATCCGGCGCACAACGGTTGGCGCGAGTCGTTCGACCGCCGAGTCCAGTTCGCGCTCATCCGCGACCGGACACTCGACGACGTAAGCGAGAAAGAACCCACCGCGCTGAAATTCGAGAAGTACCGTCTCCTCAGGGGTACTCGTAACCGAAGCTGCCGAAATCCCGCCCGCAATGGCGAGCTCATCGAATAGCGCTCGCGAAGCGCGCGACCGCAGGCCGCGCTCCAGCCCGGGCGCATAGAAAAAGTCCGCCGGGCGCCCGGGTGGCGCGTCGCCGAGAATCAGAAATTTGATATGGATCGGGCGGAAGCGGGTCGCCTGTTCGAGCCGTTCGATTCGCCCGCGAATGTGCGCGTCATCGACATGCGCTCCGCAGCCGTCACAAAGGGGCATTCGATCTCCTCAAGATGGAATAGAAAGCATGGCACGGCGAGGATGCAACTGACAAGCGCGTGACGGCCGGATGCGGCTAGTCGCCGTTCGGCTTGACCAAGGTTGGTTCCGCGATGAAGGCGTCGGAAGCCGCTGCATGCACGGCGTGCGAACCATTCGATTCACTTTTGAGGTCCGGCGAGGCAGGAGCCAGCGGGCCGAGTTTGCTTCGCAGGCATCCGACCAGTTCGGGCGCAAGATCCGAAATATTCATGCCTTCGGAAACCAGGAATTTGCAGCTCAGAATCGGCCGGACCTGGTCGTCGTCGGCGAGCTGGCAATTCACGCGGCAATATTGGCATTCTTGATTCCAGCAGAAGCGGCCGTAAGGAATCGTTTCCGGACTGATGAATTGGAACGCGCGTAGCAGCGAGTTCCGCTCGGGAACGAGAAACGTTTTCCCCAGAATCGTAATTTCAATAAGCTTTTCGTACGGCCGAAAAACGTCTGACATGAGCGCCTGCCTTCCCCGGTTCGCTTAACGTCTTCGCTGCGTTGAGTAGAAGGTAAGGCAGAAGCGAGCCGCGAGCAACGCGGCCGAAGAGCAGAAGTGCCCAATGCTCTACTGGCAAGAGACTAGGGTCCCGTGATGGAAAGAAGCTCGATAACTCCGGCCACGCAACTCGTTGTAGGGGCGCTGCTTGCTGCGCCCTGCTTATGCAACATATCTCCGGGACACAACATTAGCGAAGGAAGGGATTGCTCTCGCGCTCGGCGCCGATAGTCGTGGGATCGCCGTGACCCGGATAAACGACCACTTCATCTGGGAGAGCGAGCAGCTTTTCGTGGATGGACTTTAGAATCTGCGGGAACGAACCGCCCCAGAGGTCGGTCCGGCCAATGCTGCCCTGAAACAGAGTATCACCAGCGATCAGGCGCGAAGCTCCATGCATATCGCCGTGTTCACCCGCATCGGATAGCTTGGTGCCACCGGCAATGGCGGCGCTTTCCTCGGCGGCTCGCAGGCCGGGTTCGATCGCAAGACTGATGCTGCCGGGAGTGTGCCCGGGCGTATGCAGCACGCGGGCGGCGTATCCGCCCCAGCGTACCCTGTCGCCTTCTTTGACGAAATCTTCAAGGCGCATCGTCGCCGGGGTTTCGATGCCCAGCCACTGAGCTTGCATCTCGAGATTGAGATAGAGCTCCAGATCGCCTTTGTGGATCAGCACTGGCGCGCCGGTAGCGCGATGCAACTCAGCGAGACCTCCGACGTGATCGATGTGCGTGTGAGTGCTGAGAATCGCGCGAACCTTTAGGTGATGCCTCCGGAGGACTTCCTCGATGCGCGCGACTTCGTCGCCGGGATCGATGACGATCGCTTCGCGCGTCTCCGGGTCGCCCAGAATCGAGCAATTGCACTGTAGCATCCCAACCGGGACGATTTCGTGAATCAAACGATCGGGCATCGATGCGGTCCCATCTCACACGTTCAAGGCTGCGGCTGGAATGCCGGATCGCCAAATTGCCAGAGCAAGAACGTCGCTTCATCGGCAAATTGCACTTCCCGCTGCTTCCGCGTGGAACCGAATCCGTGACCGGCTTCGTAATCCACATACAGAAGAATCGGCTTGCCGCTGGACGTGGCAGCTTGCAGACGAGCCGTCATTTTCGCGGGCATCCATGACGCCACCCGGGGATCGTTGATGCCCGTAGTCAGCATCACCGCCGGATAGGCAACGCCATCGCGTACGTGGAGATACGAATCCATCCGGTAGAGATCCTCGAATCCTTCCTGCGTCTTTACGCTTCCGAATTCCGGAATGTTCGGAAGGCCATTAGCAAATTCCTCGCTACGAACCGTATTCAGTTCCCCCACCCCGATAATCGCCGCTCCAAAAAGATCCGGACGCTCGGTGATCGTGCGGCCCGCGGTAATGCCGCCCGCACTCCCACCCAACGGAGCGATCTTCGCGGTTGAAGTGTACTTATTCTTGATGAGGTACTCGCCGCAAGCGATCGTATCGCGCCACGTATTAGGCTTCGTTAGCTTGTAACCCGCATAGTGCCAGTTTTCTCCATATTCGCCGCCGCCGCGAACGTGCCCGACCGCCAGAATGCCCCCGCGCTCGATCCAGGCAAGATAAATCGGAGTGAAGTTCGGGTCGAGAGTGATCCCATACGCTCCGTAGGCTTCGAGGATTGTGGGATGCGAGCCGTCGAGCGCGATCCCCTTCTTGTAAATAATCGAGAGTGGAATCATGGTCCCGTCGTAGCTCGGCGCTTTCACTTCAACAGATGTGAGATCGGCGGGATTGTCGAACGGACCCTCCGGCCGCAATCCGGTGTTGGTAACGGCATTCGTTTTGGGATCGTAAGCAAGGATTCGCGGGCCTTTCACCCACGAGCTCATTGAAAAAATGACGCCCGGCAAGCGCGAGTCTGAATTTTCCAGGCCAACCGTTCCATCGAACGGCAATTCGACCCTCTCTGCGCTGGTTGAACCATACGGCAGGCGCAGCAGGCGGAAGACGCCTCCATCGAGTTCCGGCACGTACAATGCATCAGCGTGCGCAACAGGCTGCTCGAGAACGCCGGACTGCTGCGCGATCACCACTTGGGCCTGACCCACGTCCGGATTAGCGAGGCTGGTCCGCACGATCCGAAAGCGCGGCGTATCCTGGTGCGTCAGGAGATAAATATCGTTGCCCCGGACCGTGGCTCCCGTGACTTCATCCTGCACGTCGCAAACTTTCTTCCATGGAATATTCCGCTGGGAAAGTGCAGCGACGGGAGCCGCATAGAGGGTTACTTCGTTCTGGACTCCGTGCGCCAATAGGCCGAGCGCGTATTTCGACGTGGGATCAGCCACCACGAAAGCGAGATCATCCACTCCGACCGTAGCGTTCGGCGAGAGGCCATAGCCGAAAATCGCCGCGTCGCGGTCGGGACTATCGCCCACTTTGTGCAGCCACGTCACATTCTTCTCATACATTTCTAGTGGAGAACTATTGACGCCCAGCTTCTGCAGCCGGTTGTAGACGAAAGATTTGTCGCCAGGAAGCCAGTTAACGACGCCAAAGCGCGCCCGGTCGATGGCTTCGCCAGTATCGCGCATCGTCTGCGTATCAAAGATGCGCAGGGTCGCATTTTCGGAACCGCCCGCGGATTCCCCATACGCGGCGTAGCGGCCGTCATTGGAGGCCACGTAATAATTGATAGCGTGCGGTGCGCCATCTGCTCCCTTCAGGCTGTCGGGATCAACGAGCAGTTTCTCGGCGCCGTCCCGGCCATCTCGCATGTAGAGCTTTGCGGTATTTTCACCGGCGCGCGTTTTTAGATAAAAATAGCGCCCACCTAGCGTTTCCGTTACCGAAGTGACGGTGGCGGGAGCCGAGTTATCGAGCGCGATGACTCGCTTCAGAAGAGCTTCGCGCCCGGGAATTTTCGCGAGCACGGCCCTTGTGTAGTCATTCTGCCCTTTCATCCACGCCTGCACTTCCGGGTCCTTCATATTCTCCATATACCGATATGGATCGGTAATTTTCACGCCGTAATATTCGTTCGTCACGGCACGAACGGGTGCCACAGGTGGTTTCGCGGGAATCGCATCCTGCGCCAAGACACAGGCGGGGCCACCCACGACAAAAACCGCGATGAAAACAGCGATCGAACGGAAAACGAAAGACCATTTAGCGAACATCTCAATCCTCCCTAATGCGGTCGCGGACACTAATGATGCTTTTGACCCTCGGACGGCCCGGAGTATACAACACGAACATCCACGCCAGAACCTTGCGATCGGCCAAGGCAGCGACCCTCGCGCTGCCGTCGAAGTGTTGTACATTGGCAGGCGCGAAACTGTGTTGCGCGGAAGCCTCAACTGTGGGAGGAGCCCATGAAACTTGCTGAACTCGCCGAGAGGCTGGGATGTGACCTCGACGGCAACGCCAATATCGAAATTACGGGCGTTGCCGGAATCGAGGATGCCAAATCGGGCGAGCTTACATTCCTCGTGAACCGGAAATACCGCGCGGCGCTCCAGACGACTGCCGCATCGGCCATCGTCCTCGGGCGGGAGGCGGAATCGACGCGCATCCCAGCATTAAGATCCGGCAATCCCTACCTCGACTTCGCGCGCGCCATCGAATTATTCCATCCCGCACCGAAATACGCGCCGGGGATTCACCCCACCGCGATAGTGGCCAAATCGGCCAAAATCGGCGCTGGTTCGCACATGGGCCCTTATTGCTTCGTGGATGAGGATGCCGAGATCGGGCGCAACGCTGTGCTGCACAGCTTTGTTGCGATTTATCGCGGAGCTAAGATTGGCGACGATTTCTTCGCGCATTCGCACGCTTGCGTGCGCGAGGAATGCCGAATCGGAAATCGCGTCGTGCTGCAAAATGGCGTCGTGGTTGGCAGCGATGGGTTTGGATTTGCGAAACAAGCCGACGGCCGATGGCACAAAATGCGCCAGGCCGGCATCAGCATCGTGGCAGACGACGTCGAGATTCAGGCGCACAGCGCAATCGACCGCGCCACGGTTGGCGAGACTCACATCGGGCGTGGCGCGAAAATCGACAATCTGGTGCAGGTCGGGCACGCGTGCAAAGTCGGGGAAGATACGCTGCTTTGCGGACAAGTCGGTCTCGCGGGCACGACGCGCGTCGGGAGTAAGTGCATTCTCGCGGGGCAGGTCGGCGCAGCCGGTCATTTGACTATCGGCGATGGCGCGGTTTTAACCGCGCAAAGCGGCGTGCCAACAGACGTTCCAGGCGGCGCGATTTATTCCGGCTATCCAGCCATGGATAATCTGGCGTGGCGAAAATCCATAGCCGCGTTCAATCGCTTGCCGGAACTACAACGCGAACTGCGTGAACTGCGTGAAGAAATCGCGAAGTTGCGCGATCCGTCTCGATAGGCGTTCACGCGCAAATCTCGACGCGGTTCTCGATCAGCACGTGCTGCCTGGCCGACCGTCGTTGCCGGAAGTCAGCGGCTGCTGATCTTCGGCAAGACCGGCGGCGACAAGCGCTTCCACGCGAGCGAGCAATTCTCCCCGCCGCTCCATCGTATATTGCGAAGCATCCACCGCGGGCCCGAAGCGCACGATAACTTCGCCGGGCTGAATGGCGCGGCTTCCCTTTCGCATCAAACGCTGCGTCCCGCTCATCGAAACCGGCACCACCGGAACGCCAGCCTCAATCGCTATTACAAAGGTACCGCGCTTGAACGATCGCAAGCGGCCATCGCGGCTCCGCGTGCCTTCCGGGTAGACGGCAAACGAATCCCCTTCCTTCAGATACCGCACGGCAAGATCAACCGCTCCCGCGGCTGCTTCCCGATCTTCGCGATCCACCGGTACAAAGTGCGCCTGCCGCAAGGCGGTCGCCAGAATCGGAATGCGAAACACTTCTTTCTTCGCGAGAAGCGACACACGTCGCGGAATCGCCGTAACTATCGCTGGTGGATCCACATTCGACACGTGATTCGAGGCGAAAATGCAGACGCCGGTGGGAATGTTTTCAACGCCTTCCACACGCAAGTGGATCCCCGCCAATCGATTTGCGGCGCGTAGGCCGCTAATCGCCACCGAGTACATGAAATCAGGCGATCCCGCGATCCACGTCCAGAGAATCAGAAATGGCAGCACGAAAACGATTGTCAGGGCGACGAAAACAATTGCGGCAAAGGTGCGAATCATGGGAGAAGCAGGTTGACCGTCGCCCATCGATAATCGAAAAACTGATCTTGGCAAACACCATATCGAGGAGATAATTGCAATGCCGCGCTCGCGGCCATCTCCGATCTCCGTCGACGGGCTTGCAACATAGATTGCATTAGTCGGTTGCGCCGCGCAGCAAGCCATCACGAATACGCCGCTGCTTATCCGTTGGGTGCGGAAGCTCCGCAATCGAATACGTGATTTCGTCGCGCGCGCCCAGCGTATACGAAACAGCGGTTTCATTGCCTGCGCGGCGAACGCGCAGTGCGATCGTCTCGCCCGGAGTGCGTTCGCGCGCCCAAGCGACGATGTTTCGCGGGACCGCCGCGCCATTCAATCGCAACAACACGTCACCCGCCAGCAATCCTGCCGACTCCGCGGCGCTTCCGGTTTCAACTGCCGCAACTGCCGGTTCTTTGCCGCCGCGCGTTGGCCAAAAACCAAGATCGGACCCGCTTTGTTTGGCGGATTTCAGTTCCAAACCCCCAACCGATAGAAAATCCGAATATGGGATCTCGTCAATCCCCGCGACGTATCGGCGAAAGAAATCCTCGAAGCTCTTCCCTGTCACCTCTTCCACCACGGCACGAATTCCATTGCTGTCGTCGTAGAATCTGCCTTGCTTTGCATATTCTTCGTTCATGCGGCGAAGCACATCGTCGAGCGATTTTTTGTTATCGGTTGCATTGCGAATGGCCAAATCGAGTAGCACTCCGTCGATTTGCCCCTTGTTGTAATACGAAATGCTGCGCCCAGGCGTATTGTAATCGTCATATTTCTCGAGCCACGCATCCAGGCTCGATTCTTCCACGCTCTGCCAGGCGTGCGCCGGGCGCGATTCGAGCGTGTTGATCTGGTCCGCGAGATCGCCGTAGAACTGGTCTTTCGTCCATAAGCCGGAGCGTTCGAGTGTGTACGCGCCGTACGTGCTGGTCACGCCCTCGGCAAACCATAGCGCCCGCGTGTACATTTCCTTCGTGTAATCCACCGGCTCGAGGGTCCGCGGACGAATACGCTTCACGTTCCAGGCGTGAAAGAATTCGTGCGCGGCAATCATCGTTGCGACTCCAACCGAAGACGCGGCGATTGCGGTGCAATTCGAGTGCTCCATGCCTCCGCCGCCCACCTCGGCGTACGGGCCGATATGGAAGAAAAAGGTGTATTCGCTGAAAGGCGCGCCATCCATCAGCTTGATTTCGTAGGCCACGATGCGCCGCAGGCCATCTCCAAGCTGGCCTTTGTTCCAGTCGCTTGCGTCAACCACAACTCGAAAATGCGCGCCCGACTGATCGAAGTTCAATTCGTCGAATTTGCCAAATTCAACGGGAGCGTCCGCAAGCTTGTCGTAGCTTTCCGCGCGGAAAGAATTCGGGCTGGGACCAGCCGGAAGTTCCGCGGCGTCATGCCAGCCCGCGGGAACGTCATCAAATTCAACTTCTGTATCTTCGGCGCGGCGATTGGGGATATACATAAGGATTTCGGCAAAGTTGACGAATGCGTGGCGGACGTCCAACTGGGAATTGAATGGACCGCTGTCATCCCATTCAATTGCGTAGCGGACGACAACCTGATTCGGCCCTCCACCATTACGGACTCCGGACGAAGCATTGATTTGCCAAGTCTGCTTGTCAATCTGGCGAAGCGAATATCGAGACTCGGCGTTCGACGGCGCCGGAACCTCGACGTCGCGAACTCGATAAGCAAAGTCTCGAATTTGGTATAGGGCATTCCACGCAGGAAGCGCAACCTCGATCCCCGATTCGGCATTGGGAACTGACATCTCAACGCGGAAAAGGTGCCGCTCCGGATGAGCGAGAGAAATCCGGTAACGGATTGTCGCCGCCGCCGGACGAGCAGCGAAAAGCGTGAAAAGCACGAGAACCGCGAAGAATGCAGTCCCTTTAACAATGGAACGAGTGCCCGCGCGATTGAACTCGGCCGCGGAAAAGCCAGCTTCCTCGCGTCGCTCGGAATAAGAAGTTCTCTTGGTTCGCATCGGGCACATCATCCTCTAGCCTTAGCAGTAGATTTGAACTGTTCGAGCAGTTTCACGCAAAGGCCATCGAAGCTGCCATTCGACATGACCAGCACGAGATCGCCCGATTTGGCGTTGGCCGCAAAATGACTGGCAATTTCCGAAGCGTTCGCGAATGCTTTGGCGCCGCGCCCGCGGTTGCGCAAGGATTCCGCGATTCCCTCCGGCGACAATCGAGCTTCCTCGGCAAGAAGCTGCGAGCGGCTGACAGGCCCGATTGCGACAAAGTCCGCAAGCGAGAGAGCCTCGGGCAAAACATCCTGAAAAATCTTGAGACGCATTGTGTTGGAACGCGGTTCGACGGCTGCCCAAATCTTGCGTCCGGGCCAGCGCGTGCGCGCGGCTCCGAGAGTAAGACGAATCGCCGTGGGATGGTGCGCAAAATCCTCCACGACGAGAATGCCGTTCGCTTCTCCTTTTATTTCCATGCGGCGTCGCACGCTGATAAAAGTAGCCATGGCGCGTTCGATCGCCGCGCGTTCCATTCCCCTCCCGTGGGCCAGTGCCACGGCAGCGAGCGCATCAAGCACATTGTGTTGCCCCGCAATAGGCATGTGAATTCGCGCGACTTCCTCGCGGCGCAAATCCACGCGGAATTCGGTGGCGTCATCTCGCCATGCAACGTCGATGGCGCGCCAATCGCAATTCTGCGTGAATCCAAAACTCTCCACGGGACAGAAAGCTTTCGCGACAACCTCATGAAGCGCCGGCGATTCACCCCAGATCAAAATGCGGCCGCTTCGCGGAACAAGATTGACGAGAAGCCGGAATTGTCTCGCGATGGAAGCGAGATCTGGATAAATATCCGCGTGGTCGTATTCGAGCGACGTGAGGATGAGTTCGTCCGGATGATAGTGCAGAAACTTAGGACCGCGATCGAAGAACGCAGTCTCATACTCATCGCCTTCGATGACAAATTCTTCGCCGCCGCCGAGTCCGTAGCTGCGGTCGCCAAAATTCGGGGCAACCCCGCCAATAAGGAAATCCGGTCGCCGTCCTGCCGTGTGAAAAATCCATGCCAGCATCGCCGTGGTAGTTGTCTTGCCGTGCGTCCCGGCAACCACAATCGACCGGTGGTCCGCGATAAACAGCTCCTCCAGGAGCTGCGGCATCGAGCAATACCGGATCTTTTCATCGAGAATATATTCCAGCTCGGGATTCCCGCGCGCGATCACGTTGCCGACAACGGCCAGGTCGGGCGCGGGTTTGAGATTCTCGTCGCGAAAACCTTCATTCCAGCGGATGCCGAGCGAATCGAGCAGTGTCGATGCCGGCGGATAAACGCCCGTGTCCGACCCGGTGACCGTGTAGCCGCGTTCCTTCAGCATCCCGGCGACCGGAGCCATGGCCGCGCCAGCAATACCGAGAAGATGGATGTGTTTCACCGGCTTTTCAGTTCGGCTCGCGATGATATGTCTCCTTCGGAACTGGAATGCCTGCCAATGCTACCTCGCGTTACGCGACTGCCGGTTCGAGGATTTCGAGCTGCGCCGCTGCGTCCGCGCCGCCTGCAGCGGAAAACCGCGCGCGGATCCCCAGCGGTAGCGTTAGCATCGGCCGTGCCGTATGGCCGATGGGCGCGCCCCACACGACTGGCACGCCGAGCGGGGCGAGTATCCGTCGCGCCACATCTCTCACGGATTCGGAGCCTGCGGGCGGCTCGCACTCGGGAAAATCTCCAAGAATGATGCCAGCCACCTTCTGGAATTTCCCCGCTTGCTTCAAGTGCATCAGCGCGCGATCCACTTGCCATGGTTTCATTCCGCGATCTTCCAGCGCGAGAATCGAGTCCCTCGTGTCGAGTTCCCAAGGCGTCCCGAGAGTGGTCTCGACCAGCGTGAGGCAGCCGCCGAGAAGCGTACCTTCGGCCGATCCGGGCACTAGCGATTCAGCCCGGAGGTCAACGCTCCACCCTTTCTTTGTCCCGGTGAGAGCCCGGACAAGCGATTCACGATCGTAGCCCTGCGGCGCGTCTGCTCCACGTTCGAGACCGGCGGCAACCATAGGACCATAGAAGGTGACCCAACCGAACTTCTCCCACAAAAAGATTTGTAAAGACGTTAGATCGCTGTAGCCGGCCAGTATTTTCGGGCGTGAAAGCTCAATCGCGATTTCATCGAGCAAATAGTTCGAACCATACCCTCCTCGCGAACCGAAAATTGCGCGAGTCGAGGGATCAACGAGCGCGTCCTTAAGAGTTCGCAGCCGCTCGGCGACCGATCCTGCGAAGAAACCATCTCGCGCGAGAAGTTTTGCGCGATCGAATTTCGGCACGTATCCCATCCGCGTAAGCTCTTCGCAGCCGCGCTCGAGCCGGTCCCTCTCGACGGGGCTGGACAGAGAAAGGATGCCGACAGCATCGCCCGGACGCAGCGCGAGAGGCTTGAGAGGTTTCGCCATGTAGCGAAACGAGAATAAGGAATTTTCGGAGGCGAGTCCAGAAGGGTTGGCAGGCTCGATGCGCCAAGTGCAAACTGCACTCGCGTCGATATTCCGGCACAATCCGGGGAGAAAGCGCCGGCGTCGGAAACTGCGCTAGAACCGCACGGGTGTGAGAAAAACGCCGCCGGGGCTCGAGGACGGCGCGGGTATTCCGGTCAGTGTGGTGAAGAACGCGGCGAAGCGGCCGTCCGCTGTGAGCATCACGGGAGTAAATTTGTCGACCGTCAGCGGAATTCGTTCTGACGCGGCTGCCGGATTCGCAACGGCAAACTCCTGCGGCGTGCAATCCGCGTCAACGCCAAAGCATGTATCGCGGACTATCAGCGTACCTTCGCGCGAATTGTCCCCTTGATTGACACTCGCAGGTTCCCCGGCAATAAACGTGACATAGCGCCCCGAAGAACTAATCCACGGCGAAAACGCGCCGGAGTCTGTGCCGACCGCCGGCGCCGTTGAAACGACCGTGGTGGATGGAGTGCAGCCGTCGGGGGCCGTCATGCCAAGACATGTGTCGCGCAGAAGTATTTTTTGCGAGGCGGCGGAATTGTCCTTCGCGCCGCTGCGATCCTGACCTTCGAATATTACAAAACGGCCGTCGCCGCTGACGGAAGGACCTTCGTTTATTCCCTCGAGGACCGAGCCGTCTGGCGCAATCGAAACCGTCGTGTCGGACGCAACGCACTCAGCAGGCGCGTCGAGTCCTCGGCAGGTATCTCGCAGAACGATAGCCGAATCGGATTGCGATCCGTTCGTACCCAGCCGCGGAATCCAGTCCTCGAAAGCTACGAACCGGCCATCCGCCGAGATCGCCGGGTGATCGGATTGCTCCGAAGAGGCGCTGTTCGGAGAGGCGAGATAGGTTTGCGCCACGCATGATTTCGTCGCGCTCGGCCCCGCGCAAGTGTCGCGCACAAATACGCGGGTCCGGGAACTTGCTGTCCCCGAGACAAGATTCGTGGCCCATGAAACAAACGCGACGAACCGGCCATCCGCGCTGACCGATGGCGAAATACTGGAATTGTTTGCGGGCTCGGCAGTTGTTCCCTCGGATATCAGTTCCGTGTGCGGCGTGCAGCCAGCCGGCGTGTTCCTTCCAACGCACAGATCACGCACGAAAAGATTCGCGAAATGACCAGTATTTTCCCCTGCAACGCCGGCCGCCAAATTCGTGGCGTAGGAAGCGAATACCGCAAATCGCCCATCCGCGCTGATGGCGAGTTGATCTCCGGCATTTGCGTTGGGTGCGCTGCCGTCTCGATCTAGATCAACCGCAAATGTGCGCGCCGTGCAATTTGCGGCGCCGAGGCAGGTATCGCGCACGAAAATATTGCCGGACGGACCGCTCGCGACCAGATTCCTGGCTTGCGAGTAGAACGCGACAAACCGGCCGTCCGCGCTCATCGCGGGCGCTGTGCTCATGCCGTCGGCAATTCCCCCTCGCGCACTCGTGGAAATCCTCAGAGGAAACTGCTGGACGATGGCGCTGCCCGCGCCAACGCTGAAAACCACAGGCGGAGCGGATGTGCCGCCGCCAGGCGTGGGATTTGCCACCACGACGTTGATGCTTGCGTTCGCGGCAACGTCCGATTGCAAAAGCTGCGCCGTAAGCTGCGTCGAGCTAACGAACGTCGTTTTACGAGGGCTGCCGTTCAATGCCACAACTGAATTTGAGACGAAATTCGTGCCCTTCACCACAACGCCATTCGGAGGGATTACGCCCACAGGCGTGCTGGAGGGAGAAAGCGAACTCACCGTCGGAACCGGATTCTTTGCTGCCGACACGACAAACGATGCCGCGGACGACGTCCCTCCTCCGGGTCCCGGATTCGTCACGGTCACTTGGGCCACTCCCGGCGTGGCGATGTCCGCCGCCAGAATCGAAACCGAGAGCTGCGTCGTGTTGACGTTGAACGTTGTAATGCGGGGCGAGCCGTTCCACATCGCCTTCGACGATGCAATAAATCCGGTGCCAGCGATGTTCAGCGTAAACGCAGGTCCACCCGCCAGGGCTGTATTTGGAAATAGACCGGGCGTGGGCGTGACTCCGACGGCGCTCCCCGTGATCACCGGAGTCGGGTTAAACAGCCCGCTATTGCTGCCGCCGCAGCCAACCAGCAATAACAGTGCGGCCGCGATACTAATCGGCACGGCCCAGCGCGAACGCATCAGTCCCTTCCTCCAATCATCTCTCTGGGAAACCCGGCGCGAATCGCATGGCGGCGCCAGGACGGCAAAACGAGCGAAACTAGAGCCAGCGAGTGAGAATCCCCCTGCAGAATCCACAGAATTGATAGCATCCCGGCGCGTAACTCGTCAACTCGGATTCCGGGGCGCCCTAAATGGTTGGCCGGCTAAGATGGAGCGCGGGGATGAGTAAACAAATCTGATCGCCGGTCAGGGCCGGAAATAGTGGACGTCGACATGCGCGTTGAGGACGCTCAGCCTCGTCAGCAAATCTCGTTCCTGCGCGGACGTCACTTCGGCATCGAACTCGACGGACGATTCCCCAGCGAGCGAGTGCGTTTGCCAGCGGTGCGGCTGCAGGCCCGCGGCTTCCACTATCTGGTGCGTACGGCTGACCAACTCGCGGCTCTCTTGCGACACCAGACGAAACGCCATTACGCGAGTGTGTAAGCCGAACTTGTTTTCCACCGCGCTGAAAAAGATCAACGCCACCAGAGCGAGCAACGTCGCAAAAACCGCCGTCACCGGAAGCCCGGCGCCCGCGGCCATCCCGATGCTGGCGACCACGAAAATCGTCGCCGCGCTCGTGATTCCCAGGATTGCCCCGCGCTCGCGGATCACTACGCCCGCGCCGATGAAACCGATGCCCGGGATGATTTGCGCCGCGATGCGCGTGTGATCGTCTCCCGCATGCCTCGCCATTTCAAACGAGATGATCGTAAAGAGAGCCGCGCCGAACCCGATCAGCATGTTGGTGCGAAGACCCGACGGTTTATGGCGTAGCTCTCGCTCAAGGCCGATGACGCCGCCCAAAATCGCCGCGAGGATCAGCCGGCCCACGATGGAACTGCTCAAGTCGTGAAGCATCGTTTCGCCGCCTCCGGCAGATTCTATACCCGCGCGAGCGGAGCGACCCAGCCCAAGGTGTCGGCTGGTGATGTAAGTGCAAGCGTCCATGCCCAGAGCCCATAACCGCGGCATGACGCCAATGCTTACAATTGAAATGATGTGAGGTGCGAGAAGCGCCGCGCGCGCGCGCTGATTTCCTTTCGACTGAGCTTCAATAGCCTTTCGATGCCGAAGCGTTCCACGGTAAAACTTCCAAGCACCGAACCGTAGACCATCGCGCAGCGCAGCGTTTTTTCATTCACGCGTCCGGCGCTCGCCAGATAACCCATAAAACCGCCCGCGAAAGCATCTCCCGCGCCGGTGGGGTCGCGAACCTCCTCCAGCGGAAATGCCGGCACCGCGAACAAAAATTTACTGTGGACCAGAAGAGCTCCATGTTCGCCCCGCTTGATCACTAGAATGCGCGGACCCATTTTGAATATCTTGTGGGCTGCACGAGTCAGATTGTGCTCGCGCGTAAGCTGGCGCGTCTCGTCGTCGTTGATCACCAGGACGTCAATGTGCTTCAACGTTTCGCGAAGGTCCGCGGGCGTGCGCTCGATCCAATAGTTCATCGTGTCGAGTCCGACCAGCGCCGGCTTCCGCCGGATCTGCTTGAGCACGGAAAGTTGAAGGGTGGGCTGAATATTGCCGAGAAAAATAAAAGACGAATCCAGATATGATTCCGGAAGTTTCGGCCGGAAACCGGCAAACACATTGAGTTCGGTGGCAAGCGTCACGCGCTCGTTCATGTTTTGGTTGTAGCGGCCCGACCAAAAAAACGATTTGCCGGGGACTTGCTCGAGGCCCGCCAGATCGATTCGGCGCCCCCGAAAAATAACACGCTCCCTCGCACCGAAGTCGTCACCGACAATGGCAACGATCCGCACCGGCGTGAAATGGCTCGCGGCGAGCGCGAAATAGCTCGCCGCCCCGCCCAGCGTGCGCTCGACCTTGCCGAACGGCGTTTCGATTGCATCGAACGCCACGGAACCAACAGCAAGAAGTGACATGAACGCTCCCAGTTAGAAAATTCGTTCGTCTAGCGGCTTGTTGAAACACTCATTTCGGTCGTCATTCTGAGCCACGCGAAGCGCCCCTTTTCGCGCCCCGCGAATTCTGCGGGAATCTCTCTTCGCGAGAGTGCCAAATAAAAGAGAGATTCTTCGGGCCACAAAACAGCCCTCAAAAAATGACGCGCGACATTTTTCAACGAGCTGCTAGTGCCGCGTCCCGTCCCGGAAATAAGCTCGATAACTCCGCCATGCAACTCATTGTAGGGGCGCTGCTTGCTGCGCCCTGCTTATGCAGCATATGTCCGGGATATAACGCTAGGAAATATATTTCCCGATGATAGGCGCGAGGCGCTTCTTTGCCGCCGCCGGAATAAGCTTGCGGTCTGTGAGAATCGCGTGCGCCAATGCGGACCCACATTTGCAGCGTCGCTCGGCGCCGAGTTCGCGGACGACTTCGCGAATGGCGTGCTGCACATTTTCCGCGTTCTTGCCGAGGTTCGCGATGATTTCGCTGACGGAAACCGAATCGTGTTGCGGGTGCCAACAATCGTAATCCGTAATCATGGCCACCGTTGCGTAGCAGATCTCCGCTTCGCGGGCGAGTTTCGCTTCGGTGAGATTGGTCATGCCAATCACATCGAATCCAAGCTGGCGATACGTCTGCGATTCCGCAAGCGTTGAAAATTGCGGTCCTTCCATGCAGACGTACGTCCCGCTCCGGTGCGCCTTCACGCCCGCGCGGCCGCACGCTTCCGCAAGATGCGCCGAAAGATGCGCGCACGTGGGCTTGTCGAAGCCGACGTGAGCCACAACGCCGCCGCCAAAAAAAGTGGCCACGCGGCCGTGCGTGCGGTCGAAAAATTGGTCGGCTATCAGAAAATCGAGCGGAGGAAAATCCTCGCGAAGCGATCCGACCGCGCTGACCGATATCAATCGCTCCACACCCAACATTTTCATGGCGCAAACGTTCGCGCGATAGTTGATTTCACTAGGCGACAGCCGGTGGCCGCGTCCATGGCGCGCAAGGAACGCCACGCGGCGCCCTTCGAGCGTGCCAATGACAATCGCGTCGGATGGATCGCCGAATGGCGTCTTGACGCGCACCTCGCGCGTGTCGGTCAGCCCAGACATGCCGTAAAGCCCGCTGCCTCCGATGATGCCGATGGTCACGGGTTCGTTCCCGCGTTTCGCCTTGGATTTTATTTGCGCTTTCCGCGCTTTTGCCGTTTTCACCTTATCGCCTCTCTCATTACGACTACGCCTTTCGCATTTTTAGCAGCTGCAAAGTCTGCTAAAAATGCCGTTTGTCATTCCGGGCCGCCGAAGGCAGCGAGGAATCTGCTGTCTTCCTCGCATTGGCTCTAGTCCACATGGGCGGGTTCCGCGTCCCAGCCGCCGTCGCGCTCTCGAAGATGGGCGGCAGCCACGCGAGGGTCGTGTCCAAAAAGCGCGAGCCAGCCTTCGCGCGCAACTTCGGCAACCCACTTTTTCTTGTTTTCAAGCGTCGTCACGGGATACAGATCAAAACCCATGATCCACGCAGGCGCAAGATGAGCTGTCGTCGGAATCAAATCCGCGAAAAAGAAAGCGGCCTTCCCTCCTCCGTGAAGCTTCACGCACTGCATGTTCGCCGTGTGGCCGGGAACGCGAATTAATTCCACGCCGGGAGCGATCGCGCGGTCTCCTTCGAGGAGCGAGAATTTCCCAGCCTCGTGGATCGGCGCATAATTATCTTCGAAATAGCTGGCTCGATCCCGCTCCGTGGGTTTCATCGCATGGCCGTACTCGCCTCGCTGCACGACGTAACGCGCATGCGGATACGACGGGACGATTTTATCTCCCTCCATGCGCGTGTTGCCTCCGCAATGATCGAAATGAAGATGCGTGTTGATGACGATGTCGATTTCGTGATTCTGCACGCCATGCTCTCGGAGCTGCCGATCGAGATTCGGACCCTCCATCGCGTAAATGTCGCGCAGTTTCGGGCTCCATTTGTCTCCTGCGCCGGTTTCAACGAGAATCGTCTTCCCTCCCGCGCGAATCAGCAGGCAATTCATCGCAAGCCGGATGCGGTTGCGCGCGTCGGGAGCGGACTTCTTCTCCCACATCGGTTTCGGGATGACACCGAACATCGCGCCGCCGTCCAGCCAGACGTAACCCGCATTGAGAATGTGAAATTCCAGATCGCCGAGTTTCACGCTTTGCCCCCCAGTCCGGCGCGCGTTAGGATTTCATTTACGGCGGCGTAGGGATCTTTTCTGCGCTCGGCGATGGCGGTGGCCAGCGATTCGAATTCCGCCGAGCTCACGTGGTCGCCCACAACGCGCTCCATCAGCCGCGCCTGAAGCAGCCGGAGAAGCCATTCCTTCCAGTGAGCGATCTCCCGCGCCCGGCGATCCTGCAATTGCTCGAAATGCGCGCGGAAGCGAGCAATCTGCCGCGCCAGTTCGTCGATTCCCTTGTTTTCGGACGCGATCGTGCGAACCACCGGAGGTTTCCAGCCATCGCGCTCGGGAACGAGCTGCAAAATCGCACGCAATTGCTGATCGAAACGGTCAGCTCCCTCGCGGTCCGATTTGTTCAGAACGAAAATATCGCCAATTTCCATGAGGCCCGCTTTCAGGTTCTGCACGTCGTCGCCCATTCCCGGCATCAGCACCACCAGCGTGCAATCGGCGAGGCGCACGATTTCAATCTCGCCCTGGCCAACTCCCACCGTCTCGATCATCACAATTTGTTTCCCCGCAGCATCGAGAAGCAGCGCCGTATCGCCCGTAGCCTGCGCGAGTCCGCCGAGATATCCGCGCGTGGCCATCGAGCGGATGAAAATCCCGTCGTCGGTTGCGTGGCTCTGCATGCGGACACGGTCGCCCAGGATCGCACCGCCGGTAAATGGGCTCGAAGGATCCACGGCGATCACGCCGACGGTCTTGCGCTCGCTGCGATAAAGTCCAGCGAGACGGTCCACAAGCGTGCTCTTGCCGGTGCCCGGAGCTCCGGTGATCCCAATTCGATAGGCGTTGCCGGTAAATGGAAAAAGATACCGCAGGATTTCTTCGGCTTCGCGGTCGTGATTCTCAATAGCCGAAACGGCCCGCGATATCGCGCGGATATCCCCCGCACGAATTTGCTCGATCCAATTGTCAACGGCGATAGTCATCAGGACAAGTGTAGCGCCGAGCTTCAGAGCCTGCGTGATTATGCCAGTTTCTCGTCAGGGCACGGCTTCAGCCGTGCCGTAAACGGCTCGAAATCAGTGGGACTTCAGCCGCTGAGGCCATGGATTTCGAATTGCCACACAAAACTCTTCCCGGCTTGTCGCCCTGAACGGAGGCGGTGTTTACAGCCGACCCTTGAGAGCTGACAGCAAACTAAAGAGTTTACGGTTTACTGCGGGAACTTCAAAGACGAAAGTCGAAGTCGTCGCGCGTTAATTCCCTATGACCAGAGTAATCGAGACTTAGCTCCCGTGCATAAACCGAAAACGAGTGATGTATTGATTTCCATAGAGTCATCTGATTTGAAACGATATTCGTTGCCTTGACAGACTTCTGAGAGTAAAAGGAGAGCACGGACGGGGATGGCAGAAATTACAATTCGTGTGTCGGATAAAGCGGTGAGGATCACGGGGATTGTGGTCGGCGGGATCGTTCTTGCTTCGGTCTTTTTTTATCTCTGGGCGTCGGGTGTTTTCGTTCCCAAATATCGGCTACGAGTCTACGTCCCAGAATTGTCTGGCCTACGCGTCCGCACCCAAGTAGAACTTGACGGTGTTCAAGTTGGGTCCGTGACTGCGATTAAGGTTGCAGGAGAATCGGCGAGCCCTGAACGAAGGATCGAACTGGATTTGCGGGTAGATAAGCGCTACCAGGACGCGATCCGCAGTGACTCGGTCGCGACCGCTGTCTCTGAAGGGCTTCTAGGAGACCGCTATCTAAATATCCTGCGAGGATTTAAGGGAAGCGTCATCAGTTCCGACGGAGAGGTCCAATTTCTGCCCACACAGGAAATTTCATTCAAGGATGTCCTTCGATCAGTTGAGAAAATGGTGGACTGTCCGCAAGCAGAGAAAAGCTCCACGGAGGACAAAACCCAAGCACCTCAGGAAACTCCCGCCAAATCTGATCATTGAGGATCCAAAGACACAGTTCCTAGAAAGATACTGCCGCAGATCGAAAATGTTGGCCGCGTCAGGTCTTGCCAAGAAGTTGCCGGGCGATGACCAGGCGCTGAATTTCGCTGGTGCCTTCGCCGATCGTGCAGAGTTTCACGTCGCGATAAAACTTTTCCGCCGGGTAATCCTTGATGAAGCCGTAACCGCCGTGAATCTGCACGGCTTCGTTTGCGACGCGCACCGCAACTTCTCCGGCGTAAAGCTTCGCCATGCTTGATTCTCGCGTGAAACGCGCGTCCGTGTGCCCCGCGGCGATAGCGCTGTCCGCAAGCCACGCAGCTTGATATGTGAGCAGGCGCGCAGCCTCGATCTCCGTGGCCATGTCCGCCAGCTTGAACTGAATCGCCTGAAACTCAGAAATTGCCTTCCCGAATTGCTTTCGTTGCTTGGCGTAACGCAGCGAGCATTCGTAAGCGCCTTGGGCCATGCCGAGCCCGAGTGCTGCGATGGAAATGCGCCCGCCGTCCAGAATCTGCAGGCTGTTGACGAATCCTTCGCCTTCCTTTCCGAGAAGGTTTTCGGCAGAAACGCGGCAATCGCTGAACACAACTTCAGAAGTGTCGCTCGCGCGCAGGCCGAGCTTATTTTCTTTCTTGCCAGGGCGAAATCCCGGCGTTCCCTTCTCGATGATGAACGCGGAAATTCCGTGGCTCTTTTTCGCCGCGTCGGTCACGGCCATTGCCACGCAAAAGTCCGCGTAATGGCCGTTGGTGGTGAACGTTTTTGACCCGTTGATCACCCAGCCGCCGTCTTTTTTCACCGCCGCAGTCCGCGTGCCTCCCGCGTCGGAGCCAGCTTCAGGCTCGGTCAGCGACCAGCAACCGAGTTTCTTGCCCTGCGCCAGCGGAACCAGATACTTCTGCTTTTGCGCTTCGCTGCCGAATTTATAAATGTGATTCGAACAGAGCGAATTATGCGCGGCCACGATGATGCCGATCGAGCCATCGACGCGCGAAAGTTCTTCGATGATGATGGCGTATTCGACGTAACCCATTCCCGCGCCGCCGTATTTCTCTGGAAAAATGACGCCCAGGAAGCCCATATCGGCCAGCTTGGGAATGATCTCGGATGGAAACTTGGAAACTTCGTCCCACTCCATCACGTGCGGAAGGATTTCGCCTTCGGCAAACTCCCGAACGGTGCGCCGAAGCTGCTGCTGTTCATCGGTAAGTGAAAATTCCACGCGGCCTCGCCTATAAAAGAAATTTAGAGATGACCCAACGATTTATTTATACCATAGGCGAACCTGGATGCGCCTGCTCGCCAACCGCAAGACACGCAGTTGGCTATTTGTCCGTTGAAGGCTTTTTGAAGCGTATCAGCAGGTAGGCAAGTAGAACCATCACCAGGAACCGCAGGTAGAAGCCGCCAGCCACCGACCACCACGGCATTCCATTGGCGCTTGCGCGTCCCGTAACCAGAGGCCACGCGAGATGCAAAGTGCCCGCGAAGTAAACGGCGAGCAGGATCGCAATGACCCAGAATGCGATGGCGCGCGCCGTGGAATTCATTTGTGCCATTTTTGTGTGGACAACTTATCTCCTCGGAATGCTGCGGCCGCATGTATTGGCCAATCCGTCTCGGATGTTGTAGGGCACGGCACGGCATGCCCTGCCCGTCAGCTACCACGCAATTGTGTGATCAGCCCACTGCAATGCTTATTGCGCGGCGGATACAGACGACTGGCTTGATCGCGCGCCGCGCTTAGCCGGAACATTCGAGAGAATTTCGGTGACGGCGGCTAGCGCGCGGTCAATCGCGGCACGGTCGACGTCGTAGTGCGTGACCATGCGGATCGAGAATTTGTCCGTCGGGCCGCAGAGGATATTGCGTTCGCCGAGATCGGCGCAGATTTCGGCGGCGGCTCGGCCCGTTCCGCGAACGTCGAAGATGACGATATTCGTGACCACTTTTTTCGGATCGAGAGCGACGCCTTTGATCCGCGTAAGCCCCTCGGCGAGATGCCGGGCGTTTTCGTGATCGCGATGCAGATTTTTTGGCGTTTCCTCGATCGCGATCAATCCGGCTGCCGCGAGAATCCCCGCCTGGCGCATCCCTCCGCCGAGCATTTTCCTGCCGATGTGCGCTTTCGCGATGAAATCACGCGAGCCAACCAGCATCGAGCCGACCGGCGCTCCAAGACCCTTTGAAAGGCAGAACATCACCGAGTCGAATTTGCGCGTAAGGTCTGCGACGCTTCGTTTTGTGGCGATGGCCGCATTGAAAATGCGCGCGCCATCGAGATGGACGGGTATTCCTGCGGCATGGGCCTGGTCGCAGATTTCGTCGGCGATGTCTTGCGGATAAATTGTGCCGCCCCACATATTGTGAGTGTTTTCGAGCGAGACAAGCCCTGTCTGCGAATAGTAGTAGGTCTTCGGTCGCATGAGCGGCTCGATTAAATCCCACGTCAGGATGCCGTCTTGCGCGGGCGTTGGGCGCGGCATGCATCCGGCGATGGCGGACATCGATGCCAGCTCGTATTGGTTGATGTGCGCGCGCTGCTCACAAATCACTTCCATGCCCGGCTGCGCCCACGTCTTGATCGCCAGCAGATTTCCCATCGAGCCCGATGGAACGAATAAGGCGGCTTCCCGCTCGAAGATTTCGGCGGCGCGTTGCTGGAGGCGATTGACTGTGGGGTCTTCGCCGTACACGTCGTCGCCCACTTCCGCCTCAGCCATGGCCCGCCGCATCGCAGAGGTTGGCTTTGTGACCGTATCGCTGCGCAGGTCAACAGTCATTTTCGCTAAATTGTCACCTTCAGAACTGCCTATTTTTTGTCGATTAGACAGCATCGCCATCCTTTGTTTTCTATAAGTTATGGCCGTTTCTAATCCCTGTTGGGCCGATTAGAATTTGCGTCGACTGGAACGAAAAATTGGCGCCCCAGGCCCGATTTGGCTGCGATTAGAAAATCCCGCAGAAGACAGCGTCGAACGGCAGAAAAATGAGGTTCATCAAGCACCCTTGTTGCCCGCTTTCTTTTTCGGGTTCGCCTTCCTATCGCATCTCGCCGAATCAGGCTAGCACGGAAAAAGAAAGATGCAAGTATCGGGTGGTGTGGACCGGGTGAGAGTCATGAAGCCTCGCGATATTCGAGTGGTAGGCATGGCCACATGACCGTCAGCAATTGAAATAGCGCAGTGACGATGCGCTAGCCGAGGAGTTCGACGAAAACTTCGTTTGAGACGGCGAGGCGGCTGGGCACGAGGCGAAGTCGCGTGCCATCGAGGTCAACGAGGCCGAGGGCGCCTAGAGTGGCGATGCTCGCGCGTAACGCTTCGATGCGGTGCGACTGGCTCTCGTAGTCGCGCTCGATGCGGGCGAGATCGATGCCTTCGAGCTGGCGAAGTCCGAGGAACAGTTCTTCGTCAAACGCCTGAGCCGTAGTGACGGCTTCAATCTGCTCGCGCGGCGAAATTCCCTGCTCGATGGCGGCGGCGTAGCGCGCCGAATCGTGAACGTTAGCCCAGCGGGTGCTGCCGTCAAACGAATGAGCGCCCGCACCGAAGCCGAGATACGGTTCGCGGCGCCAATATTTCAGGTTGTGTCGCGAGCGGAATTCGGGCAGCGCCCAATTGGAAATTTCGTAGTGCTCGTAACCTGCGTTCGCAAGACGCGCGCATGCGGATTCGTAGAAATCCGCGATATCGTCGTCGGGAGGGATTGCGGCGGCGCTGTAGCGCGTGCCTCCGGCGAGCGATTCCTTGCCGAGACGGCTGCCTTCGTCAATTTCCAGCATGTAGATCGAAATGTGTTCGGGACGAATCGCAAGAAGCTGCACGAGCGAATCGTCCCAGGAAGCCCGCATCTGGTGCGGAAGGCCCGCGATCAAATCCATGCTGATATTCGCAAAGCCCGCGGCCCGGAGATATTGTGCTGCAGCGAGGATGTCGGCGCGGCGATGCATGCGCCCGGCGGCCTGAAGTTCGCGGTCGTCGAAGGATTGCGAACCGAGACTGATTCGGTTAAAGCCGGCGGCGCGCCAGGCCGCGGATTTTTCGGGCGTGATGGTCTCCGGATCGGCTTCGAGCGTGATTTCCACAGTCGAGAAAGCAGATTGCACGTGGGATTCGGCTACGGAGGCGCGCAATTTGCTGGCCTCAGGGGCTAAAGCCCCCTTTGCTTGGGCGACCGTTGCGGCGGGGTTGAAACCCCGCCCTTCCACAGCAGCGGACGCGGGCGCCGATTTGCTGAAGTGTCGTCCATTCTCATGTGGCGGATTGAGATCGCTGCCAAAGTCGAAATTCTGACGGAGCGTAGCGATGATCTGCGCGAGAGCGGCCGGTTCGAGCAAGCTGGGCGTTCCGCCCCCGAAGTAAATCGTATCGACCAGGGTGCTCAATTCGGTGGCATCAGCGGGTAAAGAGCCCGGCTCAGAATGCTGGCGAACGGCCCTCAGCGGCTGAAGCCGCGTTGCGCTTGCGACATTTGCGGCACGGCTAAAGCCGCGCCCTGACGTAGGATTTCGTGGCCGCGCTATCTCGGAAGCGCCCTCTGGTAGCGCGACCGCTGCGGCGGGGCTGAAACCTCGCCCTTCCAAGAGGAACTCCGCAATCTCGCGGCAGATGGCGTCGGCATACGGCTGGTAACGGTCGCGAGAGACCACTCCCGTGTGGAAGTTGCAGTAGGTGCATTTCGTCTGGCAGAAAGGCACCTGGATGTATATCCCGAGAGACATGGTTGAAAATGATTGTACCGCAGAGACGCAAAGGGCGTTGAGAAGACGCGGCTGACTTTAGCTTATTGAAGAATTGTCCGCGCGGTTCTGATTTGCCTTTGCGCAGAAGGAATTTCTGGATTCTTCCTAGCATCCCAGGAAGAGAGATTCTTCGCTTCGCCTCGCTTGACGGCCAAAACCACTTTTTCGACATACCTGCTAGACGACGGGATCGGGGACGATCTTAACGCGCAGATCGCGGGAGCGCGGGCCATCGAATTCGGCGAAGAAGATTTGCTGCCAGCGGCCGAGCGCCAAGCGGCCGTCCTGAATCCAGACCGTCTCGGACGAGCCGACCAGCGCCGTCTTGATATGCGAATCGGAATTGCCTTCGGCGTGCTTGAACTGCGGGCTGTCGGGAACCAGCCGGTCGAACGCGCCCTCCATGTCGCGAACCACGTCGGGGTCGTACCCTTCATTGATAATTACGCCGGCCGTGGTGTGCGGAACGTAGAGATGGCAGACGCCGGACGTGCAACCGGACTCGCGCACGGCGGCTTCGACTTCGCGCGTGACATTTTTGAATTCGGTGCGGCGCGAGGTGCGCAGCGCGATGGTGCGAGTGAGAATCGTATCCGTTGCTTTAGGCCTAGATGTCATCGCGCTGAAAGTAACGTGAAGTGCATGGCGGGCGTAATAACCAGCGTCGGCCGCATTAGGCTGTGGAAAGCCGTCAGCGTCCCCGGTTAAAGCACGCGCGAGTGCAATGCACTATCCAGGGTGGCGGGTGATGAAGCGCCGTAGAAGCTGAACCAGGGCTTCGCGGCCTTCAGGCGCACGTTCACGTTGTTGATGTTCTTCACGCCTTCGCCGCTGAGCCAATCTTCCAGCGCCTTCACGCCATGCTTGGCGTAAACCGGGATTCCTTCCTTCCACGTCGCGCGGCCGCACAGCACGCCGGAAAAACTCACACCGGATTCGGCGGCAAGCTCAAGGGTCTCGATAAAAACATCGTTGCTGACTCCGGCCGAAAGATAAATGAACGGCCTTTTCGCGGCGGCGGCGGAATGGCAAAAGTTTTCCTTGGCTTCTTTGCGCGAATACGCGGATTCGCCCTTGCAAGCTTTCGAGCCTGCGACGAAGGCCATGTTGACGGGAACTTCGACTTTCAGAATATCCACGCTGTACTGCGGCTTGGAGAATTCCTCCATGCTACGCGTGACGACTTCCGGCTTTTTGCGCGCGTAGTCGATTCCCTTCTCGTCGCCATTTTCCTGATAGCCGACCAATTCCAAAAAAAAAGGAACGTCCATTCCCGCGCACTCCGATCCGATGCGCTCGGTCCAGGCGTGCTTGATATCGTTGATGGCCGGGGAATCGAACGGTGTGTAGTAAAGCAGGATCTTGATGCAATCGGCGCCCGCCGCGACCAGTCGGCGAACGGACCACACGTCGAGAAGATCGGGCAGGCGGCCGGGACGCGTATTGTCGTAGCCGCTGTTTTCATACGCGAGGAGCAGTCCGGCATTCGACGCCCGCGCGCGCGCGGCGGGAAAGCCATATTCCGGATCGAGAAGAATCGCGCTGGCGTGCGGCGTGAGAACGCGGGACACGGCGGTCTTGAATTCCTCGAGCATCTGCGCCGTGACCGCGTTCTTGTCGATTCCCTTCTCTTTGGCAATCGAGGATTTCAGCGACCCGCGCTGGTCCATCGCGGCGGCGGCAATTACGCCCCGCGCATCCGACACGGCCTTCAGACCTTTCTGCTTGCCCGGCGTAATCTTCATGTGCGCCCTCCAAAAAGTGCAGCGTAAGGCGAATCGTCCCGTGATGATTTTATCACGCGGAGCAATGATAGCGAATAGTCTAGCAGCTCGTTGAAAACTTCATTTCGATCGTCATTCTGAGCGGAGCGAAGAATTTCTCTTCGTGAGAATGCCCACAGCAAGAGAGATCCTTCGGGCCAGACGACGGACCTCAGAATGACGGGCAACGTTTTTGACAGTTGAATGAGAAACAACGGCCGCGGGCATGCCCGCCTACAGGAAAACGATGCGATGCTCGAATGAGTCCCTGGCAGATATTGCTGGAGCGGGGCGCTTTGCCGAGCGGCGGGGCGACGCGGGCTTTGATCTGCCAGGACAACAGTCGCGCGAAAGTTCGTCGAGGAGGCTGTCGCCGAACGCCGCGAGAAATGGCAGAGCGCACAGCGAGCGTTCCTGCAAGCCCTTGTTGGGATAAAGAGCGTCCAGAATGAGGCCCTCGTGACGATCGAGAACGCCATCGCGGAGACCTTCGGCGCGGCCGGCCTTCGCTTTCAATTTCAAGAATTGATGGATCATTTTCCGCTCGACCGTATCGCGCGCGCCGCAAAGCGTGCGGTCGAGCCGATCGAGCGGCTTGGCGTAGGATTTCAACAGGCGGCGAAGAACTTTTTCGCCGGAGTCGAAGCGGCGAGCGAGGCCGCGAGGCAGGGATTTAATATCCATCTTCGAACGGAGGCGCTGCCGGCCATGGAGAACGTCGCGAAATTCAAGACCATACTTGGCGAGAAGACGCGAGACGTGCGATTCGATGATGGTAAAACTTGCGCGGGGAAGAATCGCCGGCATCCGCCCCAGAATCTTGCGATACACAAGCTGCGCTTGCGCCATATAAGCGATTTCCGCAGGGCCGCCGATGTACGCCGCCGTGGGAAGGAGCGTGTCCTGCACGATGGGCCGAAGAAGGACGTTCGCTGAAAATTCTTCGGGAGATTTCTCCAGGGCCGCGTGAAGCTCTTCACGGGTGAAGCTAGCAGCGCCCGCGGTAAATTTTCCGTTATGCTTACGCAGCGGCCGCCTGCGACCGTCGACGTTGTAGAAAAGGAGCGAAGCCTCGCCCGCAATTTTTACCTGCGCGTGAAAGCCGCCGCGTTCCAGTTCCTTCGAGCGCGCAACGAGCGCATCGCGAAGCGAATCGGACTCATCTAGCGCGCGGCGGTAAACGCCCGATGCGAGGCGATGAAACCGCGCGTCGAGCGGATCGAGAAATATAATTCCCCGCCCCGCCAGCAGCCGAGCCGTCAATTTTCCGAATGCCGAGCCGTACGTTTCACCGGGCGTGTAAGATTCCCGCAGCGCGCGGATGGCGTCATCCGCGAACGCTCCTTCGAGCGTTTCCGTGGCTTTCGCAACCAGCGCGACGATTTCGTCACCGAGAACGATTTCTCCCACGCGCTTGCCGGCGTCTGCTTCGCGAATGGGAAGTTCAAACCGATCGAGTCCGTGCCGCGTATTCCAAAACGTGTGATTTACTTCGGCGAGATCGTGATCTTCGGTGGCCAGCCAGAAAATCGGGACCGCATCCACTCCGCGTTGCGAAATCGCATCCGCCCAGCGCACGGCGGACAGCGCTTTGTAGACGCTATAGATTGACCCGGCGAAAAGTCCCACTTGCTGGCCGGTGACGATGGCAGCGGCTCCGGCGGCAAGCCGGTCGAGATTGCTATCGGTGGCGGCATCGGCGCCGAAGCTGCGATTCTGCTCTCGCAACACCGCCACAACTTCCCCCCGCACGCCCGCGTCGAGCGAAATCTCTCGAGAGGCCGCGATGACGCCAACCTCGGTTGGCGGATGCGCGTAATAGCGCGAGACGCCGCTGAAATCTTCAAGGAACGTTGCAAAGAGCTTGGTGGTCTGCGGCAGCTCGCGGAAGGAAATACAGTGAGACTCCATGGAAGAAGTCATGATACACGCGGCTCCGGGAGGCGGCAATCGACGGGCGTCCGCATTATTCCTGATAGACGGGTCGAGATGAAAAATGTTGTTATTCGTTCACCCGATTAGGCCTGAACCTCGAAGGCAGGGTTGATTCCATGGCACGCGCAGCGGCAAGCCGCCTTCGATGCAGCCGTTCTTTTCGATGATTTACAGGCGTCAAGGATTCAGGCCGGATTGCGGACTCGCCGACGATGCGGCCATCGAGCCGCGCCGCTAGCGGCTCGCGGAAACAGATTGCTGAGCGAGTGTGGCGAGCATGGCATCGATTTCGCGTTGCGCGGGTTCGCCCACCAGCAGCAGCGGGGAGCGCGGTGGGCCGCCGAAGTAGCCGAGACGATCGAGCGCGTACTTCAAACCCGCAACGCCATATTGCGAGCCGAAGAGCTTGGCTGGGGCCAGGAGCTTTTGCGCCTGTAATTGCGCGCGGGCTGTGTCTCCGGCGTTCGAGGCTTCGTAAATGTCGCAACAAATTTCGGGAAAGGCGCAGGCTAGCGCAAGGATTGCTCCGACGGCGCCGATTTGCAAGGATTCAAACACCGTTGCCGCGGATCCCACCAGCGTGCGGAACGTCTTTGGCGCAGCGGCGATGATTTTCGCGACGCCGTCAACGTTTCCCGAGCTGTCCTTCATGCCAACGATATTGGGATGCTGCGCGACGCGCGCGATCAACGGCGCTTCGACCGCCACGTGCGTGAAAACCGGAGCGGAATAGACGAGGATGGGAATACGCGCCGCGTCCGCGACGCGAAGATAGTGCTCCGCAAGCGCGTCCACGGACATTGCCGGCTTGTAAAAACTCGGTGTGCGAACGAGAGCCGCGTCATAACCGAGTGCAGCGGCGCGATTCGTATGTTCGATGGTTTCGGCCGTCGATTCCGCGCCCGTGCCTGCAATCATGATTCTTCCGGCGGCCGCGCAATCCTTCGCGGTTGCCCAGACGCGGTAAACTTCATCCCAGCGCAGAAGAACGGATTCGCTGGTCGAGCCGTTGACGACGTAGCCGCTCAGATTCGTCCGATTGTAACGGCCAATATTTTCGCGCAGGCGATCGAGCGCCACGACGCCGTCGGGCGCAAACGGCGTCGTCAGCGGCGGAAATATGCCACGCAGTTCCACGAGCGATATTTTATATCAAAGAATGATCCGAGCCGCGAAAAGTTGGTTTGCGAGAGCGCTGCTTGCCGCGCCCTCCGCTGCCGCTAAGAATGGTCACCGGGCGCAACGGAAGCGGCGGACTTGCGGCGGTGCAGATCCTGAAGCGCGGCAACGTCGGCATCGTGCCCCGCCATGTCGCGAATGCCGCGAGCAGCGGCGCTGGCGGCGGCCAGCGTTGTGATGCAGGGAATGTTGTAGCGAATCGCAGCGCGCCGGATGGACTTCTCATCGTAGAAAGATTCGCGGCCGAGCGGCGTGTTGATGACCAGATCAACCTTCGCCGTTTTTATCAGGTCCACGATATTCGGCCTGCCTTCATTCACTTTGTACACCGACTCCACTTCGATCCCGGCTGCGCCGAGCGCCGCCGCAGTGCCGCGCGTGGCGATGACGGTCAAACCCGCCGCGAGCAAGTCTTTTACGACGGGCGCGACGTGACGCTTGTCGCGATCGTTCACGCTCAGGAAAACTGTTCCCTTCAGCGGCAGTCGCTGCCCGGCGGCGAGCTGCGCCTTTGCGAACGCCAGGCCGAACGTGGACGAAACGCCCATCACTTCGCCGGTCGAACGCATTTCCGGGCCGAGAATCGTATCGACTCCGCGAAACTTGTTGAACGGAAACACGGGCGACTTCACGGCAAAGAAATCGAGGACGGCCAGCTCTTTGACTCCGTTGGTCTCGATTACTGGCAGATGCAAATCGCGGAGTTTACGCCCCGTCATCAGACGGGCCGCTGCTTTCGCAAGCGGCACGCCGGTTGCTTTGCTGACGTAAGGTATCGTCCGCGATGCGCGCGGGTTGACTTCGAGAACGTAGACGGCGTCGCGCTGAATCGCATATTGCACGTTCATCACTCCCACGACGTGCAGGGCGCGGGCAAGACGCGCGGTGTAATCGCGAATGCGTTCGAGAACGGATGGCTTCAGCGACACAGCGGGCAGCACGCAGGACGAATCGCCCGAGTGGATTCCGGCTTCCTCGATGTGCTCCATGATGCCGGCGATGACGACGTCTTCCCCGTCAGCGAGTGCGTCAACATCCACTTCCGTGGCGTCTTCGAGGAACTGGTCGATCAAAATCGGGCGTTTTGGCCCCGACGGCGAGCCGATCAGCGCCGCTTGAGTGGCGTATTCTTCGACGGTCTTGAGATCGTAGGCGATTACCATCGCGCGGCCGCCCAGAACGTAGCTGGGACGAACCAGAACTGGCAATCCGATTTCAGATGCCACTTTTATAGCTTCTTGCGGGGCAAGCGCCGTGCCCGCCCTTGGCTGCGGAATTTTCAACTCTTCGAGCAGCGCGCCGAAGCGGCGGCGGTCTTCCGCAAGATCAATGCATTCGGGGGCGGTCCCAATGATTTTCGCGCCGTTGCGTTTTAATTCGAGCGCCAAGTTCAGCGGCGTCTGGCCGCCGAATTGAACGATCACGCCTTGCGGCTTTTCGCGGTCGATCACGGCCAGCACATCTTCGAGCGTGAGCGGCTCGAAATAGAGGCGGTCGGCGGTGTCGTAATCGGTTGAAACCGTCTCGGGATTGCAGTTCACCATGATGGTTTCGTAGCCGTCTTCTTTCAGAGCGAAGGCCGCATGGCAGCAGCAATAATCGAATTCGATTCCCTGTCCGATGCGGTTCGGGCCACTGCCGAGAATCATGATCTTGGGGCGGTCCACCGCGCCGGATTCGTCTTCCTCTTCGTACGTGGAGTAAAGATATGGCGTAAACGATTCGAATTCGGCTGCACAGGTATCCACGCGCTTGAATACCGGACGAACTCCCAGCTCGTGCCGCCGAGCGCGCACTTCGGCTGGGGTGGTTTTCAGAAGCTTCGCCAACTCTTCGTCGCTTGCGCCCGAACGCTTTGCTTCGAGGAGCAAATCCGCCGAGATCGACTGGAGATTCATCGCGGCGACGCGGCGGTCGAGCGCCACCATGTCTTCCAGATGCCGGATGAACCAGGGGTCGATCTTGGTGAGCGAGCAGACTTCCTTGCAAGTCATGCCCCGCTCGATGGCCTCGAAGAGCCAGTGCAGCCGGTCCGGGCCCGGAATGGAAAGTTTTTGGCGCAGCAAAGCCGTGGTGACTTCGTTGGGAGCGCGCCAGGGCGAATGAGGCTCGAGCGAACGAATGCCCTTGCACAGCGCCTCCTGAAACGTGCGGCCGATGGCCATCACTTCGCCGACGGATTTCATCTGCGTGGTGAGCGTGGTATCGCTTCCGGGAAATTTTTCGAATTGCCATTTCGGGATTTTCACGACGACGTAATCGATAGTCGGCTCGAAGGAACACGGCGTTTCGCGCGTGATGTCGTTGGGGATTTCGTCGAGCGTCATGCCCAGCGCAAGCTTCGCCGCAATTTTGGCGATGGGAAATCCCGTTGCTTTGCTCGCGAGAGCGGAGCTGCGGGACACGCGCGGATTCATTTCGATCACGGTCATGCGGCCGGTTTCCGGATCGATCGCAAACTGAATATTTGAACCGCCGGTCTCGACGCCGACTTCGCGGATGATGACCGCAGCCGCGTCGCGCATGCGCTGATATTCCTTGTCGGTAAGCGTCTGCGCGGGAGCGACCGTGATCGAATCGCCCGTGTGGACGCCCATAGGATCGAAATTCTCAATCGAGCAGATGACCACGAAGTTGTCTCGGCAATCGCGCATCACTTCAAGCTCGTACTCTTTCCAGCCGAGCACGGACTCCTCGATCAACGCCTGACGAACCGGGCTCGCATCGAGCGCGCGCGCAATCAGGTCCGCGAATTCCTCGTGATTGTAAGCGATGGAGCCGCCCGTGCCGCCCAGCGTGAACGACGGACGAATCACCACCGGATACCCGAGTTGGTCGGCGAGCCGGATCGCTTCGGGGACATCGTTCACGACTTCCGACGCGGGAACTTCGAGCCCGATCCTGCGGCACGCATCCTTGAAAAGCAGCCGGTCCTCGGCGATCTTGATCGCGCGGAGAGACGCGCCGATAAGCTGCACGTTATATTTTTCGAGGATGCCAGCTTCGGCGAGCTCGACCGCTAGGTTGAGCCCCGTTTGCCCGCCGACGGTCGGAAGCAAAGCGTCGGGCCGCTCTTTCGCGATGATCGCTTCGAGATATTCCCTGGCGAGCGGCTCGATGTACGTGCGATCCGCGATTTCCGGGTCGGTCATGATCGTCGCGGGATTCGAATTGACGAGAACAACTTCGTAGCCTTCCGCGCGCAGCGCCTTGCACGCTTGCGTCCCGGAATAATCGAATTCGCAGGCCTGCCCAATAACGATCGGCCCCGAGCCGATGATCAGTATTTTCGTGATGTCAGTGCGTTTCGGCATTTATCTCGCTTGAGCAACAAAACTCGTTTTTCATCAGCGCGCGCCTTTTCTTACCTTGAGGCCTCATCTAGCTAGACGAACAAATTCAGTTCTGGTCACAGCCCGCTTTTTTGCGCTGGGGCATCTAGCTCGACCGATAAAATTCGCTTTTCGTCAGGGCATGGCTTTAGCCGTGCCGAACCGCAGCGATTGCTCTCAGGGGTTTTAACCCCTGAGGTATTTCATCTGTCCGAAAAGCGCCGGAAGCCGACGACCATTGATATTGCGCCGGGTCCGGCACAATTCGCTTCTTCACGGGATTCCGTTGAATGTAGCGCGCGTGGGCTTCGTAATCAGCCGCATCTCGAATTCGATGATCGCTGAAGCCTCGTTGCCAAATTGGAAACCGGTAATCAAGTGCTTCACGAATCCGTTTCGCGGAACCGCCCTTGATGAACTGTACGGCTCGTTCCAGTGCGCTTCCCTCTCCCGGCGTGAGCAAGAGATGAAAATGGTCGGGCATGAGAACAAATTCGTGCAATCGATACGCTCCGGCATCACGATAATGCAGTAATGATGCAACGAAAAGTTCGCACGGCGGCGCTGTCGTAAAGATTGCGCGGCTCTGCCACGTCCGCGAAGTCACAAAGTACGTTCCGGGCGTGCTTGTGTGTCGCTTCGGCGCAGACATGCCCTCAGCGGCTAAAGCCGCTCTCCTTCGCACTTATTTTCGGCACGGCTAAAGCCGTGCCCTGACGAAAACCTCTTTAAGGAGTAGTCGGCATTTTTCTCGCCGTCAGTGCGTTTCGGCATGTTTTCTCGGCCGATCCTCAATCTCCATACCTAACCGGGCAAGGCTCGCCTTCAATGCTTCGCGCGCGTCATCGTTGACGTTTGAGTCGTTTGCAACTCCAATTCGGGAGAATTCCACGCCCACGAATTCGCTCAAGAGACCGCAGATAGGATAGGTAAGCTGAGTAATAGCCTCGCCTTCCCGTTTGATTAGTGGAGTTTGACTATCCATGAGAGTTTTCGCCTGCGCGCTTTGCCCTTGCATTGAGTAGTCAAAAGCTTGTAAGTATTTGGCCAGCCTACTGACGTACACCCCCAGAAGGCCGTAGTAATGAACGATTGCCTCGACTAACGTTGGCGGAAGCTCTCCGAGTATCTCTACGCTACCTATATACATCGGGAATGGATCGGCACTTATAGGTCTTATGACCATGCCAGCGGAATCCCGTCTGATTCCATCGAGAAATTGCAGGACATCCCGAATGTTGGAGCGGTAGTGGTCGTCAATCTCAAACAGTAGCCCCGTTGCAACCGCTCGTCGGCGTTCGTCAGCGGCGCTGTTTCGCGCTCGCTTCTCAACGTCCATTTGAGATTTCAGACCTCTGTCCGCGTGCCTGACTTGAAAAAGTATCGCGAAGAAGGCCAGCACGCCCCCAAAAAATGTAAGTAACCCATCCCAGCTGAGACGTGGATCGAAGGAGAGCCAAGGAGTGCCTGTCATTGGCTCGTTCCATCCATCAGTGCGATGAAATCATCGAAAAGGTAGCGGGCGTCGTGGGGGCCAGGCGAAGCCTCGGGGTGATATTGCACGCTAAGGAGCGGCAGCGACCGGTGGCGCATGCCCTCGTTCGTGTGATCGTTCAGGTTGACGTGCGTGATTTCGACGTCGCTCGAAGGCAGCGAATTCGGATCGACGCAGAAGCCGTGGTTTTGCGAAGTGATTTCGATTTTCTGCGTCAGTAGATTCTTTACAGGATGGTTCGCGCCATGATGCCCGAATTTCAGTTTGAATGTGCGCCCGCCGAGCGCGAGGCCGCAGAGCTGATGCCCGAGACAGATGCCGAATATCGGAACCCGGCCGAGAAGTTTACGGATGTTTGCAACGGCGTAGCCGATCGGTTCGGGATCACCGGGGCCATTCGACAGAAAGACGCCGTCTGGCTCTAGCGCGAGTGCATCCTCGGCGGAAGTTTGCGCCGGCACAACGGTGACGTCGCAGCCGTAATCGACCAGCAGACGCAAAATATTTTGCTTGATGCCGAAATCGTAGGCCACCACACGATAACGCGCGTTACCTTCAGGCGCCGCAGCTCGCTTCCCCTCGATTGGAGTTTTGTCCGTGGGGACCGGCGCAGACAAATCAATCGAGCCGCGCGACCAGCGATATGGCTTCGGCGAAGTGACGCGGCTGGCCAGCTCTTGGCCGGCCATGGTCGGAAGCGTCCGCGCTTCGGCAATCAATTGCTCGGCCGCCGTGCCGTCGGTTGCAACGACGCCGCGCAGCGCGCCCACTTCGCGCAGATGCCGGACCAGCGCGCGCGTATCGATCTCCGAAATGACGGGCACGCCGTGGCGTTCGAGATAATGCTGCGCGGATTCGCTCGAGCGCCAGCTCGAAGCTAGCGGCGAGAAATCGCGAACGATCAGCGCTTCGATGTAAGGTTTTGCGGATTCTTCGTCGTCAAGATTCGCGCCAACGTTGCCGATATGCGGATACGTGAGGCAGACGATCTGTCCGGAATAGCTGGGATCGGTGAAAACTTCCTGGTAGCCGGTCAGGCTGGTATTGAAAACGACTTCGCCGCCACGACGGGCGCGAGCGCCCGCCGCGCGTCCGTTAAATACGCGACCGTCTTCGAGCGCGAGAATCGCGCGGCCTGCGGGAGACTGCGTCAGCGTGTCCTCCTGAGAAATTCATTTCGAAGCCGCATTCACGGTTGTGGGCAAGGAAAGCGAACCGAAATGATCCACGGGCCAGTAGGCGAAGACGGCTTTGCCATAAATATATTGCCGCGCCACGGGGCCGAACATCCGCGAATCATTCGAGCTGTCGCGATGATCGCCCATCACGAAATATTCACCCGGCGGAATTTTCAGCGGCGGGTAACTCAAGCCGTCCATGTAGCTCGCCGGGACGTACGATTCGTTCATTTCCCTGCCGTTGATAAACAATCTTCCCGCGCGGATTTCGACCGTATCGCCCGGAAGTCCGATCACGCGCTTGATGAACGATTTCGAAAGATCGCGAGGATACCAGAACACCACCACGTCGCCGCGGTCGATGGGCTCGAAGCGGTATACGAATTTGTTGATGAAGATCCGCTCTTGATCGGAAAGCAGAGGCGCCATGCTGGTGCCTTCCACTTTTACCGGCTGATATAGAAAAATGATGATGGCGAGAGCGAAGCCGAGAGCGATGGCGAGGTCGCGCGTCCAACTGCGCAATTCGCGGCGCAATTGAGGCGCGGGCGCGCTTTCGGGCGCATTCGGCGGCCCAGACTGGGAGATGTCTAACATGCGCTGACAATCATTTATATCACGGCCGGGCGAGCGGAACCAAGGCAGCGATTCGCGATCGACGCGCGTACCGTCGGGGGCGGGACGCCGACGCTACAAAGCCTACGCAGAATTGCGGGCGCCCATCGAGATCAGTTTCGATCTGACTCGATGACTTGTCTTTATTTTCATGAAGGTGCAGCGAATTCTGCTCGAACGCAGTTTCGATCTACTTGCCGTGGTCCAGGCGATATTTCTGCCGCACTTCCCCCGATTTTGGACGCAGTTGTCATCATCAAACACACGCGGCATTTTAGCGGCTGGAACCGCGGATGCAAGCGAACACGGCTGTGGACAAATTTGCGCGAGGGCGCGGGCAGGAAAAACCGAGTGACCGAAATCCCCACGCATTGCAAACGGCTACTTAGTGACTTCCGATCGCCACGACAACAAAAAATCCCCCGGCTGCAATGAATAAAATTCCGGGTATCTTGACCTGTCGTAGAAAAGCGGCTGTCGGCAGAGAATGTTGTACTCCGCCTCTTTCTAGCCAGCTTGCTACTGAGCTGGTTCGGAAAAGGGAGTACGCTCCGACCGTAATCGCAAGCCCCCGGCAAGGATGCCAAACCAGCTGCCGTGTCTCGTCATTGCAAATATCCCTTTCCATGGATCGCAAGGTACTCAAGGGCTCAAAATCTTCCCGGCAAGAATCCAGCTAAAGAAAATGCTCAAGACAAGGATGATGAGGCCAGCGATCCTGAGTTGAATTTGCGCGCCAGACTGAACTCCTGAAACTTGGCTTCCGGAGCGCGTATACCACCGGCGAAATGCAGCATAGCGCCTCGGTGAAACGCACATAAGCACACCATTCACAGCGGCAAAAGCCCAAGCCAACGGGCCTATCACGGTAATCGTTACAAAACGCATATCTCCGCTGCAGTATCCAGTCACAGATATCGCTGGGCCGTCCCCGGAGGGGCGGGCTGAGCGGCGCGATGCGCAAGCCTCGCGGCGATGGCGGGCGTGGCGGCTATTTCGATGGCGGTCCATGCCATTGCCAGAGCGCCGTCCAATACCGCCTTGTCCGCGTCTTCCTTGATGCAATGCGCCGTGAATTCAGGTTGATGGTTCGAGGCCGGCAGCGAATTGATGCCAATCATGGGATGGATCGAAGGAATCGCATAGGAGATGTTGCCCATGTCCGTGGAGGCGGCGAGGCGCTTCATCATGGGAGTGAGTTCAGGAAACGCGCGGCCGAGCGATTGCGCGTTGCGTTGATAGACGGCGCCGATTTCACGGTCGTATCGAACGTCCGCGTAAGGCTTATCTCCGCCACGAATTTCGAGCTTCGATCCGGTGGCGAGCGCGCCAGCTTCAAAACAGCGATATATCTTGGCGCGAACCTCCTCCAATTCCGGAAGATTTTGACCGCGAATCATGTATTTCGCCGAGGTATGGGCAGGCACCACATTGGCTGCATCGCCGCCGTGAGTGATGATTCCATGGACTCGGTCGGTACGGCGCAGATGCTGGCGAAGCAGGGCAATCGAAGTTTGAGCCACCGTGAGAGCGTCGGCGGCGTTAATTCCAAGTTCCGGGAAGGCCGATGCGTGCGCTTCTTTTCCCGTGTAGTGAACGTCGAACATGGAAGCCGCGATCAGATTGGCTTCCAGCATTTCGACTGGCGCGGGATGAACCATCATGGCCGCGTGGACGCCGGCAAAGGCGTTTCGTTCGAGCATCAAAATCTTTCCGCTGGCGTTGCCAACTTCTTCAGCAGGAGTGCCAAATACGCTGACGGTGAGTCCCGCGTCGTCCGCTACTTTCGCGGCGGCAATTCCAGCGCCAACGGCCATCGCGGCGATCATGTTGTGGCCGCAAGCGTGGCCAATTCCGGGCAGCGAGTCGTACTCGGCGCATATTGCAACGTGCAGAGGCCCTTTGCCCGAGCGCGCGATAAACGAAGTGGGCAAATCGCAGACGCCTCGCTGAACCGCGAATCCCGCTTCGTCCAGTATGTCTGCCAGCCAGCCGCAGGCTTTTTCTTCCTCGAACCCCAGCTCGGGATTTGCGTGAATTCGATGGCTCAGGTCCAGGATGCTCCGCTGGATTTCGTCGAGTCGTTCTTTTGCGCCTGACTTCGCGTCCATGGTTCAGTTACTCCGTTTTTGCCGAACTTTAATTATCGGTGAAAGCTCTTCGTTCAATAAGATGCTTTGGAAGCGGCGGTCACGCCTGAATAAAACGAATCGCAGTACCTCGCGTCGCCCTCGTAAACGAAAGAGTCGTTTGTTGATGAGCACGCAATGTAAAAGCGCGGCAAGTCTGCTCGTTCATATTGCGAACAAAAGACGTTCTGACCCAATTCGATCTTTTGGCCCGCACTCGGTTGGTATTCCTTCGGCGGTTGTAAATAGGTCGGCGCGCTTCCGCCAAAACCTTGGCGACCAGCAGATTGTCGGGGAACTCGCACCATAATCATTAAGCCCGAAGGGGATCCTAGCACCGCATACCTCGGAGCCTCCCTAAGGATGGTAATGTTGCCGCCGCCCGACTGAAGCACAAACATATCCCACGGCACTTTAATTGGGTGACCGTGAAAGAATGCAAATTGACCGTGAAATAGATGCCACGCGAGTCCGAGGGGAGCCGTCCAAACGTTAAGAGCCGCCCACACACAAATGCCGACCAAAAGTATGCTTGCTAACATTAGTCGGCTGAATCGACTACTACTAGAAATGGGTATGTCTTTATGCACGGTAAACTAATCCGTCGCCTTCAAAATCTCGGGCGGCGCCGCTGTGTGGCGCACGAATTGCAATTTGGTTTCGTCCTGCACGAGAACGCATGCGGCAGATGATAGCACTCGACCAGTTCGCGTCGGAGGGTATTCCACTGAAAAGCCCCACCCTTAAAAATCAAAGGGTTGGGCACCCCGCGCATGGTTCAGTAAACCAAGTTTACTCGGGAGAAGGAGCCGACAACGTCGTCTAACAGCTTGTTGAAAAACTCATTTCGGCCGTCATCCTGAGCGAAGCGAAGAATCTCTCTTCTCGAGAATGCCAAGAAAAGAGAGATTCTTCGGGCTACAGAACCCCTCAGAATGACGCCCGGCTTTTTTCAACAACCTGCTAATCAGTCTAGAACCCCTTTCGGGCTCCCGTTACAGGTGGTCCCGAGTAGTGATCGTGGACGATACGCCAGACACCATTTTCCTTGCGGTAGATCTGCGTTTCGCGACCGGTTGTGGTGATCTTCTGGCCCCCTTCCTTGAGGGTGGCATGAAACGTCCACGTCATCTGCGACCATGCTGTGTCGCCATAGACGTGGAAGACGGGGTTCTCCATTGTGAGGTCGCGCTGGGAGAAGACACCCATTGTCTTGATGTAAAAGTCGTCCCTGATCTGCTCGAATCCGTTTTCGGTACCGCGTGGCTGGATGAAAGACACGCCCGGATCGTGCGACCAGATTCTAGCGACAAGCCGGAGGTCCAGCGTATCGACAGCTTTCACATAGGTTTTTAGAAGCTGGTGCAAGTGTTGCTCATCGGAGGAATGGGTTACAGTTTGCGCCGCGGCTCTGTTTCCTCCGGCGAGCAAAAGTGCGAGCACAAGGCTCAGCAATGCCGCCATTGACTTCGGTCGATAATGGGTGTTCATGATGCCTCTCTCTGTGTGTTTTAGCAGCTGATGGCGTGGCGGGAAGGATGAGCAAGGTATTCCCGTTCCCCGCCCCGTTCTATTGTAACAAACGCGACGCGCGGCGGATTCGCGACGCGGCAAAGTTGCGGGCACGGCATGCCGTGCCCCTACAAAAGCGAAAATGCCGCAGCGGAAAAGTTCATAACGACGCGCTGTGGCCGGCGCATTGCAACACGCCGAGATACTTGCTCCACGGACCGACGGCTTCGCGGTATTGATGAGCCATAATTCTTGAGATTTGGTGCAGGTGAGTTAAATCATGAATTGCCCACGCGGCGAGCAGCTCCGACAGAGTAACCGCGCCGAGAGCAGGGTGCCGCCCGCGCAGGTCAAGGTCCGTTTGTTGCAGATTTAGCGAATGAAGCTCGCGCAGGTTCTCCGAACGCCAGCGAGCAAATTCGTCCAATAACCGCGCGAGCGACTTGCCTCGACTCTCGGATACGTGTCCCCAACGATCGAATGCTTCAAACGCCTGGCTCTCGCCGAACTTCAAAATCATCCGTGCGCGAGGCATCCAATCGGTGCGTTCGGCGTGAATCAAATGGCCGACGACATCGAACGCGCTCCAAGTGTTTTCACCTTCATTTCGCAACGTCCACGTTTCCGGCAGATCGCGCAGAAGCGCATTGAGGGCAGCAGGGGTGCGAGCGAGCAGCGACATTGTTTGTGGCAAATTATGTTCCATCATGCTCTCAATTCGCGAGCGCCGATTCTCCAGAGATTCTAACCGTCGCGCACGATTTGGCGCGGCGTACTCTTTTAGATTTTGAGTTGCGTACACGCGGAAGACAATATCGTTCGACTAAGTAATCAGGCGAGACTAAAGGCAAGGAAAAACCCCGCGCGAGGTGAAGCATCGCGCGGGGCTTTAGAAGCAAAATGCGAGGAGCCTGTTTGCTTTTACTGCGGCGGCCGCGGCTTTTCCTGCTGTTGAGGCGGGTGCGCCGGTGGACGCGCGGGCTGCTCTTTTCGCTGCATGTCTTGCTGCTGCTGCGCCTGCCGTTTGGACAGGTTCTGAGTCTGCTGCTGGTGCTTCTGCTCCACCTGCTGCTTTTGTGCGTCATTGGCTTTCTGCTGGGCTAGCCGCTGGTGCTCCTGATCCTGCTTCGCCTGAAGCTTCTGCCGCGCTTGCTCCTGCTTCGCGGCTAACTTTTCCTGCTGTTGCTGATATTTCTGATCCTGCTTGGCGTTGCCCGTGCTCGGCGCTGCGTGGCGTTCGACGGGCGGGAGTTCCTTTGGATGGACCGCAGTGCGCCCGTCGTCGGCCGCCGACCGTTCAGCATTTTTCGCCGGCTGGGTGCCACGTTTGGTTTCCGCCGCCGGATGGTACGGGCCGCCTTCCTTTGCCGCGACAACTCCCTGACCCTTGAACACGGCAGGCTTGGGCGTGGCCGCGATAGGCGGCTTGCCGTGATTGGCGGAAGCGCGCAGCTCCGGATTCGAGCGGGCTTCCTGCGCGTGCTGCACCTGAGCGGCTACGGGCGAGACGTGTCTCTCGTGGGCCGCAGCCTCCTCTTGAGGCGTGGGCCGGGCCTCGACGCCACCGTTACCGCCGTTGTAACTCACGCGAGTGACGGTGGTGTTGTTAATTACGGTTGTGTTGTAAACGTTGTGAATGTTCGTCACATTCACGTTGTTTACGGACCGGTTGTAATAGAAATGGTTGCCCTCCCAGCGTCCGCCCTCATACCCGCGCCCTGTGTAACCGTAGCCGTAATCGATTCCGCCGTAAAAGCCGACGGTGGGGGCCCAGTAGCCGTTGTAAAAAACATAATCGCCGTTGTCCCAGCCCCAATAGCCGGGGGTCCAGAGCAGCCCAGGCTCGGGAGCAAGCACCCAAGTGCCGGGAACCCAGTAGTAATCATCGCCAGCCCAAGCCCAGTAGCCGGGCGCCCAAATATACCCTTCGCCGGGGCAAAGCGGCTGCTCGTAAACTGGCAATTCAGGCGGCCCGAACGAAACCGAAATGCGAATCTGCGCGTAGGAGCATGTTGAACCAATCAACATCGCTAACGCGACCAGAAATAAACGGAGCCATGTGATGCGCATCGAGTAGTTTCTCTCCCACCGCTTCCGCGGCTGCGTTGGATTGAAGTTATTTCCCTCGCGAGAGGGCTTCACGAGTAGACGGCAAAAACGGGGTCCTCCGAAGCTGAGTAATGCGTTTATCGTAAGCGTTTCGGCTGGAAAGGCGCTATACACGCAATGCCGCATTCATCGCCGGGAAGATTTGGTATACGGAATTAACTTCAAAACAGCGCGCCACGCGCTTCAGTGGCGCCCGATGTGGCTGGAGCAACAGCTTAGTCATGCGACAAGTACCGGTGTACGAATGCCACTGCCATGGCTCCTTCGCCCACCGCGGAAGCACACCTCTTTATCGAATTATGACGAACGTCTCCCGCTGCAAATACACCCGGAATGTTTGTTTCGACGTAATACGGGTTCCGATCGAGAGGCCAGTTAGCCGGCAGTTTTCCTTTGTGAAGCAAATCAGGGCCAGTGACCAAGTAGCCTGCCTCGTCGCGCACGATGCCGACATCTTCAGCCCACTGCGTGTGGGGAGAACCGCCTATGCAAATGAACAGCCAGTGAGTTTTCACTTTGCGTTCCTGACGCGTCCTGCAATCGGCGAGGGTGATCTCTTCGAGAGTGCGGTTGCCCGCGAGAGATGTCACCTCGGTTCGTGGAAGCACTTCGACGTTTGACGCGGCGGAAATGCGATCGATCAGGTATTTCGAGAGCGTGCTTTTCAGTGACTCGTCGCGGATCACCATCGTGACGCGGCTGGCCGTGCCTGCGAAGTGCATGGCTGCTTGTCCGGCGGAGTTGCCTCCGCCGACGATGAAGACGCGCTCGTTTTTAACAAATGAAGCTTCGCTCGTACCCGCTCCATAGTACAAACCGGCGCCAAGGAATTGCTCCTCGTTAGGAAGACCGAGCCGGTTGTACTCGACCCCCGTGGCGCAAATGGTTGCGCGAGCGATAATCTTCGTGCCGTCGGCAAGGTAGCCTACGCCTTTTCCCGGCGTGAACTCACCCCGGACTCCCTCGCGCGCCAAGAGTATTTCCGTGCCGAACTGGCAGGCCTGTTTCCGAGCTCGCTCCGCTAGGTCTGCCCCGCTAATTCCTTCGGGGAATCCAAGATAATTTTCAATTTTCGAACTGGTTCCGGCCTGCCCGCCGATAGCGGAGCGTTCGATTAAAACAGTCTTGAGCCCTTCCGACGATCCGTACAACGCCGCGCTTAGACCTGCGGGTCCGGCGCCGTAGATGGCTAGGTCATATTCGGAACGCGATGGGGTGCGGAACCAGCCGAGCTTTTCGGTAATCTGCCGGGTGGTCGGGCAGGCAATGCGGGTGCCGTCCGGAAATATGCAGATCGGCAGGCGTGAATCCTGAAGATGATCCACCGCCGCTTGAGAACGCGCTTCTTCGTCGGTCCTGAGTTCGACCCATTCGAATGGGACGTCGCTGCGATGAAGGAAATCACGAATCTTGTACGCCGCCGACGAACCTGCCGTGCCAAGGATTTTCACCATCGCGGAAGACTTCGCGTCCAATTGGTCGGCCATCGTGCGCTCCTCGGAGGTCTGGAAAGCCAGACTGCAGTTCTTTCCACATAGATGAAATGCAAGCTTCGGGGGTTCGAGGAAGTATCGAGATCCCGGTCTTGCCCGGTTACATTCAGGCTCGCGACAATCAAGATGATTCGCGCCTTGGGTGTGCCTTTGTTTCTATCGGTCCTATATTTGTCGCTGCTGCGTTCGCCCGCAATTTTTCGGATTTTACGCGGAGCGCTAACGTGATTTTAACATTTGCTTGTTTCACTTGACATCGGACTGACGGAGGCATACAAACGCGTAGCGAGCGGGGTGGTTCGCTTCATCGAAACGCGGACAAGAAGCGAACCAGTATTGCAAAACGATTGCCGAACGGGGCCTGAAACTGTTCCAGCCGAGCGTCCTAGTTTCCACGGACCCGCTGACAGGCCCAGTCAGCTCGTTCCGATCGGTCCGCAAATCATCAAGCTGATTTCGGAATTCCATTCCGAACTATTCCGGGGGGCTCTATGAAAAACATGGCGATGTGGGTGGTGTTTTTTCTATTTTTGGGATTTTCGGGCGCGGCCGCCGCGCAGAATGCCGTTTCGAACGGCGCGATCTCCGGCCACGTCACCGACCAGAGCGGCGGGGCGGTCGTCGGCGCCAGCGTGACGGTCACTAACGCGAACACGGGAGTGACGCTCACGACCCGAAGCAACAATGCGGGCATTTACAACTTTCCATCTCTTCCGGTAGGCACGTATTCGATTGCAGTCACGCAGAGCGGATTCCAGACCGCACAAATTCAAAACGTGGTCGTGGAAATCGGCCAGACATCGGCGGAAGACGCCACTCTGACGGTCGGCGCGATTAGCGACAAGATCACCGTGAGCGCCGAGACGCCGCTTCTGCAGACAACCCAAACGAGCATCAGCAACGTTGTGAACCAAAATCTTATTGAAAACCTGCCGCTGAGCGGCCGGCGTTACACCGATTTCGTGCTGCTGACGCCGAACGCCAACGCCGACGGCCAGTTCGGCCTGGTGAGCATCGCCGGGCAGCAGGGCGGCGCCGATTCCGGCTACGCCAACGGCAACGGAAACAATTCGTTCACGGTGGACGGCGCCAACGCTACGAGCAATTTTTACGGCGACTCTCGCGGGCGCACTCGCGTGCCATACGTCTTCGGCGAGCAATCCATTCAGGAATTCCAGGTGGCCAACAGTCCGTATTCCGCTGTGTACGGAGGCGCGGGAACCGGGTTCATCAATACGGTCACGAAATCAGGCACGGACACATGGCATGGCGACGCGTTCTATTACAACCGCAATTCCGGCACCGGCGCGAACGATTACATTGATAAGCAGAACGGATTGAAGCGCCCGGTCAACGTGCTGCAGCAATTCGGGGCGGACCTGGGCGCGCCGATCGTGCGCGACAAAACCTGGTTTTATTTTGACTACGAGCAGCAGCGGCAGCTCGAACCTATTTCCGTCGTAAATACGACGTTTTCGTCGATCGGCTCGAATGTGGGCAACGCGTTCCACATTCCTGCCGGAACCGTGCTGCCGGCCGTCGATGCACCTTATCCGGTTGCAGCCGGTTTTGTGGGCGTGCCCGTGCCGGGCGATCCGAATTATCCGGCGTACCTGCAGGGCATTTCGAACGCGATTGGCGCGATCAGCCGCAACCTTGGACCGCGAAGCCGCCGGCGCGACGATCTCGAATTCCTGCCGAAGCTGGACTGGCAGCCAACTGCCGCGGACCATCTATCGTTTCTCTACAACTACAACCGGTTCAATTCACCGGGCGGCACGATCACTTTCAATCCATCCCCGCATGATGGCGACGAATTTCTTCCGAACAATTACGTTCGCGATCATCACGCCACCGTGCATTGGACGCACACCTTAAGCTCGGCATTGCTGAACGATCTTCACGTCAGCTACCTTCGCGACGAGCAAATCGGGACGCCGTCCGGTCTTACGCCGGCCAATATTCCCGGAATCAATCTCAACGCCACGGTGAACACCAATAGCGATTTTTTTAGCCTCGGGAACGCCAGTTTCTCGGTGGCCGATACGAAAGAATTCGAATGGGAAATTGGCGAACAGGTCAGCTTGACGAAAGGCCGGCACGATCTGAAATTCGGGTTCGATTACAATCGTACCCACATCACCGATTTCAGCGCGGGTTCGTTTCTGGGGTCTTATCGGTTCACCACACTCAGCCAGTTCGCTCTCGGCGCTTTCAGTACTTTCAACCAGGGATCGGGCAATCCGGTTTTCAAATTCGCGGCGCCTTACTATGGATTTTACCTGCAGGACACTTTTCGCGTCATGCGCAAGCTGACGCTGGATCTCGGATTACGCGAAGACTTCCAGGTGTATCCGCAGCCGCACGGAAATCCAGCCATCCCGCTCACCTCGCAATTTCCAAATCAATACAAGCGGTTCGCGCCGCGGCTTGGTTTTGCCTACCAGCCTTTCTCGAAAACGGTTGTGCGCGGCGGCTTCGGAATGTTTTACGACCTTTTCAACGGCATCAATTACGAGAATTCGACAATTGCGAATGGGCTGGCCAGCCAGCAATCCAGCGCCTTCGTTAGATTTCAGAAAGGGATCGCGCCGGATGCGCAAGCGGTCGTCTTTCCCAATCCTTTGCCAAGCTCGTTCAGCGGGTTCGGCGCATCGTCGAACGTGGCGATCGTTTCGCCGAATTTCAAAATTCCCTACGTGCTTGAATCGAACCTCGAAATTCAGCGCGAGGTCTTAAAAGACACGACTGTCACCATCGGCTCGCTTTGGACGCACGGCGTTCACCTGATCGGATCGAGCGCATTCGATCTGAACCTGATTCAGCCAACCGGAACGACGCAATATTTCTTTTGCCCGGCCGGTGTGGTCGGTTCCGGTCCCGCGAATCCAGTCAGCCCGGCTGCGTGCAACCTGGGAACGGTGACGGCGCCGAATCTCGATGCCGGATTGCTCAACGAAGGCGCGGTCAATCCAGGGCTTGGACAAATCAACGCGCTCATCAGCCCCGGCGTGAACAACTACAATTCGCTGTACGTGCAGATTCAGCGGCGGGTCAGCAACGGACTTTCCGTGATGACGTCGTACACGTTCTCAAAGGACATGCAGACCAGCATGGACTTCAACAACCAGTTCAGCTTTGCCGATACTCATTCCCCAGCCCTGCTCGACCAGCGCCACCGGCTTTCCGTCGCGGCAGTCTACGCTCCCGATGCCAGCGGAATTTCCGAAGGCTGGCAACGCACGGCTTTTTCGCACTGGACGCTCAGCACGGTAATGCAGTTCAGCTCCGGCCGGCCGTACACCGGGCTGCTGAATTCCGCGTGTAGTGGAGGCACGGACCTCACAAACTGTCCGGGCAACAACGACACGATAAACGACAGCGCCGCCAACGAGGGAACAGGAAACACCGCCAACGGGATTAACGGCAGCGGGCCAACGCCGGGGATCGGGTTCAACGCTTTTTACGGCCCCTGGATTCAGGAAATCGATTTAGGGATCCGGCGCGATTTTCACATTGGCGAGCGCAACGTGCTCTCGTTTGAAGTGCAGGGCTTCAACATTTTCAATCACGCCAATTTCTTCGTGTCGAGCGGCAGCGGAAACAATGCGACGCAGTACACGCCAGTGGGGCTTAAGTGCGGAGACGGGATAACTGCGAACCAGCAATGCTTTCTAGTTCCGAACACGGCGTTCGGACAGAAGCAGTCGATCAATCAGTTGAACGGCCCGCGCGTGTTCCAATTCGCGTTCCGTTATCGATTCTAGGAGGCTTTGGAGGGCGGGGCTTCGAACCCCGGCGTGAAGGCCTGCTGTTCAATGCGGCTTTACAGCTTGCGGAAAAAGTCTCCTCACGCGTCATTCCGAACGAAGCAAGGAACCTGTTTTTTACAAAACGCCAGGAAAACAGCGGGTTCCTCGCCGCCTTCGGCGACTCGGAATGACAAACGGTGCGTTTTTCGGCAAGCTGTTTAGCCACTGAAGCCGCGAATGGCTCGCCATTGTAGCGCCGGGCTTCAGCCCGGCATTTGCAGATCGAGCACCCGGATCAAGACACGCATGCCGCCCTGAAAGGCGGCGCTACATTGAGGCAACGGCTTATCGGGGCTTCCTCACGGGGCGAGTGGCTGGGGGATTCTCTTCTGGCCGCGCAATTCTTCGTCTGTGTATTTGATGTCGGGCTTGGCGAAAAACTGAAAGAAGCCCCACGAACCGTACTTCTGCTGCGTCTCCGCGAGCACTGCGTTCACCAGCGCGTCGCCCGATTTCCCCGCCGACTGAGCCTGCGCGACCGCCGCGCGCAAATCGGCCAAGTAGCCGCGGAAATCGCGGACGTCCTGGACGTGGCCAACTTCGCCGTGCCCGGGAACGAAGGTCGCCTGCGGATGATGCGCGAGAGCCAGATCGAGCGTCGCGATCCAAGGCTTCGTCGAAGCGTCAATCAAATTAGGCAGCGTGTGATTCCAGAACAGATCGCCCGTGAAAACCACGTTGGCATCGGGGACATACACGGCCGAATCGCCTCCGGTGTGTCCCGGCAGCGAACGAATGAATAGCTGGCGCGTGCCGAGATAAATGGCCACGCCGTCCGTGTAGGTGACCGTCGGCAAACCGAGCGAGGCGACGAATTCCTTTTGCTGCGGCGTGATTTTCTCGCCGAAGAATTTCAGGTTTTCGGTGCGCTCCCAGGTGCGGACGTTGTCCTGAGCCAGAATGATTGCGCCCGCCGCTGCGAAGATGTTGTTCCCAGCGACGTGGTCGAGGTGATAGTGCGTGTTGACGACGAAGCGGATGGGCAGCTTAGTCTTCGCGCGAATGTCGTCGAGCAACTTCTGTGCGGCGGCGGGATTCTCGAATGTGTCAATCACGGCGACGCTGTCGCCGCCGATCACGAAGCCGGCGTTGGCGCCCGAGGACGCGGACTTCGCCAGCGGATTATCGATGGCCGCCCAAACGCCAGTCGCGACTTCGTGCAGCGTGTATGGCGCGGGAGCATCCGCCGGCGCGGCGAAACGCGACGCGGCTGCCAGCACGAAGGTTGCGATTGTCAGCGCAAGAGATTGTTTTTGCATCCGCGTCTCCTCCCCAAAAATCCACCAGCAGGATGCTTTGAGTCTCTTCTGATGCCAAGCATTGAGCCACCCAGGGCGCAGCAAGCAGCGCCTCCACGAAGCAAATTGTGAAGCACCGCGCCGCAAATGATAGCACTCAATGGGCGCGCTACGAATCGGTGCGGGGCTGGGTGGAGCTGAGGGCGGCGACGATGCAGCCGGCAAGCAGGGTAACGGCGCTCAGCGCGAACAGCAAACGGTAGGAGCCGGTTCGCGCGAAGAGGAACGAAAAAATCCAGGCTCCCGCCGCGTAGGTCACCGCGAAGGCCACAGTCATCCAACCCCAAACTTCTTTTTGTTCCGATACGCGGACCATTTCGGTTACGCGTCCCGAAGTGAGCGACGTGACTCCGATGACCATTGCTCCGACGCCGACAGACGACAGCGCAAGCGACCACGCGCCCGTTGAAAATACCGGCAACGCCAAGGCGATTGCCGCGGCCAATAAACCCCACGGCAGGGTGCGCCGAAATCCGAACCAATCCGCGAACGCTCCCGCAACGACGGGCCCCGCGGCGGCGGCGGCACCGAGCAGCACCCAAAAATGGCTGCCGCGAGCGAGCCCGCGGCCAAGGCCACGCGCGATGAAATCCACCCAGAAAATGGAATGTGGAACGAAGCCGATCGCGTTCGCGCAGTACGCTACCATCAGCAACGCAACGTTACGGCTGAAGCGGGCGCCTTGCGCTTGCGGACTTTCGGCTGACTCGAGCTCGAGCCCTTGCGAGTCAGCGCGTTTCGACCAATACGGCCAGGCGATGATCGCGAGCGCGAGGCTGACGATGCCGACGCTGGCCCACGCGGCGGCAAGTCCGTGCCGCGCGAGCACCGGAATGATCGTGCCCGCCAGCATCATTCCCGCGCCGACGCCAATGAACATGATTCCGCCGACGCGGCCTCGATGCTTCTCGGGCGTGCGGGCAAGGATTGATGGAATTGCAATCACCATAAGGAAGCCGGCGGCGATTCCGGCGATAAGGCGCCAGAGAAAAAACCATGCGAAGCCAATCGGGCGGGTGCAAACGAGAAAACTCGCGGCCGCAAGGAGCATTGAGATGCGGACGGTCCAGCGAGTGGGGAGCGATTTCGAGAGCCGCGCGGCCAGCAGAGCGCCGAGCAGGTAGCCAACCAAATTCGTCGCGCCGAGATAGGCTGCCTGCGCGGGCGTGAACCAATGGCGCTGCACAAGCTCGGGAATTAGCGGCGGGTATCCGAAACGGCCGAGCCCGAGTCCCACTAACAAAGCCGCGAGGCCCGCCAGCGCGCCCAACCAAACATTGGTTCCCTTTGCGCCTATTTCCGTGGCGTCGCGAGCAAAATCGTTCATGCGCTGCGAATGGCTCCGATCCCGATGACGAATTATCAGACTCGAAAGGATATCAGGGAGACGGCGTTCGGTTCGCTAAGAATGTGTTTCCGCCGCAGACGTTTTCGGTATTAAGGGGCCGCCCTTCCTGCGTCAGGGTGAACGGGCAGCGCACCTGCGATAACGACATGACGGACGATTCCCCGCGTTGAAAGGAAGGCGCCGGGCTGAAGGCAGGCGCTACAACAGCATTTTCGATTATTTCGGATTTCGGCGGCGATACTCGAGCCGGGCTTCTTTCCACTGCTTGAGGAACGGTCTATCCGCGGGGTTGCCTGAATTTGCCCGCTTGGCGCACATAAATAGCGAGTCGCGACTGAACGCCAAAAGTTCCTGGTCGGTCATTTTGCGAAGCCGCCCGCGAAGCTGGGCGAGGTCGAGGTCCTTCAGTTGCGCCATCTCCTGGCGGGTTTTCTTCGCGCAAGCGTCGCAGTACGTCTGCTGCTTGTTGCCGTAAAACTGGGCGGCACAGACCAAACAGGACTGGAGCGAGAGCTTCCTGCCGTCTTTAATAATGGTCCGTGCGCGCTCGATTCTTGGCGTGGTTTCCGGCATGGAGGTTGGATGCCTGGCATCCGGCATTCAGCTTTGTTGCAAAAATCCGCCCCGCCATTCTGCCGCGCACCGTTTTGCGGCCGACGAATCTCTCTTTTTGCCTGGGTGTTATCCCGAAGAGAGATTTCCCGACAAAAGCATCGGGACCCGAAGAGCGCGCCTCGCTTCGCGGCCTTCGTCAGGACCGCTCAGGGCCAGCAGAATGACGAATGCGAATTGGTTTCAGCGCACGGCTACGCTGTGCGGCGAATTGCGTGATAGGCGACCAACAGAATTACAGCGCCAATTATCGAGACGAGCAGGCTGTAGAGGTTCAAACCTGTGACGCCCGAGTGACCGAAAGTCGTGAAAAGCCACCCACCTACGATCGCGCCCACGATGCCCAGCACGATATCCATGAGGATACCTTCTCCGGACTTGTTGACGATCTTGCTTGCGATGAACCCCGACAGCAATCCCAAGACGATCCAAGCTAATATAGACATTCCTTGTCTCCTTAACCGCGCTCACCGTGCATTGCAAAGTACGATGACGTTATGTAAGTGGAGCGCAGCCCTTCCTACGTCAGCATAGACAAGCAGCGCCCGACCATGGGACGTTATGATGCGGCGTTTTTCGCTTGCCGGTAAGCTTCATCGCGAATCTCGCCAGCCTGCTCCACCACTTCGTTGGCTTTGCTCTTAACCTGGCTGGCGGCTTCTTGCCCGCGTTGCGCCCATTTCGAACCGTGCTCTTTGGCCCCCTCAATTCCCTTCCGAACTGTCTTGGACACGTACTCGCGAGCGTCCTCGCCTGTTTTCGGCGCGAGAAGCAGCGCCAGCACCGCGCCAGCGCCTAGTCCCGCAAGAAACATTCCTGTCATTTTCGGTACTTGATTTCCGGACATCGCAATCCTCCGTAATTTCGTGAAGCGTTAACCTCTGAAGCAAATTCGTCCTTGCTTTGAATGATGCGTCATGCGGGCAAGGCCCACCTGGCTGCGAGGAAAAAAACGGAGGGACGGCGCGTGCGTCCCTCCGCGTGTACGTTTGCGTTGAACTAGTTGGATCCGCCAGCCGCTATTTTGCGGGCGTCGCGATCCGCGGTTGTCTCGTTCTTCACCGAAGATTCTCCAGTGGACGAAACATCTTCGCCGCCGGTGCGCTGCATGATTTCCTTGGCGCGTTTGATTTGGTCGGACGTGTCGCAATGCACCGAGAAGAGAATCCCGCCCTTCTTCAGGCGGCCTTCATACTTCTTGGCTTCGAACTCGGGGATGCCCATGCCGATCAATGCGCCGGTGAACCCGCCGACCGCTCCGCCGACGCCAATGCCCGCGAGTGCAGCCATAATGGGACCTGCGGCGATGAGCGGGCCCACTCCCGGGATCGCCAAGGCGCCAATACCCGCCAGCAAACCGAGCGTTCCGCCGATCACGGCGCCCGTTCCCGCGCCCGTCGTTGCGCCTTCAGGAGCCTTGGTGTTCTTCACGGTTCCCATGTCCTTGGCGCCGGTGTCATGAATTGCCGTAGTGTCCCTTACCACCGTGCTGCCGCCTCTTACATCCGAGACAGTGGTTGCCGTGCCGGATCCGGCGAGCGAGGGATTACCAAGACTTTCCGGAAGAAGCACGGAAATATCGTTGGCGGTAAAGCCGGACTGCAACAGGGCGTCGGTGGCACGTTCCACGCCATCGCGCGTCGAGTAAATCCCGAATACCGCGGTCTTTTTATTGTCTGACATGAATTCTCCTGTGATTTTCGATTCGATTCTTCGTTCGTTACTGCGTTGCCTTTACTTCAATCTCGTTGGTCACGTTCTCTTTTCCCACCACCGCCGCAGCCTTTGCTTCCACGGCGCTCTTTTCTTCGTCGGACTTCACGGGACCGCGGAGGGTGACCTTGCCGTCCTGCGTGATGATCTTTACGTTGTGGGCGTACATCGAGAGAGACTTGTCCCGATGGATGGCCTTGCGGATTTTCTGAGTAATCGCGCGGTCCGATGAGTTTTCCTTTTGCTGATCGGCCGTGGGATTCGACTGGTTGTCGCGGTTCATCTTCGAGTTGTCTGGCGCCGTCTGCTGAGGATCGGCCTGCTGTATGGGATTGGCCGCCACGGAGACGCTAAATAGCATTGCCGCGCCGAAGAAAACAACGCTCGCAAACTTAGAAGTTCGATTCATTTCGATTTTTCCTTTTGGTTTCTTCCCGCCGTGTCGCGCTTGCGCGTACCGATCCGTTCGTCACTGCTCGTGTCAGTGGCAAGAAGACATCGGTTCGACGAGAAGGTTTTGGGTCCGCATAGGGGGGGTCTGACCGCGACAGTACTCTGTTTCCTCTCGCGCGGTCCATCGGGAGAAGGCCCTAGATTGCGGTCATTGATGGTGTAGCGCAAAGAACCTTGGGAACCCTTCATCGCCAAGGGTAAAGATGCCGTACCCACAGGCAAACTGCGCCAATCAGCAAACGGGCTCAGCCCTTTCTGCTTCAGGGCAAATAAGCGGCGGCCCACAAATTCGTGAACGTCGCGCCCCCAAAGCGGCGCCGCTTACTCTTTTTTCAGGCGCAAGACTTGATCGGGGGGAAGGGCGTGCAGCAATGCGAGGAATACGCCGTTGGTCCAACCGAAGCCGATCTGATTGGTGGCGTACCCGGCCTTGATGTGGGTTACGGACTCGCGCGTGACCACGTCGTATTTTTCGCGGATGTGGTTTTCGGTTGCAAAATCTTCGAGGATCATGCCGAGGAATTTGTACGAGATGCGATCGGCATCGGAGGCATAGCCGTAGCGCCGCAACCCTTCAACCGCGAGCAACTGCAACGGCGCCCAGCCATAGGGATAATCCCATTGCGCGCCGCTGTCGTTGCGGCTGGTGGCGAGCCCGCCGGGTTCCTCGAACAGCGGCAGCTTCCCTGCCAGCGCTTTCGCCTGCTCTTTCGTGGCAAGGCCGACCCACAGCGGGTAGTAGGTGGTGGCGAAATCGTAGTTCGAACGCGTGCGAGTCTGAAAATTGTAATCGTAAAAAAGCCCGGCCTCCGAGTCCCACAGATATTTGTCGATGTTCGCGCGGCGCTGCGCGGCTTTTCGCTTCCACGAAGACACTTCGGACTGCTTGCCGAGCAGGCCGGCGATCTCCGCAAGATCGAGCTCTGTCTTATAGAGCAGGCTGTTTAGGCAAACCGGCGCGTAGTGATGCGTCTCATCGCTGTAGGGCCCGAAGCGGTACGTCACGTCAAAGCCTGATTCACGCATGCTGCGATCGCCCTTGTAATAATCGGGCGTGAGTATGACGCGATCCTCGCGGCAATCTTTCGTATCCACTTGCGTCACGTTAGGGCCGCACACGAATACTTCGTAAATCGGGCCGATGGCCGAAGCGGCCGGATGGTTCGCATCGACGCGAACCACTTGCCCGTGATTGTCCACGGCGTGCATTAAAAAATATTCGGCGACTTCGCGGTAATACTGGCTGGGATCGTCCATGATTTCGGGGACCGGGCCATTGTCGCGGTCGAAATAGCGCGAGAGGCCTGTGTTGCCCGCGAGATGCGGCGCGGTGGTCCACTGGTGGTAATCGGTTTGCGCGTAGGTGTAAGCTTTTTCGAGCCACCCGTTGTCGTCCTGCCCAGCGGCTTTCTCGGCGTCGTACACGGCGAGAATCGTCGAGGTGAGAAACGGCGGCTGCGAGCGCGTGAGGTAATACGTGCGGTTCGCGTTGAGCACCGAGCCGTAGTGCTCGATCTCGAAGAAAAAGTTGTCCACCATTCCTTTTGCCAGCGCGACGCGGTTTTCGAGAAGCAGCCCGCGAATGATGAAGTAGCTGTCCCACCCGTACATTTCGTTGAATTGGCCGCCGGGCACGACGTAAGGGTTCGGAAGATAGAGCAGCCCTTCCGCTCCGATTTTTTTCGAATCCAGCTGGCCCGGCCGGGTGATTTGGGCGGGTAAATGCTCGACCTGCATGTGGCAGCGTTGGGCGAGTCCTATCACGTCGGAAGGTTCTCCGAATCCAGCGGGAAGATAGAGGACGGGCTCGCCCTTGGTCTTCGTGTCCTCGAATGTGGCGCAGTCGTCCACCGAACGCGTCAGGTGATCCCATCCAACGCGAATGTATTCGCGAACGTTGTCGAAAGATGATGAAGGCGCGCTCATGTTTGGCCGGTCGCTCGAAGATTTAGATGTCGCAGCGCCGCGTGCGACGCGCACCGAATGAGGACTGAATGCCGTACTCGACAAACCCGGCGCCGCCAGACCGCCTAGCAACACGAGGCCGCCGAACGCGCGCCATTTCCAGCAGGGCATCATAGGGATCGAGTCGAACCGTCAGGGCGACCGCAAGCCGGGCACGCCGCGACTCGCACCATTCTCGCAGACGAATGCCGCTGGATTCCACAGGAACCGTTCGAGAATTCAGTTCAGTGCACACGCACGAGGGACGATCAACGCGCTATGGCTGCGAAGTGATCACAATGCCGTCTGGCCCGTTGCCATTCGACGAAAACGGCGAGCCCGGCAGGGGCGTGACGCCGCCCGTCGTTGCGTCCACCGAAAACGCCGAAATGCTATTGTCGAGCTTGTTCACCACGTACACGAATTTTCCCGCCGGATCGAGCGCCACTCCAAAAGGATGCTGGCCGGTGGCGACCGGCGAAGCGATCTGGGACAACGCGCCGTTATCGATGCTGAACGCGGAAAGCGTGTTCGCGCCTACGTCGGCCACGTAGGCGAAGCGCGCCTTCGGGGCAATCGCCACGCGCAGCGGATTTACGTGGCATGTGGACGAGCAGTTCAACGAAGGGGCAGGCAGCGCCGCCACCTGCGTCAGCGTTCCATTCAACGGATCGATGTTGAAGGGAGAAACCGTATCGGTCATGTGATTGCCGACGTACAGAAACTTGCCGTTTGGATCGGCAGCGACTCCGATGGGTGTGCTGCCTGTGGCAAACGGCGAGCCGTTGATGGGCGCCAGCGTTCCCGATTGCGTATCAATCGAAAATGCGGAGACCGTGTTGGCGCTCAGGTTCGTAACGTACAGAAAGTTTCCGAGCGCGTCAGTGGCCGCGCCAATCGGAGACGCTCCCGCTGGGAATGGCGAGCCGGGCACGGGAGCGAGCGCGCCGGTGCTTGGATCGATCTGAAACCCGGCAATATCGTTGCTGCCGTTGTCGGCGACGAATAGCAGGTTCGCGCTCGTCACGATAGCGATTCCCTTGGGTGCGGCGCCGGTTGCAAACGGCGAACCGGGAACGGCTGTCAGGACGCCCGTGGTCCCGTCGATCGAGAAGGCCGAGATGTTATTTGAATTGGAGTTCGCGACGAATAGGAATTTGCCTGCCGAGTCCGCCGCCATGAACTCGGGCGCACTGCCAGCATTGAACGGGCTGCCCGCGACGGAAAACAGCATGCCGGACTCGGGATCGATCTCGAACGCCGAAACCGTATTCGAACTGGTGTTGGCCACAAACGCAAAATCGGGGTGATTGATTTGCGGCGCGGGCGTGGTCCGCGTGGCCATTCCCATACCGCAACCGGCCAGCGCGATTCCAATCGCTGCTATCGCCGCCAACGCCGTTCGTCGTGCAATTCTTTCCGCGAAAAACTGGCTCATATCTGTTCTCTCTTTCGTCTAGGCTTTCGGACACAACAATTTTGTTCCGCCATGGCGCAAGCTTCGGCTGGCAGATTCGCGGGCCCAATAGACATCGTGATTCCGTGCGAGAGTTGTGCGAACGAACGTAACGAGAACTAGGAGCGCGAGAGACTCTCTACTCGCAGAGCCGGTTGCCACCCCAAATTAAGTCGCTGGAAATTTCGATGCCGGAGGCGTCGAAAAAGATGCTGCATCGGAGGGATTCCCGAGGCGCTGGTCTAAACGTTCTGGAACAAAACTGGCGGCGCAAGCGTATAGTGTGATGAAGTTCGACGATGCGAGAGACCATGCTAACCTTTGTCTTGTGGTGTATTTTATTCTTGCTGTGCTGGCCGCTGGCCCTTCTGGCGCTGGTGCTATATCCGATCGTGTGGCTCTTTCTGCTTCCCTTCCGACTCTTGGGCATCGCGGTGGGCGGCGTGCTTGAGTTGGTCAGCGCGATTATTTTTCTTCCCGCGCGTGTTTTGCGGGGCCCGCGCCCTCGCAATGCTTGAGAAACATTCATCGGGCACGCAGACGGCGGTAGGACCTGGAAATGACGATCGCGCTTCGCGCTGAGATGCCAGGCTGAAGCCTGGCGCCTACAAAGCTGTGATTCCCCTTGCTTCTGTCACAAATGCGCGGCTGTGGGACGGGTTGTTATTGCAAAAGGATGATGCTGCAGAGGCAAACTTTCAGCTCGTCGGGGAGATCGCCGCGGAGGGCGACTAGAATTTTGCGATACGCAAGTCTAGGCCGGCGAAAGCGTCCAATCACCTCATCGCCGCGACGGATTATCCCGGCGCTGGTCGGCGACCATCCTCCGGTGCGAATCGCAATAATCTGCCGCTGGAAGTTCATTTCGTAATCGATGGGCGGCCGAGCATTCTTGCGCAGGACTTCAGCAATCACGTGGCTCTCGTTGCGGATCACGATCGACACCCGCGAGGCTCCGCCGACTTTCCCGGCATACGCCGAGCCGCCAATCGCTCCGCCCTGAATGAACAGCGTTGCCTTTCGCCCTCCGTACTCGATGTCCGCGCGCTTCATCGTGTAGCCGAGGTAGCGTCCAAGCTCCTGCCGCTGGTCGTCTTGGAAAACGTACTCAGCGACTTTCATGCGGCTGGTCGGAACGATCCGGTAAAGCCGGAGGTTTTCGCCGCCACCGGCGTCGAAGCCGCTGTCGCGCCATTCGTCGTTTGCGGTTTTTTCGGTGTCGCGCCGCTCCCAGCGCGACTGCAAAATGCCGAACGCAATGGCAGCCCCGAAAATCGCCACGATCAGCAGGATTAAAATTACGAGTCCAGTCGATCCCATCGCTCGCTGCCTTGCGTAGGGTGTCTGCCACGCAGAGAGATTCTTCGTCGCTTTCACTTCTCAGAATGACGAACGCAATTGGGCTAAGAGACTTCGGCCCCTTGAGACTTAACGCGTTCAAGGATAAATTCACGCGCGTCGCTGTCAAGATCGGCTAGCGGAAGAGTAATGAACTGCGAGCGTGAGAGGAAAAGCAGCCAGAAGTCTGGGAACCGCCAGACGCCACTGATCGTGCTCCAGAGTATATCGGATGCGCCCACATCCGAGGCGATGCGAAAACTGCGGTCTCCGAGTTCGAGGGTGCCTTCCGGAACGCGCATGCGCCTAAAACGGCGAAAAGACGCATGGTAGTGAACGAAATACAGCGCAGCCACGAAAATCAACCCTAATGCAAATACGGAGCCAAGGACGCCGACCATCCAAGAGCGGTCGCCAACAACCAAATCATAGACCAAGATCACCAGTAGCAGCGTTAAAGCCGTAAAAAAGCGCCAACCAGTGACGCGAAGCCAGAACGCCTTCACCGCGCTACGAACAAGCGTTTCTGTATAGTGTAATGCGATCGTCCTCATTCCTGTCCGTCTCGAGCGCCGGGGGCGGTGTAACCGGGACCGCGTAAAACTTTGCCCGGGAGGGCGCGCGTCATTTTGCCGTCTTCGATCACTGGCACGCCATTCACGAGGACGTAATCCATTCCGACGGAAAGCTGGTTGGGCTTTTCGTAGGTCGCCACGTCGCGCACCTTCGCCGGATCGAACACCACGACGTCCGCCCACATGCCTTTTTTCAGCACGCCGCGATCCGTCAGCCGCACGCGCTGCGCCGCAAGCGAAGTGAATTTGCGGATGGCATCCGGCAGCGTCAGTAGATTCTGTTCGCGGACGTATTTGTGCAGGATGCGCGGAAAAGTGCCGTAAGCGCGCGGGTGCGGGTGATCCTGCCCGAGAAGGCCTTCGGGCGAAGTGCCTTCCGAATCGTTGTCAATCGACACCCACGGCTGCTTGAGCGCCAGCTCGACATCCGATTCCTGCATGCCGAAGACGGCCACTTCGGTATAAGCACCGTCCCTGATGAGCAGGTCGCAAATCGTGTCGATGGGAGTTTCGTTCCAGGATTTCGCGATCTCGGCGACATTTTTGCCAAGCAGCGGCGCGAGCTTCGGATTTTGCACGGAGGTGATGGAAATGGCTTCCGGCCCCGGAATTTCGTCCCACTCGTTGTCCCACTTTTCCGACGGCGTTTCCATATCCTTGCGAATGCGCGCACGCGTCGCGGGATCTTTCAAGCGCTCGAGCAATTTTGGATCGCCGCCATCGTGAGCCCACGGCGGAATGAACGCGGAAAGCGAATTGCTCCACGCGGTGTAGGCGTAGGTGTCCGCGGCGATGTCCACCCCTTCCGCGCGCTGCTTATCGATGAACGCCACCACTTGCGGCATTTTGCCCCAGTTCTTTTTCCCGGCGGTCTTGATATGCCATATTTCCACCGGCACGTGAGCCTCGCGCCCGATACGCGCCGTTTCTGCGAGCGCCGTGAAAATGCCGTCGCCTTCGCTGCGCATGTGCGTCGCGTAAATTCCGCCGAACTTCGATGCCACGCTTGCCAGCGCGATTAACTCATCGGTGGAGGCGTATGGCGCGGGCGCATATTCGAGCGAAGTCGAAACGCCCATCGCTCCTTCCCGCATCGCCTGCGCCACCAGCGATTTCATGCGGTCGAGTTCGGCGGTTGTCGGAGCGCGGTCCGCCTCGCCAATCACCACGCGGCGCACTTGCGTCGCGCCAACGTAGCTGGCGAGATTGATGCCGATTCCCTGGCGTTCGAGGCGCGCAAAATATTGGTTGAAAGTTTTCCAGTCCGGGGTGAGGTGATAGTGCTCGTATTCCAGGTGGTCCTCTTTTATCAATTCGTCTGTTTGCGGCGCCACCGAGCCGCCTTCGCCAGTGATTTCCGTGGTGATTCCCTGATAGATTTTCGAGGGCTGGCGCGGATCCACCAGAATCGTCAGGTCGGATTGGCCGAGCATGTCGATAAATCCCGGAGCGACCACGCGGCCGGCCGCGTCGATCGTTTTCTTCGCCGGGGCGTTCGCGAGATTTCCGATGGCCGCGATTCGCCCGTTACGGATTCCGATGTCGCCGGAATACCACGGCGAGCCAGTGCCGTCGATCACATGGCCGTTGAGAATCACCACGTCATATGGCGCTTGCGCCGCGTCGCCCCGCGCGCCTCGCGCGAGCGCCAATGCACCAATCGCAGCCACAGCCGCCACAACACCGCAAGCGATAATCGTTCGTACGATGCCCACTCGCGATAGCATTCGCATCGTGTCCCCTTTGGCGATCGATTCAGATATCAGATAGAAGCCGGCGCAGTCTTAACACAAAGCCGGGCTGCAAATCGAGTAGAACATCAAGAGAAAGAATATTCCTTAGACCAGGATTGTCCTGTCGCGAGAGCGCCGTGCGGCGCGGGTATCGAGAAGGAGCGTTCGTGGATTCGCTGGCGTATGGACCCCGTCGGCGTTGTCAATCTGTCACTAGGAAAAAATATCGGGCAGAAGGCCCTTTTTTCTAAGGGGTGCGCGCGAGCGTTTTCAGGCGTATGCGCGCCAACAATGGAATTTTCGTGGTATGTGCCTTTTCGGCGCGTTCCAGTACGCTTTTCTCAGCAGCGAAATCAGGCTGCGCGGAGGATCGATTGCAAAACACGATCGAATCATTCGTTCACCTGTTCTTGTTTGCATGCCAGCAGTGCAGCGGACCCCTGACTGCCGCATTGTGCAGCCATACGCGCAGCACTGAAGAGGCTGATGCTGCCCGATTCGAGTTGCGATGCGAGTGCGGCTGGTCGGGGAACATGGCCGGGATCAGCGCGCGACGACGATGGATCGAGCCCTGGCCGGAGCCGTGTCCCATCGGACCCAGTCATAGCATGAATAGTACCGGCTAGGTGGCTCTACAGGAAATCTTGTATTGCGAGGTTACAGTTCTCTGATAGCTTTGATGGATTCATGCGATTTTCGTTTCGATTTTTATCTGGTGAGATGTGAAGCCGCGCATCGTCCTGGCCGACGACCACGAAATGATCCGAACCGGTCTTCGTACATTTCTCGAAGCGCATTGCCGGTGGGACATTTGCGGCGAGGCCAGCAACGGAAAAGAAGCCGTGGCTAAAGTGCTCGCGGAAAAGCCGGACCTCGTGGTCCTCGACTTGAGCATGCCGGAGATGAGCGGACTCGAAGCCGCGCGAGAAATCCGGCGACTTGCGCCGGCGACAAAAATCGTAATCTTCACGATGCACGACGCTCCGCACATCTCCGGCGAGGTTCGACGCGCGGGAGCAGACGCCTATGTGGTAAAAACCGCACCCGCAGCCGGATTAGTCGAAACGATCGAATCGCTCCTGAATCAAAGGCAAATAGATAACCTAAATTGAAAACTTCCCGTGCTGCGTGCATCATCTCCACTTCGTTTACTCAATGCGCGTCAATCCCAATGACAAAGCAAAAAACGCGAGAGCGTCAAAGGCGGAAGGACCGGCGTTGATCGTTGTTCGGCGCGCGGAACTTTCCGACGCCGACTCGCTTGCGGAGACTGCCGCGCGCGCGTTCCCGCTGGGCTGCCCGAAAGGCACGCCGCAGTCCGACCTCGATCGTTTCATTCAAACCGAGCTGACGGCCGAGCGCTTCGCAAGTCACATCGCAAACCGAGCGAACGAGCTTTCCGTCGCAATGGCCGGCGAGCGGATGGCCGGCTTTTCGATGCTCTGCAAGGAATCCCCGCTGCCTGCGGCCGGCGCGCGCGTAATCCAGTGCAAGAATCCGCTGGAATTGCGGAAGATTTACGTTCTGCCGGAGTTTCACGGCTGCGGCGCCGGCGACGCACTGATGCGTGCGGCAATAGCTCGAGCGAAGGAGGTGAAAGCGGGCTGCATTTGGCTGAGCGTTTCAAAATTCAACGAACGAGGGCTCGCCTTCTACCGAAAACATGAGTTTAAAGTTGCTGGAAATGCCACGTTTCTCGTGGGCAGCGATCTGCAGGAAGATTTTCTGATGGTCCGCCAAGCGCGTGCCAGCGCGCTGCCCCGGAAGTAATTAAGGCATGATTTTCCGATTGATACGTCCTCGGGCAGCATGCCTCGCCCCACGTGGAAGTGTTTGGCGGCGCGAACGGCAAAACCCGAAGAGCCAAAGGCATGCAGCCCTGAAGGGCGGCGCCACAAAAGCAGGAGCGCTACGCCGCTGACGCGCGGGGTGAAGCTGTGATGGGTAGGCGAACCTCGACGGCGGTGCCATTGCGATCCGAGCTGACGACAAACGTTCCGCCTTTATCCCTTACCCGTTCACGCATACCCGCCATGCCCACTCCGATCAGGTACGTGCCCCCGTTGATTTCATCGAGGGTTTCGGATGCGATTCCGCTGCCTTCGTCACAGATGCGCGCCATCACTTCTTCGCCGGAGACGGTAACGGTAATCGCGGCCATGTGGCTGCCGGAATGGCCGTGAACGTTCGCCAAGCTTTGCTGGACGACACGAAATACAATGGTCTCCGTATCGCTATCCAGCCGGCCGAAATTTTTCGCGATATCAAGATCGGTTCGTATCCCGCTGCGCTTGGCGAAGCCCTCCGCGTACCACGCAAGCGCGCTGGCGAGTCCCATTTCATCCAGCAGCGGCGGGTGCAGCAGATAGGACAGCGTTCGGATTTCCGTGTTGCAACGCTCCGCGATTTCCATCGAATCGGAAATGCTGGCGATCTGAACCTCGGTGAGGCTCGAAGCGCCGCGCTTGAGCGCGCCAAGATTCATCTGTAAAGCGGCTAGATACTGCCCGACGCTATCGTGCAAGTCGCGGGCGATGCGGCGGCGCTCGTCGTCCTGCGCGGCCATTAAACGGGAAGAAAGGCGCCGCAATTGCTGAGTACGAGCCTCGATCTCGGTTTCCAGGCCGGCTTGAACCTTCAGGAGCTTATTCTCCGCTTGCTGGTGAGCGGCCACTTCGGACTCTCCGGCTTGCCTGCCCTTTCGCTCGGTTTCGCGCGATTGAATGAGCTCGAGGCCGCAACTGGTAAAGTCGGCGAGCCCGGTCATCAGCCGGGCGTCTTCGGAATCGAATTTCACGTCTTCGTTTTGCGAGACGATCCACAGAGTTCCGATCGTCTGCTCGCCCGCCCGAAGCGGGATTACCAGGCCTTCCACGATGGGGGGATCGATGCCCGCAAAGTAGTCGAAATAGTGAGCGGGATACTTGAATAGCTGGGGCGAGCCCCGATCGAGCGTCACGCCGCAGGGACTGAAGTTCCGCGGAGTGCTCCCCCGAACATACTTCGCAAGAGTTCCAGCCAAATTCGTCCACCTGAAAACCGGCTCGCCCGCAGCGTCGGTTTCCAAAAGGCTGACGCCCGCAGTGCTGGCGCCACAAAGCTCAACGGTCATCTGAACCAGAACGTCCAGCAACTTGTCCGGCGCGGTAGCCATGACGGCCGCGATTCTGCGGAGGCATAGATTTTCGTGTTTTGCGTTGGGCTCGCGGCGCGGGCGGGACTTGAGATAGCCGGTGACCAGAACATCTTCCAATCGAGCCAGAAGGGGGCGCTGCCGCGAACCATCCGGGCTTCTGGACAAGCTATCGGGACTTCTGGACAGAGCGGGAGTCCTGTCAGCCATAACGGCCTCCGTATACCTAGGCATGGACCGTGACTGGAAGCGTACCACCAACCGGCCGGACGGCCTAGAGGGATATTTGGGAACGGTCAAATGCGAGCGCCGGCATGCCGCCCTGAAGGGCGGCGCTACAACGGCAAGACCCAAAGAGCTGGCAGGTTGCCCACGTCCACACTTTGCGAAGAACGCAGCGTGAGATGGGATGCCGCCCTGAAGGGCGGCGCTACAACCGCAAGACCCAAAGAGCCGGCAGGATGCCGGCGCTGCGAAAGCGCGCGACGAGCATTACGAACGCGGAGAGACATCGCGTGCAGAGGTGTTACGGGGCTTTGCGAATCCACCAGAGAACTCTTCCGATAATTCGCCAGTCGCGATTCTTGCTGACCATAATCGGCTCGTAGTCGCTATTTTCCGACTCGAGGAGTTCGACTCCATCCACGAGACGCAGCCTCGACAATGCGAGGCCGTGTTCGCGATGCCATGCGACGATAATTTTGTTGTTGAGCTCCCTGGTATTCGATTGCGCGCTGTCCACGGCTACGATGTCGCCATCGTAAACCATGGGGCTCATCGAAGAACCCTTCACGCGCAAGCAAGTGGTCTGTTCCGGATGAGGACACCACATGGCGGGCGCGGCGATGATTTCGTCGGCGGCGACCTGACGAAGGTCCGTCTGAGCGTCTCCGATTTCGCCGCGCGTGGCAGCGTGAATCGGGAGCACCGGAATCGCCACCAAGCTTAGTTTAGGGGACGCTTTTGCGGTGCGGACGCCGCCCCCGGCCATGACCACGTCGAAATTCGGGAACTCGGCGGTCCGCGCGGCGTCCTGCGGAAACATGCGAGCGAGATCGGAGCTCTTGAGGCCGGCCCGCGACCAAAACGTCCAGCAGTCCGGTTCGCCGGCCAGGTTGCCGAGTTGAATGTAGCAATTCGCGGGCGGCTCTTTGGCTCCCCGCTCCCAGCGGGAGATCGCCATGGCCGAATAGTGCAGGCGGGAGCCGAGGGCCATTTGGCTCAAACCTAGACGCTGGCGGAGCTTGAGGATCTGCCGAGCCCAAAGGGGAAGATTTGACTTACGCGCCATTGTCGACCCTGATTTCCTTATACACCGAAATTTCTCCTATTGCCATCCTAACATTTACGAGTTAACATGAATGTTAGGCTGTCACGATCCAGGACACGTCCGATCGAGGCGCCACGGAGACTGTCATGGGCCGTGACAATTCAAATTATAGCACGCCTGTTTTGCATCTGAATTCCCTTTTTCGCGGCATGTACAACCGGATCGCCCGCAAGCTGCGAGTGGACCCTTCTTACGTGAGCCGGGTGGCGCGGGGCGAGCGAAAGTCGGAAGAGGTGCAGGCCGCGCTGGATCGCGAGATCAAGAAGCTTTTGCAGCACGCCAACGGGCACGGTGCTGACGGGCATGGTCACAATGGGGACGGAGACGGATTCGATGGAGATGTGCCTGTGCATGGCAAACTCAGGCCCCTCGCGGCAAGCGAGGCCAAAAAGCTCATGCATCCGGATGGCGACGGCATGGACGGCCGCAAGTTGACCGGCAAGAATCGGAAGACCGCGCTCTACCCCGCGCGAGCAAACAAGCCAGGGACAAAAAGGCCGTCGGCGTAAGCGCCTTCCGGGCCTAAAACTTCGCTAAGTTCAGCAGTACAAAATCCGCTGATTCTCCGCTAGTGTCACGTAAGCGCGAGGCTCGTTTCCAATTCTTTTGGGCACCTGGCAAGACCCTCGGATTAACCACCGGCCTTTAACCACCCGCCCGCAGGCGCGCCCTGGGTATTGTGTGACCGGCGAAATACAGGATACTCCGGGCTGGGAATTTTGCGGGAAGACGCGGTAACATCAATCGTGGCGGCAATCAAGTATTGGGGCACGGGATGCCGTGCGGCATCTCCGGGAAGCAACTTTCGACGTCAATTCACCGTCCATTAAGAGAGGAGACCGACATGATTGGCAAGAAGATGATTGCTTTCGCCATTCTGCTTTTGACGCTGGGAGTTTCGAGCGCTTTCGCGCAGGGGCGGGACGTTGAAATCACGCCTTTCGGAGGCGCGCGGTTCGGCGGGTCGATCGACGTGAATTCGCCGGACATCGATTATTTGAGAATCAAGAACAGCGTGAATTACGGCGGCGACCTGGATGTGGGCCTTTTTCCGCATTTACAGGCCGAATTCATGTGGAACCGCCAGGACACCGAACTCAGCGCGCACGACGTCAATACGGGATCCTTCACGGATATCGCGCCGGCCAAACTGGATCAGTATCAATTCGGACTCCTCTACGAATTCAAAGAGCGGCACGCAAGACTCCGTCCGTTTATTGTCGGCGGCTTGGGATTCACGAATTTCCATTCGAACGGAGTGCTGCCATTTGACAACCGCTTCGGCTGGAACCTTGGAGGCGGCGTGAAGTATTTCATCACCGATCACGTGGGGCTGCGATTGGAATCGCGATGGTCGCCGACGCGGACGACTTCATCGATCGGGACGATCTGCGATCCGTTCTTCGGCTGTTTTCAGACGACGATACACAATTACGCGCAGCAGGGCCAAGTGAACGGCGGCGTTATTTTTAAGTTTTGACGCGGAACTAAAGGCGCACGTTTTTGCTTCCGGCGTATCAGCCTCGAAGGCACAGCGGGGGCGCAGCAAGCTGCGCCGCTACGATGCATTGAGCATCCGGAATTATTGAAATTGTTTCCGCGAAGCGGCGGCTAGCGGCGGGATTTCTTGGCGGGGCGGCTTTTCGATTTCGCCGGCGTCGCGTGACCAGTTTTCTTCACCACCTTGGGTGATTTGGCGGCGTGGCCTGCTCCAGCATGTGCAGCCGAAACTTGCGCTGATTTATCGCTTTTCGCGGGCCGCTTTGAAGTGGATGCTTCCGCGGATGCCGGGTGCGAGTGCGCGGCGGCATGGACTGAGGCGAAGGCGCCGGCGGCTTTTGAACCGACCGGCGAGTCGTCTCCCTTGCGCTTCTTTTTCTCCTTCTCGGGCTTTTTCTTCGGTTCGTCCTTGATGCCCGCAAGCTGGCGCAAAATCTTTGTACGATCTTCGGGAGTGCGGCCTTTGCCGCGAAGCTGCATTTCGAAGAATTGCTCGACGATCTTGTCGAAGCGAGGCCCGCGCGGAACGCCGAGCGAATCGAGTTCGGCTAGAGGAAGGGCGAGCCGCAGCGGACGCCATTTCTGAAGATAACTTCGGATCTTGGACAAGGCTCTGGGATTGGGAAGCTCGGTTTCGATCAATGCCAACGTCTCGGCGGGAAGCGATGCGAGGTAAGAGTAAGCGTCTTTCGGCGCGTTGGTCTTGCCGCTTTTCAGTACCTTCACCACTTTCTGAGCTTCCGGGACCAGTTTGCCGATCGCTTCGATCTCAGCGGCACGGAATTCCATGTAGCGCATTGCAGCCGCGGCTTCGCGATCTTTCAAACGCCCGAGCGTGTAATACGTGACGGCAAGCTGCAAGCGGGGGCGAAGCCCGGCGTCAAGAAGATTTGCGCGGACTTTCGCAAGCTTGTTGAGGCTGTCGTAATCGGGCTTGCGGCGCTGAAGCTGCGGATGGATCGCGGCGAGAAGGCCGTGCGATTCCCATTGCTTGAGAGTGGCGACGGGAAGCTCCTCCTTGGCAGCGGAGCGGACTTCGTGGCCCACGTCTCCGCCTTCGAGGCGCTCGTGCAAACCGCGCTCCATGGCCAGATCGAACCATTCCTGGGTCCGCGATTCCATCTTGAATCCCATGCGCGCGCAATAGCGAAGAATGCGCATCAGGCGGATGGGCTGATTCGTGAAGGCGTGAATCGAAAGCGTGCGGACTTCCTGTTTTTCCAGATCCGCCAGGCCGTTCGTGGGATCGAGGAGCAAACCGCGGGATTGCGTATTCAGCGAAACAGCAACCGCATTGATGGAAAAATCGCGGCGGCGCAAATCCTCCATGATGCTCGAGAAACGGTACTCGGGCTTCACGCCGGGGCGTTCGTAATAATCATCGCGCGCCGCGGAGACCGATCCGTCGACATCGCCGGCAAAGATCACGTCGTGATGGCGCAGGCGTTCGCTCTCCCACACCACACGCGCGCCGCCCTTCTCGAGTTCGCGAACCATGCGTGCGGGATTGCCCTCGAGCGTAAAGTCGAGATCGCGAATCGGCTGGCCGGAAATCAAATCGCGCACTGCCCCGCCGGTGAGGTACACGTTGACGTCCTGCACCCGCGAAAGCTCCTGCACGCGCTCGAGGACGGCGCGCTGCTCGGGCGAGAGCCTGCTTTCGAGCAAGAACATGTAATCGGGCATGAGGTTCGGTGCCTCCGTGAAATGCCGCGCGAATCAGGCGCGCGGGTGATGGGTCCTGTAAACTTGCTTCAAACGCTCCTCGACGACGTGCGTATAAATCTGCGTGGTCGAAATGTCCGAGTGGCCCAGCATCATCTGCACGGCGCGAAGATCCGCGCCGTGATCCAAAAGATGCGTTGCGAAGCTGTGGCGGAGCATGTGCGGGGCGAGCGATTTCCGGAGACCAGCCTTGCGTCCATATTTGGCCAGGCGCCCCCAGAAGACGATCCGGTTAATCGCGCCAGCGTTCCGATTGATAAAAAGATATGGCGACCTGCGGCCGCCAAGAAGAAGCGGGCGAGAGGCCGCCATGTATTTCGAAATAACATCGAGCGCGCTGCGGCCCACGGGAACGAGCCGTTCTTTGTTCCCTTTTCCGATGCAGCGAAGGCAGCCCGTTTGCATTTGGATGTCCGAAACTTCCAGGCCGCATAGTTCGGAAACCCGCAAGCCGGTCGAGTACAGCAGCTCGATCATGGCCTTGTCGCGAAGTCCGATCGTGGTGGATGTGTCGGGCTCGGCAAGAAGGCGGTCGACTTCTTCGATGCTGAGAAAATCCGGAAGACTGTGGCGAAATTTCGGAGACTCGACCGTCGCGGCGGGGTCTTCCTGCACCCAGCCTTCGGTTAACGCGAAACGGAAAAAATGGCGGAGCGTAACGAGATGGCGCGCAACCGAGCGGCTGTCCAAACCGCTGCGATACAGGCCCGCGAGAAAATCCACGAGGTCGGCCCGCTCGACCTGAGCCGTGCCGACGCCGCGCTTCGCCGCAAAGTCGACAAACTTGCGGAGGTCGCGGGCGTAAGCCTCGTGCGTATTCTTGGCGAGGCCCTTTTCGATCCGAATGTAAGTCAAAAATGTGCGAGCGTGCGATTCCAATTCAAGTCTCCAGAGCCGCGCACGGCATCCATTGCCCCTACGAACCACGAGACGCTAATGAAGGGTCACAAATCGCCGCAACGTCTCGCCAGTTCCACGAAGAGAGATTCTTCGCTTCGCTCAGAATGACGGGCAAAGGCTATTTCCCAAAAAACCGGCGCGGCACGCCGTCCCCGTACGAAACACGGGGCACTGATGAATACTCAAGACTCTTTGCGTCGTGATTTCCCATGAAGCGAGATTCCCCGCAGAATTCGCGGGGCGCCAAAGGCGCGCTTCGCTTCGCTCAGAATGGCGGCCAAGCGCCTTTTTCTAAAGACGAGCATGGCATGGCCGGCCTGAAGCCCGGCGCTACAACAGCAATCTGTTCCGGGCGCGGCAAGCCTTGCTAACGCCGCTCAGGCCAAGGCAACGATCGTATATCGGCACGATCAGCCAGGATCAGTTAAATCCCGATTCGGAAGCGGCCGTGACGGCGGGTTCGGCGCGGCGCAGGAGCAGAAAAAGCTCAGGCAACTCCTCGCATCGCAAAATCCATGCCAGACCGAAATATATTGCCACCGATGCGGCTATCATCGCGGCCAGCCAGCCTAGCCGTGAAACGAAATGGGTAAGCGCGGAAAAATGTGAAAACCTCAATACCGCAATGCAGCCGGCGGCCATTGCCACGGCGCAAACGGCCATCTTGCCGATTGACGCCAGCAAGGCGCGCGCCCCGAGCCGCCCGTAACGCCGTCGAAAAATCAGAAACAGCGCCGCAAAATTGAAATAGGCCGCGACCGTGCTCGCAAGCGCCGGACTGCCATTCGACAGCACGCGAACCAGCGTAAGCAGAAAGACGGTATTGAGCGCGATATTGACGCCCAGCGTCCAAGCGCCGATTTTCGCCGGTGTCCACGTGTCCTGCGTGGAAAAATACATCGGCGCGATCAACTTTATGGCCGCAAACGCGGGCAAACCGAGCGAATAGTATAAAAGCGCGCGAGCCGTCAGCGCCGTGGAGTCGGCCACGAAACGCCCGTGTTGAAACAACACTTGAATGATGGGATGCCGGAGCAATACAAGGCCCACAGCGGCGGGAATCGTGATGAACGAGACGATGCGAAGCGAAAAGGCAAACGTGCGCTTCATGTCGCCGAATCTCCCGGCGGCAACTTGGCGCGACATTAAGGGCAGCAGCGCAGTGGACATCGCGATGGCGTAACTTCCCAGGACCAGCTCCATTACGCGATCCGCCACGTAGAGAGAGGTGATGCTGCCGGAGGGCATGCGGGCGGACGTGGCGAAAATCGTATCCACGAAAAAATTGATCTGATAGACGCCCATGCCGAAGAAACTGGGCCCCATCAGCTGTCCTATTCTGCGAACGCCTGGATCGGCGAACGAAATTGCCGGCGCGAACCTCATGCCGCGGCGCAGAAGCGCCGGGACCTGGACTCCGAGCTGCAAGATGCTGCCAAGAAGAATCCCGATGGCGATCGCGACGGCAGGGCTGCGGAAGGCTTGCGGGGTCCAGCGCATAATCGGACGGTACAAAAATGCAAACGAAAACAGGATTATCGCGAGATTGAAAACGACGCCCGTTGATGCGGGCAAGGCGAATACGTGGAAGCTGTTCAGGATTGCCATTGCGAGCGCCGCGAGGCCCAGAAAGATCACCGACGGGAAAATGATGCGGTTCAGGAATATGGCCAGGTCCCACTGCATGCGGTGCGCTCCGAAGAGCGTAAAAACGTAAATCACCTGCGTGGAAAAAATGACTGCCAACACTGAAACCACAGCCAACCCAGCGGCTAAAATCCAGAACATGCGCTGGGCCAGGGCCCACGCCTGCTCGATGGGCTTGTCGCGCAGCGTCCGGGTAAACACCGGAATAAACGACGCACCGAGCGAGCCTTCCCCGACCATTCGCCGTATGAGATTTGGTATCCGGAAGGCAAGCACGAAGGCGTCGGCCCCCGTGGAGGTTCCGAGAAGCAGGACTATTCGTTGATCGCGTAGGTATCCGCAAATCCGGCTGAGAAGGGTGACGAGGGTTATGGCGGAGGCAGACTTTAGTATCCGTCCTTTCTCGGTCAATCGGCGGCCACTCCGATGCTAACCCTTTAAGCACCAATGAGTTGACAATAAACGCCGCCAGGATAACATAACCTCGCCGAGGATAGCAACAGACAGGCGGAAATGGCGTTAAAAGCGCGGCCTCAAGCGTCGTCTACCCACAAGAAAGTCGTGATTCTCCTGCTGAACGGGACGAATACGCGGGGGTACGTCGATCCGACGCGGCTCGGCAGGTCTGAGACGATTGACCTCCTCACGACCGACGGAGAGCACCGCGTCATCCCTTTGAGCGATGTGAAGTCGGTCTACTTTGTCCGAGAGTTCGTGGACCCATTCGAGCCCGAGCGGAAGACTTTTCTGAGCCGGCCGAAGCTCGACGGCCTTTGGGTGAGGCTGCGGTTTCGCGATGACGATGTGATGGAAGGAACCGTGCCGAATGATTTGCTGGACATGCTCGATACCGGTGTGCAGCTGACGCCTCCGGACCTGCACGGCAACAGCTTGCGGATGTTTATTCCGAGGTCGGCGCTAGCAGAAATGAAGGTGCTGGGCGTCGTTGGCCTGGCACGCCAGGCGGCGAAAGAGGCGAAAGCTACTGCTGTGGCCGCGGCCCAGGAAAAATTGTTCGGGGAATAAGTCCTCGTTCCCTGCTTGAGCTGCGCGTTTTTCCAAGAAAACGGCAGATTCCTCGTCACTCCCGCTCCTCGGTACGACCTCTCGACCGATCCTCGGCACTAGCAAAACGTGTCCGTAACGTTTCATCTGGCGGGCACGGCATGCCGTGCCCCTACCACAACAAGAATGATCCCGGTAAAATGACGTTTGCCATTCATGCGGCAGGATCAATGGATACTCCCCTCAAGAACGAAGAGACCGCGCTCGGCGCGCAATTCAAGGAATACTTCGGCTGTCTGCTGCCTGAAGCTTTCGCTGGATTCGACGACGAATATCGGGCGGCAAGAGAAGCCGTCGCGCTGATTGACACGAATTGGCATGCGACATTCAAGCTGACCGGGCCGGATCGAGTCCGCTATCTGAACGCCATCGTGACGAATAACGTCCAGGCACTTGGCGAAGGACACGGAACGCTCGCCCTGCTGCTGAACCCGCAAGGGCGCATCCTGGGGGAACTAGAAATTTCTGCGCTGAAGGAAGAACTGCTCGTGCGGACCCACGCGTCGGTGCGCGAAGCGATCGCTGCGGCGCTCGACAAGTACATCATTATGGACGACGTCACACTCGAAGACGCGACGGACACGGTGGGCAGCGTTGCGATTGAAGGCCCGCGAACCGCGGCAATCGTTGCCGAAGCAACCGGGCTCGCGCTGGATGGATTTTCGAAATTCGCGACAGCGGAGGTTTCGGTGGGCGGGGCCAGCTGCCTGATGGCTCGGCGATCGCATTTTGGCGGCGCCGGAGCGGAATTCATCACATCGCGCGAGAAGCTCGCGATTTTGTGGAAGCAACTGCTCGGCAGCGTCCATGCGGAACACGGCACGGCGATCGGGATGAAGGCGCTCAACACGCTGCGGCTCGAGGCTGGCGTGCCGTGGTTCCCGGCCGATTTCAACGATACCGTGATTCCCCACGAAGCGGCCCTTGAAGAAACTCACATCAGCTTTTCCAAGGGCTGCTATACAGGGCAGGAGATTGTCGAGCGCGTGCGGTCGCGCGGGCACGTGAACCGGCGAAGGGTTTCGTTGAGATTTTCAAGTTCCGCGGCGCCTGCGTTCGCCACACGGCTTTTCGCGGAGGGCAAGGAAATCGGCCTCGTTACCAGCGCCGCGTTCTCTCCCGTCGCAGGTGCGGCAATCGGAATGGGATACGTGCGGCGCGAACAGGCCACACGGGGAAGCGCTGTGGAATTCGACGGCGGCACAGCGACTGTCAGCCCATCGAACCAACCGTGATGCCAGGTCGTGCGGTTCCTTCCGAACGAACTCAGCTTCTTGAAAAATTCAGAGAGCGGAGGAAACTGCCGCGGTCGGCGTCAATTTTCTTCTGAAGCTGAAAAACCCCGTAGAGAAGGCCTTCGGGGCGCGGCGGGCAGCCTGGAACGTAAACGTCAACCGGAATCACCTGGTTGACGCCCTGCACGATCGCGTAATTGTTGAAGACGCCGCCGGAAGTGGCGCAGGCGCCCATCGAGATCACCCATTTCGGTTCCGGCATTTGAAGATAAAGCTGGCGAATGACGGGCGCCATTTTCTGGGAGACGCGGCCCGCGATGATCATCAGATCCGATTGCCGGGGCGAACCGCGAAACACTTCGGCGCCGAACCGCGAAATGTCGTAGCGCGAAGCGGCCATGGACATCATTTCGATCGCGCAGCAGGCCAGCCCGAACGACATCGGCCAGATCGAACTGCGGCGCGCCCAGTTGACCACTTTATCGAGGGTGGCAAAGAGAATGCCCTCGTCGCGCAGGAAACTGGCGTCCTCGCCGGGCACCTCGAGCGTCACACCTTTGGAAAGTTCGACGGCCATCACTCAGACTGCCTCCGTTGTCAGCGCGCCTGCCATTGGTGAAAGCAGCGCGCATTGTTTCCCTGTCCTTAGTTTGCATGTTTGCGACGATCTTTGCAAACATCACGCAACGCTTAAGGGATGCCCATGCGCCGGATATCCCTGCGGACGAATACAGACTCCGCTGTATTGCGTGGAAGAGCGGGTTGGCGTAGCGTTAGGCTAGTGTTGTGTGTCGTTCCGAGCTGCCCAAGGAGACCTTGCCGCAATGAAAAGCGCCCAGCGCCATCGAAATCGAGCCGCCGGATCGGCATCTGAATTTGAGAAAGCCGTCGCTAGTCACACCCGGATCGTCCTCCCTCGCATCTTGTGTAGCGTGCCTTGCATCGCGTTGGTTTTGGCGGCCATGCTCGTCTTTCCCGGCCTTCTCAACGCGGCGCAACAATCAACCGCAAGCCCGCAACCGCGGGAGGATCCTAACCAATTCGTCCGCAACGTGCTTAATAACGAGGTCAAGGCGGAGGACAATGACACGACGTATTGGAGATTTCGGGAAACTGACCACAAGAACGGCCGAAAAGAGGTCAGCGACGTCGTTGACACGAAGTACGGCGAAGTTCGCCGGCTGGTCGAAATCAACGGCCACGCCATCACAGCCCAGCAGCAGCAGTCGGAAGATCAGCGGATTGCAGGGTTGGTCTCCGACCCGGCCAAGATCAAGGAACAGGAAAAGAAGCGGCGCGAAGACGGAAAGCACGAAGAAAAGATGCTGAAGATGCTGCCGAACGCTTTCCGGTATCAATACGACGGAATGGACGGGCATTTGACGAAGTTGAGATTCTCTCCCAACCCGAGCTTTCATCCGCCGGATCACGAAGCGATGGTCTTCCATCACATGGTCGGCACGATGTGGCTCGATGGCGAACAAAAGCGCCTGGCGAGAATCGATGGCCGTCTTACGAGCGACGTCCTGTTTGGATACGGCCTGCTGGGCCGGCTGTATAAGGGTGGAACGTTTTCGGTGATGCAGGTCGACCTCGGTTCGGGACGGTGGGAGATCGAGAAGCTAATGGTTCAAATGAATGGAAAAGCGTTGTTTTTCAAGACAATCGGTTCGCATCAGAATCAATCGTTCACCGATTACAAGGAAATTCCGAACGGCACGACCCTGAAGCAAGCCGCAGATATTCTTAAGGAATCGAAATCCGCAGGGGAGAATGCGCGATCGTCCGCCGGACCTGCGGTTGCTCCAACCGGGAAGAGCCGCTAGGCTGTTGAACTTTTTCTAACCATCCTACTTTTTCCAACGATCCTATTGTGTTGTTTCGCAAATCTGAGAGCCGGGTGGACGCCGGGTAGAACTGCCCCGCGAAGGAATCGGCTGACCTCGCGATTATTGGAGCGCTGGATCGCTCGAAGACGCCTTGGCGGACATGTTGAAGCGGATGACCGATGGTTCGTTCGTGAAATAATGAGCGTGGCCTGTCACAGCTTGCAAAACGGGGTCAGCATTAAGCTGATAATCCTGCGGATGCCCGCTAGCATCAGGCGATAACGGCGCGTATGTAAAGATGTATCCGGTTTTCGTGCCGCTCCCAAGCACTTCATCAATCAGTCCGGCAGCCAGGACGGTCGGATTCCCTGATCCCGAACTTTCCAGTGCCGATAGCGATGGCGCAAAGCCAACCGCGTAGGTCGTGTAATAAATCACCTCAGCGCTGGTGATCGTCCTGCAATTCTCCACGGCATCGGCTTGATTGGCGGCGATACGCGCCCGCAATAGATTCGGTATGGCAATCGCCGCAATAATCAGGATGATGGCGACCACGATCAGAAGCTCGATCAGCGAGAATCCTCGCCGTTGTTTGGCGCCGGGCTCCGTTTTCGATTGCGGCGATTGGGACATAGTTTGATCCGTTGGTTCTTTCTCAAAGACCACGGCAAAAGGAAATCGCTTCAGTACGTTATTGCAGAGCCGGACTGCTAATCGTTGGAGTAGCTCCGCTCGTCGTGAAACGGACCACGTCCGACTGGTCGCTAAAGAAACCGCGCTGCCCAGTCTGCCCGATCTTTTGCGGAACGCCCGTAACCTGATAAACAGTGCTGCCGGTGCAGCTTCCGACCGTCACAGACTTACCGCCGGTATTCAGGAGGGCCACTTTATAGCCGCTCTTCGTGCCGCCTGCGACTGTCGAATCCCGCAACCGAGCCGCCGCGCATGTGGGCATGCCCGCCACCGGTACTTCCAGAGCTGCGAGAGACTTCGGGAAGCCTGCGTCGTATTCGAATGACCACGCAACGGCCGCGGTATTTACACGGTGCGGACCGAGCCGACGGCCGACGCTTCGTTGGCTGCCATGCGCGAACGCAGCAAGTTTGGAATTGCGATGGCCGCGATGCAGTTCTGTCCTCGAGAGACTGCTTTGGTCGGTCCAGTAATTCTTGAAACATTCGGGCTTTTCGCCAGCCATTTCCGGGCGATATATAGAGACCAGCCCTTGGCGGCTCTGTGTCGAAAACAAACTGGGGAGGCGAATTGCGCCTCCCCAATTCCCATCTAACCTATAGTTACTGTAGAGCCGGGCTGCCAATCGTAGGAGCGCTTCCGTCGGTCGTAAAACGGATCACACCCGATTCGTCGCTGTAAAAACCGCGCTGGCCGGTCTGGCCAGGACTTGTTGGGACTGCCGTGATCTGGTAAACCGTGCTGCCGGTGCATGCGCCGACTGTAACGGCTGTGCCGCCAGCATTCGCGAGAGCGAGGGTGTAACCGCTTTTCGCACCTGCAGCCAGCACTGGGTCAATCAGTTCGGCCGTGGTGCAAGTTGCCGCGGCACCGACCGGCCCGCCCAGCGCCGCTAGCGAATTCGGGAAGCCAGCATTGTATTCAGACGACCACGTCACGGCCGCCGTGTTGATGGTGCGTACCGAGCCGACTGCCGACGCTTCGTTGGCTGCCATGCGCGAACGCAGCAAGTTTGGAATTGCGATGGCCGCGATGATCAAAATGATTGCCACGACGATCAGCAATTCGATTAGCGAAAAACCCTTCTGTTTCTTAATCATTGTTGTCTCTCTCCTTGAAATCAGAAACTCGTGTACTTCCTGGCGGAGTACGCACACTGAGGAGCACGGCGACAGCCATCCACGGAATGCCTATCGAACGCGCGCGGAACTTCGGTAACTCGCGAGGGAGCATGGAGATACACATCGGGCGCGAAGCGGGGAACATCAACCGCCGAGTGTGGGAGAGCAATCTGGAATTCAGATTTGAAACAACTGGCCCGCGATGGAACAGCAGCAAGTTTTAGAATTGCGCGGTGCGTCGATGTAACGGAGCATCGGTGCGGCCTGGCCTCCGAGATTGTGTTTCGCTGAGGAAAGCGGTCCGATGAGCTTCTCGCAACGGATGACGGCGGGCACGGCATGCCGTGCCCCTACAACAGCCCGCTGTTCGAGCTAGTGCCGTTTCCCGGAAGCAAGCCCATGAAGCAGGGCGCAGCATGCTGCGCCCTATCACTGAGCGACAAGGGCGGGATTAAGCGGAGGCTGATTTCCGAAGCGCGGAGATTGTTTAGACTCCGTACTTTTTAGCGTAGTGGCGGAAAGAGCGGTACGACATGTTTAGAATGTCGGCGGCGCGCGTACGGATTCCGCCCGCACGTTCGAGAGCCGCGAGCAGATAGGACCGCTCGACGCCTTCGATGTGTCTTACAAGATCGATGCCATCGGCGGGCAAAATGGGACCGTGGCCGTTGCCCGAAGCATGCGCCACGGTTTCCTGAAAGTGATTTCGTATGCGATCCGGCAACCCTTCAACAGTGATGCGACTGCCGGTTTCAAGAGCGACGGCGCGCTCGATCGTATTTTCGAGCTCACGCACGTTCCCGGGCCAATCGTAAACTTCCAGCCGCCGCATCGCCTCAGGTTCGATCCCATCGATTTTCTTCGACATCGATTTCGCATAGCGTTCGAGGAACGACCGAACGAGAAGCGGAATATCCTCGCGGCGATCCCGGAGCGCGGGAAGATGCAGCGGAATCACGCTTAGGCGGTAGTAAAGGTCTTCACGGAACCGGCCTTCGGCGATTTCCTTTTCGAGGTCCTTGTTCGTGGCAGCGACGACGCGCACGTCAACATCCGATTCTTCCGTGCTGCCGAGAGGACGGACTTTGCCCTCTTGCAGGACGCGATAGAGCTTCACCTGCATGGTGACGCTCATGTTCCCGATTTCGTCCATGAAAAGCGTGCCGCCATGGGCCGCCTGGAAAAGGCCGCGGCGGTTCTCGTTCGCGCCCGTGAACGCGCCCTTCATGTACCCGAACAGTTCCGATTCGAGCAGGGTTTCGGGGAAGGCGCCGCAATTAATGGTAATGAACGGATTTTTCGAGCGCGCGCTATTCTCGTGAATCGCGCGCGCCACCAGCTCTTTTCCGGTTCCGCTCTCGCCAGTTATCAGGACGCGGCTGGTCTGCGGCGCGATATTTTCGATCAACTCAAAAATAGCGCGCATCTTGGGGCTGGCCCCAATAATGTGATCGAGGCCCGTGAGGCGGCGGATTTCGCGGCGGAGGTATGTTGCTTCTTTTTTCAGCGCCAGATTCTCAGCGACCTGTTGCACCGCCGGGCGGAGCTCGTCAAGCAGGCGATCTCCCTTGACGACGTAACGATCCGCTCCGAAATTCACGGCGTCGATCGCGGTTCCAACGGTCGGCACGCCGGTGATGAGAATAAAGACGGTGAGGGGCGATACTTCCTTGGCATACCGCAGCAGCTCAACCCCGTGCATGTCGGGCATGCGTATATCGGATATCACGATGTCAAACACTTGCGATGCAAGGCGGCGTTTCGCGGCTTCCCCGCAATTCGCCACCTCCACTTTGTGTCCTTCTTTTCGAAAGCTGATTTCAAGCAGCTCGCAAATCGAACGTTCGTCGTCCACGATCAGGAGATGGGCCATGGCGGGCTACTCCTTCCCCACGGGGCGAAGGCTTTTAGCAGCCATCGGCGATTCCCGCCGAGGCGCGAGCGGGCGAGCCGCTCGGGGTAGCTCGACCACAAATTCCGCGCCTTGCCGGCCCGGCTCCGCTTCCACGCGAACCCGCCCTCGATGCGCCTGAACGATCTGATAAACAATTGCGAGGCCCAGGCCCGTGCCGCCGCTGAAGCCGGATTGAAACGGCTCGAAAATTCGGGTCGCCTCCTTGGCATCGATGCCGATACCCGTGTCGGATATCGAGACTCGTACCCAAGCGGTTTCGGCGTCAATCTTCACCGAAAGGACGCCTCCCTCGGGCATGGCTCGCAGCGCGTTGTTGCAGAGGTTCCAGAAAACCTGTTTCATGCGGTCCCGATCTGCAACGGCGCGGGCTTCCCGGCCCGTAAAGCGGCGTTCGAAGCGATATTGTCCGCGGGTTGACGCGTCGCGCTCGAGCAACAGCAGCGTTTCCTCCATCACAGCCGCAACGTCCAGTTCCGCGAAGGCGTAGGTCTTTTCGCGCGAATAGTCGAGAAAATCCGTGATGATCTGATTCAACCGCTGGGATTCGCGGCTGACGATATGGACGAGCTTCCTGTCGTCATCTTCCAGGGGAGCGAGGCGCGCGAGCTCCTTCAGGGCGCCTGTCATGGCAGTGAGCGGCTGGCGAATCTCATGCGCGATGGCGGCGGAAAGACGGCCGAGGGCCGCCATGCGCTCTTTCGTGACGATCTCCCGCTCGAGGCGCTTCAGTTCCGTGAGGTCCTGGAAATTGAACACGTAGCCGCTCGCTTCATTCTGCGCGGTGCGCAATGGCGAGATTGAAATTCCGAGAAAGCGGATGCTTCCGGCCGTGGTATGGAACTCGACTTCCTTGCGGCTGGCGAGCGGAATACCCCGTTCGTCCAACTCGACTGGCCAGAACCCCGGAAACACGTCGCGAATGTTCTCGTCGCGCAGCACGCCGGACCCGCGACCGGTGATTTCCGCGCCCGCGTGATTCAAGAGCAAAATGCGCCCGTCCATATCGACCGTGAGCAGCCCGCCGCGCATTGATTCGATGATGTCCTGATTGAAGGCCCGCAAGTCCTTGAGCTCTTCCCTCTTTTCCTCGAGCTCGACTCCTTTGTTGCGAAGAGTTTGCGAGAGCAAGCTTCCGAGATAAGCCACGGCAAAAAAGGCGAAGAAATTGATCGCAAGCCAGAATTCGAGCGTGCGCTCGCTCGGCATCACGGCGGCCGTTCGCGGGATGACGCCGTAGTAAGCGAGTTCCGTGATACTGCCGAGGAGAGCGAAACTCGTGCCAGCGACGATGAAAACGCCTCGGCGGGAAAAAAGAATGCTGGCCATCAGGATCGCGAGCAGATAAAGGGAAGCGAAATAACTTTCGTGCTCTCCGGTGGAGTACACAACGCCGGTCATCAGCACCAAATCGCAGACCATCTGCAGCGCGGCATGCCAAGTGGCGCGAGGAACCCAGTGCTGCAGCATCACGTAGAGGATTGCCAGCGTGTACCACAACACGATCAGCGGCACGAACGAGCGAACTGGGACTGCCATCGTCGTCAACTCGCGGACGGCGAGCACGGTGACGACGAGAAACGTAATGATTAGGAAGCGAACGCGGCCCAGCCAGGGCAGCCACTCGTTCGTACTCGGCGTGGGTTCCATCTTGATCAGTGGGCGTCCCCGGATAAATCCCCTTGCCGCGGCTGGGGTGAGTCAGTCACTCGCACGCGCGTTCAACTGGCGCCAGCGACCCACGGCACTTCGAAGAAAGGGGCGAATCCGAGCCCTGGCCGCCGGGCATTCCTCGCCGCGACGGCTAAGGGCTGTGTTTAATTGCGCTGCTTCGATCCTAGTGGCCACCGCCGGCGAGTTGGCCGATCAGCGAGAACAGCGGCAGGTACATCGAAATGACGATGCCGCCAACGACGACGCCAAGGAAGACGATCATTAATGGTTCCAACGCAGTCAGAAGGTCCTTCACCGCGGCGTCGACTTCGTCTTCGTAGAAGTCGGCAATTTTTTGCAGCATCGCGTCCATCGCGCCCGTCTGCTCGCCCACGCCGATCATCTGCGTCACCATGCCAGGAAATACATCGGTTTCCTTCAGCGGATCGACGAGCGACCGTCCGGCTTCCACGGCTTTTCGCGTTTGGTTGATGGCTTTTTCGATGACGGCATTGCCCGAGGTTCGCGCGGTAATGTCGAGACCCTCGAGAATAGGAACGCCGCTGGAAATCAGCGTGCCCAAGGTGCGCGTGAAGCGCGCCACGCCGATTTTCCGAAGAAGCATGCCGATCAGCGGGATCTTCAGGATGATCGTGTCGATTACCATCCGTCCCTGCGGGGTGCCGTACCACAGTTTCAGCGCCACGCCGCAACCGATAAAGAACACGACGATAAACAATCCATAGATGCTGCCGACGAATCGGCTTAGGCCGATCACGATGCGCGTCGGAAGCGGAAGTTCGGCGCCGAGGCCGTTGAACAGCGTGACGAAGATCGGCACGACCTTCCACAGAAGCAGGATGATGACCAGCCCCGCGATTCCAAAAACCGCCACGGGGTAGATCATCGCGGACTGCACGGCGCGTTTCAGCTTGACGTTTTTCTCGATGTAAGTCGAAAGGCGCTGCAAAATGGTGTCGAGAATACCGCCGGTTTCGCCAGCCTCCACCATGTTGTAGTACAGCGGGTCAAAAACTTTCTCGTATTGCTTCATCGCAGCAGAGAGAGTCGTGCCGCCCTCGACGGACCCGCGCACGCCGTTCAATATTTTCTGAAATGTTTTATTTTCCTGCTGTCCCGCGAGAATCTCCAGGCATTGAACGAGCGGCAGGCCGGCGTCGATCATCACCGAGAATTGGCGGGTAAAAATTGCCAGTTCCTTGGCCTTTACGCCGGTCCCGAAGGTGGGGATAGCGAACTCCTTCCCTTTTTCGGAAACCTTGCTCGCATTGATCTGCTCGCGACGCAACAAGTTCTGCAACTCGGCCTTGCTGGTCGCCGTGCGTTCACCCGCGACAGCGGTACCCGCCCGATTGGTTCCGCGATATGTATAGACTGGCATTGCTTCTTACCTCCTCTTTTTCTCTTATCGCCGGACGGGAACCCTGCCACCGGCTGCCGGCGAGGTCACCCCGCGGTTAATTAAATCCTGCAATTCATCTGGATTGGACGACCGCACGAGCGCGGTGTCTTGCGTGATCTGCTTTTGAAAATAGGCATTGGCAAGACTCTGGTTAAACGTTTGCATCCCGGAAGCGCCCGTACCGGTCTGCATGGCCGAATAAATCTGGTGAATCTTGTCTTCGCGAATCAGGTTGCGTATGGCCGGCGTGGGAATCAGTATTTCCATTACCATCGCTCGTCCCCGGCCGTCGACCTTCGGAAGCAGCGATTGGCAAAGAATTCCTTCCAATACCATTGAGAGTTGGGCGCGAACCTGCGGCTGCTGGTGCGCCGGGAACACGTCTATGATTCGGTTGATGGTGGAAACCGCCGAATTCGTGTGCAACGTCGCGAACGTCAAGTGGCCAGTTTCGGCGATGCGAAGGGCGGATTCGATGGTTTCCAGGTCGCGCATTTCGCCGATGAGCACCACGTCGGGATCCTCGCGAAGCGCGGCGCGGAGCGAATTTGCGAACGAGTGCGTGTCTGAGTGAACTTCTCGCTGGTTCACCAGGCACTTTTTGTGGTTGTGCAGGAACTCGATCGGGTCCTCGATGGTGATCATGTGTTCTTCGCGTTCGCTATTGATCTTGTCGAGCATCGCGGCGAGTGTGGTGGATTTGCCGGAACCGGTCGGACCGGTCACCAGGACCAATCCGCGAGGCTTGTCGCACAAACCGCGCACCACGGGAGGCAATCCCAATTGATCGAACGTTTTTATTTCCCACGGAATGGTGCGGAACACGGCCGCCACGGCGCCGCGCTGATGGAAGATGTTGCCTCGGAAACGCGCCAGGCTCTTAAGGCCGAACGAAAAGTCGAGTTCGAGGGTCTCTTCCAATCGGTGCTTCTGCACATCCGTCAGCACGCTGTAGGCAAGCGCCTTGGTATCCGCGGCCGTAAGCGGCGGCATGTCCAGCGGGCGCAACTTGCCATGCACGCGAATACGCGGAGAACTGTTGGTCGAAAGATGGAGGTCGCTGCCGCCCATCTCGATCATCTTTTTCAAAAGCTCGCTTAAAGTGATACCCGCCATAATTTCCTCCGCCTTACAAAACGGTTTCGCGCAGCACTTCTTCCATGGTCGTCTGTCCTGCCGTTATCTTGATTAAGCCGCTGCGCCGCAGCGTGATCATTCCCATTTCGAGAGCCTTTTTTCTCAGCTCCAGCGCCGAAGCACCCACGAGAATCAGTTCGCGCAGATCGTCATTGATCTCCATGACTTCATAGAGCCCCACGCGACCCTTATAGCCTGTGTTGTTGCAGGTGCCGCAGCCGTGCCCGTGCATCACCTGCACTTTGGCGGCTTCGTCTGGAGTGAAACCAGCTTCCGCAAGAGCCTCCGGCTTGAGATCCAGCGGTTCCTTGCAATTCGAGCAGATGCGGCGAACCAGGCGCTGCGCGCAGATCAGGTTCACCGACGTCGCCACCAAGAACGGTTCGATGCCCATATTCATTAATCGGCTGATCGTCGAAGGAGCATCATTGGTGTGCAGCGTGGAAAGCACCAAGTGGCCGGTAAGAGCGGCTTTCACCGCAATTTCGGCGGTCTCAAAGTCTCGGATTTCGCCGACGAGGATAATATTTGGGTCTTGCCGTAGAAAAGCGCGCAAAGCGGATGCGAAGTTCAATCCGATCTGCTCCTTCATCTGTACCTGGTTGATACCGGCAAGCTGGAATTCGACCGGATCTTCGGCGGTCATGATGTTCGTTTCATGCGTGTTCAGCCGCGCGACCGAAGAGTACAGGGTGTTTGTTTTTCCGGAACCGGTCGGCCCGGTAACCAGCACCATGCCGTACGGTTTCAAAATCTGCCGCTCGAATTTCGCCAGCGATTCCGGCTCGAAGCCGAGCTTGGTCATGTCGAGGCGCAGATTTTCCTTGTCAAGAAGACGGAGTACGATCTTTTCGCCGAATAGCGTGGGGACGGTGGAAACACGGAAGTCGAGCTCTTTCTTCTTCCCGTCCTTGAGATACTTGATCATGATGCGGCCGTCTTGCGGCAGGCGCTTCTCGCTGATGTCCAACTTGGACATGATCTTGATGCGGCTGGTGATTGCGTCTTTCAGCTTCATTGGCGGCGCCATCACGTTCTGCAGAATGCCGTCAATGCGGAACCGCACGCGATATTCCTTCTCGTAGGGCTCGACGTGAATGTCACTCGCGCCTCGCTTCACCGCGTCCGTGAGAATCAGGTTCACCAACTTAATGATCGGCGCTTCTTCCGCTGCTTTCTCGAGCGATGCGAGGTCCATCTCCGCTTCCTCGCTGCTCAACTCGAGAGCTTCCCCTTCGCTCGCAAGGTCCTTCATCACCTTGTCGAGCTCTTCGACGCTTTCCACGTCGCCGTAGAACTTGTGAATCGCTTCGCCGATGGCTGTCTCGGAGGCAACCACCGGCTCCACGTTAAAGCCGGTCATAAACTTGATATCGTCCATCGCGAAAACATTCGTCGGGTCCGTCATGGCGATGGTGAGGGTCGAGCCGACGCGCGAAAGCGGGACGATTTGATAGCGAATGGCGGTCTCTTGCGGAACCAGCTTTATGACCGACGGATCAACTTCGTAGAATTTCAGATTGATCGAGGGGACGCCGTATTGCCGCGAAAGCACCGCAGTGATGTCGTCGTCGGAGACGAGGCCCAGCTTCACCAGGCACGTGCCCAGTCGCCCGCCCGTTTTTTTCTGGTAATCAAGGGCCTGCTTCAACTGATCCGCGGAGATCAGGCTGTCCTTGACCAGAATTTCACCGAGTCGAGAAGACATAGTTGTCCGCGAGCGGTACTAGAACCAGCTCGAAGAGGCAGCGTAACACGCCGCGTCGACGGAAATCGTCACCGGGTGCGCTCCTCGTAGTGAATCAGCTAACACCCGATACGCCGCGCGCGAAACTGTACGATGGTGCAGGCTAAGTCCAGCGCCTGTACGAAGGTACAGGCGGGGCGCTAGCGATTGCGCCGACCGCGCTGCCCCTGATCATCTAATCGGAAGAAGTAAGGCGGGACTTCAGCAGGACGGATGGTGGACGTGCCCTTTTCACACGTCCAGCGGATAGGCCGAGGTTTTCCGTGGGCCGACGGCGGAAAGCAATTTGCATGAGCGGGTATGGCGGGGACGACGGGACTCGAACCCGCGACCTCTGCCGTGACAGGGCAGCGTTCTAGCCGGCTGAACTACGTCCCCGCGTTCCGTGCGGAACTGCTCAACTCTTGGTGGGCGGTCACCGATTTGAACGGTGGACCTTCCCGGTGTAAGCGGGATGC
>JBOGNE010000065.1:0-79976 GCA_050747005.1 Candidatus Acidiferrales bacterium
ACACGCCGGTCCGGTGCGATGGCAAGCGACCGAGTTGTGGAGAAAATACGGCAGGCTAGACAGTCACGCGCAAAAAAAACTAAAATCAAATCCCCACCGTTGACAAACCACAACGGCGGGGCACCCGAAAAATCAAATGCGAATGCCTCGGCCACCCGCCTTTCGTGATCCAGCCGCCGCTCGACCAACTCTCCGGTGGCATCGTCCATCATCGCTATCTGCTGGTAGCGCGTGTGAAAATCACAGCCTATAATCATCATCGCTCGGCTCCTTTCTTCCGAGCCTTGGTCGTCCAACAGCTGCCAAAGTCTACTCGGAAGAAGGAGCCGACAACGTCATCTAATCAGCCGTAATGGATTTCAACCGCCCAAAATCTCTAGTTTTTGTTGTGACAGAAAACGGAGCGGTTCAGGACGGCCTATCGTGTTAAGATCAGGATCCAAATCACAGGGGCACTCCGTGCGTGCTCTACAAATCAGAGTTACAAACGAACCTTTGCTCACGATCCGTCGGAGCAAACGATGGAAGAAGCGGCTGGTCTACATTCTCGCTGCCAACGTGTCCTTCAAGTACAAGAGCGGCGAACGGTCCTACATCATCTACATCGGCACGACGGGTAAGGGAGGGCGTAGACCAGCGACTTCGGCCAGTGACAAAGCCAGTGAAGCGTTCTACGAACTGCGCGGCGTGAAGGAGATTCGTGTCCACATCGCGACGTGCAAGGGCCGCAAAAGAATCAAGACTTGGGAACATCTGGAGTCGGCGCTGCTCGCGGTGTTCACACAAATGCATTGGGAACTACCGAAGTACAACAAGCGCAAGGGGGACATCGCAAATCCTAGAGACATCAAGCTCTTTAGCAAGAAGGCGCTTGAGAAGATGATCCTAAAGTTTGCCGAGTCGTGAGGCCGGACCTCTATGGCGGGTGGCGCATCCTTTCCGCTCCGCGCATTTCTGATTCGGACTTTGACTTCACGGCAACACACGCGGCAGATGATACCCACTCGCCAAGTTCACCTCGGAGTATATTCATCGCGAGGGTGCCCCTCGCGTAATTTCGTGAGGCTGCGAACGGCGGATCGTCTTTCAATCGCTTACATTTGGTGAAGAAATCTGGCACAAGAAGGTGATCCAGCCTTAATCAGGCATGTGCCCGAAGTGTGGAATGTTGGAGCCAGTCTGCAAAGAGCGTCGCGCTGAGTCGTGCGTCATCTCCGGGAACGAGGGTGTTCTCGCTCAACTCCACGCCGTAGTAGCGGGCGTGAGGGTCGGCGATAACCTCGCGCGGATCCTTCCACGCGGCTAGACCTCGCCGGACGAGTTCATCGAGACAAAACTTTTCCGGCCCCCCAACTTCAATGGCGCCATTCACTGGTGAGCCCGTCGCGACCCGGCCGACCGCACTGGCGACATCGTCGGCCGCCATGGGCTGGATGAGCGCGGTTGGCAGACGTACTTTGTTGCCGTCGGTGGAGAAATCGGCGATGCCCTTGACGAATTCGAAGAACTGCGTCGCGCGAACGATTGAGTAGGGGATTGAGGAACCTTTGATCAAATTCTCCTGAGCGATTTTTGCCCGGAAGTAACCACTTTCGAGCAGACGCTCGGATCCTACGACGGACAACGCAACGTGGTGTCCCACGCCTGCAGCCGCTTCATAGACGAGGAGGTTGCAGGTTGATGTCTCGAAGAACTTCATCACAGCCGCGTCTTCCCACGAGGGAGAGTTCGATACGTCAACCACCACCGATGCACCCTTCAGCGCTTCGGCCAGTCCCTCGCCCGTGAGAGTGTTGACACCCGAATTGGGCGACGCCGCTATCGCCTCGTGTCCCTGCTCACGAAGCTTGTTGACCAGCTTTGATCCGATGAGACCACTGCCGCCGATCACTACGATTTTCATTTCGTTCCTTCCTTTCATTTTCGGTGTTGTGTTGAAGTGCATTTCTCATTCCGATCGACTCTGCCATACAGCGCGTTTGTTGCCATCCAGAAGACGAAGGCAGGGTGTGCCGTTAACGACGGAAAATTCCAATGCACCCAGACGGCGGCCATCCGCAGCTCGCTCAAAAACAATGTCGTAAGCGCCGCTTGCAGGTGATGAAGAAATTGCCATTGCGCCCGTTTCACCGTTCATATAGGCAAGATTGGGGACCCCGGAATCGAAAAGGTTCAGAGCCGCTCGCTCGGTTCCGGAACTATCGTAAAGATATAGATCCGGCGTGCCGTTACTTTCCAGAAAGAGGGCGGCTCGCTTGCGATGTTGCGCGTCATATAAGGCAAACTGCGGATTACCCTGCGGTGAAGACAAATTAGCCACCTCTTGGCCAGCGCCGTTCACAAGCGTAATGGACTGCGCTTTTAGATCGGCTGCTGGCTTGCTGACGAATCGAGACTTTAATGTCAATGCGGCGCATATTCCGATTGTGACCAAGCAGATTAAGATCGTGTTCCGATTGAGCCTCAGCCAATTCGCAAACATTCCCTCTTGCCTCGTTTCCCAGACTGATGGCGAGCGGCACATGCTTTCCGGTTCGCACATATCTGATTTTGGACTTTGCCTTCACGGCGGCATACTTGGCAGATGGTGCCACTCGACTAGTCCACCTCGGATTATATTCACCGCGAAGTGCGCTCGCGCATAGTTTCGTAAGGCCCGGAACGACGGATCGTCTTTCAATCATTTGCATTTGGTGAAGATAGCCGCCCGGAAAATGACCACCGCCTGGACATGCCCAGGCACTTAGCGCAGGGCAAGATGAGTCTTTTCGTGAGTCCCATCCGTAGTACGAATATGATAGGCAGCGCGGAACTGGCGTGGGAGGGACGGGTGGGGCCCGCAGCCGAGGTGATGCAGCTTCGACGCGGCGATCTTGGCGCTCTCTCAGAGCTGATCGCGCAGTACCAGAACCGCCTCTACCGCTACTTGCTTCGCCTGGTCCACGATCCTGCCGAAGCCGAGGACCTTTTTCAGCAGACCTGGCTGCGGGTAGCCGAAAAAATCCGGGCTTTCGACACAAGCCGCAATTTCGATGCGTGGCTTTTCACTCTCGCGCGTAACCTTGCGATCGATTACCTTCGCCGCATCCGGCCGGCGAGTCTTGATGAACCTGCGTCCTCATTCGTTCCAGACCAAACGCGAGGCGCGAATTTGCAATCATCCGAGAAAGCGCCGCTCGAACGTGCTATTGACGGCCAGCGGTTCGGGAGACTGGCCGGCGCGCTCGCTGACTTGCCGGTGATATATCGTGAGGTCCTCACATTGCGATTTGAGGAAGAAATGAAGCTGGAAGAAATCGCGCAGGTTCTCGGCGCTCCGCTGTCGACCGTGAAGTCGCGTCTTCGCCGGTCGCTCGAACAAATGCGGACTTCGCTCGAGGCGCGGTATCCGGGAGAAACATGGCAGTGACCGAGTATCAAAACCACGGTGAATTTTGCGAGCGACTGCCGCTGATGGCGGCAGGATGCCTCGATCCGGCCGAAGAAAAACAGCTCGCTCGCCATTTGCAAACGTGCGCCGCGTGCGCCGCTGAACTCGAACGATTACACGCGATCGCAACCGGTTTGCGGCGCCTGCCTACACCCCAGCCGTCGTCTAGTCTCTTTGAGCGCACGCGGGCGGCTGTGGAAGTCCGGTTCGTCCAGCAAGCCGAGGATCGCTGGAATCGCAGTGTGATGATTTTCCTGATTGCTTTTGCCTGGGTGGTGACGGTCTTGAGCTGGCCCATTTTCCGGGTTGTCACAGGCGGACTTCTTAGCATGTTGGATGTTCGCTTCGCCCGGGCATGGCTCAGTTTCGGAATTTTTACGGGCCTTGTTTGGCTAGCCGGCGCCGCGGCTGCGATTTTGCTCTCGTTGCACCGGCGACGCGAAAGGAGATTGGCATGAGCCGCTTTGGGGACGGATTAAGAGTGATCCCGCGAACCGCGTGGTTCTTCGCCGTGGCGGTCTATCTGGTGTTTGCCACGCTGCTCTTTGAATTCGCTATCCCAACCGATCCGGAGATGGGGAAATGGCCCCGATGGGGACAGTTCCTGTTTGTTTACGGCCTTTTTCTCCTTCTTGCTGGATTCATATTGCTGGTCGGATATGTCTATGCGGATGCGAAGCGTCGCGGAATGCGTTACGTGATGTGGACGCTGCTCGCGCTGTTCATTCCGGACTGCATCGGAATTATTCTCTATTTCATCCTGCGCGACCCTATGCCGAAGGCTTGTCCAGGCTGCGCGACGCTGGTGAAATCGGGATTCACGTTCTGCCCGAACTGCGGCACCCCACTCCAGCCGACGTGCCCGCATTGCGGACGCGCGGTGGAACCCGCATGGTCCCACTGCCCGCAGTGCGGCACGCCGATGCCACTGTCAACGCCGCGTCCTGCTTCCGGCGGCGCCACTGGTTAGCACTTCAAGCGTGCGCCGGAAAGATCGCCCGAGGATTGCGCTTGTGGTAGAGTTCCGCGTGAAATCACGATTACGGAGGCATTCATGTCCGTTCACGCATCGCAATCCGCACCAACACCCTCCACTGCGCCGGGCGAAGAGCTCCTGCGAGTTGCGACCGGTTACATGGCTTCCGCCTGTCTCCAGGTGGCAGCCCAATTGCGGATCGCGGACCTCATCGGGGAGGGGAGCAGGCGCGTTGCCGAATTGGCGCGGGACGTGAAAGCGAATGAAGATGCGCTCTACCGGATTTTGCGCGCCCTCGTTCCCACCGGAGTTTTCGTTGAAGCCGCGCCTCGAGTGTTCGCCAACACTCCTGCTTCCGAGCAAATGCGCACGGGAACGCCCGGCTCGCTTCGCGACATGGTGATCTGGTTGTCGGATCCCTTTCACTACCATGCCTACGCCGAGCTGATTCATTCCGCGAAAACCGGGCAAAATGTAATGCCGAAGCTGGTGGGGATGGAAGCGTTCGAGTACCTCGAGAAAGATAGAGCGGAAGGAGAAGTATTCAACGCAGCGATGACTTCGTTCAGCGGCATGACCACCGCGATCGTGCTGGATGCGTACGATTTTCGCGGACTCGGAACCGTCGCGGACATCGGGGGAGGACACGGGTTCTTTCTCGCTAGCATTCTGGAAACCGATTCGAAGCTGCGGGGCATACTTTTCGATCTGCCGCACGTGGTGGCAGGCGCGAAACCGTGGATTGAATCACGAGGCCTTGGGGCGCGTTGCGAGGTTGTGGGCGGCGATCTTTTTCAGTCCGTTCCCGCAGCGGACAGCTATGCCTTGAAACACATCATCCACGACTGGGACGATGCCCGCGCGGTGCAAATCCTGAACAACTGCGCCCGATCGATGAGGGGAGATGGCCGGGTGATCCTGGTCGAAATGATTGTGCCCACGGGTAATGAGCCTCACTTTGCGAAGCTGATCGACATCGAGATGCTGGCGCTGGTCTCCGGGCGGGAGCGGACGGAGAACGATTTCGCGGAACTTTTTGCGCGGGCTGGCCTGCGCCTTTCACGCATCGTGCCCACCAAGTCGCCGGTTTGCGTGATCGAAGCGCTGAAGGCGTAATGCACGATGCCCGAGCGTTACTCGCGCGGTAGCGGTCTATCTGGGCTGATTTGGCTGCCCCGGAAGATGAGCACAGGCGAGCCGTCGGCAACAAAGGCAGAGTCGGGTGGACGCTTGAGGATATGTCCGAGATTGGGGCCGTAGAGCCGGTCGGGATCGCCTTTGAAACCGGCCAGCGATGCGCTGCAAACGCGCCACGGCGCGTGCGAGACGTGGTATTCGACACAGCGCCCCTCACGCTGTCGCGCGTACCCCCAATAATGCTCCGTGATGAATTGCTCGATGCTACCTTCGGCAGGAAGGCTCGGCTGGCAATCGGCATCCGCGTAAAGGCGGTTCCACTGCGTTTGGAATAGCCATTGGTATTCGATCGAAATGGGGCTGTTGCCATTGCTGGTCGAATGGCGCATCGGGAGGCGGAGATAGTTTTCTCCGTAAACCGTTCGAGCGATCTGAGCGACGGCATGAAGCGGCACGATTTCGCGTATGAAAACGACGCCCCTGCGCATTTCTTGATCCGAGCGGCGGCGCACGTAAAAGCGAAGGTTTACCTCCTCGAAATCGGTGTGGAAGGGAACTGCAAGCCGGCCCAACATTTTCGTTTGCGCGAAGCGGAGGCCGACGAGGCTGATGTAGGTCTTGCCGTCGCAGGAGTCCAGTTCGACCCCTTGCGGAAGGTATGGCGCCAGGAGATCGGGCTGGACTTCGTAGTTGAGCAGCACGAGATCGCGCCATTCGGTGGAAAGAAAGACGCGGCGCTTCGCATCCGCCTTTTCTTCGCTTTGATTCGACAATCTCTCCTCGCAAGCAGGCCCCGCTCGAATGTCTTACGCTGCAACTCCCGCAAGTCCCAAAGCTGGCGCGGCTGCGCGCATGGCTTCGATGCAGAGCGCTATGTGCTCTTCGAGCGGGACGCCGAGTTCCTCCGCGCCCTTGTACACGTCCTCGCGGCTTACGCCGCGAGCGAACGCTTTGTCCTTTAATTTTTTCTTCACGGAGGCAGCTTCGACTTCGTGAATGCTTTTCGACGGCTTGATCAGCGCGCAGGCGGTGAGGAACCCCGCGAGCTCGTCGCAAGCAAAAAGCGTGCGATCGAGCGGTGAAACGCGCGCGACGCCGGTGTAGCCGGCGTGCCCGAGAATCGCGTGGATGATCTCTTCCGAATAGCCGCGCTCGCGCAGGATGGCCGAACCTTCGCCGGGATGTTCTTTGATCGGGTGGTGTTCGGCGTTGGGCCAGCGCTCGTAATCGAAATCGTGGAGCAGGCCGGCAAGTCCCCATGCTTCTTCATCCGCGGCATTCCGGCGGGCGTAGGCGCGAACGCAGGCTTCGACGGCAAGCGCGTGTTTCCGCAGGCTTTCGCTCTGCGTATACTCGCAGAGTAACTTCCATGCATCATCCCGATTCGGCATCTCGCGTTTCCTCCCGATTTTTACTTCCAGAAACGTCTTAAAAGAGACTTCGTCCAGCAGCACACTCCTTCAAAATAACGAGCCGGTTGCTTCGTTAATTAATTTACCGCAGGAAACGGAGTTGAGGAAGCGCCAGGATTGACTATATCCTCCCCAATGTCTGTCTGGGAAATGGGGCGTAGATGGGGCGAAGAAGAGAATCCAGATGGCCATACAAGTGCAATTAGTGGTTATCGGCGTTCAAAGTGCAAGGGGAGTCGTTTAGGATAAAACTTCCTATTTGCGAATGAGTTAGCACGAAAAAGTGTCACATCGAGCGGTTCCTGAAACGAGAAAAGTGGACGCAAAACGTCAGTCGGAAGTGCCGATCGATGGCAGCGAGCGCGGAAACGCGGCATGCATTTGATTTCCAACGCATTGGGGGCGGAGATGGAATCAGCGAGCTTAACAAAGTCAGAAAAAATACTTGACAAGAATTGGCACCCTATGGAGAATGCATCGCGCGCCGTTCCTGCCTTCCCCTTGGTGAACAGTTCCTCCCTTTCGCAACGCCGGGAAAAGTCTGCGAGGAGACCGGTGGCGGAAAAAGAGACAGCAACAACAAGCATGGATCGAGAAGTAATCCGTTGTGGTGTATGCGGCCTGGTGCAGTACCGTACGCGGACAGACAACTGCCGTCGCTGTCTGCGCATGCTGCCCCCCAAGGTGACGTTCGTCATTCCGACGCCGTCGCCGCAGGATTTACCGGGGGACGACCGACAACTGTTCGAGAACTGGCCAAACCGCGAAACCGTGGAAAACATCGGCCAGCGCATCCGTCAGTTGCGCGAATCGCGCAGCATGACGCAGAGCCAGCTACAGGCGCGTTCGCGCGTCTCGCGTTCGTACCTGTCCCGGATTGAAAGCGGTCAGATGACGCCAAGCCTCGGCACGCTCGAAAAAATCGCCGAAGCGCTGGGCGTCGGCCTGAATCGCTTTTTCGTTCCGGAGACGAACGGAGAAACGGTTCTCGAGGACCCGTTCATTCAGGGCCTTCGTCCGTTCCTGCGGCAACTGGATTGGACGCAGTGGCAGGGCATTCTGAAAAGGTTGGAGGCGATCAGCGAGCACGTCAACACCAATCAAGTGCGCCCGCTGCCACCGCAAGCGACCGAGAGGATACCTCACCTGCACCGGCGGCACCACTCAGCAGCTGGCCACGTCGCGACAGCGATTCACCGCTAGTTCGGCGGAAGAACGCGAATCAGATTTTGCTCGGCGCGCTTGTGTTGGCGGCGCGCCGGGTTCGACTTGTCGCCGGGACGACTTCGTCCGGCGGCGACGCTCCCATGCCCCCGCCATCCCCGCTGCAGATCATCGAATCGTGAACCTCGTTTCGCTCGAACGATGGCGATTGCCTTCGGAAACGATCGCGCCTTTCATTCGCCCGCCGCGGCTGTCCTCCGAACATGCTTTGAGGGATCCAGGCTAGGGCAGCGGCTGGATGTTTGCGTTAACGAGAAACGGATCGTCGAATTCGGTCATATCGCCTGCCTTTTTGCCCGCCACCGGCAGAAGGCGCGCCGTAAGCGGCTTGCGCCACTTGAACGCGAGACTTGCGACGTCCGAAAAAATGCGCTCGATTTGCTGCTGCGTGATATCACCCGGAAGAGGAATGCAGTCGAGGCCTGTGCCGCAGACTGAAGAATAGGAGAGAAGTGAGTCGATCGAAAGCCTCCCTTCCGTCCAGCGCTCTGCCAGCACGGTATCTTCGAGGACAGGCAGCATGAGGCCTGAATAGCCCGCACGCATCGTTCGAATGGAACGGATTGCACGCGTGATGAGCGCGGCTACGGCCAACGTTCCGCTCGACCCGATGGGCGCCAGCAGAAAGTTTTCGATGGCGCGGCCGATCGAGACGTCCTTCAGCGGCGCGGGCGTAAGATCGATGCCGCCATATTTCCAGCCTGTATGGCGATCGAGCTGCATCGCTGCGTTTTCAAGCTCCTCCGCGCAGCGTCCCAGGGATTCCGCCAAGGCTTTCTCGGCGGCATCGGGCGACTTTGCGGACGCCAGGGCGGCCGTCACGACATCCGCCGATTCGAGTCCCAACGAGAACTCCTTGCGTTCGCCGGTGAAATAGGACCCTGGATAAAACGGCGTGCCCGATGGAACAAATGCCGTGGCCATGAAGTAGAAACAGCCGATGCTGCCGGGCGAATTCAATTCAAGATACTTCACGAGCTTCGCCGCCGCGCGAATGGAATTCCAGCGGATGCCGCCTTCGTCGGCGATAAAAATCGTGCCTTCGAGCGTTTCCCCTTTTGAGAGTATTCTCGCGAGGAATTCCGCTTCGCGGGGATCGTCCGAATCGCGAATCATTGCGGGCCCGATCGCCGCGTCGAATCCCTCCTTGACGGCGAGGGCATCGTGCTTCAGGAGAAAGCCGAGCGCGTCATCCGGCTGGAGGTCTCGCGTGTAATCGAGAAAGGATTGCGTGGTAATGCGAATCGTCTGGACTTCGTACCCGGACTTTTCGAACGCAGCTTCGGCGCGGCGCAGGAAAGAGAGTGCATCCGCGATTTGTCCGTCATAACGCGCGCGGTCGAGCCGGATGAAGACCGTCAGAGCGCGGATTTTAGGATTTGATGGCATTTCAAGTACGCCGTTCACACAATTTTAAATGAGCGTGCAATGCACGCAGCTACGGGAGAGGCTGTATCTTGGCGTTCACCAGGTGCGGATCGTTGAAATCCGTCTCGTCGCCCGCCTTCTTTCCCGCAATGGGCAGCAGCCGGGCAGTGAGGGGCTTGCGCCACTTCAAGGAAAGGCTGGCCACGTCCGAAATAATTCGCTGGATCTGCTCTTGAGACACATCGCCGGGAAGCGGCACTACGTCAATTCCCGTTCCGCAAACCGCGGAATACGATAGCAGCGAGTCGAGAGTGAATCGCCCTTCGCTCCATCGTTTTGCCAGAACCGGATCTTCAAGCACCGGCAGCATCAGTCCCGAATAGCCCGTCCGCTGGACGGGAATTGCCCGAATCGCGCGAGTGATCAGGGCCGCGACGGTGAGTGTGCCGCTTGAGCCCACGGGCGCGCCAAGAAACTTTTCAAATGCGTCACCGATTGAAGCTCCCTGAGCGGATGCGGGAGAAAGATCGATTCCGCCGTATTTCCAGCCCGTTTGACGTTCGAGCTGCCGGGCGGCCGCTTGAATTTCCTGCGCGTAGACACCGAGCGAGCGGGTCAAGGCCGCCTCTGCATCCACCGGCGATTTTGTGGAGGACAGCGCTTCGGTCACGACGTTCGCGGACTCCATGCCTATCGCGAAGCGGGTTCCACTGCCGGAGAAATAAGACGAAGGATAGAAAGGTCCACCTGATGGCACGAATCCCGCGGCCGCAAATCTGAAGTTTCCCTGGCCGCGCGGAGTGTTGGCTTCCAGGTATTTTACGATCGCGGAAGCGGCCCGGATCGAATCCCACTGAATGCCGTCTGGCCCGGCGATTGTGATGCTGCCTTCAAGACTCTTCGTGTTTGCCAGGATTTTCCCCAGCAATTCGGCCTCTTGAAAGCTTTTGGGGCCGTCCACGTTTGCGGGACCGATGGCGGCGTCGAAACCATCTTTCACAGCCAGCGCGTCGTAATCACGAAAGAAAGCCAAGGCCTGAGCCGGCGAAAGGTCGCTCGTGTATTCAGGAAAAGGCTGCGTGGTGATGCGAATCGTCTGAACTTCGTATCCGGCTTGTTCAAAGGTGGTCTTCGCCTTCTGCAAGAAGTCGACGGCGTCTTGAATTTGGGTTTTGTAATGAGCGCGATCCAGTCGAACGAACGCCGTCACAGCGCGAACTTTCGGCTTCTGCGGTTGGCCGGATTGGCCCAGAGACTGCCGCGCAAACGCGAGAAAAGCTATGGCGAGCCAAGCCGCTGTGAATACGCCGGTGAATCTGGATGTCCGCTGGCTCATACGAATGCGGAAATGCCGGTGATCCGCTCTCCGATAATCAATTTGTGGATGTCGTTGGTGCCTTCGTAGGTGTAGACGGATTCGAGGTTGTTAGCGTGGCGCATGATGGGATAGTCGTCCACGATTCCGTTCGCTCCCAGGATTTCGCGCGCTTTTCGCGCCGTTTCAAGCGCGATCGAAACGTTGTTCATCTTCAGCATGGAAATGTGCGACGGATGCACGCGGCCCCGATCTTTCAGGCGGCCCACCTGCAGCGCCAGAAACTGCGCCTTCGTGATTTCCGTGATCATCCACACGAGCTTTTCCTGCACCAGCTGATGCGAAGCGATGGGCTTGTTGTCGAACTGTTTGCGCTGTTTGGCGTACTGGAGCGCCGTGTCGTAGCACGCCATCGCCGCGCCAACCGCTCCCCACCCGATGCCGTAGCGCGCCTGATTGAGGCAGGAGAGAGGTCCTTTTAGGCCTTGGACTCCGGGAAGAATATTTTCGACGGGAATTTTGCAGTCAGCCATCGCGAGACCGGAGGTGACCGAAGCCCGCAGGGAATATTTTCCGTGAACGTCCCACGCTTTGAATCCCGGCGTGCCTTTTTCGACCAGAAAGCCGCGAATTTTATCATCGTCGCATTTGGCCCAAATGACCGCTACGTCCGCGATCGAGCCGCTGGTGATCCACAATTTTTCGCCGTTGAGAACGTACTCACCGCCTTTTTTTACCGCGCGCGTCAGCATGCCGCCGGGATTCGACCCGAATTGCGGCTCGGTGAGGCCGAAACAGCCGATCGCCTTGCCTTGCTGCATCAGCGGAAGCCATTTGTCTTTCTGCGCGTCCGAACCGAACGCGTGGATCGGGTACATCACCAGCGCCGACTGCACGGAAACGAAGCTGCGCAACCCGGAATCGCCGCGTTCGAGTTCCTGGGTCACCAAACCATACTCGACGTTGGACATTCCCGCGCAGCCGTACCCTTTCAAGCTCGCACCGAAAAGCCCAAGCTCGGCCATTTGTGGAACGAGCTGCGCCGGGAATTTTCCTTCGCGATTGTATTGCTCGATGATGGGCATGATTTCGTCATCAACGAATTGGCGCGCCGTCTGCCGCGCGAGCTTTTCCTCGTCGCTGAGAACGGAATCGAAATCGAGGAAGTCGACTCCGGGGAATGAGGGCATGAAGGTCTCCTTTACATCAGACAGGCGAAAAGCAGAGGCGCGCTGTCGCGCCGCAGTCCGTCATTCTATCGAAGAATCGCTGCGCGACGCCAGCACGCGTATCGCACCACGTATCGCGCGGCGGTTGTTAGAAGCGCGCGGTACGGGTAAAATGGCTGATTCGGTGACGTGAAAATGGCTTCTCCGTTCAACATACTGTCGAATTCGATGGCTCCGCCGCCTGCCGCGCATCCGCGTCCGTCGTGGCTGCGCGTGCGATTTTTTGGCGGGCCGAATTATCAGGAACTCAAGCGCATCATGCGGACGCTCGATCTGCACACGGTGTGCGAGAGCGCGCGCTGCCCGAACATGGGCGAATGCTGGGAACATCGCACGGCGACGTTCATGATTCTCGGGAACATTTGCACTCGCGCGTGCGGTTTTTGCGCCGTGCCGAGCGGAAAGCCGCTGGGTCCGCCGCAAGAAGACGAACCGGAGCGCGTCGCGGAAGCGGTGGAGCGCATGGGGCTGCGCTATGCGGTGGTGACGTCGGTGAATCGCGACGACCAGCCGGACGGCGGGTCCGCCATTTTCGCGCGAACGATCCGGGAAATTCGCCAACGGGTGCCCGGGTGCCGCGTCGAAGTGCTGATTCCGGATTTTCGCGGCGACTGGACGGCGCTCGAACGCGTCGTGGACGCGCGGCCGGACGTGCTCAACCACAACATGGAAACAGTCCCCCGGCTTTACCGGCAGGTGCGCAAAGGCGCCGTGTACGAGAGGTCGCTCGAATTGCTGCGACGCGCGGGCGAGCTTGCGCCGAACGTGCCTACGAAAACCGGCATGATGCTGGGCCTGGGCGAAACGCACGAAGAGGTGCTGCGCGCGATGGAAGACATCGCGGCGCAGGGCACGCACATTTTGACGCTCGGGCAATATCTGCAACCGACGCCCGAGCATTTGCCGGTCGAGCGATTCGTCCACCCAGACGAGTTCGCCGAATTCAAGCGGCTGGGCGAGACGATGGGTCTGAAGCACGTCGAATCCGGGCCGCTGGTTCGTTCTTCGTATCACGCCTTCGAACAGGAAGAAGCCGCGCGCGGGTGAGCTTGGCTTGGCGCGATCTTTCTCCTCTCAGTGAATCTTCATGAATCCCTGGCGCGGGCTGAAAAATCTTCCAAGAGAAATGTGGATTCTGGCCGCGGCCACGCTCGTGAACCGCGTGGGCACGATGGCCCTTCCGTTTCTGGTGCTGTATCTCACGCGCACGCTGCACGTTTCGCCGGCGCGCGCCGCGCTGGCGTTGACGGTTTACGGCGCGGCCGCGCTGATGACGATGCCGGTCGCGGGAAGGTTAACCGATAAAGTCGGGCCGCTGGCCGTCATGAAGGCTTCGCTCTTTCTGTCCGGCGTTGTGCTCCTCATTTTCCCCCTGGCCCATAATTTCGTGGCGATTCTATGCGTGACGTTTGTCTTTGCGATTCTCAATGAGTCGGTGCGCCCGCCAAGCCTGGCGCTTGTTTCGGATCTCGTGGCGCCGCCGCAGCGGAAATCGGCGTTCGCACTGAGCCGGCTGGCGGTAAACCTGGGCATGAGCGTGGGCCCTGCGATTGGCGGGATTCTGGCTGTGTGGTCGTTCCGGCTGCTATTTTTCGTGGATGGCTCGACGTCTATTCTCGCGGCGATCGTGCTGGTGCTGGCGTGGCCCGCGGGCCCGCCAATAAAATCACGCGAGCCTCAGTGGGACGATGCAGGAGAACTTGGAAGGCAAATTGAAGCGGACGGGCCTGCGGTGCTCGCGGCCATCCATCCTGCGAACGACCTGAGAGCATTTCGAAATCGCCGGATGCTTTATTTCCTTATGGCGATGATTCCGGCGCAGCTTGTATTTTTTCAAATCACATCCACCCTGCCGCTCTTTCTGGTCCAAAACCTTCGCTTGCCGGAATCGTTTTACGGAACCGTGTTCACGCTCAACACGCTTTTGATTATCGCCCTGGAGGTTCCGCTGAATACGGCGACGGCGCATTGGTCGCACCGGCGGACTCTGACGCTCGGCGCATTCCTGTATGCCGTTGGATATGGAGCGTTCGCACTGGTGCGAGGCCCGGCGGAAGTTCTCGCGTCGGTGGTGGTTTGGACCTTCGGCGAGATGATTCTGATTCCCGGCAGCTCGGCTTACGCGGCCGAAATCGCGCCGGCCGGACGCCGAGGCGAATATATGGGGCTATACACGATGTCGTTCAGCATCGCATTCTCGCTCGGACCGTGGCTGGGAGCGGAAATCCTGCAACGATCGGGCGGGCAAGCGTTGTGGGGAGCCGCCTTCGTGTCGGGTTGCATCTCGGCGCTGCTGATGAGCCGCATCGGCGCGAAAACGGGTGGCGCGAGTCAGAAGTCGGGCGCAGTATGAGTCGAAAGTGGTCAGGCCGCGACTTTTGCAGCTTGTTGAAAAACAGCCGACCGTCATTCTGAGGGCCGCTTTCTGGCCCGAAGAATCTCTCTTTTTCTCGGCATTTTCACGAAGAGAGATTCTTCGCTTGCTCAGAATGACGACCCAAATGAGTTTTTCAACAGGCGCCAAAGCGCGGCACTGCGCCGCGCAATTATGGGCTACGAGAACTCATGATTCGACGATCTTTCCGCGGCCTGCTAGACTTGAAGATTCCGCACATGGCGAAAACGCATACCGAAGGCCGTTCCATCATCGTCGGCGTCACCGGCGCGAGCGGCGCAATTTATGCGCAGGCGCTGCTTCGCATGCTCGACGCCGACTCCCGCGTCGAACGCGTTCATCTCGTCGTCAGCGACGCCGGCCTCCGCCTTCTGGCCACCGAATTAAATGTCGCCGTCGCCGATGGCAAAAAACTTCCTTCGCGCCTAACCGGAACTCCGGCCCACAAAATCGAATGCTTGCCCAACAAAGACATCGGCGCCAGCATCGCCTCTGGCAGCGCGACGCTCGACGCCATGGTGGTGATTCCCTGCTCGGCTGGCGCGCTCGGCGCAATCGCTTCCGGCATTGCCAACGATCTTCTCACCCGCGCCGCCGACGTTTGCCTCAAGGAGCGCCGCCCGCTCCTTCTTTGCCTACGCGAGACGCCGCTCAATCGCATCCATCTCGAAAATATGCTGCGCGTGCATGACGCCGGCGCCACCGTCATGCCCGCGATGCCTGCCTTTTATTACGGACCGTCGGATATCGACGATATGGTCGAGCAGTTCGTCTACCGCGTGCTGGCGCAGCTTGGCTTGCCTCAGCAAAAGCAATATCGCTGGAAGGGCGGCAAATCATAAATGAGCCCGTCCGCCAAATCCGCGATCGATCCAACCAACAGGAAAAGCCGCATTCGAATCGTGCTCGAAATGATCAAGTTCGAGCACTCAGTCTTTGCGCTGCCGTTCGCGCTGGTCGGAGCGCTTCTCGCCGCGCGCTCCGCGCACACCTTGCCCACTTGGCGACAAATCCTCTGGATCGTCGTCGCGATGGTCGGCGCCCGCTCCGCCGCCATGACCATGAACCGCATTGCCGACGTCGAATACGACCGCCGCAATCCTCGCACCGCCAATCGCGCGCTGCCGAAGGGCGAACTGTCATCCGCCTTCGCCTGGGTTTTCACGTTCGCCGCGTCGGCAGTCCTTGTGATTGCCGCCTGGCAACTGAATCCGCTCGCGCTCGAACTTTCGCCCGTCGCTCTCGCGCTGCTGTTCTTTTATTCCTACACTAAGCGCTTCACCGCCTGGGCCCATTTCGTCCTTGGCTTCTGCCTGGGAATCTCGCCGGCCGCCGCGTGGATCGCGATTCGCGGCTCGCTCGATTGGCGCATCCTGATTCTTTGCGCGGCGGTGACTCTCTGGGTCGGCGGCTTCGACGTCCTGTACGCCTGCCAGGATGTGGACTTCGACAACTCCGCCGGACTCTATTCGATTCCCAAAAAATTTGGCATTGCCCGCGCGCTTCTCATTGCGCGAGCCATGCACGTCGTCATGGTCGGCCTGCTGGTCTGGCTCGCGCTCGCTTTTCATCTCGCGTGGCCCGCTTGGGCGGGAATTTTCGTGGTGGCGGCTCTTCTGGCCTACGAGCAATCGCTGGTGCAGCCGAACGACCTCACCAAAATCAATGCTGCGTTTTTCACCGTGAATGGCTATATTAGTCTATTGTTCCTGCTTTTCTGGGGCGCGGCTGCAATGGTGATGCGTCCTTGAACGGCGGCACAACCACCTCAATGCCGGCAAAACTTCAAATCACGGACGTGCGTCTCGAACCCATCGCAGCCAGGGTTCTCGCCGGCCAACGCCTTTCCGCCGACGACGGTCTCGCGCTTTTCCAGTCGCACGACCTGCTCGCTGTGGGCTGGTTGGCAAATCATGTGCGCGAAAAGCGCCATGGCAACGTCACCTATTACAACGTCAACCGGCACATCAATCCCACTAACGTCTGCGTGGCGCATTGCAAGCTCTGCGCCTTTGGCCGCTCGCCGGACGTTCCCGGTGCGTACACCTTCGCGCTCGATGAAATCTACCATCGCGCCGCGCAAGGTCTCGCCGAAGGCGCCACGGAATTTCACATCGTCGGCGGCCTGCATCCCGATCTTCCTTTCGCCTATTACCTCGACCTGATTCGGGGTTTGAAGCAGCGGTTCCCCGATGTCCATTTGAAAGCCTTCACCATGGTCGAAGTAGGCTACTACGCGCGGATTTCCAGGATGTCCATTCGCGACACGCTTCTCGCCATGAAGGACGCGGGCGTGGATTCGCTTCCCGGCGGCGGCGCGGAGATTTTTCATCCTCGCGTGCGCAAAATCATTTGCGATCACAAAGTCAGCGGCCAGATGTGGCTGCAGATCGCGCGCACCGCGCACGAAATCGGGCTGCGCTCGAATGCCACCATGCTTTACGGGCACGTCGAGACCCCCGAAGAGCGCGTCGATCACCTCATTCAGCTTCGCGACACGCAGGACCAGACCCACGGCTTTGTCACGTTTATCCCGCTGGCATTTCATCCGGCGAATACCGGGCTGGCGCACCTTCCCGGCCCGACGGGTATCGACGATCTCAAAACCATCGCCGTGTCGCGCCTCTTGCTCGATAATTTCGATCACATCAAGGCGTACTGGGTCATGCTGACGCCGCGAATCGCGCAAATCGCGCTGCGGTTTGGCGCGAACGACCTCGATGGCACCGTGGTCGAGGAAAAAATTTATCACGATGCCGGAGCCACCACGCCGGAACACCTCACGCGCGCCGAACTCGAGCGGCTGATTCGCGCCGCTGGTCGCGTTCCCGTCGAGCGCGACACTCGTTACAACCCGGTCGATCGCGAGAAGAATCCATTCCCCGCGAAAACCGCCGCTTCCCAGCGCACCGATACCTTCATCCCCGAAACTTCCCTCACCCTCAACATCTAAGAGTTTGGTGAAAGGCTGATAAAGTTTTGGCTTGTAAAGCAAAGGGAAAAAGCTTAAACACAATCGAAGCAATGAAAGCGAAAGATCAATCTCGGAAGCAGCGAGCGCCCCGTAACCGAACTTTGGTGCTTTCGGACGAGGAAAAAGCAGTCTATAAAAACCAACTGCTAAGGCTGCCCCTATCTGACAACACTCGTTTGGTCAATAAAATCATTTGCGGAGATGTTCTGGATGTCTGTTCTGGGTTGCCGAAATCGTTTGTCGATTTATTAATTTTAGACCCGCCTTATAACCTGGCCAAAACATTTGGTAACGAAGTCTTTCGCGAAATTAGCCTTGATAGGTATGAAGAATATTTTGAGGAAAGACTCATCAAGTTGCTTCCAGTGCTTAAAACGACGGCTACCCTCTATGTTTGCGGAGATTGGAGGTCTTCAGCAGCACTTCATCGCGTTCTAGAACGCTACGTTGTAGTGCGCAATAGAATCACATGGGAGCGCGAAAAAGGACGCGGTGCCAAAACCAATTGGAAAAACTCCAGCGAGGATATTTGGTTTTGTACGATATCAGACGAGTATTTCTTCGATGTGGAAGCGGTAAAACTAAAACGCAAAGTCATCGCACCGTATCGACAGAACGGTAATCCTAAAGATTGGCAGGAAACGGAAGATGGAGGTTTTAGGTTTACGCACCCGTCGAACCTTTGGACGGATTTAACAGTACCGTTCTGGTCGATGCCTGAGAATACCGATCACCCCACCCAGAAACCCGAAAAGTTAATTGCAAAGTTAATTCTGGCTAGCTCTCGGCAGGGTGAGGTTGTTTTTGATCCGTTCCTTGGTTCCGGTACAACGGCGGTGGTTGCCAAGAAGCTAGGCAGAACGTTTCTCGGGGTCGAATTAGATGAGTGGTACTCGTGCCTATCAGCCAAACGGCTTGCGCTCACTGAAATTAATAACGAGATTCAGGGGTACTCCGGTGGAGTTTTTTGGGAGCGAAATTCTCTCAACATGCAAGGCCGAGAAGAAAAAACAGCTTTAGCGTCCGATCCTTCGTTGTTTGGAAACATTTCGTCCTAATGAAATCACCCATACTTACCCCAGGTGCACGCAAAACAATAGAACGAAAAATCCTCAATGTCTTAAATCAACAAAAAGACTTTTTGTCTGTAGTGACGGCTGGAAGCACTCGAGCCACGGGTGACGCTATCCAGTCGATTATTGAAGAGCAGTTCGAAGCAATTCTTGGCGATCTCGGGGGAGAATACTCAGCCAAATTTGCCCGCCGCGCAATGGCTGACTTGGCCTTCAAGGATAAGCATGGGAATTATTATGTAGTGGACGTAAAGACTCATCGTGAAGAAACAGTTTTTAATATGCCAAACCTAACGTCGGTGGATCGACTAGCCCGTTTCTATGAAGACGACATGAATTTCTTTATCGTATTAATGGTGCGGTATGGCGTTACTGGAACGAAAGTGAAGGTAACTAAAGTTCACTTTGTGCCGATTGAGAATTTGAGTTGGAGTTGTTTGACCATCGGTGCTCTGGGGATAGGACAGATTCAGATTGCAAACGCTCGGAACATCACTATCGATCTGGAGAAAACACGCCGTTCTTGGATGCTGGATTTGTGCGAGACTATACTTCAGTTCTATCCGCGCGAAATTATCAAGATCGGCAAACGAGTAGCGAAGTTTGAAAAGGTGCGGGAGTTTTGGCTCGCCAAGGAAGACACCTAGCCGAGGGAGTCAAGTAATTCCTCAAAGAAACAGTAGGTTCCTCGCCGCCTCCATCTCCTGGAAATGACTATGAGTGGCGTTTTCCCCGCAGTCGCCCATACCCGAACGCAAAGATTCTCGCCACTGAAACCGACTGGCTGCCACAGCAGTATTATCCGCCCGTTCCTCATCGGTGCTGAACGTGCGGAATCAGAAATCGAAGCGGTAGCCGAGGATCATCTTGGCGATCAGGTGATCGGTCGAGCGCGTCATTCCCACGCCTAGCCCAAAATTCACTTCCCACTGCGGCGCCAGATTCAGGTCGACTGCCGGGACGATCTGTTGTTGCTGGTCCGCGACCGCATCGAACCCGGTTACCGGCCCCACCGAGCCGTAATATTCCAGGCCTCCCGCGATCTTCGGCGTGAAGTCGTAGCTGAATTTAAAATTTGGCGAGAAAACAAAACCCTGGTTCTCGGTTTGTCCGTGCAGCGAGCGATCGAGCGTGGGATTGATCGACCAATACCATTTCCCGATTTTTTGGTCGACGATCGGCCGGATCTCCCACGTCCACGTATCCGGTGAAAATTGGCGCCGTTGGTAGCCGATTTCGTTTGAAATACTGACGGCCACCGGCCAATGCCATTTCTCGGGCACGCGGAATCGCGGCCGGATGTGATCGCCCACCCACTGCCAGCCTTGTCCCGACCGCGCGGATGTAAAAATGTAGAAGCCCGTCTCGAACCAGTCGTTAAAGCCGTGCGTGATCTCCACCGTTTCGTGCTCGGCATGATTTGTGGGGTAAAGTCCGTCGATCGTCTGCTTCGAACCATCGATCGTAAAATTGCTGTGCAGCTCGACCATGGTGTGGCCCGGGAGCACCGTCTCGGCGTCGTACACTTGAATTTCGTAGTTATCCTGCGCCGCGGCAGGCATCGCCAGCAGGATGAAACCCGCGAAAACAATCAACAGCAGCGCTCCCAAAAGACGATTCATTTCCAGTTCCCCCGATTCAGGCTCGAGTTTCAAAGATCGAAATTATCGCGCGTTTGGATGCGGAACGATGTGAAAAAGACGTTCTCAGCGGAAAAACACGGCGTTTGTCATTCAGAGTCGCCCGAGGCAGCGAGAACCTGCTGCTTTCTTGGCTTTCGTTAGAAGCAGGTTCCTCCCCTCGCTCGGAATGGCCCGTATGAGACCTTTCCCCCGGACCGTTCAGGCGTGCGGGTGAGCTTTGTCGTACACGCTCATCAATTGCTGAATGCTGGCCTGCGTGTAACGCTGGGTGGTGGAGAGAGAAGCATGTCCGAGAAGCTCTTGAATCGCCCGCAGGTCCGCGCCGTCGGCCAGCAGGTGGGTAGCGAACGCGTGGCGCAGCGAGTGCGGATGCAGGCTCCAATTCACGTTGGCAAGTCGCACGTATTTGTTCAGAACCGCGCGCACCGTGCGGTCCGTCAGGCGCCCCCCGTTGCCGTTCAGAAATACGGCCTGGCAATCGGAGCGTTTCGAGGGATGCCTCCTCAAAATGTCTTCCCGCACCGGCCAGTAGGCTTCCAGCGACGCCTGCGCCTTCCCGCCAAACGGCACGATCCGCTCCTTCCGGCCCTTCCCCAGAACCCGCAGCATCTGCCCCTTGCGATCCACGCTGCCGATATTCAAGCTAACCAGCTCGCTCACGCGCAAGCCTGAGGCGTAAAGCAGCTCGAGCATCGCGCGGTCGCGTTTCAGCAGAATCTGCGCTCGTTCGACGGCTTTTGGCGCCCGGCCCGGCTTGCCGGGATTGGACGCCGCAAGGTTATCAAGGAAGCCGTTCATCTCTTCCGCGGACAGCACGCGAGGCACTCGCTTCGGCAGTTTTGGCGTGCTCACTAGGCGCGCCGGGTTCAGCTTGGTGATCCGCTCGCGCACGCAAAATTTGAAAAATGTCCGCAGCGCTGCAAGCTTCCGCGCTACCGACGATTTTGCCAGGCCACGATCGTAAAGCCAGCTTACGAATTCGCGGATCACGCGGTGATCCACTTCGGCGACCGGCATGGTGGCTTCGCCCGGCGGCGTCACGTATTTGCGGAACAGTTCGAGGTCGGCGCTATAGTCGCGAATCGTTTCCGGCGATGCGTTCCGCTCAAAACGCAGGTAGCGCACGAATTGTTCGATGACCGTTTTCATGGTGTCCGCTTCAGCAGGCCCAGCCGTCGCGCGCGAACCCTTCGACCGCCGCTTTCTTGGTCCGCTATGGGCCCGCCCAGCCGTCGTGACGAATTGTAAGGTGTTCGGCCCCCTGCCGGGTTACGCGCCACGCCCGGTTGCCTCGCGACCTCGCGCAAGATCCTTGCTGCAGTTGCTGCACTATTTGTAGCGACAAAATTTGTCAGGGTTTCGACGGCGCGGAGACACCGGCACCGACAGGCTGCGCTTCCGCGGCGGGCGGCTCGGGCCGCGTGACTTCAGGAACGGGCGCTTCCCAATCGCAGTTTTCGCGTATGCAGGCCCGGAAGTTGCCCTGTTTCGTGTGTTTTTCGACGATGAACGGCGCGCCGCATTTCGGGCATGGCTCGGCGATCGGCTCGTGCGGCGTGGTGAAATCGCAATCGGGGTAGCGGCTGCAACCATAGAAGATGCGGCCGCGTCCCCGTCCCTTGGAGCTTCCACGGCGAACGAACTCTCCCTCATTGCATTTAGGGCACTTAATGCCCAGCGTGATCGGCCGCGTATACTTGCACTTCGGATAATTCGCGCAGCCGATGAAATCGCCGAAGCGGCCTTGCCGCCGCAACAACTGGCCTTCGTCCAGAGGGCATTTCTCGTCGATGGGCACGTCCGGCTGCCGCGCTTTTTTGGTCCCGCTCACCAGGCGCCGCGTCGTCTTGCAATCCGGATAGCCCGTGCAGGCCAAAAAGACCCCAAAGCGCCCGCGTTTAATCGCCATCTCTTTCCCGCAGTTGTCGCAGTATTCAATTTTGTTTTCGCCGTCACCGTCTCCGGTGACTTCGGGGGAAAGGTCCTTGATGTAATCGCATTCCGGATAGCGGTTGCATCCCAGGAAAAAACCGTGGCGGCTGATGCGCTCGAGAAGTTCGCCCTGGCCGCATTTCTCGCATTTGAGGCCGGTGGGAATCCCCGCTTTGTACGACAGCATTTCATCGCCGGCTTTTTCCAGATCCTTCAGGAAGGGATCCCAGAATTCCTTTACGGCCTGACGCCAGGGCAGTTTACCCTCTTCGATATCGTCGAGTTCTTCCTCGAGACGCGCGGTGAAACCTACGTCGAAAATATCCTCGAAACTTTTGACCAACAACCCGCTGACGCGTTCGCCGAGCATGGTGGGCGTGAAGCGCCCCTGGTCCTTGTTCACGTATTCGCGCTCGACGATGGTCGAAATAATCGTGGCGTACGTGGAAGGCCGGCCGATGCCTTTTTCTTCGAGTTCTTTCACGAGCGTGGCTTCTGTGTACCGCGGCGGTGGCTCGGTAAAATGCTGTTCGGGGTGAATGGTTTCGAGTTTCAGTTGGTCGCCTTCGCTTACCTGCGGTAGACGGTTACCTGCCGCGTCCGCTTCGTCCTCTTTTTCTTCTTCTTCCTTCACCGCCTGGTAGGCGGCCAGATAGCCTTCAAACTTCATCACCGAGCCGCTGGCGCGGAAGGTGTAATCGCTGGCGTTCACGTCGATGGTGGTTTGGTCAAACACAGCCGGGACCATCTGCGACGCCACGAACCGCTGCCAGATCATCTGGTACAGCCGGAACATGGACTCGTCGAGATAGGATTTCACGCTCTCCGGCGTGCGCGCCACGTCGGTGGGGCGAATCGCTTCGTGTGCTTCCTGCGCGTCTTTTTTCGACTTGAAGAAGTTGGGTTTTTCCGGAAGATAGTTTTGGCCGTAGCTCGATGCGATGTGATCGCGGACCTGCGCGAGAGCGTCGCTTGAAACCTTCACCGAATCCGTGCGCATGTAGGTGATCAGAGCGACGGCGCCTTCCTGCCCGAGATCGACGCCTTCGTACAGCCGTTGCGCAAGCATCATGGTGCGCTTGGCGGTGAAGCGCAGGCGATTGTACCCAGCCTGTTGCAGCTTAGAGGTCGTAAACGGAGGAGGAGCAAACCGGCGCTTCTCTTTCTGCGCGACGCTGGCTACCTGCCAGGAGGCGCTATTGACGATCCCCAGAATTCGTTGCGCTTCCGCCTCGTCGGGAACTTCCAGATCCTCGCCTTTATACTTAACTAGCTTGGCTTCGAAAGCCGGAGGATCGCCCGCGGCCAGCAGCGCGTGGATGGTCCAGTATTCGCGCGGAACGAATGCCCGGATTTCCTGCTCGCGCTCGGCGATCAGCCGCAGCGCCACGGTTTGCACGCGCCCTGCGGACAGCCCGCGCCGCACTTTGTCCCAAAGCAACGGCGAAACTTTGTAACCCACCAGGCGGTCCAGCACGCGGCGCGCCTGCTGGGCATCCACCAATGCGCCATTCACTTGCGTCGGATGCTCGAAGGCCGCTTTGATGGCTTTGGGCGTGATTTCGTTAAACATCACGCGGAAGATTTTTGAGGCCGGTATGACAGGCCGCTCAGCCTTCCGCGCAGCAGCCTTGGCATCCGCCTTCGATAAGCTTGCGGATAAGTTTGCGGATTTCTTGTTGCCGTTTTCTTCCGATTCTTCCATCGGCGGAGCCTTGAACGGCTTGCTCAGCACCTGCTCCAGATGCGCGCAGATGGCTTCGCCCTCGCGATCGGGGTCACCCGCCAGATAGACAGCATCGGCGCCAGCCGCAGCTTTACGCAATTCATTGATGATTTTGATCTTGCTCGGGATCACTTCATAAGTAGGCTCAAAAATATTTTCAGACGTCACCACTACCTGCTTTTCGGGCGCTTTTACCGCTGCCTGTCCTTTTCCCTTGGATTTGGCGGATCGCTTCTTCTTCTTCTTTTTCTTCCCGTTTTGTTCGCCGGGCAGCAGAATAGCAATCGACTTCTTGGGCAGGTCCATCACGTGGCCGTAGGACGCCTTCACGGAGTAATTCCTACCCAGGTACTTGTTGATGGTTTTCGCCTTAGCAGGCGATTCTACGATTACGAGTGACCGCGCCATGCTGTTCTATTCTTCCTTGTGAAACCGTTCCTCGTGAAACATTCGCGCCTTGAGACGCTACCGCGATTTGGCATCCTGGTTCGGGATGCTTTCCCCATCCTAGCTGCAATTGCCTCTGGCGATTACAACAGGACTTTCAGGAATTGCTTACCCGGCAACTGGCGTATCACGCCTTTGAGCTCCAGGTCAAATAGGGTGGCCAGGACTTCTGAAGAGTTAAGCCCAGAACTTTCGACCAATTCATCAATGTGGCGAGACTGATCTTCGCTTAGAAGCTCGTAAAGCGATCGCTCCGTCGGGGAGAGGTTTTGCTCCACAAGCTTCGCTCGTTCCTCCGCCGATGCGGTCTCAATTGGCAAGAGCTCGGCGCGGACGGCTGTTGGGAGCTCCTCAACTACGTCCTCCCACCCGGTCACCAGCTTGGCCCCCTGTTTGATGAGCTGATTTGGACCGAAGCTCGAAGGTTGTGTGGCATTTCCCGGCACGCCATACACCTCGCGTCCGAACTCCATGGCAAGCCGGGCCGTTATGAGAGAACCAGAATACTGCGCCCCCTCGGCTACGACAACCCCTAGGCCGATACCGGCTATTATCCGGTTCCGAATTGGGAAATTCTGCGGTGCCGGAAACGTGCCCATGGGAAATTCGCTAACGATCGCTCCTCGTTGTTCCATTTCCGCGAATATCTTCTTATTTTCCTTGGGGTAAACCACGTCGATCCCGCAACCAAGAATCCCAATTGTGGCGCCCCCGGCTGAGCTTAGCGCACCTTTGTGCGCGCTGGAATCAATGCCTCGCGCCAAGCCGCTCGCGATCAGTAGACCTCGATCGGCTAGATCCCGAGCCAGCCTCTCCGCCATTTGATTCCCGTAAGGGGTCGGACGACGCGAGCCCACGATGGCGATCATATGGCGATTCAAAAGTTCAATGTTACCAAGAACATACAGGAGCGGCGGGGGGTCGTAGATCTCCCGAAGGCGCGAAGGATACTCAGGCTCATCCCAAGTCACGAGCTTACAACCGACTGACTGGGCCTGAGCCAGTTCCTTGGCTGCGGCGCTCATGGGCTGCCGCGAGTGGAGCGCCTGCGCAACGGCTGCTGGAAGCCTCTGCGCTTCAAGCGTCGTCAGCGAAGCGTTGAAGATTGCCTCGGGGCTACCGAACTGACGCAGAAGTTTCCCGGCCATGCGCGCGCCGAGACCAGGCGTCAGCGCCAATGCCAACCATCCCAAGTATTGGGTGGACTCCATCGAACGGAAAGCTCGTCGCAGAGCCTACGCAGCCCACGGCTTGTTGTCAAGGAAAGTAGCTATCGATATAGAAAACATCCCCCAGGGAATGACTCTCCGTGCAATAGGCCTAGCAGCCCGTATTTTATTGCCTCGTCGCCGCACGGCTGCTAGAATACTGCGGCAAGGGCTAACTTATTGCTCCTGCCATACTTCCTGTAAAAGGTTTATCCATGTCTGGACACTCAAAATGGGCCACGATTAAACACAAGAAGGCCGCGACCGACGCGAAGCGCGGCAAAGTTTTCACTAAGATCATCCGCGAGCTGACGATCGCGGCGCGCACCGGCGGCGGCGATCCAGTAACCAATCCGCGGCTGCGAACGGCGATTCTTGCGGCCAAGGGCGAAAACATGCCCAACGACAACATCGAGCGCGCGGTCCTGCGCGGTACGGGCCAACTCGAAGGCGAGACGCTTGATGAAGTGACGTTCGAAGGCTATGGCCCCGGCGGCGTCGGAGTCCTGGTGCAGGTGGTGACAAGCAACCGCAATCGCATCGTCAGCGAGGTCCGGCATCTTTTTTCCAAGAACGGCGGCAACATGGCCGAAACCGGCGCGGTGGGCTGGATGTTCCATCGCAAAGGCGACATCGTGGTGCCGAAAGAAGCGGCGGACGAAGAAAAAATGATGAGCATCGTGCTCGATGCAGGCGCCGAAGATTTGCGCGACGACGGCTCCTCCTGGGAAGTGACCACGCCGCCCGAGATGTTTGAAAAAGTCCGCGATGCGCTGGCAGCCGCGGGCATCAAGCCTTCTTCTTCCGAAATCGCGTGGGTGCCGCAGAACTACGTGAAACTCAGCGGGCAGCAGGCGCAACAAATGGTCCGGATGGTCGAAGCGATGGAAGACCACGACGACGTGCAGCACGTTTACGCGAACTTTGATATCGACGAAAAAGAAATTCAGGCCGCCGTCGCGGGATAGCTTTTGGCCATTTGTTGACCGTCTCATTTCGCTCATCACTAAGCAATTAAGCAGGCGCAGCAAGCAGCGCACCTACAAGAGTTGCTCGACGAGACGTTAGCCAGTTGCCTTCGCGACGCCTACCGCAGAAAAAATACTACCCTCCGTCGTGAGCGCGCACTACACTTGTGCGCGTCACCATGTCCCCGGCAATTCAAATCAGTTCGCGCGCTCATTCGGGCAAATTTTGCGTCCTCGGCGTGGACCCGGCCGTAGCGGGCGCGACGGGCTACGGAATCGTGGAATTCGCGGGCGCGAAACCGCGTCTTCTGCGCTTCGGCGCGATTAAGCTTCCCACGCGAGCCACGTTTGCGGAACGCCTGCGCGAGATTCATGAATTGATTTCGGGGCTCATCGCGGAATTTTCTCCCGACGCGGTGGCGGTCGAGTCCGTATTCACGGCGCTCAACGTGGGCACGGCGCTAAAACTTGCCGAAGTGCGCGGCGTGGTCCTGCTCGCGGCTGCGCAGGCGCAGGTACCGGCGCACGGTTATTCGCCGCGCGAAGTGAAAGCCAGCATTGCGGGATACGGCGCCGCGTCAAAGCAGCAAATGCAGCAGATGGTCAGCTCTCTTCTGGGCCTCGCGGAATATCCGGAACCCGCGGATGCGGCGGATGCCCTGGCAGTCGCGTTATGCCACGCCCATGCGGCGCGAGCGCGCGACCGAGCCGCAATAGCCATGGGCGGGCGCATTCCCCCCGCGCTGGCGACGCGCAGCCGCATTCGAACCAGCCGCATCCCAGTAATACGATGATTGGCAAGCCCAGGCTTACATCGAAAAGATTCCTCGCCTCCGCCGTGATGCTATTCGCGGCGACCGCTATCCTATCCGCTCATCTCGCGGCGGCGCCGAACGCCTCGGCCACGGTCACATTCCGCAAAGTGTTCAAATCGAGCTACCCGGAATTCACCGAGATCAAAATCAGCGAAAACGGCGCGGGAACTTTCGACATACGCGCGCTCGATGACGCACCCAGCCCTCAAGCGTTTCAAGTCAGCCAGCCGCTTGCGCAGAAAATTTTCCAACTTGCCGCGAAGCTTCACGATTTCCAGGGCGCAAATCTGGATATTCACCGGCGCATCGCCAACCTGGGACAGAAAACTTTCGTTTACGAAAGCGGCAGCGAGAAATACGAAGTGTCATTCAATTACACGCTCGACGAAGCCGCGTCACAACTCGCAAATATCTTCGAAGGACTGTCGCGGCAGGAACTCGATCTCTCCGACCTGCAGCGCACCATGCGTTACGACCACCTGGGCGTGAACGACGTGGTCCGGCAAATCGAAAGCGATTATAACGATAAGCTTTTGCCCGAACCGGATCGCCTTCTTCCTTCGCTCGATCAGGTAGCTTCCGATAATACGTTCGTTGACGTCGCGCGGCAGCGCGCCCGCTCGCTCGCGATTCGTATTCGCGCATCTCACTAAAGGCTTGTTGGAAAAGACGGCGCCGCAGGTTGAGACCGACTTGAATGCGCGTCCTGCCCTCTCTCGATAAGCGAGGGAGTTCGGAGAAGTGAATCATGGTCGTCTTACGGCAAATACCGGAATACCTCGAAAGGAATTTGAGAATCCGAGTTACGGTGTGACTGGCGAGGCCTGTGCATTGGAAATGAAGTCTGCGATTCGATCAGCGCGAGTTGTCCGCATGCCGCCATCACATCCTGCCCGCGCGAATAGCGCACGAAGACCGGCAAACCCTTATCCGCAATCACCCGGCGAAATTCTTCGATGCGCGCCGGAGCCGGCTTTTCGTAAGGCAAATCGCCTGGATTCCACGGGATTAAGTTCACCTTGGCGCGCAAATTCGAGAGCAGCTTCACCACGCGCCGCGCATCATCCGGCGAGTCATTGAATCCGCCCAGCAGCACGTATTCAAACGTCAGCCATTCCCACTGGCGCAGCGGATAGCGGCGGCACGCTTCGAGAACCATTTCGATCGGATACTTGCGATTGATCGGCATGATGCGATCTCGCTGCTCGTTAGACGATGCATTGAGCGAAACCGCCAGCTTCGGCCGCACCTTTTCCTGTCCGAAGCGTTCGATTCCCGGGACGATGCCGCTGGTCGAAAGCGTCACGTGCTTCGGCGAAATTGCCAGCGCGTTCGGGTCGAGCAAAATCCGCAGCGCGTTCATTACAGCGTCGTAATTGAGCAGCGGCTCGCCTTGGCCCATCAGTACGATGTTCGTTTGCGGCTTGAGCGCCGCGCGATTCTCCTCGATCGCCACCAGCACCTGGCCGATCACTTCACCGGCCGAAAGATTGCGCGCCAGCCCCAGCGTTGCCGTAAGGCAGAACTGGCAATCCACTGCGCAGCCTGCTTGCGTCGAAATGCAGATCGTTTGGCGATTTTCTTCCGGCATGAAAACGGTTTCGATCGTCGCGCCTCTCGCCGGCCGTTCTGCGTTATTCGACGCTGGAGTTTGCGACGGAAGAGCGAGGACGTAGCGAATCGTGCCGTCCGCCGAGGCGTGCTGGCGAACGATTTGCGGCAGCGCGATCGATGCTTCGCCTGCCAAACGCGTGCGGAACGCGGCGGGAAGATTCGTCATGGTCCCGATATCGAACCGCCTTTCGGCGTAAAGCGCGTGATAGAGCTGCCCCCCGCGATAGGCAGGTTCGCCGAGTGATTCCGCGAGCGCGCGCAATTCCGCGAGTGATTTACCGAGCAGATTCGCGGATTCCTTGGACATTTCCGAAGGCATCTTGCTTTTATCATAGCACGCTGGTTGGATTGCGATTTTTAACGCGGGTCCGCCAGCGGGGAGCTATAATGCGTTTGCTGGCGCGGGTAAGCGCGAATTTTCGAAGGGGGCCGCTCCATGGAAATTTTGGCTATCGATGACTGGGTGAAGCAACTGGCGGCGATTCCCGAGAAGGAATTCACGATTCCCAAGGTGTTCTATTTCACGGCGCAGAAGGCCATTCTCGCGGAAACTCTTGCTCCTTATATTTTTTATTCAAAAACGCACTACACGCGCAATCTGATTTATAAGTGCGACCTCTTCGAAGTGATTGCCATCTGTTGGGAATCCGGTTTGTCGAGCCGCGTCCACAATCATCGCGGGCAAAATTGCTGGATGGTGACGCCCGTAGGGCGCCTGCGAGTACAAAATTTTCGCGTGGAAAATCGCGATGCAGCCCACGGCACTTGCAAGCTTGTCCCCACGGATTTTTACGACATGGACCCCGAACACCCCGCCGTCGTGCAGCCCAAAGAACCGGTCCACCAGGTGCTCAATCCGCCTGAATATGGCGGACCCGCGACCAGCGTCCACATTTACTCTCACCCGTATTCGACCTGCGAAGTGTACTCGCCGGAAAAAGGCGCGTACTCCGACGCGCCTCTGCACTACTCGAGCGAGTACGGCAAACTCTCGCCGGACGAAAAGCTCGCCTAGCCAGCGAGACTTTCATTCCAGCCAGTCTGGCCGTCTTCTTCTCCAATCTTTCCGTTTCGCGAGCTTCTCGCGAGATTCTTAAATTCTTTGCACAATCGCGAATTGCGCCGGATGACAGGCGCGTAGGGCGCATGCCACAATGGATCGCTCATGACGCAAAAAGATTCCGTAGTGCATAAGGATATTCTTCCGAACGGCCTTACGGTCATCACCGAGCCGATGGAGCACGTTCATTCCGTGTCGGTCGGCATCTGGGTGCCGTCCGGCTCGCGGCGGGAGCCTGCCGAGATCAACGGTATCTCGCATTTCATCGAGCACATGGTATTCAAAGGCACGCGGAGGCGCACCGCCGAAGACATCGCGCGGGAAGTGGATAGCGTCGGCGGAATGCTCGACGCGTTCACGTCGAAGGAACTGGTCTGTTTCAATACCAAGGTTCTCGACGAGCATCTGCCGAAGGCTTTCGACGTTGTTGCCGACATGGTGCTCGAGCCAAAATTTGCTCTCGAAGACATGGACCGCGAAAAATCGGTGATCCTCGAGGAAATTCGCATGACTCTCGATAACCCCGAGGATTTGGTCCACGAGCTCTTCACGCAGAATTTCTGGACATCGCACCCGCTGGGCAAGCCGATCCTCGGTACTCCGGAGACGGTGTCGGCATTTACGCAGGACAAACTGCGCCAGTGGTTCGGGCGGTGCTACGCGCCGAATAATCTTGTGATCACCGCCGCCGGGCATCTGGAACACGCGCAGCTCGTTGATCTTGTCTCCGAACGATTCTCGGAACTTGCACCGGCAAAAAATGGCTTCGTTGATGCGAGGCCTGAACCCACTCCGCACGTAACCCTGCGGCGAAAGCACGAACTCGAGCAGGTGCATATCTGCATCGGCGTGCCGGCGCTTCCGATGACGGACCGCCGCCGCTTCGCCGTTTCGGTGATGAACAATATCCTCGGCGGGGGAATGTCCTCGCGGCTGTTTCAAAATATTCGCGAACGGCAAGGACTGGCGTACGCCATTTTCAGCGAGTTGAGCTCGTATCGCGATGCGGGAATGCTGTCGGTCTACGCGGGAACTTCGCTCGATACCGCGAGACAGGTAGTCAGGTCGATATTGGACGAATTCCGCAAGATGCGCGACGAGCCAGCGCCCGCCGACGAATTGCGCCGCGCGAAAGATCACCTGAAGGGTGCAACGCTTCTCTCGCTCGAAGGATCGGGCCAGAAGATGAACAGCCTCGCGCGATACCACATCTATTTCAACCGCCACTTCACGCCGCAGGAGCTGATTGAAATGCTCGAAAGCGTCACGGTCGAAGACGTGCAGCAGCTCGCGCAGGAATTCTTCCAATCCGATCGAGTAGCCGCCTCCGTCGTCGGCAACCTCGACGGCTTCGATCTGACCCGTGAACAGCTCGCGATTTAGATCGAAGCGCTTGTTGCACTCCAATACTTTGGTTTACCATTCGTGTACTTCAAACAGCCAAGGAGTAAACGAATGAAATACTACTTCTTTTTAGGCCCTGCGCTTCTTCTGGTTGCGGGCGCAGCTCTCGCGCAGACCGTCCAGGTCAACGAGCAGAATCGCACGATCGAAATTTCAGCGAATAGCTCTGTTGAAGTACCGGCCGATCTAGTTTCCATTACGGTTGGATACCACAACTACGGATCCACCCATGGCGAAGCGTACGACGACAGCACGCGCGTCTCTTCGCAGATACTCAAGTCTTGGACTGACGCCGGAATACAGGAGAGAGAGATTTCTACTCACTCGCTATCCCTAAATCCAGTCTCTCAAGATGATCTGAAAGACCTCGCTGCGGCCGATAGGAACAAGAAACGATTCGAGGCGAGTCAGTCATGGACAATCACGGCTAAGCCAGACGTGGCCCAGAGGCTGCTAGACATCGCAGTCTCCGCGGGTGCGAATGATATTGGCGATCCCGACTGGAAACTGTCCGACCCGAATGCGGCCGAGGCTACAGCGTACGCTTCCGCTTTGTCGCAGGCGCGGGGAATCGCCGAACAGATGGCCGAGTCACTCGGTGCGAAGGTTGGATCACTTCTCTACGCTAGTAATCAGGCCCGGCCGTTGGTTTTCTTTGGAGGGACCCTGAACACCGAAAGTGCGAGTCTTTCTAGTCGATCGGCGGATAGGTTTTCCGCGCATCCCTTGAAACTGCTGCCTCAAAAAATCGAAAAGTCCGCCTTCGTGCGAGCGATTTTTGGCCTTGAATAATCGGACCGCGCACACTTTTCGCGAGTTCTGATTGACGCCGCCGCTTCAGTTTGCCATTATCCTTTGCGACGCCGCTTCGCATGCTCGGTCGGCAGCGGCTCACTGAGAGAAACGCATCTCATTCCGGATTTCCATTCTGGCTTCGGGAAGCTCGGGCAACTCGACGTTGCTCGAAACCGGCTGCACGACTCTACTCATTGACGCAGGTTACGGGCGCAAGGAAATGACGCGGCGATTCGAAGCGCTCGGCCGCGCTCGCCCCGAGCATGTGGATGCCATCCTTATCACGCACGAGCACACCGACCATTGCAACGGGCTCGCGCAACTGGCGCGCGATTGGGACTGCGCCGCCTATCTCACCGAACCCACGCACCGTGAAATCGAGAAAGTGTTCGCGGAAACGCCATCGAAAAAGCCCGAGAGAGTGGAATACGTAAGGCCCGGGATACGCTTCGCGATCGGCGATATCGAAGTGACGCCCTTCGCGATTCCGCACGATGCCGCCGACCCCATTGGTTATGCATTCTGCTGCAACGGAACGAAAGTAGCCGTCGTCACCGATCTCGGTTATCTGCCGGAACTCGTGAAGCACCATCTTCGAGGAGTCGATTTCCTGATTCTCGAATCGAACCACGATCTCGATATGCTGAAGGTCGGCCCCTATCCGTGGTACATCAAGCAGCGCGTGATGAGCCGCACCGGGCATCTTTCGAACACGGTTGTCAGCGAGTTCCTTACCGACTCCGAAGTCTTCGACGGCCAGCCGCGCCATTTAGTCCTCGCGCACGTCTCCGAGCAGAACAACACGCCCGACCTCGCCAAAATTTGCGCCGAAGAAGCGCTGGGGCGCCGTCCCGGTGAATTCAGCTTTCGCGGCGCCCTTCACGTCGCCTCGCAGCGCGCCCCCCTCGGCCCCTTCGAGTTGTGATCCCTCGCTCGCAGATAAAAAGCGGCCCAATTCAGGTATTATGAGTCGCGGAATCCCCGCCGTTTGTTGCAGGAGAAATCGTTGATCGCACGTTACACGCGTCCGGAGATGGGCCGAATCTGGAGCGACGAAAACCGCTACCGAAAGTGGCTTGACGTCGAGCTGGCCGCGACGGAAACCCTCGCTGAGGCGGGAACCGTGCCGCGCGAGGCCGCCGCAAAATTGCGCGAGCGTTCGCTGGTCGACGTAGCGCGAATCAACGAAATCGAGGCGCGCGTGCGGCACGACGTGATCGCGTTCACGATCGCCGTGCAGGAATCGGTCGGCGACCCGGAAGCCGCACGCTGGCTGCACTACGGTCTCACTTCGAACGACATTGTCGACACATCGCAAGCGCTGCTGGTGCGCGAAGCGTCGCACTTGATCGAGAAGCGGCTCGAAGCTTTCGGCGAAGTCCTTGAGCGGCGTGCCTGGGAATTCAAGGACACGCCGGAAATCGGCCGGACGCATGGAGTTCACGCCGAGCCGATTACCTTCGGACTGAAGATGGCCAACTGGTACGCGGAGAATCGGCGCGACCTGGCGCGTTTTCAAGTCGCGGCGCAGCAAATGGCGGTGGGAAAAATTTCTGGCGCGGTGGGCACGTGCACGCATCTTGGCCCCGAAATCGAGCAGAAAATCTGCCAGCGGCTGGGGCTGGCCACGGCGCCGATCACGTCGCAGGTGATCGAGCGCGATCGCCACGCGCAGTATCTCGCCACGCTCGCGATTCTTGCGGCTTCGCTCGAGCGCATCGCCCAGGAAATTCGGCACCTGCAGCGCACGGAAGTCCGCGAACTCGAAGAGCCATTCGGAGGCGAACAACGCGGCAGCTCGGCCATGCCGCACAAGCGCAATCCCGTTTCCAGTGAACAGATTTGCGGCCTCGCGCGGCTGGTTCGTACGAATTCGCTCGCAGCGATGGAAAATATCGCGCTGTGGCACGAGCGCGATATTTCGCACAGCTCGGTCGAACGCGTGATTCTGCCCGATTCAACGATTCTGGTGGATTACATGCTGCATCGCATGACGCAAATTGTGGCCAATATGAAAGTGTTTCCGGAACGCATGCGGCGCAATCTCGATGCGACCAAGGGGCTGGTATTTTCCGGGCAGCTTTTGCAGGACCTGGTGGAGCACGGCGCGCCGCGCGAAGACGCTTACAAATGGGTGCAGGGTCACGCGATGGCGGCATGGGAGTCGGAGACCAGCTTCAAGGATCGCGTCGCCGCCGACGCCAATATCGAGAAGTTCCTCAACGGGCAGGCGCTCGCGCACACGTTTGATTTGCACCGCCAGTTGCGAGCCGTTGACGCCATTTTCCGCCGCGTCTTCGGCGCGAAGACTTCCGTCGCGACGTGAGCCCCGCTTATCGTTTCACTCCCTGTCGCGTCTTTCGCACCCGCCAAATTGACTAACGTTGCAATCAATTGGGCGCGGCTGCGGGGGTGGCAGGGGAAGATGGCGGACCGATTCTTGTTTCGACTCCGAACTTTTTGAAGTCGGTATAACGGTCGATCTCATTGGCCTTAACTTTAAGAAAAAACAAGCGGCCGTCGGCGTGAATTTCCGCATACGAAGGCAGCCAAACTTCGTTGTTGAGTTTGGTCTGCTCGAAAACGAAGTTCGAGCCTTTTTGCAGCGATAGCAGAATGCCGCCGCCGATCTTCACGTTGCTGCTGAACCGCGCTTCGAGCCGCACCACGTCGCGCGCTTGTTCGTCCACCCAAACCACCCCGACGAGCTTCTGCGCGATGCTCTCGGCAAACTTTCTGGGCTTGTAACCGAGATTCGGGCCGAAATCGAAGACAATCGTGTCCTGTCCGCGAAAGCGTTCGCGGCGCGGGTTCGTGAAACTTTCGGCGCGAAGGAAATCGGAAATCTGCTCTTGATCCTGCTGTTCCTGCTTCTCGCGTTTTTTCGGATCGTTCGCGAGTTCGGCCTGTTTGCGTTGCGACTCGTCGAAGCGCTTGCTGAATTTGCGGTCTTCTTTACTCTTTGCATCTCCCGTGAGAGGCACACCGTTTTTCGCGAGGAGCCGGCGGACTTCGTCGCCGCCAACGTAGAAGACGTCGTATTCGTCAATCGTTCGCGACGTCACTTGGCCTTTTGAGTCCGTTTTTGAGTCTTCCTCGGTGAGGTGGCAGGTGTACTGCTTCTGAAGGTCTTCGATCGCTTCCTGATTTTTCGACATGTCGAGCAGAAGCGCCGGAATGTCGGGCAGTGGACGATGGTCGGCGCGGGGAAAATTAAACGTGGAGTCCCCAACCGCGCCGTTGATTTCCGCCTGAGTTACAGAGATCGAATAGATGTGGCCATCGCGGTGAAGTTCGATCTTGTATGGCACTTGAACGCCGCTCACGGGGCGGTAATCGTCGTAATCAAATTCCTGAGAGGGTGCGGGAGGTTGCCGAATTTGCGATGAATCGCTGGTCGCCGCGGAGGGAGCGATTTCGCGGACAATGAGATGGAGATGCGTCTGCGTGTCGAAAAAGACGTCGCGCGTAACGCCAGGCGCAAGCGTCAGCCTGATGCGATCGGTTTGCCGCCCGCCGCTATTCTCAATGCCAATGAATTGCAGTGCGATTTTATCTTTCTTATAATCCGCGAGCCGCCCGTTCAAATAACGCGCGGTGGCCTCGGCGACAGCCGCCGGGCGCCCGGTGAGCGTGTGAGGGACGGCGGAGCCATTCTGCGCCCAAGCAGATTTGCCGTTATAGGCCTCGGCGAGATGACGCGGTTCAATGGCGATCTCGGAATAAAACCTATTGGGAGCTTTGGTAATCAGCGAGTAGGAGCCGGTGGCATCACTTGCTTTTTCCCACAGGCTGCCTGCGATACTGCTGGATTGAATCCGTCGCAGAGCTTTTGCGCCGCCTTCCGCGCGGACATATTCGTCGAGTATCTTTTGCGGCGATTGCGCAAGACAGACGCTCGCGGTCGCGAGGATCAAGACCAGCATCGCCGCGAGCGGCCTCAACATTTCATTCCAACCGCCGCCGCGAACACCCGTCAATTGGTTGTCATTGGAAATAGCCCCGGATCGGCGGGAAGCGGGGCGGTGATTCTGTCCGAGTTCGCGTACGGTCATCATGGCCCGATTAACCTAGCACGCGCAGAATCGGATGCAAGCACGTGGCGCTGTAGATGTCCAGGAATTGGGAACTTCGACGGATTGCTATTGCACGCGCTGGATGTAGCGGGCCTCGGAGGTGTCAACCTTCACCGTGTCGCCCTCCGCCACGAATGGCGGAACGTTGATGACCAGTCCAGTCTCGAGTTTTGCTGCTTTCATTACGGAACTGGCTGTAGCTTTCTGAATGCTGGGCTCGGTTTCGACGACCTTCAGGTCGACTGTATCCGGCAGAAGAACGCCGATGGCTTTGTCGTCGTAGTATTCGATTTTGACGGAGAGATTGGGGATGAGGTAGTCCTTGGTGTCGCCCACGATGTCGTTCTGCAGCGCGAGCTGCTCGTAATTCTGCGCGTTCATGAAGTGATGGGTGTCGCCGTCGCTGTAGAGATATTCGAAGTCAACCTCATCCACCGTCACTTTGTCGATGGATTCCTCGGCCCGGAAGCGGTAATCCATCATCGAGCCGCTGCGCAGGTTGCGCATCTTGGTCTGCATCGAGCCGCGCTTATTTCCGGGCGTGCGATGATCCACGCTGTAAATCACGTGGAGATCGCCTTCGTGCATGATGATCATCCCGGGACGCAGTTGCGTTGCCTTTAACATGACTTGCTCCTGAATTCGTGTCTTGATTTTCGTCCTTCGGCTGCTGCGGCGGATTGCAACGCGCAGAACTGATGGGCGGGCCAAGCCTGGTACTGCCGAGTCGCCAATTATAGCGGTCGCCAAGCAGAGGGTCAAACGATAGGGCTCCCTGCCCGTGTTAGCGCCTGGTCAGACAGCCCACGATCTGAATTCGCCTGACGGCAGCTGCTGGCCGTGGCCTAATGGCGGCGCAGACCCTTCGTTTTTCGGTAATTTCTGCTTTGGAGACCCCATATTTTTTGTCGATTAGACAGCACCGCCGTCTTTTGTTTTCTATGATTTACCGTCGTTTCTATGGATTATTTACTTGACACAGGTGCAGCGTTTCGGTAATCTGTCCCTGCATGAACGTAACCCTCAATCCCGCTTTGGTTTATCGGAATCCGCTAATCTCACGCGAATATTCTCTTTCACTTCATGTACCAGTTTCCGTAGAGGCACATCCTCTAGCGGTCGGCCTGTCTTTCGTTTCTTCTTTTTGCGAGGTGTTGTCATGGCGCTCCTAGAGATGTTACAGAAGTATTCAACCGACGATAAGTGCCGCGAGATTCTGAACAAGCTGCGCTGGCCGGAAGGCGTGACGTGCCCTCGCTGCAAAGAGCGTCAAGTCTGCTATCTTGCCGACCGGAAACAATTCGAGTGTGGCTCATGCGGCTATCAGTTCTCCGTAACTACGGGCACGATTTTTAACGATACTCACTTGCCGCTGGAAAAATGGTTCGCGGCAACGTACCTGCTTTGTGAAGCCAAAAAGGGAATGTCTGCCTGTCAGGTTCAGCGCACGCTCGGCGTGAGCTACAAAACTGCATGGTATCTCTGCCACAGAATCCGCGCAGCGATGACTGAGGCAAACAGGCCGATGCTCGATGGCAAGGTCGAAATGGATGAAACGTTCATCGGCGGCGTGAATCGCAACAAAGGCAAAGCCGCTCGATGGGACAACAAAGAGAACGTAATCGGCATCCGGCAACGCGGCGGCGATCTGCGCTTTTTCCATGCCGCAGACGTGAAAAGCGGAACGCTCGAAACATTCATCCGCGAGAACATCAGCGAAGATGTCGAAGTCCTGTTCACCGATGACTTCAACGCCTACCGGAGCGCCGCGAAGCATCTGCGCAAAGACGGGCGGCACAAAACCATCCGGCACAAACTCCGTGTCTATGTTAGAGGCGATATTCATACCAACACAGTTGAGTCCGCTTTCTCTCTTTTGAAGCGCGGCATCGTGGGCACGTGGCATAAAGTCAGCGCGAAACATCTGCAAGCCTATTGCACTGAGATGGCCTTCCGGTTCAACCGCCGCAAGAATCCAAACCTGTTCCTTGATACGCTGCGCCACATGATCACAGCCCCTGTGCTCACCTTCGAGAAATTGACTGCGAAGGCCCCCACGCACTATTCTTACAACTCTTACAACGTTATTCCCAACGGCGTAGCTACCCATCGAAATTCCTTATAAGGGAAATTCCTTATAAGGCTCCGGTAGTTTCTTGGATTCCTTCAGTAGCTTCCTGACGGCTTTCTCGAAACTCCCTTCGCCAAAGATATGGCCCCTTCGGTAGACTAGAATGAACGATTGCGCTACGCCCTCAGCATGGCGGAAAAACTCTTCCCATGCCTTGATCTCTCCTTGCGAAACGACGCCGAAACTGCCATCTTTCCGCAAGCAGAAAATATGACTGATACCTCCGCACCCCGGCGCGAACTCCCGCGCCTGTTGAAGCATATAGATGGCCTGAATCGTCGCGTGTACGATATCCGGGTCTGCGCACCATAGTTTATTCAGAATGAATCGCCCTAAAGTGGAACCGCTTCCAACGCACTCAGCTCCATAACTTCCTACGGTGACGCTCGTTGCGTTTGTTCTAATCATGCTCATTTTCCCATTGAGCAGAAGGCCGATTATCATCGAGAAGCTTGGCTTGGGGTCATCTGGGTACGCCGCAATGTTTTTCTCATGGATACTGAGAATGACTTCCTCAACTACTTCGGCGAACTCTTTTTCCGATTCAACATGTCGTTCCTGGAGTTTCTGTTCAATTTTGGCAGCGGCCATCTGGAGAAAGCCGGCGTCTCCTGAACCCGTATAAATGTAATGACAAGCTCCTACCGTTGGAGCAACAACTTTCTTCCTAAATAGTTTCAGGGTTGCCGTAGTGCCTTCAGTATCGGAGCAAAATACAAATCCGTCATTCACCTGAAATCCAGCCGCGATAGTCACGATTTTCCCCCTCTGCCAGTCTCTCGGCTTAGGAGGATAGAATCTCCCTCTCCCTGTGTCAAGTAAACAATCATGTCGTTTCTAATCCCTGTTGTGCCGATTAGAAATTGAATGGAATTTGCGTCGGCCACAACGTGCTGAGTCGGGGCCACGCGGCAGATTTCGCTGCGGGCGCTTGACGGGGCTGCCCTTACTTTGACGATTGAACTCACTTGCGAGCCTCCAACCGGCCAAGCTAGCGCTTAAGCGCGCACGATGGCAAGAGAACGGAGCTGTGGAGAATATTGTTGTCGACTAGGCACACGCACCAGGGAGACGGCTAGAATCCGGGGACGCCGGTGGAGGCGGGGCGGACTTCGCCGGTTTCGATCGAGCCGAAGCGGAGGCGTTCGAGGTAGGTTTGGCCGAGGGACATGACGCCGGTGTAGAGGTAGCCCCAGACGAAGAGAAGCAGGAAGGGGATGGTAGCGTAGTTTTCATTCTGGATAGCGTAGATGACGGTGATCAGAAAATAGACGCCGAGAATCACTTCGGCAAAGGGCATCCATCCGGCGCCTTTGCGGTAGCTGGCCTTCTTTAGGAGGGCATGGCGTTCTTTGTTGGTCTTGCCTTCCACGCGATATTTTGGGGTGCGCACGAATTCGGATTGCACGCCAAAGACGGCCTCGATCACCGCGAAGGCGTTGCGCACGGATAGTCCAATGCCAATGGCCATGACCAGCGGCAGGTAGAGGAAGGTGCGCTTCCAGGTTTTGGGATACAGCGCGCGCTCGGCCGCGAGATAAAAAGCCGAAATCGAGCACGTGGAGGCGAGGAAAAGCGGCAGGTCGATCGTGGCTACCTGCAACCATCCCTGATAAAACCGCACCATCATCGCCGGGAGCAAAATAATCGAAAGCAGTACCATCAGTGGATAGCTGATATTGGCCGTGAGGTGAAAGAATGCCTCGGCTTTCACGGCTGGCGACACCTTGGCGCGCATCACTCGCGGCAGGATTTTCTTGGCCGTCTGCATCAGGCCCTTGGCCCAGCGCGCCTGCTGCGATTTGAAGGCATTCATCTCGACGGGCAATTCCGACGGGCAATCGATATCCGGCAAGTAAAGAAAATGCCAGCCGCAAAGCTGCGCGCGATAGGAAAGGTCGGTGTCCTCGGTAAGCGTGTCGTGCTGCCAGCCGCCCGCGTCGGCGATGGCCTGCCGTCGCCAGACGCCGGCCGTGCCATTGAAGTTGAAAAACCGCCCGCTGCGGAAGCGCGAAGAATGCTCGATGACGAAGTGGCCGTCGAGCAGGATGGCTTCGACCTCGGTGAGCGCGGAATAATTGCGATTGACGTAACTCCAGCGCGTTTGCACCATCGCCAGCTTGAGATCGTTGAAATAGGGAATCGTGCGGCGCAGGAAATCCGCCGGGGGAATGAAATCAGCGTCGAAAATGGCGACGAATTCGCCAGAGGCGGATTTCAGTCCTTCATGCAGCGCGCCAGCTTTGAAGCCTTCGCGGTTGTCGCGATGGAGGTAGGTGACGGGAAAACCCAGAGACTGATACCGTTCGACGCAATCGCGGGCTACCTGCCGCGTTTCGTCCGTGGAATCGTCGAGCACCTGAATATCGAGCAGTTCGCGCGGGTAATCGAATTGCGCGATCGATTCGACCAGCCGCTCGATGACGTAACGCTCGTTGAAAATGGGCAACTGAACCGTGACTCTCGGCCAGGTATCGACCTCCGGCGGAGGCCCGGCGGCGTGCTTACGATTCTTGAAATAGTTATAGACCAGCGTGTACCGATGGATGCCGTAGGCGGCCAAGATCACCAGGACGATGAAGTACGGCAGCATCACGGCGAAGTCGAACCCGTTGAGCTGGTAGATGCCCCGGAACGGGTTCAATGACGGGTCAGTATTCCTGCGCCAGTAGTCTACGACCGGATTATCGGCCGCCGGAGCAAGCCACAGGCACGCAGAGTAGAGCCAGAGCAAGGTTTCGCCGCCTCCGAACAAGTGATTATCATGGCTGGCGCGACGGGATGTCAACGAATTGGTCTGACGGGGAGGCGCAGGCACAAGAGAATCACAGTCGCGGACCAGTGCCGCAGAAAACGAGAATCACAGCCCCAACTCCTTCGAGATCCAATATCGTTCCGCCATAAAGTCAGGGTTTCGAGCATTTGAAATAAACATGACGATTGTTTTTCGCAACATCGATCTCGCGAGAGTTGCGGCTTCGGCTATCGTCAGGTCTTTACCATTAATTCTGTTCTTCTCCCCTGGCGAAGCACCGTGCGCGATTTTGCTGCGGAGGTCATAAAGATCCCTAGCGGTGAAGAAGGCCGCTTCTCGTTCCTTTTTAGCAAATAAGGCCGCGTAGTTTAAAGAAAACCGGAAGCGGAGCTCTGTTCGCTCATCTATGTTTGAGAGTAGGATAGTTTCGAGTCCGATGACTACATCAACCACGGTATCGCGTGCTTTCGTTCTCCGTCCGCTATCAACGAGACGTTGGCTCGCCATTTCAAGGGCCGGGTGCAAGCAGCTAAAAAAACTAGCGTGAGTTTCAATTTCGGGTGCCTCATTGGAAGTGATCTCATAACTGCCTAGAGGTAAGGATTCGTTTCCAAATAGATGGTGATCGCCGGATACGATTCCGAGGGAAAACTCGGCCGAGGTGATATACGCGCCGTCGTAACCGATAGCTCCAGAATCTTTGAAGGTAGCCAATGCCAGCAGACATAAATCTAGGTTTTCCCAGATAGGTTTAAGAGGATTCGTGTCGTGTGTCTCAAAACTTCCAGTAATCTTTGGCACTTCGATTTCCTTGATGAATACGAAATCGGGAAAGCCAATTGGTATTCGTCGAAATTGAAAAATTGGATTGCCCCCATAAAATCGGGTGCACTCTTCATCTGTCATGGGTCGCAGGATAACCTGATCTGGGAATGCGATGGGAGGGGTGTCGCGTGCCCCTCTTAGATTTAGTACGGGAGCATATATCCGCAGAAGTATAGTTTTCCTGTCAAAAAACCTGACAACATCCACGAGAATTGCGTCAATCTGCTCGCCTGTTAGGGCGAACGTATCGAATCGTTTGTAAGCCTCGTGCGCAAGCTGATTCAACATTAGGGCAGGCTGAAGAGCGCCGCGGACCATCGGTGTCCCAACTGCTCGGAGATATTCCGGATACTCATCCTGAAGAGTTTTCTCGACTTCAGCGGCCAGGGTATCGATTATTTTGTGCCTGTGAAGATCGAAAAAACTCGGTTTTGATCGAAGGTCGCCTTGCCAACCACCCTCCGGTCGGCGATGGTATTCCCAACGCCCCTCTTCTGGTAGCTTGGGGATTGTTTTTAGCTCGGCCAACTCGGCTCTAAATGCGCTCCGTATCGCTTCTAGGCTTTTGACTTTCATGGTTTGAAATGTACCCGATTCGTACACCTATCGCCAGTTCTTGGCAGGCGGCTGGCTCATAAGTCCGCTTACCGGACTGGCGTCTGTAAGAATGGGCTTGGCGTTTGTTTCCTTACACCAATTCCAACAGCTACAATTGTCGCGCCTGTTTGGACGACGACTCGCCTGAGCATCCGGCGAAGGAGCAACCAATGACGACCCATCGAAAGTTGCGCGATATTGGCCTGGCAATCTTGTGGGCTGCGGCAGCGTATATATGCGTTAGCCCCCGGCGAGTCTCAGCCGGCGCGTCCCAAGATCATGGGGCAGAACGAGCGCGAATTGCGTTCTCGCATCCGCTGCCCCGGATGGATGGGAATCACCTGGCGGTGACGGTGGTCGAAGTCACATACGGGCCGGGCGAATCGTCTCCGCCTCACAGCCATCCTTGTCCGGTTGTGGGTTACGTTGTCGCGGGAGCGGTCCGAATGCAAGTGAAGGGCGAACCGGAGAACACCTACAAAGCAGGCGAAAGTTTCTATGAGGCTCCCAACGGCGTTCACCTGGTTTCGGCTAACGCCAGTCACAAGGAACCGGCCAAGTTCGTGGCATACTTCGTCTGCGATCGCGAAACGCCTCTCAGCGTTCCGGCGCCACAAACGAAAGCATATGGAGGCAACTAAGCATGAGCAATACACCCTTGACCACGCCAGAAGACATGCCAAATAATGCGACGAGAAGCCGGCACGGTCTGACGTTGGAGCGGCTGGGAATTCTCTACGCCCGAATCGCGCTCGGCGCGGCCTTCTTATCCGCAGTCGCCGATAGGTTCGGGATTTGGGGCGCGCCCGGTCAGAAAAACGTCGGGTGGGGAGATTTTGGCCATTTTGTGAGTTACGTGGCCGAGGTGAATTCGTTCATGCCCTCTTTTACGATTCGTTCCCTCGCTTGGGCGGCCACCATTGCGGAATTTTCGTTGGGAATACTGTTGATTCTGGGCGTCTGGCCGCGCTGGGTGGCGCTTGGCAGCGCCATACTGCTGGCGATGTTCGGCATTGCCATGGCCATCTCTTTCGGCATCAAGTCGCCGCTGGATTACTCGGTGTTTTCCGCGTCGGGAGCGGCCGTCCTGCTCGCCTTGTACTACTCGCGGCGAGACCAGCGGCAGACAAATTAAAATGTTGAGCCGGTGGAGGACGCCTCAATCGTTGACACGAACCTTGGGCGCGCCTAACATCGCTGCCTGCTGAATCATTTCGGGGGGAGATCGATTATGGGACGCGGAAGAAGCACACTGGCGTTTGCATTGCTTGCGTTGATGGTGTTGGCGCTGCTCGCGGCGCAATTCCTGCTGTTCGGACCGCGGCGCGTGACGCAAGCGGCAACGCTCGAAAGCGCATCGCAGAGCGATGCGGCGCTCGCGAAAGCTTACCGATTCGACCGTGGCGGGTGGATTTACGTCCACCTGGAAGGCTCGCCGCACGATATCGGTTACCAGCACGGCTATCTTCTTGCGCCGGAGATCTCGGACGCGTTCGGGTCGGTCAGCCTGATGGCGACGCACGAGACGCAGCGCGACTGGGATTTCTTCCGCCAGGCGGCGAAAGAAATGCTCTGGCCGAAGATCGATCCCGAATATCAGGCCGAGCTGCAGGGAATCACCGATGGATTGCAGGCGCGGAAGGTGAAGCTCGACCTCTACGATGTGGTGGCGATGAACGCGTTCGAGGAGCTGCCGGACTACTACGTGCCGTGGCTTAACGCGCAGACGAAGGCCGCGAATGCGCCACACCTGACGAGTCCGGGGAATTGCAGCGCGTTTGTAGCCACGGGAAGCTGGACCAAGGATCACAAGATCGTGATGGGCCACAATAACTGGACCAATTACGCGAACGGCGAGCGGTGGAGAATCATTTTCGATGTGGCGCCGCAGCAAGGTTACCGCTTCCTGATGGATGGCTTCCCCGGGGTTATCGCGAGCGATGACGATTTTGGCGTCAATTCGCAGGGCTTAATGATCACGGAGACGACGATTTCCAATTTCAAGGGCTGGGATCCGAACGGCAAGCCGGAATTCGTTCGCGCAAGGAAGGCCATGCAATACGCCGGCTCGATCGACGACTACGTAAAGATCATGCTGGATGGCAACAACGGCGGATACGCGAACGACTGGCTGCTGGGCGACCGGAAAACCGGAGAAATCGCGCAATTCGAGCTGGGACTGAAGCATTTTAAGGTCTGGCGCACGAAGGACGGCTACTACGTAGGCTCAAATTTCGCAAGCGATCCGGATGTGATCAAAGACGACACGACGTTCGATCCGAATAATCTCGCAAGCTCGCCGAACGCCCGTCACGTGCGATGGGACCAGTTGATGAACGAGACCAAGGGAAAGATCGATACGACGTTCGCGGAGATTTTTCTCTCAGACCACTACGATTCGTACACGAAAAAATACGGCCCGGACCTGAGAACGCTATGCGGCCATGGGGAAGTCGATCCCGAAGCCCATCCCGACTGGAGTTTCACGCCCTACGGGGATCTCGGCGCGGTGCAAGGAAAAGTGATCGATAGCCGCATGGCGGCAGCGATGACGTTCATCGCGCGGGCGGGTCATCCTTGCGGAACCAATTTCGACGCCGCCAAGTACCTTGCGACCCACACGGAATACTCGTGGCAAGCGTCCGTGCTGCGCGACATGGACGCCGGCCCGTGGACTCAGTTCAGGACCGGCGAGCGCGCCGCCCAGTGACTCGGTGAAGGCGGAGCTTCGTTTCAACTCGGCTTTTGAACGCGCAGGTTGTTGGTGACGGAAAAAGCGCCCGACACGGAGTTCGCGCGAACATTTGCCGCGTCCTTGTCCGCCTGATTGTCGACGTAGCCTTCCAGAGTGACGTGCCCGTTTTTCACGATGATATGAATGGACTGAACGGCATACCACGCATACTTCTGGAGAGACGGAAACGAGTAGATCGCGCGAAATTCGGCGTGCCGGATACGATCGTCGTTTGGTGAAAGAGGCAGGACCTCAATCTGGTTGTCAACGCTCTGCACGCCTTCAATGCCCTTCACAGCGCTTGCCGCGTCGCTCTTGGTGACCGGGCGAACAACTTGGCCCATTAACGTGACTTTGTCGCCCTGAACCTTGTATTCGAGATTATCGAAAACCGAGAGCCAGGGAATCATCACCAAACGATGATGAACTTCCTGGGTAAGCCAGGCTTGGTAGTGTGCGTCGCCGGGAGCCGGGGCCTGCTTGACTGGCGCGGCATAGAGGCTGCCTGCCAGGCCAAACGTAAGTAACAGGGAAAATGCTGCTGCAAGAAACGCCGTATGGGAACTCGTCCGTCTCGATCGCATGTGGAATCGCCTCGCTTTCGTATTGTTACTATAGGGATTAGATGCCCAACTGGTGCGTTGCGTTTCGCCCCGGCGATCAGCTAACAGGAGCGTTTAGCGCAGCCACAAGCTCCATGAAATTGTCGGCGTTCAAAGCCTGCTCGATGGCCTCCTTGCGGCTGAAGAGCTCGCCCGCATCACGGAGCAGATCGTGCTGAGACTGATTGTCGCCGGTCAGGATCAAAATGATCAGCCGGGCCAGCCGCCCGTCCCGCGCGTCAAAATCCACGCCGCCTTTCGAGCGCCCAACGACGACGATTGGCTGAGGCAAGCCGATCACGCGCGCGTGAGGGACTGCCAGTGCATTTTCCCAGCCGCTGGGCGCCACGCGCTCGCGTTCTTGCAGGATTCGCAAGAACCGTTCGGGGGCGTTACCCACTGTGTCGGCTGCGACGTTGCACATTTCCTCGAGAGCTTCCGTCCGGGTCCGAACTTCCATGTTGGGAAGAAACAATTTACTCGAAATCGCATCCTTCAGCATCAATGCGCGGCGCTTCTGGATCAGGTAGTGGAGCGCGGGCGCGGAAACGAGCGACGTAAAGAGCGCCATGATCACCAGCGCGACGAACATGCTCTCGCGAATCAGTCCAAACTGAAGCGCCAGAAGTCCGAGAATCATTTCCATGGCTCCCCGCGCGTTCATCGCCAGGCCGATGCCCCACGAAGTTCGCCGGTCCATTCCGCCAAGGCGCGCGCCCAATCCCGCGCCGACGAGCTTGCCCACGCACGCCACTGCGATGACCGTTACCGTGACCCAAAGATTAAAGTTCGTAACGAAGTTCGTTCGCAGGCCAATGCTGGCGAAAAAGAATGGCGCCAGCACGTTGGTGACGATTTGGTGGATGTGCTCGGACGTGCGTTTGCGAAGATGCGTGGATTCGCCGACGGCAATCCCGATGATGAACGCGCCGAAAACTGCATGAATTCCCGCGAATTCCGCAAACGCAGCCGAAGCGAGCGTCAGCGTAAAAATGAACCCGAGGACGCCGCCGGGCCAGGTGGAATGCGCCTGCAAGATCGGCAGGATTTTGTCGATAAGCCAGCGGACAACCGTGAGCGATAGGCCGGTGAAAACCACGACCAGGATGATGGTGCGCCCGATGCTGCCTGAAGAGCCCTTGCCGGCATTCATCATGCCGAGAACCATGGAGAATAGAATCCAGCCGACGAGATCGTCGAACATCGCCGACGACATGATTACGGTGCCCATCTCGCTTCGGAGCAAGTTCAAATCCATCAGGATCTTGGCAATCACCGGCAAAGCAGAAATCGACAAGGCCGTGCCGACGAAAAGTGCAAAAATCAGGTGGTCGGCATTCGCTTCGGCTCCCAAAAAGCGTGGAAACGCACCAGCCGCGCCCGCACCAAACGCGAACGGAATGATGACGCCGAAGAAACTAACCAGCAGCGCGCTCTTGCCCTGTCGGAAAATACTGCGCAAGTCGATTTCGAGACCGGCCGTGAGCAAAAAGAACACAACGCCGAGGGTGGTAACCGTGTCGAGGACGACCGGCATCGGTCCCGTGCTGGGAAAAAGCGCCGCGTAGAGATGCGGGTCGAAATGACCCAACACTGTGGGGCCGAGGATGATTCCAGCGAGAATTTCCCCGAGGACGGACGGCTGATCGAGCCGCTGCATCAATTCGCCGGCAAATTTCGCGACGCCGAGAAGAACGGCCAGCGACATGAACATTGTCATCAAATCGTGCGGTGACAAGTGCGGCATTTCGAAGTCCTCTTCCCGAGCCGGGGGCCGTGGATAACAAATCGGAACGCTTAATTAGCTTCGGTACTCTACCCCAAGCGATTCCCCGAGGACAGATTTTAACTCGGCACCGGCAGCCTCCCGGTGCAATCCGGCGGATCAAAATCGTCATTCTCAGGATTCCCCAAAATTGCGTATTTGTGGCAAGTGGCACGATGCTCCGCCCGGTGATGCAGGATTGGGGGATTACAGAATAGATTCCGCGGCGGGAAGGTTCACGGATGCTGCCCGACGCGGCAGCAATGGCACCCAGTTGTTGCGGTAAAGGACGTCACGAAATATCTTGCAGGAAACAGTGTCACCGCCGAGCAAATATCATCCCTGACTTTATACGTCAGTGTTGTTTTCTGGCAGGCTTTTTTGTCAGGAAATGATCAAAGAATTGGACGGGCTGGGCAGCGTGCCCGGCTCCTTTTTTTGTGGAACCGTTGTCCCCGCATCGCAGCTCCCAACCCGCAGTAACATCTTGGGGATTTGGCCCGGTCCGAACCATCGCTCGAACGGGCCAAAATTTCAGTACGGGGGTATTAGGGAATTCGAGTACCAGGGTAGTAGTACGAGCTCTTCTTGGCTCGACGGACGGCCCACATTCGTCGGGATTTTCCTCTTGACATTCTACAAGAGCGATAGCAGGCTTCCCTAGTTGTTCTAGGGGTGATGGGGTTATGACTTTATCGCCGGAAATCCTGCAAGGGACGCTTGATCTGCTGATTCTGAAGACTCTCGCGCTCGAGCCCATGCACGGCTGGGGAGTTGCCCAGCGCATCCAGCAGATTTCGCGCGACGTTCTGCAGGTGCAGCAGGGATCGCTGTATCCCGCCCTCTACCGGTTGGAACGAAAGAAATGGATTCGCGCGGAATGGGGCGTTTCGGGGAACAACCGCCGCGCGAAGTATTACTCGCTGACGAAAACGGGCCGCCAGCAGCTCGAGGCGGAGCTGGCGAATTGGGAGCGGCTGTCTTCGGCGGTGGCTTTGATTCTTCAACGTGCGTGACGGCGGAAATTTCGGCGGCGTTTGATCTTGCGGACAATGATCGCAATGAGTGGCAAGACGTGCCACCGAAGCCTCGGCCACGAGCAGTCTGCGAAGCGTCAGTGCAAGATGCCGGGTGAACCCCGGTGCTACAACATCAGGAATTATCGAGCGTGTCGGACAACACTTGTCTTGTGCGACTTCGAGTTCTCTGGAAAGGAGTGAGCCGTGAGTGTTTGGCGTCGATGGTTTGGTCGCGATACGTGGGAGCGTGAGATGAATGAGGAGCTGCGCTTTCACGTCGAGCAGCAAACCGCTGCAAACATCGCCGCAGGGATCGCGCCCAAGGAGGCGCGCCGGCAAGCAACGGTGCAATTTGGCGGCGCGGAAGGAGTGAAGGAAGATTGCCGCGAACAGCGCCGCGGTTTCTGGCTGGAAACCCTCTGGGCGGACGCGCGCTACAGCCTGCGCATGTTGCGCCGCAGCCCCGGCTTCACAATCATCGCCGTGTTGACCCTGGCGCTTGGCATCGGCGCGAACACCGCAGTTTTCTCGGTCGTCGACGCGGTGCTATTAAAACCTTTGCCATACAGAGATCCGGGGCGGCTCGTCGTCGTCTGGGAAAGCAAGCAGAATCCTCACAATGCCGTTTCCCCACCCGACTTTCTTGATTGGCGAGCGCGGAACAGCGTTTTCGAAGACATGGCGTATCTGGCTGATCAGCACGTGAATCTGACCGTAAACGGCCTTCCGGAGCAAGTAGATTTGCAGAAGGTCGCCGCCAATTTTTTTGACGTTCTCGGCGTTCCGCCCGCGCTCGGCCCCGGCTTCACATCCATCAACGGTCAGGCCGGAAATGACAAGCTCGTGATTCTCAATTACGCCCTGTGGAGAGGCAGCTTCGGCTCGGACCCCAACATCATCGGCAAGAGGATTCAAATCAACGGAACCGGTTACGCCATCGTGGGAGTCACGCCGCCGAATTTCGATTCATTCATTCCGGCTGGTTCGCTGACCGGCGAACATCCGCAGATGTGGGCGTCATTCGCGTTTCCGTCGTCATTCAAGGACCGCTCCAAGGTTGGCCGTTTCCTCACGGTCATCGCGCGCCTAAAACCGGGAGTGAACTCGGGGCGGGCTCAGGCGCAGATGAGCGTCATCTCCGCAGCGCTTGCGCAGACATACCCGGAAAACGACGGCGGCTGGCGCGCTACCATCGTGCCGATGCAGGAGGAAATTACGGGCGACATGCGTCCGGCTCTCCTGATTTTGCTGGGAGCTGTGGGACTTGTTCTGCTGATCGCGTGCGCGAATCTTTCAAGCCTCCTGCTTTCGCGGACTCCTGGCCGGCGAAGGGAAATCGCCGTCCGCACTGCGATCGGTGGCAGCCGTTGGCGAATCGCGCGCCAACTTCTCGCGGAGAGCATGGTGCTTGCCGTTATTGGCGGCTCTTTGGGCATTTTCGCGGCCGTCTGCGGCGCGCATGCGCTTTTGCGGACAACTCCTCGAGGCCTTCTGAACGTGCCCGACATTCCCGTTGACACGCGGGTGCTCCTTTTCACCGCCGGGATAACGCTGCTGGCCGCGATTCTCTTCGGTTTTCTGCCGTCTTATGTTTCGGCCCATTCGGAGATTGCCGCATCGTTGCAAGACGCTGGCCGCACCTCTTCACAGAGTCGGCGCAGTCGCACGGCGCACAAAGTTTTCATCGTGGCTGAGATTGCTCTGGCCCTGGTTCTTCTCGCCGGCTCTGGGCTCCTCGTGCAAAGCTTCGTTCGCTTGGTCAGAGTTAATCCGGGGTTCGACGCCCGCAATCTGCTGACATTTAAGCTCGACCTCCCCGACACGAAATACAAAGACGACGAAACGCGCATCGCTTTTTTCAACGAGCTACTGGACAACCTGAGCCACTTACCGGGCGTGCGTTCCGCGACGGCAGAGAATTTGCCGCCGTTCAGCGGATTCTCGGCCTGGGGCGTGGCCACGGACGTACTCCTTCCGGGACAAACCGCCCAGGTGCCCGAATCTCAGCGCGCGACTACGGCTGTCCGAGTGGTTGCCGCCGATTATTTTCGCACCATGAAGCTGCCGTTGCGTGAGGGCCGCACATTTGTTCCCGCCGAATTCGCGGCGGAAAGGCATGTAGTCATCGTCAACGAAGTATTCGCGAAGAAATTCTTGCCTAAGACGAATCCTATTGGCCAGAAAATCACGATCGACATGAAGGATCAGAATGTGCCCAGCGAAATTGTCGGCGTCGTCGCCGACGTTCATGAAGCGAATTTGGGCGTCCTGCCGTGGCCGACGGCTTACTGGCCGTATCCGGAACTTCCCTATTCCTCGATGAGCGTCGTCGTGCGCACGGCAACAAACCCTCTGACGCTGGTGTTCCCGGCGCGGGACACGGTCCTGCGGATGGATAAAGATGAACCTATCTCCGACGTGGCCACAATGGACCGCTTGCTCTCCAATTCGGTCGCGCGTTCGCGGTTCACGATGCAGTTGTTCAGCATCTTTGCTGCGCTGGCGTTGTTGCTCGCTTCCATCGGAATCTATGGCGTGATTTCGTATTCCGTGGCGCAGCGCACGCGTGAAATCGGGATTCGCATGGCGCTCGGAGCGCAGCGACGAGACGTACTGCGGATCGTCGTGGGTGACGGAGCGAGGCTGGCATTCCTTGGCATCGTGATCGGTGTCGCAGGCGGCCTTGCCCTCACGCGAGTGATGACCAATTTGCTCTTCGAAGTCAAGCCGACCGACCCAGCGATATTTGCAGTCGCGGCAATTCTGCTCGCCATCGTCGCGCTCGCGGCGTGCTACATTCCCGCGCGGCGAGCGATGCGCGTGGACCCAATGGTGGCCCTGCGATACGAGTAATCGTCACCAGGCATGGCCAGTGCTCGGCGGTGGGGCGAGGCGGGATGATAAGCAATCGCCATCATGTAAGTCGTAGATTAATTTTTATCGAGGGGCGGGCGGCAAGCGCAGAGTGATTTCCGTGGTTTTTTTCCTGCGTATCATGATGCGTTTATCCCAATTCGAGAAGGCGCCGTTCGAGTAGGCGCGCACGTCGTATTGTCCCGTTTCCCAGCGCGCGAATTGAAAATGCCCGTCGGAATCGGTATGTGTGGCGTGAGGGTGCAGGCCATCGGACGTTTGAATCGTCACGGTCGCGTCCGCGACGGGTTTTCCATGCGCGCTGAGCACGACTCCCGCAAGAGCGCCGACCGGTTCACGCTGCGTCTGGGCTTTTAACGCCAGAGGCGCGACCAGCGAGACGAACGCCAGCGCCCACAACAAAGCACGAAGCAATTGTCTGGACGATTTACAAACCACAGGACACCTCCACCGGGATGCTTCGCTCAATTTTAGCGCCTCGATGAGATGGCTGGCGGAACTTGCGGGCGCACGCTTTCGCAGGCGTCACCTGTACGTTCGTACAAGGGCGAAACGCCAAGCTGGGAGCTAATACTTGTAATGCTGGCTGGCGGCGGCGTGCAACGGCTGCTCCTGGCGGCCGGTGTCCGGATTCACGCCGCGCTCGAGCGCGATGAAATAGTTGAGAAGCTGCAGCGGGACAAGATGCGCGAAGGCACCGAGCCACTCCTCGCATTCCGGCACAACGAGAACGTGTTCGGCGGCCACGTCGCGATTCGCGCTGGGAACCACAATCGCGGCGCGAAGCATTTTCAATTCTCCGGCGGCGCGCAAGATCTGCCGGGCGCGGTCATCCGCCGGCCTCCCTGTCAGCAGGCCGATGAGGGCGGCGCGCGAATCGGTTTCTGAAAACGGGCCGTGAAGAATTTCTTCGAGTTCGAATCCTTCGGCCGCGATGTAGCAGCTTTCCTTGATTTTCAAGGCGGCCTCGCGCGCGGTGGCCCATCCCACGCCGGCTCCGAAAATCTCGACGCGCGAAAGCAACGCCACTTGCCTCGCAAGTTCGCGCGCCTGGGGTTCCAGCGCAAGCGCTTGCCGAACCAATTTGGGCACACGTTCGATTTGCGCGGCGATGCCCGGATCTCGCAGCAACTCGCGGCGCGCGGCCACGCGCGCGATCAGCAGCGCGAGAGCGGCAAGCGCCGTGGTGTAACTTTTTGTATAAGCAAAAGCCACTTCCTGTTCGCAAGTTTCAATTTGAAAATCCGCGCCGCGAATTCCATCGCCGCTTGCTTCGCCGGTGATAGCAATCGTCAGCGCGCCAGCGGCGCGCGCCAGGCGAAAAGCTTCGACAGACGCGGTGGACGCGCCCGTATGCGTGATAATGATGACCGCGTCGTCGCGATTCAGAGCGAAAGGGTGATGCACGAATTCGAAGGACTGTTCGAAGCCTGCGCGGAAGCGGCCTGAGGTGAAATCGCGCATCCAATTCTCTGCGATATGCGCGGCGTGGAGCGAAGTGCCGATCCCGACGAATATGATGCGCTCTTTTTCGGCGACCGCATCCGCCGCGCGCTCGATAGCCTGGCGCTGCGCCAGCACGTTTTCGATCAGGGCGGGCTGCGCCAGGACCGCTTCGTAAACATAGTAGGGATGGGCGCTGCGTCTTTCGGCCATTTGATTTTTCTCCCGCTGCGATATATTCCGTCAGTTCGCGGCTGGCTAATTCTAGCGGAACAGGAGCTTGAATGCCTCGCTACATCTCGCAACACACGCTGGCCTGCCTGACGCGCCAGGGCGTCGAGGATCTGGCTCGACGCATGCAGGCGTCGGCAAACGTCACGCTACGGCGCGTCCTGGTGAATATGCAGGAAGGAAAAATGCTGGCGGAACTCGAAGCGCCCGGACGAGAAGATCTCGAAAAGTATTTCACATCGGAGAATTTTCATTTCGACTGGATTCTGCGCGTCGAGATGGAGTTCGCGAATGACGGGCTGCAACCGGTTTGACGCGCCGATTATTCGCTGATTACGGCAGAGCGTTGGCCGCGACGCCCGCGTGCCGCGCCTGGTCCTCGAGCGCATCGATCCGCGCCAGAATATTCGCGCGCTTCGTTTCCATTTGCTCCATTTCCGATTGCCAACTGCCCGGCTTCACTCCGCGGTACGGCCGCGACGACGTATTCGGGTCGTTCGTTGAATTTCCTTCGATGGCCGTGTGCAACTCGGCGATTTTCCGGTCGAGCGGAGGGATCTGTCCCTGAAGTTTCGCGATTTGCTGGCGGTACCAATTCGCATCGCGTCCTCGTGCCGGCGATGAAGTCTTGGCCGGACCGCCTGCGTGGATGGCATTCTTCGAGTCGAAAGTGCTGATCGCGGAACGGTCGCGCAAACCGCTCAAATCCTCGTTGGTCCAAACTTTCTTCGCGGGCATCGAAGGCGCTGCCGCGGAACCACTCGCGTCGCTGCCGCCTTGGGCAGCACTAGACTGTGCAGTCGGCTGGCTCTGTGCCGGTTGGGGCCGCGCTGGCTGATTCTGTTGCGCATCAACCGTGGCGGCACCGAAGGTTGAGAGGATCAACGCCACAATCAAATTGAGAGCCTTTGGCCTCATGACTGCCTCCTTTGCTGAGAGTTCCTGATATAACCCGTGCAACGCGAAAAAGTTACGGGTCTCCGTAGCCCGTCGCCCCTTTCGCGATCTCTTCCTGCACGATGGCTAGCGCTTCCTTCGGAGGCCCCACCCGGCGATAATGGCTGGCCTCGATCACCTGGTGCTCCTCGAACGGAAAGAAGAATTTTCTGCCCGAAAAATCATATTGATAGCGGGTGGGCAGCCAGATTCCGGGCGCAACTTCCGTTTGATCGATGGAAAAAGTGCCCCCGCGATAAAGCTTCCCAAGAATGCCGCCGCCAACCGAAAAGTCCTTCGTTACGCGAGCTTCGGCGCGCGCCATTTGCTGCGATTCTTCATCAATCCAGGCTTTTGCGGTGATGTGCGTCATCGCATCCTGAAGCAGCGAATGCGGGTGAAAGCTCGGATTAGGATTCAGGACGAGGACGTTGCATACCCGCCCGTTGAGCGCTTCCCGGCCCATCCATCTGACGGTAAAGGCATCGCGAGCTACCGCGACCATGTCCGCGCGGTCGCGCCGTTTCTTCTGGTATTTCGCCGCCGCCGATCGTTCGCGCGGGTTGTTCGGATCGAGCGCTAGCTTCAGAGCCGCCGCCCATTGTTGCAATTGGCGCCGGTACTCGGCGGCAGATGCAGGGCTTGCTCCATCTTTGAGCAGAATTTTGTACGTCCCCGTGCCAGTGGGGACCACGCGATAAGTTTTTTCGCCAATCACGCGGGGATTAGCGCCTGGCGTCCGGTCGATGTATATCTCTATGCGTTCGTACTCATCGAGCGCCGCATCGTCGGCGTGCTGATTGGCGATTACCTTATCGGTTTTGGCGCTCAGTTCCGCATCGGACAGATCAACGGCTTCGCCCTGAGCATTTTGAGACTTCGACTGAGAGGGAATCGCTCTCCGTATGCCGTTTGGCGAATTCCTCGACATCGCGGAGGCGGGCGAAGCGTGCTGCGCGCCGCCAAGAATTAGGCCAGCCAGCGCCGCAGCGCCCGCCAGTATTGAAATGCTATGGCCGTGAGACATACTTGGATATCTCAATCTGGGATTCCCGAAGTTGGAGCCACGCCTGCAACTCCATTGTAACCGGATTCGTGGTTCCGGGTTCTCCGTGCTGGCGGCTATGTTCCCAGGGGCTAACCTCAATTTAATCAAGAATCGTGAACTTTTTTGGCCGCCCATCCGTCTATTATGGATATATCGTGAAGAAGCCAGCCGATTTTCTGTCGCGGAGCAAGCGGACCAGCATGGCTCTCGGAGAGACGATCCGTATAGCCTTTGATACGCTGTGCGCGCATAAGCTCCGCACTTTCCTCACGCTGCTCGGAGTGATCCTGGCGGTGACGACCCTGGTGGCCGTGATCTCCGTTTTGAATGGCCTGAATGTTTACGTCGCCGATAAGGTGGCCAATCTCGGCGCCAACGCCTTCGTGATCGATCGCATCGGCATCGTCACGAATTTCGAGGAGTGGAATAAGGCTCGCAGGAGGCCGCCGCTCGATATGGCGGATTTCCAGGCGCTGCGGGACAACATGAAGCTCGCCGCCTCGGTTGCGGCGGAACAGGACACCTTTGGAGACGTGCGTTACGGAGGCGACCTTAGCGAAGACGTGACGATCATCGGTGCAACGCCGGATTTCGCGAGGATTCGCGACATTGAGGCCTCAAACGGCCGGTTGCTGACGCAAGTTGATGAGGACCATCGCGCTTCCGTCTGCGTGATCGGCCCGGACGTGGCCAATAAATTTTTCGGGGGACGCGATCCGATTGGAAAAGAAATCCGCGCAGGGCAGGGGGAATACACGATTGTCGGCGTGACCGTGCCGAAGGGCACGGTCTTTGGCGATTCGCAGGACAATTTCGTCATGATTCCGCTGGGAACCTATCGCAAGGAATGGCTCGCGCCGCTCGATTCCGTGACGATGTTCGTCGAAGCCTGGTCCCAGGATTTGATGCCGTCGGCAGAGGATGAGGCGCGCGTCATCTTGCGCTCGCGCCGCCACGTCCCGTATCAGGCTGACGACAATTTCGCGACGATCGAGCCCACCTCGATCACCGGTTTGTGGAATCGAATCACGGGCAACGCCTTCGGGATCGCCATCTGGGTGACGTCGGTGTTCCTGGTCGTCGGCGGAATCGTGATCATGAACATCATGCTTGCCAGCGTAACCGAACGAACCCGCGAGATCGGGCTGCGGAAATCCCTTGGCGCGAAGCGCCGCCACATCATTCTGCAATTCATGGTGGAATCCGCAATGCTGGCGGGAGCCGGCGGCGCGGCTGGGATCGCGCTCGCTCTCGCTCTGGGCCAGATCGTTCGCAGCGTGACCCCTATTCCCATAGCGACTCCTATTTTCGCGATGTTAATCGCGCTGGCGCTCTCGACGGCGGTTGGGCTTTTCTTCGGAATCTACCCGGCGATGCGCGCGGCGAGGCTCGATCCAATCGAAGCCCTCCGGGCGGAAAATTAGAGGACCTATGCGGCAGGATTACAAGGAAAACCTCAAGCTTGCATTTGATACGGTGCGCACGCACAAGCTGCGCAGCTTTCTGGCCGTTCTTGGCGTGATGATCGGCGTGACGCTAATCATTATCGTCGTCGGCCTCGTGCAAGGGTTCCGGGTCACCATCCAGAACGAGATCGCCGCGGAAGGAATCAACACAGCCTGGGTCGACCGCTTCAGCCAGGGCCCTCACAACGGCCGCCGGCCGAAAGAAGAACGCCAGCGGAAGCCGCTGACCCTGGAAGACGGGCTCGCGATCCAGCAGCTTTGCCCCGCCGTAAGACAAACGGCGATTTCCGTCTTTCAGTGGGAGCAGTCCCATACCGCGAAGTATGGGAACAATCTTGTGGAAGGCACCGAGTTCCGTGGCACTTTTCCAGCCTATCTGGAAGTGTACGCAAACGCGACCATGAAAACCGGCCGCTTCTTCACGCAGGTTGAGAACGAGCACCGGGACGATGTCGTCGTAATTGGTGAGGACATCGTGAAAGCTTTCTTCCCGGAGGACGATGACGCGATCGGAAAAGAAATCCTGGTGGATGGAACGAGCTTTCGCGTGATCGGCGTCTTCGACAAACAACTGGCTGGCTTTGGGACAAGCGACCAGGACAAACGCGTGGTGATTCCTTACTATACCTTCACCAAACTTTACTCCGGCAGTTCCGAAGTGGCGTTCCGCTTCCTGGCATATCCCGGACAGCTTGATGCAGCGGTGGACGAAGTCCGCGAAGTGCTTCGGCGGCGGCGAAACGTGGCCTACGACAAGCCCGATAATTTCTCGATTCAAACGAACGTCGAAATCCGCCAGCAGTTTGACGACATCATCCAGGGCGTGGTGCTGGCGATCGTGGTGCTCAGCTCGATCGGACTTCTGATTGGCGGCATGGGCGTGATGAATATCATGCTGGTCAGCGTCACGGAGCGAACGCGCGAGATTGGCGTTCGCAAAGCGATCGGCGCCCGCAGCGGGGACATCACCTGGCAATTTCTCTTCGAGGCCATGACGCTTACAGGCACGGGGGGACTGATTGGAGTCTTGGTCGGCAGCGGGATCGTGATGCTGGTTCCGGTGGTCAGCAGCCTGAAGGCTGTTGTCCCAACGTGGGCCGTCATCGCAGGCTTCTCTGTTTCGGTGAGTATCGGATTGATTTTTGGGGTCTGGCCGGCCACGAAGGCCGCGCGTCTTAATCCCGTGGAAGCGCTTCGCTACGAATAGCGTTCGAATCGTTCGGCGGTGTTGGCGAACGCCGTCGACCCGATTTCACTGCTTCTTTTGCTTATCCAACTCATCTGGCGTTGGAATCGTGCTATTGAGATCGAGCTGCGCTCTTCCCTCCGCATCGAACTCATAGGGAAATCCGGCCGGGTCGCGCGGTATTCCGCGAATCATCCCTGCATCGCGCAAATCTCGCGTTGAGGATGGGTAATGGCCGAAGCGCTGGCGATACTGTTCGGCCAAAGCATTTAGATGCCGCTCATCGTCCTCGGCTTGCAGCTCCGCCAAATGTTCGACCGCCTTCTTTCGCGTGGTTGCATTATCCGTGGAGTTGTAAATCTGCGTCCAGATCATGCGCGAAGTATCGATCGAGCCGCCGGTATCCGAAATGCGCGCCGCCATAAAAGCAAGCCAGGCGGGCGCCTGGGGATCTTTGCTGGCCGCAAAATATGTCGCGGCGGCGTCCTTGTAATCGTGAAGGTGCCAGTAATAAAGAAAGCCCAGGTCGGACTTCAAGTGCCAGTTGCCGGGGTTCGCTTGGACGCCGCGCTTCACCAGCTCGACGGCCAGGTCCGGGCGTCGCGCGCCCGCGTCCGGCTCCGAAAGGAAAATCGCGCCGAAACGATACGCCACGATGAGATGCGGGTCGAGCGTCGTCGTGATGTCGAGCAGCGGCCAGAGCAAATCGTAATGCGAGTGCGGCACGCCTAGCTGCGCCCCCCAATACTGCACTGCCCGCGTCCAGTAGATATCGGCGAGCAGAGATTCGTAACCAAGGCTCATCTTCTTCACCATCGCGCCCGAACGCAGCATGAGTTCCTGCTGCTCCTGCGCGCCGGCGCGAGTCCGCGAGTCGATCCGCATTTGCAACATCGCGATTGCAGCAAACAGAACCGGCACGCCAGCAATCGCAGCCCAGACCGATCGTTTGTGACTGCGAGGGGTCATTTCAGGTTGCGGCCGGAAAAGATAGCGGAAGAAGCCAGCAAAATCACGACGACGTAGAGGACGGCGTAAAGAGTATTTTGGCCTACAAGTGCCAGCGGGATTGCGTCGCCGTGCGCGGCCGCCGCAATCGAATTGAAATTGTGAAAATTTGGAAGAATGTAATACAGACCGCGCGTGACCGCTCCCAAGGCCGGTTTGTGCGCCAGTTCTCCGAAATCGCGAATGTCGTTGGCAAACACGCCGGCAATGTAAAGACCGATGGTGAAAAGCGTCGAAAGCATGGGGCTGGAAAAACAGGAGAAAAACAAGGCGAATGCCGTTACCAGCGCCAGTTCGAGCAAAATGAAATAAATCGCGATGAATATCGATCCATCAGAGCGCTGAAAATGATGGTTGACGTAGAGCAAGGCGGCCACCAACCCGAGCGTCATGAAAGCCGTATTCACGGCCAGCGTCAGCAAGAGCCCGGCATATTTCCCCACGATAAATTCCCAGCGTTTCACCGGTTTCGAAAGCAGGCTGTACAGCGTGCGGCGTTCCATTTCTTTATAGACCAGCCCCACGCCGATAAAAATCGCCATCACCAGCCCAAATAGCGAAATTGCGGAGAGACCGAGATTGATGATGACGATGCGTTCGATGCCGACGGAGATTTGCCCGACCAGAATGGCCGCGCCAATCATCAGCAGCGCGAAGAAAATCAAATTGTAGAGCACTCGGTCGCGCACCGCCTCGCGAAACGTATTGATTGCGACCACGCCCGGCATCGCGCTCATCGTGCGTTCACCTCGACGCCATGCGACGCGTTCCTTTCGCGCCCGACCAATCCGAAGAAATAGTCTTCGAGAGTGGGGCGCAGCGGAGAAACCGATAAGATCCGGGCCTGGCAGCCCCGTAGTTCCTCGAGCGCCGGATACAATTCCGCTTCCGGCACTTCGATGCGGCAGCGTCGCCCGGTCACCGTCGCGCGTTCCGCGAAGCTTTGCGGCAACGCCTGTCCATCGCCCAATTCAAACAGAATTTCCATTCCGTGCAGCTCCATTGAAACAATATCGCCCGGCGCGCCCACTCCTTGCAGTTTCCCATTCAGCAGCACGGCGACGCGGTCGCATAACATTTCCGCATCCGAAAGAATATGCGTTGAAAAGAAAACCGTGCGGCCTTCGCGCTTCAGATCGAGGATGATATCGCGCACCTCGCGCCTCCCCAGAGGATCGAGCCCGGACATAGGCTCATCGAGGAATACGATGCGGGGATCGTGCAAAATCGCCTGGGCGATTCCCACGCGTTGCAGCATGCCTTTTGAGAATTTACGAAGTTGTATTCCGGCGGCGTCGGCAAGGCCGACTCGTTCGAGGAAACGCGTGGTGCGTTCGCGGCGTTCCTTAGCCGTGAATCCAAAAATGCGAGCGAAATAGTCGAGGAGTTCACGAGCGGTCAGATAATCGTAGAAGTAAGGCTGCTCGGGCAGATATCCGATCTCGCGGTGCATGGCAACGTCATCAATCGAACGGCCGCGAACTCGTGCTGTCCCCGACGTCGGGTAGATCAGCCCCATCAGTAGCTTTAGCGTCGTGGTCTTCCCGGCGCCATTTGGACCAAGAAATCCGAAGATTTCTCCCTCTTCCACTTGGAGCCTGAGATTGTCGAGGGACCGGCGCATCCGTTTGCGCCAGAACCCCACAGGGTAATCTTTCGTGAGACCCAGGATTTCGATCGCGGGCGAAGTCATGGCCTTTCATTATTATTTTTTTTCAGATGCAGCGCCCGTGTCAATTGGCTGGGTGTTTCTTATTCGAGCACATTCGCGGCAGGCCGGAATTCGAGTCTGCGGACGCAGTTCGGGCTTCCATCCTTAGCCAAGCCGGTTTCGAGGCGGCTCGGGAGTCTTAGTTTGCGCCTTTTGGACGAAGATTTTGAAACACGGGATCGGCCTTAAATGCGGACGGAAATTTCTCTTCGTAGTCGGACAGCCCCGGACAAATCATCCGGTGGAATCGCGTGAACCCGAGGCGCTCCATTTCCGCCATGGCTTGAGGCGCCGTCCATCCATCCACGCCAATCCGATAAGCCGCAATGGACATGCCGGTGCGGTCTACGCCAAGGCGGCAATGCACGAAGACTTTTTTGTCGGGGTTCTCCCGCACAATCGTCAGAAACTTTGCAAAGGCCTCATCGCGGGGAGACTGGCAATTCGAAGGAATCGCAATATAATCCATCCCGCGTTTGTTTACTTCCTTGCGTTCGTAGCCGCGATCGCCGCGCAGGTCAACGACGATGTTGATTCCCATCTTCGCCAGATTTTCAAAACCTTGCTCGGTAGGCTGCGCGCCACGGTAGAGTTCTGGACTCACTTCGGCAAATTTCGGAACTCCCTGGAGCGCGAGAGTGCGCGCAAACTCGATAGGACGAATGTCGCTCGTGTTCGCAGTTGCCGCCTTGTTCTGTGCGCGCGCACTTGCAGTCGCCGTCAGTGCCACAGTCACGAATAAAACGGCGAGCAAAATCGTTCGAAATGCCCGGAGCAGAGGAAAGTTCATCTAGCCTTTCATTCCCATGAGATTAAGATGCCGATTCAAGGCTCCGAGTGGCTGCCAGGTTCCCGCACATGTACCACTATGGATAGACGCTTTCGACACCAGGAACGCGACATTTTGTATGCCGTGCGCGATTTTTTCTTGACAACTTTTACGCAAGGAATGATACTTCGCACCCAGACTCGGGGGAAGTGAGCCGGCTGTTTTCGCAGCGAGGCGGCCAGCCACCAGTACACGAACCCGGTTTAAAATCCAGAGGACTTGCCCCGCTTGTTGCTCACGCCGCGATACTTTGCGGCGCTTAGCTGGGCTTTTGTCTCTTTTTTCGGATGGAAGCATGCTGAAGTTAGCAGCGCTTCAAGGTTCGGCGAACCGTCCTCGAGCCCACTGTATCTCGCGATACACATTGCACCAGCCGGCGTCCCTGAATGGGAGTAAAATAGAGTTACTCCCGCTCGGCCACCCGGCGAATCTTTTGGCGGCACGACTGCTGGCGCGGAGGCACACCATGGCGGAAACGAGAATGACCCTGCAAGGAAGTACGCAAACGGAACAGACCACGCGGCGATCCACCGGACTTGAGTTTGAGCGCCGGTTTACGGATGGGAAAGTGTTTCCATTCGATGCGGTCGAATGGGAACGGCGCACCGCGCAAATCGGCAACGACAAGGGGCAAGTAATCTTCCGACAGGACAACATCGAAGTTCCCAAGGGATGGTCGCAAACCGCGACCAACATAGTCGCCTCCAAGTATTTTCACGGCAAGCCGAATACTCCCGAGCGCGAAGGCTCGGTGCGGCAATTGATCGGCCGCGTGGTGGACACCATCGTCCGCTGGGGCGAAGAGGGCGGCTATTTCGCGACTCCGGAATCCAAGAATGCATTCCGCGATGAACTCGCGCACCTGCTCGTCGAGCAGAAGATGGCTTTTAATTCGCCGGTATGGTTCAACGTTGGCGTGCAGGCCAAGCCCCAGTGCTCGGCCTGCTTCATCAATTCGGTCCAGGACAACATGGACTCGATCATGAACCTGGCTAAGACGGAAGGAATGCTCTTCAAGTGGGGATCCGGCACCGGCACGAATTTCTCTTCGCTGCGCGGCAGCCATGAATCTCTGTCGGGCGGCGGCATCGCTTCCGGCCCGGTGAGCTTCATGAAGGGGTTTGACGCGTTCGCCGGCGTGATCAAGAGCGGCGGCAAGACGCGCCGCGCGGCCAAGATGGTGATCCTCAACGTCGAGCATCCGGATATCGTCGAATTCATCGAATCCAAAATGAAAGAGGAGCGCAAGGCGCACGTCCTGATCGAGCAGGGCTACAACTCCGCGATCGATGGCGAGGCGTACGCTTCCGTTTTCTTCCAGAACGCGAACCATTCCGTGCGCGTCACCGACGACTACATGCGCGCCGTCGAGGAAGACCGCGACTGGTGGACCCACAACGTCAACGATGGCAAGCCGCTCGAGAAACACAATGCGCGCGAGCTGCTGAAGATGATGGCGGATTCGGCATGGCATTGCGGCGATCCGGGCATACAGTACGACACGACCATCAATCGCTGGCACACTTGCAAGGCCACGGACCGAATTTTTGCGTCGAATCCATGCTCGGAGTACATGTTCCTCGACGACACGGCCTGCAATCTGGCATCGATAAATCTTCTGAAGTTCCTGGGTTCGAACGGCGTGTTTGACGCCGAGGGTTTCCGCCACGCGGTGGATATCACGATCACGGCGCAGGAAATCCTGGTGGACAATGCGAGTTATCCGACGGAAAGAATCGCGCGCAATTCGCATGACTATCGCCCGCTCGGGATCGGTTACGCCAACCTCGGCGCCCTGCTGATGTCTCTCGCGCTTCCCTACGATTCCGAAGGCGGACGGGATTTTTGCGGCGCGATCACGGCGCTGATGACGGGCGAAGCGTACGCGCAATCGGCGCGCATTGCCGAACGCATGGGTCCGTTCGGCGGCTACCTCCGCAATCGCGATTCGATGCTCGACGTTATTCGCATGCACCGCGATTCGCTGCGCCCAATCAAGGAAGAAAACGTTCAACCGTCGCTGCTGCACGCAGCGCAGGAATCGTGGGACACGGCTCTCGCGATCGGCGAACGCTTCGGCTACAAGAACTCGCAGGTGTCGGTTCTCGCTCCCACCGGCACCATCGGCTTCATGATGGACTGCGATACCACCGGCATCGAGCCGGATCTCGCGCTGGTGAAGCAGAAGAGACTTGTCGGCGGCGGCGTAATCAAGATCGTGAACAACACCGTTCCGCAAGCGCTGATGCGCCTGGGCTATTCGGCGGAGCAAGTTTCACAGATCGTCGACTATATCGATGCCAACGCAAAGATCGAAGGCGCGCCCGGCTTGAGGCCGGAGCACCTGCCCGTTTTCGATTGCTCGCTCACGCCCATGGGAGGCGGACGCTCGATTTCCTGGCGCGGCCATTTGCACATGATGGCCGCGGCGCAGCCTTTTCTTTCCGGTGCGATCAGCAAAACCATCAACATGCCGGAAGAATCCACGATCGAAGACGTGATGGAGGCTTACATCGAGTCATGGAAGCTCGGCGTCAAGGCCGTGGCGATTTACCGCGACAATTCAAAGCGCTCGCAGCCGCTTTCCGCTGCGGCCGGAAAGAAGCAGGATGAAAAAGCCCCCGTTGCCATAGCCGCGGCTTCCGACGCGGTTGCGACTATCACAAAGGCCGACGCGGTTTCGCCCGAACAGCAGGAGCTTTTCGCCCGCACGCGCCGCCGCAAGCTTCCGAACGAGCGCGATTCGATCACTCACAAATTCTCGATTGGCGGACACGAAGGCTACCTCACCGTCGGAAAATATGAAGATGGCGCGCCCGGCGAAATTTTCATCAAGATGGCCAAGGAAGGGTCCACGCTTTCGGGCATCATGGACGCTTTCGCGCTGTCCGTATCGATCGCGCTGCAATATGGCGTGCCCCTTCGCGCGCTGGTCGATAAATTCGCAAACTCGCGTTTCGAGCCGTCGGGCTACACCGGAAACCCGCAAATCCGCTACGCCAAGTCGATCGTCGATTACATCGGCCGCTGGCTCGGCGGAAAATTCATCTCCCAGGATTACCTCGATAAGGATGCCGCGATTGCCGAAGCGGACATCACGCTAACGCCCGCCGCGGTTGTGGCGAAACCGGCGGCTCCGATGGCTACAAAACTGGATGAACCCGAAACTTCCACGCGTCCGCGAGCTGCAATCGATGACGCGCCTTCGTGCTCGGAGTGCGGAATGCTGATGACTCCGAACGGCAGTTGCTACAAATGCGCGAATTGCGGCAGCACCTCCGGTTGCAGTTAAATTACGAGTCGCCTGGTGTGCTGCCGGGCTTTGGATCGGGCGTCAGAGCGGCATGCCGAGCCGGAGAGCCTGCGTGGGGACTGCGGATTCACGGCTTCAGTGGCTAAAGCCATAACGAATCCCATGGCATTACGGCGGGGTTGAAACTCCGTCCTTCCTAAATGTCGACCTCGTTCGGGTCAGCCGCCACGACGGCTTCGCACCATTCGTTCGCGGGACGACGGCCTGCGACGCGCACCTTCAGGTAGTTCCCCGTCAACGCTTCGGTCCAATTGTCGCTGCCGCGCGCAAGCGTTAGTGCGCGCAGCCTCCGTCCGGCCTGTGACGCCCTGAACTCAACGGCCTTTTGCTGCGACATCGCTCGCAATTTCCGCGCGCGTTCGCGGATCACGCTGCCGCGGACAACGCCGCCAAGGTTTGCCGCTTCCGTGCCAGGGCGCTCCGAAAAAGAAAATACGTGCAGGTAACTAAAAGGCAGGCGCTCGATAAATTCCGCCGTTTGGGCGAATTCTTCGTTCGCCTCTCCGGGAAATCCCGCTATCACATCCGCTCCGATCGCTGCGCCCGGTAGATAGGCGCGGATCAAACGAATGCGCTCGGCGTAATGTTCGGCGCGATACCAGCGATGCATTGTGCGCAAAATGGCATTCGAACCGGACTGCAGCGGCACGTGAAAATGCGGCGCGACGCGATCCGACGAAGCCGTCAGCGCCACGAATTCCTCGGTGATGTCTTGCGGCTCGATCGAGCTGAACCGCAGCCGTTCGAGGGCGGTTTCCGCAAGAATGCGTCTAGCGATGTCCACTAGAGAAACGCGGGGAGCGAGGTCGCGGCCGTATGCGCCGAGATTGATTCCGCTAAGGACAATTTCTTTCGCTCCGCTCGCGATGAGATTGCGGACTTCCTCCAACACAGAGTCAGGCGCAAGGCTGCGGCTGCGCCCGCGCACGAACGGAATCACGCAATACGCGCAGCGGTTGTTGCATCCATCCTGGATCTTCAAGATTGGCCGCGTGCGATCGCTGGCCATTCCGGCGGTTGGCGCAAGCTGTACCGTCGCTTGCGCGAAGATATCGCCGGTCAGGATTTTTGCCGGGCCGCGTGCCAGCGACATCGCATCGCCATCAAGCGAGGCAATCGAAACAAAATCGTTGCGGCTATCGGGCCGAACGCTGGGAGATGTAGCGGCCGCCATCGCGCATGTTTCCGTCAGTTCGCGGATCGCCCCGGGAATTTGCGTGAAATGCGCGTTTCCGACGACGCAGGATACCCCTTCGATCTGCGCGAGCTCTTCAGGAGCGCGTTGCGCGTAGCATCCGGTGACAACGATTCGCGCCGCGGGATTCATGCGATGAATCCTCCGGACGGCTTCGCGCGCTTGCGCGTCCGCCGAGGCCGTCACCGTGCAGCTGTTGAGCACCACAACGTCGGCTTGCGAATGCTCGCGTGTAAGCGCGAGGCCCCCGGCAACGAGCGCGTGGCGAAGCACGGCGGCGTCCGCATCCGTGGCGCGGCACCCGAAATTTTCGATGGAAAACCGAAGCATCGCGGCGTAGCGGTCCCTTTCGAGAACCGCGGAGAAGATTATATCAGCGAAAGCCGGAAGCTAGTCTCCGGCGGCCCGGCGCTGATAGCAAAGGAGGATCAAATCCGCGCGGCGGCGCACTCCGAACTTAGCCAGGAGATTCGAAACGTGGAATTTTACGGTTCGCTCGGAGATGTGCAGCCGGTCCGCCACTTCCTTGTTCGCCAGATTTTCCAGCAGCGCCGCCAAAACTTCCTGCTCGCGGCGGCTCAGTTCGGCGGACGTATCCCCTCGCAGGTGACGCCCCGCCGTGCTGCTCAGTATCGAATCGACAAACCGGGAAAGAACGTCGCGCGGAACCCAGAAGCCGCCCTCGGCAACCAACGGAAGCGCTCGCGAGAGCTGCGCGCGCGCCTCTTCGTAACTAAGAATCGCCTTGACGCCCTGGCGGAGCATCGCGTAGCTGTCGGCTTCCTTGAATTTATCTCCCACGACCAGCAGGCGCGCGCCCGCGTGATGCTCCAGAATATTGCCCAGAAGAGCGCCGGTGGCCTGCCGTGCGGCATGGGCGTCCACCACGTAGACCGCCGCATGCGGCACATCGAGATTGCGAAGATCCGGTGCAAGCATCGAATCGAGCTTTCGGGACACGATCTGGAATCCCGAATTCTCGAGCAGGCGCTGGAATTCGTCGAGCACCATTGGGTGCGGCGAAAGCAGGCAGACCTTGAGGGCCGTCTTTGCGGACGCTTTTGCCATTGGTGTGTAGGCTAGCGGAATCAACTGGCAAGGGCAAGAAAGACTGGCCAGGGAATTTCATAGAATGCAAGGGTGCCTCTTGCGCACAACCCGGCAAAGAGACGCCGCATGTCGAGCGGATATGCCCATGCGGAGGAAAATGCGAAGAACGGTTAACTGGCGGAATGAGTGGCATCGGCCGCCACGGGAACATCGGGATCCGGCTTTCGTTGAGGGCGCTTGGGAGGAAGGCCGGCTTGCCGGACTTTATAGAGAAGAGCGCGGTAGCTGATCTTTAGGACTTCGGCGGCTTTGCGGCGGTTCCAATGATTCGCCTGGAGAACTTTCAGGATCAGGTCGTGCTCCATGCGCCGGGTAACCTGCCGCGCAATGCGTTTGAGGGGAATCTTTCCGTCTTCGCTGACTTCGTAAGCAATGTTGAAAGGCTTCCTTTCGATCGGATCCGGGCGGTCGGTATAAAAGGCCTCTTCCGAACCGAGAATCACGTATCGCGCCATGCAATTCTCGAGCTCGCGGACGTTTCCCGGCCAGCTCCGCTGCTGAAGGTAGTGAAGAACTTCTTTCGAAAGGGGAGGCGCTTCGCGAGTGAACCGGAGGTTGAATTGCTGCCGGAGAAACTCGACGATCTGAGGAATGTCGTCGCGGCGGTCGCGCAGCGGCGGGAGCGCGATCGTAATGACGTTAATGCGATAGAGCAGATCGGATCGAAAAGCGCCGGTTCCGACTTCGTGTTTTAATTCGCGGTTCGTGGCGCAGATTACGCGCGCGTCCAGCGTTCTTTCTTCGTGGTCCCCGATCCGCGTGAAATGGCCGTCTTGTAGAACGTGTAGGAGCTTGGCCTGAAGGCTCGCGTCCAGCTCCGCAATTTCATCCAGAAAAAGCGTGCCACCCTGCGCCAGTTCCATGCGTCCGGGCTTCGCGTTGATCGCGCCGGTGAAGGCGCCTTTCTGATAGCCGAATAATTCGCTTTCTAGCAGCGTTCCCGGAATCGCGGGACAATTCACTTTGATGAATGGGCCGGTCCGCCAAGGCGAATATTCGTGGATAAAGCGAGCCAGCACCTCTTTGCCGGTACCGCTTTCTCCGAGAACCAGGATCGGTACGTTTAAGCCCGCAGCGCGAACCACTCGCTGGCGCACAGCCTGCATGGCTTCCGACGGCCCGAAATACACGTCTTCCGCTGGTAACTCGGGTGAGCGGTTCGGTAGGGCAAGCTTGGTTTCAGCGGCAGAAGCCATATTCTTCTCGATTTTGAAATGCGAGGCTGGGAGACGTAGCCCCCCTGCTCCCCTGCTTGCACATGAAACGCCAAATGCTTCGTTCAGGTGAATGGCAAATCGGAATTCGCACAGGCCCTGTAATCCAATAAAGCGGCTGTGCACAATAACTTACAATTTTATAGTACGAGGCTTGACGAGCCAGCAGTACCAGTGCACTGGGCCTTCCGTAGCCGGAAATTAGAAAATCGTTGCCACTTCGGGGAAGCGCCTTTCCTTGGGGGCTTGCGCGTAAGGAGCAGGTGATATTCCACTGGGGCGGCAATCATAACGGGCCCTTCGGATCGAGGATTGCGCGGATTGGGGTAGGAGCCGGTCGAAAGCGCGGCCCTCGAGATGAAACGCCAGGGTCATTCTGCGTGTTGGGCCGTTTCGATTTTTATGGAGTGAAGGACGAGATCTTTTAGAAGCGCGAAAAGCGCGCGGAAGCTGAACATCTTTCCGAAAATTCCCGACAAAAATTTCCCGCGCCGCGCACGCACCACAGCGCTAGACGTGCGAGCCTTCACCGCGAATAATGTCGTAACGCTCGATGACAGCGGCCACCCCAATGGTTTCATGGTCATCATCGCGCTGTTTGTCGACTCGAATCACGCGTCCATGAGCGCGAACGAACACTTCGGTGCCACGGGTAATTTCCGTCGGAAGCGTCAGCGTGAAGTCAAGCTCCGAGCCAGGAAGAAGCTCCTTTTGCATTGTGAAATAAACGCCCCGTGTAGAGATGTCGCGAGTTTGTCCGCTTTGCGTACCGGGCTCTCGATTGATCGGCAGACGAACGTTGACCGGCAGCGACAAGTCGTACCGGCGTGCCATGCGGCGCTCTGTCATCCTCGCTGCTCCTTCAGAACTGGTTTATGACGGTGAGTGCTTCCCCAGCAAAGAGTTAGCAATCTCCATTCCAAAGACAACCCTTGTTTCGCGTGGCGGCCCCGTATGCACATTCGCCTTTTTTGACGAACGTACGTTTTTCAGCGGGAAAGCAAAGCCTTTGAAAACAGCGAGAAGCCATGCATCGAGTTCCCGGCTGGGCGTCGGGAACTCCAAGGAAACACGCACACAACTTCTCACATCCCTCATCGGAGCGGGATATTAGACCAAAGAACGGCTAAATGGGTAGCCTATTTCGCTGCGTGTGCTCTAGTTGTGCAATAGTTTGCAGATGTTATAGAACTACGGGGTACCACCACCCGGCGTTGTAGATGCGGTCGATTTCACCTGTTGAAATCAATCATCGCCGCATGCGCTGCCAGCGATGACGTGACGATAAGCAACGGTCAACGAAATTTGAAATTCAGGATCCGCGAATCGCGGGAGCAGCCGGATCGTGCATGTCTTCGGTTTGCTTGGCCGCTTCCTTCGCCGCCGCTTCTCTCGCTGCGGCTTCCTTGGTTGCAGCAGCGGCAGCCTTGGCAGCAGCTGAGCGCGCCCCCCGGCCGGAATCGAGATTGAACGCGCGCATTTTGTACAGCAGCGCCTTATAACTAATGCCCAGCATTTTTGCGGCGTCTTTGCGGCACCAATTCGTTTTTTCGAGAGCGTCCGCAATGGCTTCCATCTCCGCCTCGTCCTTTAGGCCACGCACCAGCGCCTTCAATCCTTGTTCCTTCGGCGCGGGAGCGTCTTCGCGCGGAGCGGTGCGCTGCTGCTGCCCAGTCATTTCGAGCAATTCGCGGAAACTGCCTTCGTCGTCTTCGAGTATCACGTAGCGCTTGACGAAGTTTTCAAGTTCGCGAAGATTGCCGGGCCATTGATAACGGAGCGCCGCCTCCAGCAGGTGCTTTGAAGGCTCCGGAGCCGCCTTCTGATATTTTTCGCTGTATTTCACGAGAAAGTGCTTGAACAGCAAAGGGATTTCCGTGGTGCGCTCGCGCAGCGGCGGAATGTGAATGGAAAGCACGTTCAAGCGATAGTAAAGATCTTCGCGGAAACGGCCGGAGCGCATCGCTTCTTTCACTTCCATGTTCGTTGCAGCCAGGACGCGGACGTCCACGTTCACAACGGCGCGGCCGCCCAGCCGTGAAAATTGTCCGTCTTGCAGAACGTGCAGAAGCTTGGCCTGCAAATGGGTGCTCATCTCGGCGATTTCGTCGAGGAAAATCGTGCCCTTATTCGCCAGCTCGAATTTTCCGGGCTTCGAGCGAATCGCTCCGGTGAAAGCCCCCTGCTCGTAACCAAAAAGCTCCGATTCCAGCAGTTCGCCGGGCAGCGCCGCGCAATTCACTTTTACAAAGGGCTGTTGGCGCCGCAGCGAACGCAGATGGATCATTCGCGAAACCACTTCCTTGCCGACGCCGCTCTCGCCGCTGATAAACACCGGTACGTCCACCGGCGCGATCTGCAAAATCTGCTGGCGGATTTTCAGCATTTGCGGGCTGGCGGCGAGGAAGGAAAGATCCTCGGTCAGCGCCTCGCAATATTCGCGTAGCGCCTGGTTCTCGGAGCGCAGTTCTTTTTTCTGCCGGCACTTCAAGATCGCGGCATCGAGCTCCGGCTTTTCGAAAGGCTTCGTCAGATAATCAAGCGCGCCCAAGCGGATCGCTTCGACAACGTTGGTTACCTCGTTCGAGCAGGAAAGCATGATGACGTTAAGCGTGCGGTCGATTTTCATTAATTGCCGCAAGGTATCCAGGCCGTCCATCTCCGGCATCAGCACGTCAAGGATCACGAACGACGGCCGCTCGCCATCGCCGATTCTTGCGAGCGCATCCCGGCCGCTTGCAACGGTGGCGACTTCGAAGCCGTCCACCTCAAGAAGCGTGTGAAGATACTTCCGGATACTCGGTTCGTCATCTACGACTAGAATCTTTTCTTTTTCAGCCATCTTTTGTCCTGAGGGCGCTGTGTTGGCCCGTCTTGATGCGTTTTCGTGAATCACAATCTATCTTACTACCCGTTCATTCCGTTTGGATGGGCAGTAAAAATGAGAACGAACTTCCGCGGCCAAGTTCGCTGTCCACCCAAACCTTGCCCCGATGCGCCTGTATCAGACGTTTCGTAATCGCTAGGCCCAATCCCATGCCTGACGAGGAAGGATCGACGCGCACGAACTCCTCGAAAATTTCCTGGTGATATTCCGGAGCGATTCCGCTGCCTGTGTCGGCGACCGACACCAGCACGCTATTCGGGCGCTGTCCGCCGCTAAGGCGCCTTTCGGTCGAAGGCGCGGCCTCGGATGTGCGGCGCTCCCAGAAGTGCGGCTGCCCGGCAAGCGTGACGCTGCCGCCGGCCGGCGTGTGCTTCAGCGCATTGTCGAGAAGATTCGCAACGCACTGCTGAACCTTCTGGTAATCGAATTTGAAGGCAGGCAGCTCCGGATGCAGCTTGATTTCCAGGCGCACCGTTGCGCGCTTGAACGCATCCTGCCAGCGGCACGTGATGTCGTTGACGCAATCGCGGAGGTCGTTCTCGCGCAATTGCAACACGAGTTTTCCGCTTTCGAGCGCCGAATAATTCAAGAACATGGAAACCAGCCGGACGAGCCGGTCGCAGCTTTCCTTCGACTCCTGCAAAATATCACGCTGGCGCTCTCCGATTTTCCCCAGCGAACCGGATAACAAAAGGTCGTAGTAGCCTTTCATCACCGCGAGCGGCGTTTTCAATTCGTGCGCTGCCGACGCAAGAAAAACCGTTTTCTGCCGGTTCACTTCTTGCAAACGAAGATACGCGGCCAGCAGATTCCGGTAGGTAATCTCCCGCTCCTGCATCAATTCCTGCACCGTCTGGCGCATCTCCGCTTCGTCCGGACCGGCTTCCGCGGCTACCGGCTCGAGATACACCACCAGCCAATCAGGCTCCGGCAGCCAGCGAACTCGCGCTCGATACTTCTCAGCCTCATATTCGATCGGATGGCTGACTTCCGTTTCGCCGCTCTCGAGCTGGCTGAGAATCGTTTTGCGATCGGCGCGCAGGATGTCGCTGAAGAGATTGGCGTCGGCCTTGGGGTTCACCGCCATGCTGTTGAGGTGGTCTTGTGCGTGGAGATTGGTGAACAACAGATGCCCACGACGGTCCGAGACCAGCAACGGCCGATCCAGGGCGTCCAATAGGCTCGCAACCGCCTGAAGACCCGCTTGGCTGCTCGCCTGTTGTTCGATCGTTAAGCTCTTGGTCAACATCGCTCCAAAACTGCACCGCGCACAACTGAAAATACCCCCTGCGGAACTGGCGCTGCGCGTCTAAGGGGTTTGCGCTCCGGAAGTTGTATGCTCGCAAACGGGGGCAAATAGTGTCAATGGTAAATGCGTCCTACTTTGCACAATCGTGGAAAAGAACAGGAGTTAATTTACCCATTTTAACAACTCTTGGATACCTCACAACGGCTTAAGTTTCCTGTATCTATCTGTATATAATAGCTTTACAGAAACATCCGGCAAAGGCGACGAGTTGCATCGAAATTGCGGTTCATTTCGGTACTAAAACTGGGGTACCAGATGACTGCGCGAGAAAATATTATGCACCCGAAAACGGGCGGAACAACCGTGTATGAAGAGCGCCGCCGATCGGCCCGAATCCGTCTGCAGGTTCCACTGTTTGTCCGAGGCAATGACGCTTACGGCGAGCAGTTCGTGGACCTCGCGAAGACGCTGGATATAAGCGGCTTAGGTGCATTCATAACCTGTCCACGTCCTCTGACGCTAAACGAAATTGTCACACTCACTATTCCGGCACCCTCGATTACATCCTCGGGTTTAGTTCCCGCTGGGATGGCGCCGATCCAGGCCAGGGTTAAGCGACAGCAGGAAGCGGGAGATGTGCATTTGGTGGGAGTTGAGTTCCTGAAGCCCATTGGATGAGTCAGCCCCGTGTATTCGCCCGGCGGTGCTGTAACTGCTAGGCAAAAAGTGGAATCGTTTTTCGTTCCATGACTGTTTTGATGTCGCGCTTTCGCCTTGACGTCTTTTCGGCTCGCGTGTAATCCTCGCATCGGCAGTGACTTACCAGCTACTTCTCCGACTGGATTCTTGCGGGCGAATGGACTGCCCCGTGCTAGTTATCAAGCACTGCCCCGCAGTGTCCCTGGCAACAGGGCGCACTTGAAGTGTATCGGATTCGGCTTAATGCCCCAGCCCAGCGACGACTTGCAGTCACAGCCATCGGCCGACGATTCTTTTCTTGATCTCCTTGCGGAGACTCTGGGAGGAGTCGATGAGTCGGTGCGCGGACAATTTCTCCGCCAGCTCTTCCGCACGATTGCGCAAATCGATCTCAGCGAAGCGAAGAGCAACGAATACTGGGAACGAATCCTTCTTCGTCGCACGGAATTGACCGAAAGCCTGGGCCGGCGAGTTTCGTTGAAGACCGCGCTCGTGGACGTTCTCGCTTCGGCCAACTTTCTGCGCGTTCCCGTAATGATGGAATACGAGGAATACAAGAAGCTGCAAGTAAACGCGGCAACGGATGCGCTGACGGGACTCTACAACCGCCGCCTTTTCGATGAGTATTGCGAAAAGGAATTGAACCGCGCGAAACGATACGTTCATCACCTTGCCGTCGTTCTTCTGGACCTGCACAAGCTCAAGGAAGTGAACGATCGCTTTGGCCACATGCAGGGCGATCAGGTGTTGCAACTCGCCGCGACCACTCTGCGCAAGACTCTTCGCGCTTCCGATTTCGCATTTCGCATCGGCGGAGATGAATTTGCGCTTCTTCTCCCGCAGACCGATCCCGAGCAGGCGCTCACTCTCTGCCGCCGCGTGCGGAGTCAGTACGAAGGCGAAATTCGGCCGCTGAAACTGGGCATCGGCGTCACCATCGATTTTGGGATTGCGGTATGCAGCGATGATGGCGATTCAAAGAACGTATTGATGCGGAAGGCGGACGAGCGTCTCTATCAATTGAAGCATGCAGGCCGCGCACCCTCCCGCGTGATTCCGATCGAGACGCAGCACCAGCGCGAGGCTCCCGAGCGTCACGCGGCTTCCACCCCTGAGCCTGCGCCGCAGGAAGTTCCCAAGCCCAAGCCTTTGGCGGCGGAGCCGGAGCCGCCTTCTCCAGAACGTCCGCCCGGGACAATGCTATCGTCACCGCCTAATTCCGGGGCGAAATCAACTCCCGCGCCCCATCGAGAGCAACGCAAATGGGAACGCGTTTCGCTTTCCGGCACGAAAGCCTATGCCGTCCTCAATGAGGCTGCGCGCACGACTGCTTCCGTGATTGATTTGAGCTACGGAGGTGTTGCGCTGCTTCTGGATAAGCCTGCCGAACTGCCGGGCGTCTTCAGCGCCGTCCTGCATGTGCCGATTCTCCCGCCAGTCCGTGTGAGTCTGAAACGAACTTACACGGTCGCGCTTGAAAATGGCCGCGCCCGCGTCGGTTGCTCCTTCGTTTCCTAACCGCCGTTCCGGCCCAGCCAGTCTATTCCCCAGTAGCCAAAGATTCAGAACTTGATCTGTGCGGTCAATCCCACGGCACTTTTCCTTCTCCCCTGAAATGCGGCCAAGTTTCGTTCTCGGCCTGCCTCTAGGTGATGACCCTTATTTTTGGAGCAGTTGGACGAACTGGCGAAGCTCGGCGACATTAAGATCGGACGTAGCGCAGAAATTCATGTCTCCGCGCCGCTAGAAACCAAGTTGTAACCTTGGATGGTCAGAATTCCCGACAGTTTCGCGGGTTTCGATTCCTCGGGCCAGACAAACACGTTGATCAAATGCTTCTGCCGCTGGTAGACAAGCGCAGCCGCGTCGCCATGATTGATATAGTCCAGGCGCCCTCCGACGAGCGGGAAACCCTGATCCTTGAGGTCGATCACCGGCGGTGCGAAGTCCAGTCTGCCATCAAACCAAGGCTTCACCGTATGCTGATCCGTGGATTGAACGTCGAACAAATGACCCGGTTGCAACGAGCGGATATGACTCGCGACACAGCGGAGCGTTGGAAGCAGCACACAAACGGCCGATCGGAAGCGGAGCATGATTATTTTGGGCTAGCGCTGACTGGGATCATCGTTAGGATTGACGCAGTTGAACTGCAAAGGAGACACGCCGTGACCTGGACCACGACCTCTCCGCTCGCCATCGCGTAATGATGCATGCTCCGATCGAGATAAGCGAAACTGCCGGCCGGGAAAGCCGCCATCTTGCTCGCCTCAAAGCACTGCAAGCTGCGCGGCCGCAGCCATGAATGCCGGTGCTGGACCATATGGAATGGCATCAGGCGTGAATGCATTTTTTCGAGAAGAAGCCGTCTGAGCACGAGTCGTGAAGAGCAGGGCCGCGCCGCACAACAGTCCGATCAATGCGAACGTAGGGTACATGTTGCGTTACATCTTCGTGCCTCCGTGCTTGGATATGTATCGGCCAGAAGAATCCTCTAACGATCGTGCCGGTCTTTTGCTTGCTACGAGCGGCAGCCGCGTGCAAGCCGCTCGATCACTTGCTCTCTTCATTACAAGGACTTCAAGAATGCAACCAGGTCGAGTTTTTCCTCCGGTGTCAGGAGCATGTGGAAGCGAACGTCGTAAAAATCGACGACTTCATCGAGCGTCGCCGCGGAGCCGTTGTGAAAGTAAGGCGCGCGTGCCGCGAGGCCGCGCAGAATCAGGCCCTTGCCTCTGCCAACATCGGTGCATAGACCGGTCAGCAGCGCTTTGCCAGGATCGGAGGTGTAGGTAATTTCGCCGGAGTCCGGCCCCTGCTCGCAAACAATCTGGAAGATGGGCAGGTCGGGCATGGAAAGCTGGCTGACTGCTTCTTGAATCGTGGGATCCGTTTCGAATCGAGCCGAGCGGCTCGTGCCAATCTCAAGTGGTACGGCGAGCGAGTGATCTCCCACGTTAGGCGCATCGTGGCACGTCGTGCAGGTCCCCGTCATGTCGGGAAGTCCTCGCACATTCTGAATGGTTAGTTGATGCGTATTGAAAATCTGTTCGCCACGAGCGATGGCCTGGCGTTCTGGATAGCCCGAGGAGAGCCATTTCGAATACAGCGTAAACGCGTTCGGATCGAAACCCGAGCTGAAGGCGTCATTGATCCCTGGGGAGAACGGAACATGCGAGAGGAAGCGAGGGCCTCCGTGCGCGCCATCATCGGCCAGGTCGCCCGCGCGGAAACTGAAAATTTGCGCCGAATTGAGCGACAACTCGAAATTGACCATCTCCGCAAGTTGCGCATCGGCCGGAGGCATGGAGGCTTGCGCGTGGCCCAACGTTGCATCTAGCGCCTGATGTTTCAAATCGGTGATCAAGTTGGCGGCGAACGTCGATGAACTGTTGAGCGGCGCAACCGTCTCGCGGCCATCCCACATCACCGAGCTTAAAAATCCCAGGTTTGTTCCGGGCAGCGGACGCCGGTAGACCGAAGCCGTTTCCACTCCAGTCGAAGGATCGGTAACGAGCGCGCAGCCGTAAGTGTCGTGAACCGCCGTGATGGTGAACTGCGGATTTTCAGGAACCTGCAAACCAATGCGGATCAGACCGTAGTGGCGTAGCAAACTGAAGTTGAGTTTCTCAGCTGGTGCCGCCGTGGGACAAACGGCGCCGTCAACGGCGGAAAACAACGGATCGTTTCCTTGGGTGCGCTCGAACACGCGCTCTGCATGCCTTGCGCTCAACCCCATCGCATTGCTGACGACGTGGCAAGTCGCGCATGTGCGGCCATTCGTGCCGAGGCTCTGAAAAAACGCGCCGTTCTCGTCAAACGAATCCGCGGGAGTGAATGTGGCGACAGCTCCGGCCGGATCGCGAAATGGAAATAGGTTGGGGATGGAAGCGGCCACTAGCGTTGCGGCGATTGCGCACATTATCGCCGGCGTGAACAGCCCCCGCTTCACGATTTTCTTGCAGGTCACAACTGTGCTTGTCATGTTCCGTTCCTTCCGGGGCCAAATTCTCCACGCTCACGGCCGAGCTTCGTAAACTATGTTGAAAGGTGTTTCAGTGGCTCTCCGGAAGCGGGTGAAACCCGCCGAGGTCACCACGTGTCGGATGCGTGCCTCGCCAGCCTGCGCACCCAGGCAGAGTCCCACCTCCTGTGATCGGGAGGACGGCGTACACAGCAGCGCCGAGAATGAATAGTAGACTCGGCCCACGGGATTCAGATTGTTCTTCAAGTCATCATTCGCAAATGGTTCCACGATCATCCAGGTGCCATCTTTGGCGAGTGACTGCCGAACGTGCGTGGCAGCCCCCACGGGATCGCCCATATCATGTAAACAGTCGAAAACTGCCACGAAGTCGTAGTCCTTTCCCGGATATTCCTTGGCCTTTGCCACCTCAAACGTGATGCGGTCGCCGAGACCTTGACGCTTGGCGGAATCGCGAGCTCCTTCGATCGATTTGTCGTGGTAGTCGAATCCGAAAAATCGAGATTTAGGGAATGCTTTCGCCATCAACAATGTGGATGCGCCCTTCCCGCAGCCCACGTCGGCCACTCGCGCTCCTGCCTCCAGCTTCTCTTTCACGCCCTGCAGGGCGGGAATCCACGAGCTCACGAGGTTGGCGGCATAACCTGGACGAAAGAACTTCTCGCATCCATGAAAGACGCCGTCATCATGCTCGTGCCAGCCCATTCCGGCGCCGCTGCGAAAGGACTCGGCGATTCGCGGAACCGCGGCCAGCGATCCCAGGGCGAGCTCGAATGCTCCCGGCAGGTACGCCGGGCTGTCTTCGTTCGCAAGCGCAAAAGCCTGTTCCTGGCTCATGCTGAACTTATTCGTCTTCTCATCGTAGGTGACGTAGCCCCCCGCCGCTTGCGAGGCCAGCCACTCCCGCACGTACCGCTCATTCGTTTTGGTCTTGGCGGCGAGTTGGGCCGAATTCATCGGCTCGGCGGCAAGCGCCTTGTACAACCCGAGTTTTTCTCCGATTACAACCATCCCAGCGTGTACGGCGGCGCCAAGATCGCCGACGAACTGTCCGATAAAGGCGTTCAGCTTATCCATGTCTAGTGCCGCATTAGGCGAAGTAGCCATAGTGCTCTCTCCCTTCAAAAAGATGCCCTCGTAACCTACTGCTGGCATGAGGACTTGGATTCACAATCTAGCGAGACACGCGTTCGCTCGAATTCTCCCTCCCCAACACTATTTCCCACTACCCGCTGGATCATCGCAGGCCTCGTTGACGAAAACATTTCTTGTATCTTCACGGTCGAGAATGAGGACATGAAATCGCAGATATACCGACGAAGGTCAATGGAAGCGAGGTGAGGAATAGGTGAAATTGAGGTGAAGGTTCAAGTGGCTGATCCCAGAAAATTTAGATTGCGTGGGAAGAAGGAAAAGCAGAATACTTTAGCACGCTCCCCCGGATTATCCGACGCCGATGCGAATGGGAAAATATCGATTCGGTCCGTTTGAACTGCGCACCGGCGCGCGGGAACTCTACAAACACGGGATCCGGGTGAAACTGCGGCCGCAGCCCTACCAGGTGCTCGTGGTGTTATTGGAGCGAGGCGGGGAGGCCGTGACGCGGGATGAGTTGCGGGAATACGTGTGGGCTTCCAACACCTTTGTCGATTTCGAACACGGACTGAATACGGCAATCAAAGAGTTGCGAGGGGCGTTGAGCGACTCGGCGATCGAGCCACGATATATCGAAACTTTGCCCAAACTAGGGTATCGCCTCATTGTGCCCATCGAGACTGAGTCCACGAATGGGGCGGCAAGCATCGCCGCTATCGGAGAAGAAACAGTCGTTCGCGAGAGCTCGGACACACAAAGCCGGAGAGCGACGGCAGAACCAACTACGCCGGGAAAGTGGCGATGGAAGGCGGCGCTGGGCATTTGCACGCTAGCAATTCTCGGAATAGTCGCGGTCGCGAAGTGGCCGCGGACCCGGCCGTCATCCCGATTCACGCCGGCGAATGGGCGATTGATGCTGGCCGTCCTTCCTTTTGAGAATCTGACGGGAGATGCCGGACAAGATTATTTCAGCGACGGATTGACGGAAGAAATGATCTCACAGCTCGGCCGTCTGGACCCGGACCACATGGGGGTGATCGCGCGCACCTCGGTCATGCCCTACAAGCACACGCAGGAACGAATGGACCAGATCGGCCGTGAATTGGGCGTGCAGTACGTGCTGGAGGGCAGCGTCCGGCGCGATTCGGAAAAGGTGAGAATTAGCGCCCAGCTGATTCAAATGAAAGACCAGACCCACGTCTGGGCGCGCCAGTATGACCGCCAACTGAGCAGCTTGTTGGCTCTGCAGGAAGAGATAGCGCGAGAAATCGCCGATGAAATTCAGATCACCTTGGGCGACAAGCATCGTCGCATCGCCGTGGCCCGCCCCGCCGTGCCATCTCCCGCCTCATACGAGGCGTATGACCTGTACTTGAAGGGTTTGTACTTCTGGAACAAGAGGACCGTACCCGGGTTTCAGCAGGCCATCGAATATTTTCAGCAGTCCATTGCCAAAGACGCGAACTACGCCCCGGCCTATGCCGGACTTGCCAATTCCTACGACCTGATCGGCGGCTACAGCTTGACTCCGCAAGCCGACTTCATATCGAAGGCGCGCGCCGCCGCGCTGCGCGCTCTCGAACTTGACGACAACTTGCCCGAAGCCCACACGGCGCTGGCCTTAATCGTCCAAAATTACGACTGGGACTGGCAAACAGCCGAGAAAGAATATCGGCGAGCCATCGAGTTGAACCCCAGCTACGCCACTGCCCATCAATGGTATGTCTTAGCTCCATAATTCTGTCACCCCTGAACGGCAACGTGAAAATGTCACCCTATGAGACAGGAGACCTTTCCGTTGAGTCAGAAGGAACTGCAACGAGTGAGCGTACTGAGCACTTGCCTAAG
>JBOGNE010000066.1:0-73960 GCA_050747005.1 Candidatus Acidiferrales bacterium
GCGTTAGAAATTTCAATTGGGCTACTTGGGCTACCAAAACACCAAAAATCGAAGTTGAAGAAAGTCGCGTAACTGATTGAGGGATTGAAAATTAAGTTGGCTCCCCGGGCTAGATTCGAACTAGCAACCCTTCGGTTAACAGCCGAATGCTCTGCCGTTGAGCTACCGGGGAACTGTCTTTATTTCAACATATTACAGACGACTTTTCAAGAGGGGCGGTACATCATGGAATTCATTACTTGCTCCTTCCCTTCATCGTTTTTCGACCCTCGATTTTCACGCTCGACATACAATACATCCCCCTCTCTAATGTTCGTGTTGAGTGAAATTCGGAGTACCTTCGGCTTCTAATTCCCCCCAACATCCTGCTTGCCTACGATGACGTGCTCATGCGTCCTGTTGTACTCATGGGGAATTACAATGACCGATCCGTGGTCAGGCTGTAAGGCCGTCCATTGCTCCGCGGTGCTCTAGCATATATTGCATTTCTTTCGCGCCTTCCTTTTTTGCTCGCACGACTTGCAGAGCGTTTTGCCATTCGCATGGCAGGCTGGCAGCTGAGATAGTTGACTGCCTTCTCTTTGTTGAACGCCGCCAGCTCTTTAGCAACGCTGATGATCTCTGGCGGGGCTTGCCGCATACTTTTTGCCTTCGCGTTGATCCATTTACTCATAGCCTTCTTCGGTTACATTTTAGATGACGCGATGCGTTTGGTGCGATACGTTTGGTTGCGCTGCGAACCGAGAGCGGTTAGAATTCCGCTCCGATTGGTAACAACAAGATCGGATCTGGTTTTGTCAGATTCGGTCTTTGGGGAGGACGCGTCGAATGAAAATGTGCGGATCTCTGTTTGCGTCTATTCTGTTTTCGTGGTTCCTCACAGGATGTGCCGGCCCGCTGCCCCAAGACCCCGTGGCCGTCGTCGATTGCTCCTCGCTCTCGCATACAACCCTCAAGAACTACGATCAGTTCACATCGGAATTTCTAGACGAGCCGACTCGCCATCCGACTGACAATTTGGACGGCGTAATCATATGGGATACCCGCTACTACTTGGAATCGTTAATTACGGCGTTCGAGGCAACCCACAATCCCAAGTACCTTCAGGCGTTTGAAGAGACCGGAACGTCGGTGATGAATCAGCTCCAGACGGCGCAGGTACTTGATATCGCGGATCCGAGCGCGCCAGGCCCCGGGCTGCTGCCATCCCGCGTCGTGCCGACGATCACCGCGATTGGCTGGCCCACTTCCCTGTCGACTTTTGGCACGTCCATTACCGTGCCCACAATTACCGGTGCCGCTGCCTTGTACGCGCAGAGCCTTAATCCGACAAACGGGTTAGGGCCAACCACTCTGCAGATTACTGCGCAATCTGATGGAAGCCTGCAATTCGATTGGCTGGCGTTTGGAAGCAACCTCGAGACCGACGACGTCCACTCCATTGCGGACCTCAATACCATCGCTTCAAAGCCTCTGGTTGCCGGACAATCGATTTACCGCATCAAACCTAGCGGTATAGGCTTACCGGCGCCCGGGTCTTACAATCTTGGAACTCCGTTGACTACAATTTGGGGCGCCGAACAAACGGGCGGAATTCTCTTGCCGTTTGCACGTTTTCTTCTCGTGGCAAAGCAAAATCCCAAGGCCGTAGATGCCGGCTTAGTTACTTCCTGGCGAACCAACGTGCTTCAAGTCGCCGCCAGTTACGAAGATCTGTACGTCCCCGACGGAGGGGGTGGATACATTCTCCGCAACGCCATTTGGATGCCAAGCGGCGTCGCTGGACTCAGCGCGGAGTCCGATTATGTATGGGTGGAGATTAGTTTGCGGATGCTATTGTTTGAATTGGGGAATGACTCGAAAGAACTGGCATTGGCTCGGGGCTTGTTGCAACACCAGATAGTCCATAACATCGGGATGAATCCGGATGGTCTGCTCTTGCTCCGCGGGCATCCGGATATTTTCCCTTGGTCGAACCGGTCCGCCGCGCCCGAAGGCAGCATTTGGGATTCATATGATACAGATCCCACCGCGCCGGAGACTACATTGGAGGCTGGATTTTTCCCCGAAATGCTGCATATCGCCGGCCAATTCGGACTTACAAAGGCGATGGGAATACCCGCTCCTATTCTTTCAAGCCAACTCGATACGTTCCGCTCGTATCTTCGGATTCCGAATCCGATCGTTTCAGGAATAAATGCGCTACTGCGCGGCGGTTATCCAACCGAATTCTCGACGCCTTCTGATTCACCCTCATACGGAGACGATCCATTCGTGGGCGCTGATTACTTGTATCCGGAGACATCAGACGCCGGCTACGGGAAAAAGAATTGGCAATGGATGGGGCGGCATAACACGTCTCCACAGGAGTTTCCGGTTGGTTATTTTCTTCGCTCCTGGGCTCGGTCGGAAGCGGCAGCATTGCAGGTCTGCACAAACTCGAACGCCCAAAACTGACAGCGGAGCGCCGACTGAAGGCGGTTATCTCCTTGTTCGCATCTTCGAGAATCCGCGGCGAGAAAAGCTTCAGCCTGCCACAGCAATTGGCGGTTCAAACACAAAATCGCGATTTCTTGTGGAGCAAGGCATCGTTTTGCTCGAGGACTAAGCCGAATAGCCAAATTATTATGGAGGTGGATTTGATACAATTCTTGCACAAGGAGACGCGGTGGATTTTCTTTACCGAGACAATCTGGGATTGAAACATTTACCCTGGTATTTATACCGCCAGCCGTTTTCAGAACAATTCTTTTTTGAACTTGGCAGCCATGCAGCACGCCTCATATCCGCGACTCGCCGCCCTTCGGCGAAGTGCGCCGTGATCGATTGTGACAACACCCTCTGGGGCGGCATCATAGGCGAAGACAGTCTGAAGGGCATTCAACTCGGCGATGAGTTTCCCGGCTCGGCCTATCGCGACTTCCAAAGATTGTTGCTCCTTTGGCGCCGGCAGGGTGTCTACCTCGCAGTGTGCAGTAAGAATGATCTCGACGATGTTCGGCAGGTTTTCCGTGACCACCGGGCCATGGAGTTGAGGGAAAGCGACATTTCGGCCTGGGCGGTCGACTGGCGACCGAAGAGCGAACAACTAACCGATATCGCAAGACAACTCAATATTGGCACGGATGCGCTCGTATTTTTGGACGACAGCGCATACGAGATTGCCGAAGTGCTTGCCGGGCATCCTAAAGTCCCGTGCATTCAAGTGCCTTCCGCCCCAGAACTCATTATTTCCACTGTGCGGCGCGCCATGCCGTTTGACAAGCTTCAGATCACGAATGATGACCGTTTGCGAATCGAACGGCACACGGTCGAGGCCAAACGCTCTGAATTACGGCAATCCCTTCCCCTAGCCGAGTTCATCGCAAGCCTCGATTTGCGGGTGGACACCCTTCACGCCAGTGCTGATAACCTCCCCCGCGTCACCCAGCTCATTAACAAGACCAATCAGTTTAACTTGACGGGTGTCCGCCTGACACAGGAACAGGTTCGTGCGATGGCCCGGTCGGCCAACTACATTGTCAGGGGTGCCGTCGTAAGAGATAAGTTTGGAGACTACGGCCTTACCTGCGTGGGCATTCTGGAACGCCGGGATCACGGCTGGCACATGCTGGCCTTTCTCCTAAGTTGCCGGGTCTTGGGGCGGGGTGTGGAAACCTGCTTCTTGGCCGATCTGGCCTCCGAGGTATTGGCTCGGGGGGGAGACCGGGTGACAGCAGAGTTCAATCCGACGGCAAGAAACACTGTCGCGACTGATTTTCTTGGCCGACATGGTTTCACAAAGCTCGCGTCTGGTCACTGGGGACATTCCGCCGCCGAGTTGGTGGCCAGTCGCCTGGCGTTTCGCACTTAGAGTCGACTCATTTGTCCTATCAAAATTCGCCCCACTGACAGAAGGGAGGGCCAACTCAGATTCGTTTCCGTGTACCCGCCGTGCACCTAACTTCGGCGGATGTGCTGTTTTTGGCGCTTTTCGCGTTTAATGATATCGACAAGTTACGTACTATGAGGCAGGTCGGCCAGAATTCCGACTCCCCGCGTACCCGTATACCTCACCTTGACGAATTCACCCTTTCTCGTGCTTTTTACGTTTAATACTCTCAGCAACTTACGCGCTGTCAATGAGGTTCAGAATTTCGGCTTCTCTTTATCCCCTCCTGGCGAGACGCTCTTCAGTTGATCCGTTGTATTGTCAAATCCGGAACTGGAGTCGACTTGAGGTATTACTTCTATGCGCAGATCGAAGATTACTGCAGCCTTTGTGTCGCGGAGTCGTGGCCGACCAAGTTTTCGAAAATGGCGAGGACATGCTGGCGGTACCGGACAACCTGCTCGAGGAGGAAGCGCAGACCGGGCTCGCGCTCGGTTTCGCGGTCCCATTTTGCAAGCACGGCGGGAGAGACCTCAATATCCCGCCGAAGCTCTTCCGCCGAATGGCCACGCAGAAACAAACCATAGAAGAAAGCGGCCTCGCGCTGCGGGAACTCGAAGTCCCGCTGAGGCTCTTGGAGCGGATTGGATTGCGTAGCCATGCCAGAAAACCGCAGTTTACAGATTTTGCGGCAGGCGTCAAGAGCGGACGCCGCGAAAAGGGAAATATCGCATCCTCCTGACAACGAATCCGATGATGCATGTGGCCCCACGATTGCTGAAGAGCCGGCGTCTTCTCTTGCGCGGCAATTGCAGTACCGGCGCCTACCGCGCGAAGCAACGAATGCGCCGGTTGTTCCGGCGACGCGCACGGGTTAAGCTCCATTTTCTAGAGCCGAGGGCCGGGGCTTAAGTCGAACATGCATCTTCTCACGTTCTCATTGGCGCAGAACCACTGGGTTCCCATCGCGATTTTTCTCGTTACGTACGTTCTCATTGCGGTGGAGAGCGGCCGGGGGAGCCATCTGGACCGGACCGCAGCGGCATTCTGCGGCGCGGTAGCGATGGTGCTATTCGGGGTGGTAGCGCTGACCGAAGCGTACCAAACGATCGATTGGAACACGCTCATATTCCTGCTCGGAATCATGATCCTCGTCGCGCACTTTCAGGTCTCTGGGTTTTTCGATTGGATTGCGGTACACGTGGCTCGCGTGGCGCGCACGCGATTTCAGCTCATGGTTCTGGTTGTGTTCACTGCCGGGATCCTTTCGGCATTTTTCGTGAACGATACGATTTGCCTTGCCTTCACGCCGATCGTGCTGGTAATGGCGGAACGTCTCGAAATTCCGCCGTTGCCGTACTTGATTGCACTGGCAACCTCCGCGAACGTTGGCTCGGTGATGTCCGTGACCGGGAACCCGCAAAATGCCCTCGTGGGTATTTCCGCGCATTTTTCGTTTCTAGGCTTTCTCGCACATCTTGCACCGGTCGCGCTGATTGGGCTCGCCATAAATGTGGCGGTTCTCACGCTGTTTTTTCGCCGCGAGATTCTGCACCACGTCCTCATACACCGGTCGCCGGACCTTATCGTGAAGCTCGACCGCACGCTGCTGACTAAATGCGCGCTGGCCGCCTCGCTAGTCCTGGTGCTTTGGGTTTTCGGCTATTCGTTTCCGCTGGTGGCGATTGCCGTCGGAGCGTTCATACTCGTGATCGGCCGCGTGAAGGCCGAAAACATTTATCAAAGGCTTGATTGGGAATTGCTGCTCTTTTTTGCGTCACTCTTTGTCGTGGTCGCGGGATTCCAGGCTTCGGGAGCGGTATCCCACGTTATCGACCACTTTCATTCCGGCCTCGAAGGCCATATGACGTCGCAATTATTTGCCGTAAGCGGGGTCATGCTGATTCTTTCGAACCTGGTGAGCAACGTGCCGGCAGTCCTGCTGTTCCGGCCGCTGGTGACTTCGTTTCCGAACAGCCACTATATTTGGCTGGCAGTGGCAAGCACCAGCACGCTTGCCGGAAATGCGACGCCGATTAGTTCCGTTGCCAATCTGATCGTGTTGCAACAGGCCGGAAAGAAAGTGCGGATATCCTTCTGGCGGTTTGCAAAGGTGGGAATCGTCATCACACTGATTACAACGCTGCTGGCGATTGGGATCCTCGCCCTCGAACACCGATTGTTTCCGGGCCTGTGATCGAGACCGCCGAGGGGATATCCATGGGGGAGTCGAGGCCGGGGATTTCCACCTCTACACTAAAGAACTTGGCAGAAACTCCCCGTCAAGACTCGGACCAAAAGCTGATTCCGCAAACGCAGGCCGTTCGCAGGTTATTTTTTCGCGCTGGCAAAATTTTCGGCAACCTGCGGCCAATTGACGACGTTCCAGAACGCTTCGATGTATTCTGGACGCCTGTTTTGATATTTCAAGTAGTAGGCATGTTCCCAGACGTCGAGACCGAAGATGGCCTTGCCGCCGTCCATAATCGGGTTGTCTTGATTGGCCGTGGATTCAACCGTCAGCTTGCCGTCCCGCAATAACAGCCACGCCCAACCGGAGCCGAATCGAGTGGTGGCGGCCTGATTGAACTTGGTTTTGAAATCGGCAAAGCTCCCAAATGCGGAATTAATCGCACTGGAAAGCTCGCCCTGTGGTTCGGCGCCTCCGCCCTTTTTCATAATCTTCCAGAACATGGAATGGTTCATGTGGCCGCCGCCATTATTTCGCACGGCCGTGCGAATGTTTTCCGGTACCTTGTTGATCTGTGCGAGCAATTCCTCGACCGGGAGGTTCTGCAGGCCGGCGTGACCATCGAGCGCCTTGTTGAGGTTGGTTACGTAAGCGCCATGATGCTTGTCGTGATGGATTTCCATGGTCTTCGCGTCAATGTATGGCTCGAGCGCGTCGAAGGAATACGGCAGCGGCGGCAAAGTGTACGTCATCTGGGGAGCAGCTCCTTGTCCTGAAGTTTGCGTCATTATTATCTACCTCCTCAATTTCGGTTCCTGCCCCATAATTATACGCTTGCCCGGGAGCGGTGGAGCGGTTTGCTGAAATTTCCAGGCGCGGAGGACGACGAATGCCAACCGTCGAACACGTAGAGAAGCACTTTACCGCGAATGCAGCCGTTCGCGACATCGTCATCGGGATGTCGGACGGGCTCACGGTTCCATTCGCTCTCGCCGCTGGCCTGACTGGCGCTATCGTCTCCACGAACATCGTGGTCACCGCAGGCTTGGCTGAAATTGTGGCCGGGTCCATTGCAATGGGCCTGGGCGGCTATCTCGCGGCGAAAACAGATTCCGAGCACTATGCGTCGGAGCGGCAGCGGGAGATGCGAGAAACCGTCGAGTTGCCCGATGTCGAAACCGAGGAAGTCGCCAAGGTATTCCGCGAATATGGCCTCTCCGCGGCGGAGATGGAGCCGGTGGTCGCCGCGATTACCAAGGATCAAAGCAAGTGGGTCGATTTTATGATGCGTTTCGAGCTGGGCCTCGAGCAACCGGTAGCCTATCGGGCTGGGCGAAGCGCAGCCACCATAGCTGTATCGTACGTCGTTGGAGGCCTCATCCCCCTTGCGCCCTACATTCTGATGAGACACCTCCACCAGGCTTTATTGGTATCGATAGCGGTAACTTTGCTCGCTCTGTTCGTCTTTGGCGCTGTTAAGGGTGCCTATACGGGCGTAAGACCGTTGCGGGCCGGCTTCCAAACGGTGATTGTCGGAGGGTTAGCCGCTGCTGCCGCATTCTTTATCGGCAGATTGATCCGTTAAATTGAACGCCCGCACAGGCTAGAAACGATCCGTTGTCGTGCGGCTTGGACCCTCTTCCCAATAGGGCTTATATCCGTAGTGCTCGTAAATTTGCGTGCCCCACTTGGTGTCTCCCATATTCGGCCAGCTATCCTTGTCGAAACCCGGAGCGCTCTCGAGTATCTTCTTGTCTACGTTCAAGATAGCGTGCTTGTCGGAAAGATTGAATCTCAGGGCGTCCCATGGGATGGCAAAATACTTGTCGCCCATGCCAAGAAATCCCCCGAATGAAAGCACGGCGTACGTGATTCTACCCGCAGCTGCGTCGATCACAATATCTTCGATCTTTCCGAGGTCTTCATTCTGCTGGTTGATCACTTTGCTGCCAATCACGGTTTTTTTGGCGGGAACGATGTCGGTGTATCTCACAGCTTTAGGTTCTGCCATTTGGTCCTCCAGCGGATCCAGATTGCAAAGTCAAACCAAGAATATGCGTCTCCTGAGTGCGGTTTATATCGGGCGAATCACTTACGTGCGGCAATGAAAGCTTGTAGCGAACAAAAGCGAGCCTGATTGCGATGTCATGCGGTCGCGCTCCGCGCCGGGCGATCCGAAAACACTGAAATCATCTCGCGATTGAAGGCCGGAATATTCGACGGCTGGCGGCTCGAAACCCAGTTGCCATCGCGTACTACTTCCTCGTCTTTCCAAGTTCCGCCGGCACGACCTCGCCACGAGATTGCCAAGGACGCGCTCCGCAATCCATCGGGCGGACAGCCGATAAGATGATTGCGGTCTTTGCTGTAGGCAACACATGCCGTCGAAGAATCAAAAGACCTTATGAATGCGCACATCTACTCCGTATCCGCCGTTCTGATCGCGGAGCACGTCAACCGACATACGGCGATTGAAGCGATATTGCAGTTCGACAGCCTCGCCTTGCGTCGAAGTGACGTCTGTGCGAAAGGTCAGCAGCAGACTGCCCGTCACGCGCTCCTGAATCGCGACTTGCGATCCGGGGTTCTGCCCGCTGTTGCTCGCGAGAGGATCGATCGTGATTTGCGAGATGCCCGTGAGCTTTTCCACTTTCCCGCTCACCTGGCTGCCCACGCTGCTGGCCAGCAGGGATTCGGCGCCCAAAGACGCAGGTGTATTTGTGGTCGAGGCCTCAGTGGCCGTCTTTCCGAATGCTATGAGGTTGATGATATCGGAGGGTGAAAGAGGCGGATCCGAAGTGTAATTCGTTCTCAGCCGGTCGATGGGCCCGATAAAGTTCAAGGTGATCTTGTACTGTTCCACGGTCGTGCTGACGTAAAGATTCACTATCGGCTCGGTCTGAACCGGGTTGGCGAATTCAATCGTCCCGCTCTGGACTTCGTATCTCTTGCCCAGGAAGAAGATCTCGCCGCCGCTTAGCGAGGCCCGTCCGAGAATCACTGGATTTGCCAGCGTTCCAGTGACGTTCACGTTGGCTGCACCCTCGAGGCTCAGTTTGCTGCTGGCTAAGTTCAGGCCGTGGGCAGATTGCACCGACACGCTCAACTTCATGTTCCGCTCGAACGGAGAGGATATGGCCGGAGCGGACTCGCCTGTGAATTGCCCCATGAAATTCGCCAAATCAAATTGTTGCGTGAAGGATAGCCGATCGATGAGCACTCGGCCGCTCAGAACGGAATCACTTGGCGTGCCAGTCAACGTGAGATTGCTGTCCAACACGGAGCGTAGCCCCTGCGGATAGCGAATGCGGACGGATTTGGTTTGGACTGCAAGATTGAAACTGGAATCCTCGCCGTAAATCATATAGCCGCTCGCGGCCACGCTTCCTCCGCCCGCCGCGCCACTGAGCTTGCTGATTTCAATGCGATTTCCGGAGATCTGAATTTCGCCGTTCACGCCTTCCAGACTCACCGGAATCGTATTCGCAAAAAACGTCGCGTTCTCGATGCGAGCCTGGCCTTGCATTTCAGGACGCGAAAGATCGCCTTTCGCCGAGATATTCAAGTCGAGCCGGCCGGACGATCTCAGTCCCGAAACCGCGGATTGCAATACACCTAGGTCAAGGGTTCCATTTACCCTGACATTCAAAGGCGCCGTGCTCTTGATCGGTATGACGCCCGTTGCAGCCAGGCGAGTGCCTGTCCCTTGCATCTCAGCCTGTTCGAGTGTTATGGCGCCATCCCGGTAATCCATGAGCAGCGGGCGAACCAGCGAGAGCCGGGCGTTGTCGTAACTCAAATTCAAAGTCGGAATTTCGACGTGAGCTGCGATCTGGGCTGGATTCGCCAGCGGGCCCTTCAAAGTTGCGTGAATCTCGGTCTCTCCCTGCAAATCGCTCGGGTGCCCGGGCAGATAGTCGCCCAGCAATCCTCCGATCGGCAGCGCGCGAACATCGACGGAAGCAGTTGCGAGGCGCTGACCGGTGAGGTCGACGCCTGCCTTGGCCTGCACGAAGCCGTCATTCACGGTCGAATTCAAAGTGAGATCTGCATGCTGATGCGCTACCGCGAGATGAGCTTTGACCTGCGAGATCGTTTGCCCGCGAATCTGGAGTTGCGGGATCTGCAGGCTGGCATCTAATTGTGGCTCGCGCAGCGTTCCCCGGCCGCTCGCGGTGGCAGTCAGCAGGCCGCTGATATCCATGTTGCGGTTCTTCAGATTCTGTATCTGGTCCAACTTCAATCCGGATGTGCGGATACTTGCGTCGTACATGTGTGTTTGCGGGAAAAACGTGAGGTTTCCCGAAACCCTCCCCGCTGGAATCTGGAGTTCGGCATTCGACCGGATGGAAGATCCCTGGGTCTCAAAAGTTATGCTGAGATTTGTGACGGGCTCATTCCATGCCGAGCCATGGGAGAGTTGGACCGATCCATGCCCTGAAGGATTCTGCTCGGAGCCGTGTGCCTCGATTTTCGCCGATAGCATTCCTGCTATCGGATAATGGATATTTCCCAACCGCTCCAGACTCGCCACGGATATATTTGTCGCCGCGGCCTGAAGCGATATCGTGCTGGTGGGCGTGAAGGACCAATACCGCAGGCTGGCGCGGGCATCGAATGTAATCTGGCCCTTCCGGTCATTGGCAAGGCTACCCTGACTGAGTTGCAACAGGGACGAACTGGCGCTTACGTCCGTGTGAATCGACCGCCACTTAGTTCCGTCGACTTCGATATTCGTGGCCTGCAGTTGACCCTGAATTTCCGGGTCTTTCAACGAACCGAGAATCTGTCCATTAAATTGCGCGGCTCCGTGAACTTCATAGGCTGCGGAGGAAGGCCCTTTTGCCTGGACGCCACCGGAGTTACGAAATAACGACGCCAGGGATTGCACCTCCTGCACATCGGTTGTACTCGCCTGTACGTTAAGATTGGACTTCTTGCTTAAAGTTCCACTCAACGAAACCTTAGTATTCCCGGTTTGAAGATACGATCGTCCAAGAGACGCAGTGTCCCTGGGACCGTCATAGTTGATATCAAGCAATCCGTTTAGCGGAATATCGCCGGGTCTTGAGAGAACTCTTGCCGGCGCGGAAACCACGATATGCGATTGAGCCATTAGATTCTGAAAGCCGCTCGCCCACGAAGCACGCACACGCGCATTGATATTTCCAACGACCCGCGGCCTGGTAACGCCTCCGGAAGGCACGGCGCGGCTTACATCCGTCAGCGAGATTCGGCGCAGAGACGCATCCAGTTGCGAAGCCGGATTGTTTTCGATATGCCGCATATCAAAGCTCGCGGAAAGGCTCCCTCCCAGCAAATTCGCAGTCAAACTCCGCACATGAAGATTGCCGCCTTCCAGCGAATATTCAGCCCGAATCTCACTTGCATCCACCGAGGCAGCGCTTGTTTTCACAGTGAGCGCAGGGCTCGCCAGATTGCCCTCAACAAGCGCGGAATCAACGAAGGATTGTCCCGGCAAGCTCTGATATTGCACGGTGCCAGCAAGAGTGAATTCACCCACAGGAAGCGACGGATCCTTCAACACGCGCGAAAGTTCGCCAACGTAGAGCTCCGCGTCATAGGAACCTCGAACATCGGGATGCGAATAGTCTGTCACCTTCGCATGCAGGCTAATTCGCGAACGGCCGCTCGTTATCACGAGCGGGTCCGCCGTAAAACCCGAGCGCTTTGCGGAAAACTCCAAGTTCGCCCCGTGCTCGATGGGCCCGAGCGTTTTCGCCGCGAGCATCCCGCGATCGTAAGCCACGCGGCCTGTGTATTCACTCGCCAGCCTGTTGAAACGGACCTGCGCTTGGAAATCGTGCAACTGTGCCGACAGCGGAATCCGCTGGTCGTTGTAGTAGAGTTTTCCGGAATCGAGGGCAAGATGCCGAATGGCCAAATTAAAGACATCGACAGGCGCACCGGCTTTCGACGGCTGAGGCAGATTCGAATGGCCCCGCGAATCAACGCGGAAATCCGCGACCGGTTTGTCGAGAATCACTTCCTCGAGGCCGATCTTTCGGCGGAATAATGAAATAATCTTGAGACCTACTTCCAGGCGCTCTCCGCTCAATAGCGGTGGTTCGGAGGATCCTTCCGTTCCGTGCAGCACGAAATTATAAAAATCGACGCGCAATTGCGTCCAATGAATTGTCATGCTCTGAATTTCGAGACGCCCTCCCGTGGATTCGTCTGCTTTTTGAATCACCTTGGCGAGTACGAATCGGTTAAATGCGGCGGTATGGACGATAATCGCGCCCGCGGCAACGACAAGAACGACGATGACCGCTGCAACGGTCAGAAACCACCTGATTACTTTTCTTACTTTAGGTTTCATGTGAACAACCGTTTCCATGCGACTGTAGTTGCCGGGGGAGCCAACGATCATCGCCTAAAGCGCACGCAAGTCAGAATGCCTGCCCCAATGTGACGAAATACTGCGTCGCCTTGATTCCGGGAATTGAATTCAGCCTGTAACCGAGGTCGAAGCGAATCGGCCCCACCGGCGTGTCGTACCGAAGGCCCGCGCCGACGGTGTTCGTATAATCGTTCATAAACTGTTTGAGGTTAATGTTGTTGTAGACGTTGCCGCCGTCATAAAAAAACACGCCGCCGAGTCCGCTCTTAAGCGGGATCGGAAACCGTGCTTCCGAATTCAAAATAAATAGCATGTTGCCTCCGACCGGAACGCTGATCAACGTGCAGGTGGCGGGGTTCTTGGGATCGCTGCAAACTGGCACAGCCCGCTGCGGCCCCGCGCCATTGATGGGAAACCCGCGGAGCGAGTCAGCGCCCCCGGAAAAAAAACGTTCGCTCAACGGGACGAAGCTTCCCGCAAAGGGCTTGGCCAGGCCCAGACGAATGTCGTTCGCCCAGGTGAGCCACGGCTTGACGGGAACGTAGAAGGCGCTTTGTCCGAGGAAGCGCACAAAGTTGCTGCTGGAACCGAAGGCGGTGGGCGTGACACCAAAATCGAAAGTCTGATACACGCCATGGTGCGCGTCGAGCGGCTTGTCGCGGCTGTCACGAACGTACTCGGCGGAAACCGTCGAAAGGCGAACGTGCTGATCCTGGGGAAGCACCAGGTTCGGAATGATGATGTTGTAGAGATTCGTCCGTTCGAAGCTATACCGAGCGATCAGATGTTTCGTGCGTTTGCGGTCGAGCAATTTTTCGATTTGCAGCGACGCCTGCCCTAATTCCGCCGTGTAAACCGGGTTTTCAGTCGTCCTTTCGCCCGAAACGCTCAAGAGCGAACTCCAGGAGGTGCCACTCAAACGCGGATCGGCGTAGGTGAAGAATCCTCGTTGATCCAACCTCGACAGAACGGTTCCAATGGTTGCGGTCTCCGCCCGGCCGCGCAAGTTGTGGCGCGCGTAATCGAATGAAAATCTCGGTCCCACGAAGCTTTTCTGGCTGGCGGTAAATTTGTTCCCGAGGCTGATAGGCGGAATCCCCGGCACGACGACCGAATTTATGGGAATGTTTCCGCTGCGCGGTATGATCTCGATTCCCGCGCCAAAGTCGAGCGTATTCAGCTTTGATTCGTGGACCTTGATGAGGACCTGCTCCTGGGTTTGATTGCTGATCGGCCGGAGCGCCTTGACGCTGGCCCAGTCGAAGATGCCCAGATTGTATAGGTCGTTTTCCGCCGTAAGAAATTTGCCTTCGCTCAAGGGCTGGCCTGCCTGGACATTCGCGGCCGTGACGCTGCGAATGAAGGCCGGGTGCGTGTGGCGTGCTCCCAAAAGCACGACATCGCTGGCTTTTGCCTGCGGACCTTCATCAATCGTATAGACGACGTTCATCTGGTGCGGATTGCCGGATGTGGGCGTGACGCTGGATTGGAACCGCGCGTTCAGATAGCCTCGATTGAAATAGCTAGCCAGAATCTGGTTTCGATCGAGGTTCAATAGATGCTGCGAATACGGCTTTCCAGGCGCGAGATGGCGCGCGTGTCCTGCCAGGAGACTGGTGAGTGACTGCGAACGATTGCCTGTGATTCGAACGCTCTGGACTTTATCTTGAGCTCCTTCCGAGATCTCAAACGTAACGTCCACCTCGGGCTCGTAATCATCCACTTTTGTGTGGACCGCGACGGTCGCAAAGCCGGCATCCTTATAGAGCGCAGTGAGGGAATCGACGCTCTTCCGCACAAGATCATCACTGTAGGAGCCATGTGAGAAAAAGCGGCCTTTTTTCACAAAGACATGCGATGCGAGATCGCTGTCCTGAAAGTAGCGATTTCCGGAGAAATAAACGCCCTCCACGCGATGCCGCGCGCCCCGGTCGATTTGGTAGACAACGCTGAAAGAATCCGGTTGCTTGTCCATGCGCGGCTGCACTTTCACGTCGAAGTAGCCCTTGGATTGGAAATACGAGATGAAATTCCGGCGTCCTTCTTCAACGAGATCTAGGTCAACCGCACCCTCTTCATAGATGGGAACCAGGCGCTTGATCGTGCGTTTCGAAACGTGCGTTCCAGTCACGCGAACAGAAACGCGCGGCCCAGGACTTATCTGAAACGTCAGATTCGCGCGGTTTGAGGGGCGATCGTAGTACGGGGACTGAAAGCGGACCTCGGGGGCTAACCTTCCCTGATCGCGCAAATGGCTGCGAATGAAGTCGGTTGCTTTCGAGATGCGTTGCTGATTGTACGTTTGGCCTGGCCTCAAAGACGCTCGCTTAAGCCTTGCCCACAAAGAGCGCAAGGCTTCTCGCAGGTCCGAAGCTTCTTGTGGCGAGACGCCGTCGAAGGTAAGTGTGCCGATCTTCGCGCGCCTCCGAAGCTCGCATTTGAAAACAAGGTTCACGATCCTATGGGTTTCGTCTCGCTGGAGCTGAGGTTCGATGCTGGCGTTGAAGTATCCGTTGGACTGAAAGAAGCCGGCGAGCGCCTTTTTTCCCTGAGTCTTCAGATCTTCCGTGTAGGGCGACTGTTCGGGAATGTTTACCGCCTGCAGCAAGCGCGTATACGGAAACGCATTCGTTGCTCCCGGAAAAAAGACTATTCCGACGTAATACGCCGGCTGGAGGATGAAGAGCACTTTCAGGCCCGCAGGTTCTGGCACGATGCTGACCTGAACTTGCGAGAACAAGCGCGTACCTTGCAGCGCTTGAACGCTATCCTTGATCGCGGCCATTGAAAAAGGCGCGCCCTCTTTTTGCTTTATCAAACTGCGGAAGGCGTCCACGTTCATTGCTGGCTGGCCGGCGAGATCGACTTTAGAGACCGTTCTTCCCTCGAACCCGGCATACGAGTTGGGAGATGCCTGCCGTGCAGGAGCCGGCAGCGCCCAGAGGCAAAATAACAGAAGCCACGCAACCCGTTTGTCCGGGGCTGGCTGGCGGCCGGGGAATGCGCGATGGGCAAAGCCTGTAGCCAGACATCTCACACGCCCGCTCCTTGTTGGGCGAGTAGCTCCATCTCCTGATCGGCCTCGGCGCCGATCAGAATGATCAAATTCACGATGTAAATCCAGGTAAGCAGTATGAAGAAGCCGGCGAGAGCGCCGTAAATTCGGGGAAATGTGCCGAACCGCCGGACGTAAAAATTTAGCGCCCACGTCGATGCAATGAGCGTGATCACGACGAAAACGGTTCCAGACGTCAGCCAGTGCCAGCGGCGCTTGATGCCCGGCAGAAAATAATTGATGGCGTCTATCGCGAGGACCATCATCGCCAGCGTCGCGATCCAGCGGCCGATTCCCCAGTGAATTTGAAAAGCCGAGATGCCGCTCAATCGCGATGAAATCTCACCGGCGCCCCAGTGACCCATTGCCAGCAATCCGAAGCTTGAGAGAAAGAAAAGCGCCGAAACGATCGTCGCGCCGGTAGCAATCGCTCGTTTTTTCCAGTAACCGCGCACGTCCCGTGCGCCATACGCGACCGTCAGCGATTCCATCAAGCTGACGAAGCCGGAAGACGCACTCCAAAGCGCGGCGACGAGTCCGAAGGATAAGAAGCCGGAGTAGCCGCGCGTCAGGTCGAGGATCGTCGAAAAAACCACTCGCCGGGATTGGTGCGGCAGGTAATCCGTGATCCAGTGCGCGAAGGATTGCCAGACGGTGGTCGAAGGGAGCCATCCCAAGATCGCGGCCAGCACTAGAAAAAAAGGGAACAGCGACAACACGAAATAGAAAGACATTTCCGCAGCCATGTCCAGGCAATCGTCGGCCAGGATGTTCTGCCATATTCTTTTGAAAACTGATGGGTGCGATCTGCACAGCCGGAATGTCTGTATGCCCAGACCCACGGAAGAACATCCTGTCATTTTGTGTCTGAATTGACGGCCACAAGACGCGCGACGAGATTCCGCGAGAGGCGAACCCTGCTTGCGCGGTGGCGATAGCCCATTACAAAGTCTAGGTGCGCGCCGTTGTTTAACCATCCCGTAAATCCTGTAGCTTTTAGAAGATGTAGGTGTAATTGTCCTAGCTCGCCCGACGCCACTCCGCGGGTAACTCACTGATGCGCGAGGCCAATTGCTTGCGCCGAAGGGATGTCGCACTTTCGTATCATCATCGAAGCTACGCGAAAAGGTCTCGGTGTGCAGACTGAATGCTAGGCTTGGGGGGCAACTCCATGTTTTGTCGGCGGCTGGGCCACCTATTCGTCTGCACGCTGAATCCGCGGCTTCCCGGCGAGCTTCAGAGGAACCGTCGGGTCTTTCGCGGATATACGTCCTGCTTGCGTCCACGCAAACCGCGTAAGAATCGATCCCGCAACGGTCGAGACGGCTGCCACTCGGCGCAATCTCGCGCTACGGCGGCGGTTTGATCCTAGCGCAAGCACGCGGAGAACGAGCGGCAGTGGCCCCGATAGCAGGCTGCCCAGACGCGTGAGCCATCCGCTTCTCCCTGACTTCAGAGGCTTCAAGGCAGGACCCTTTCGAAGCTCGATGGAAGCACCTACGAGTGTTTCGCCAATCGACGCTATGATTCCAATGGCGTTCAACGCCGGCGTTTCGTGGCCTCGAAGCTCCAGCATTGATGCGGCCGCCCCCATTCCGGAGGCTGCAAAATGGATAGGCAGCAGGCCTACATTCTCGTTCCACACAGGAATAGCGGTTGCGCCAATGAGCACGCCGGTGTACGTGGCGAGGGCCGCGCCCGAAATCGCGGATAGGAAGTGACTGGCACCCTCAAAAATCTGAAATATTCCGAAGCCCCGTTTGCGGCGCTCGACGGCACAAAGAAAGGCCGCCGCCGCGGCGCTGCTAGAAAATGTCACCAGCGTCCAGGAACCCACCGACATGGGGCTACGAATCTTGAAAACGCGGAGCATATTGAGGAAGCGCGACGGCATTCCTAAATCTGCAATTAGAAGCGCGGGGGATATGGCGCCTCCAATCGCGGCCAGATAGCGGGCATCGCGCGCCAGGCGTGGATCGGCGCCCGTTAGTTTCGAGACGCCTGCAACGATCGCAGCCGCACCGGCGGCGCCCCCGGTGAAAAAATACAGCGGAACTTCAAAGGTCCATGCCGGGGCTTTCAGCAGCGGCTTGCCGTAATAACCATCGCCGGAGTAAGGAGCGGGAAACGGGGATTCTGCCGCGAGGATTCCTCGCGAATCGACGCCTCCGGCGGCTTCGGCTTGGCGGCGGATTTGTTGTAATCGCCATTCGCGGCTATCTAGTGAGCCTTGCTTGTCAACGGTGCGATCGATAGGGTCGGTCATCGGCGCTTACTCCCGAAGAATGCGAGCAGCGTTCCGGCTAGCATCAAACCTGCCGCGGCTGCGGCTGACGTCCATCCTTTTCGCAGATACACGGTGGGAACTTCTGGCTGCGGCGGCAGATTGTAAGCGCGAGGGTCACCGCGCACGATGAAGAAAGCGTGAATGCCGCCAACGCTCGAATCAACTGGATCGTAAAGTTGAACATCATCGAATCCCTTACTCTTCAAATCCGCCATTCGGTCGCGCGCGATTTCGCGAAGCTCTTCGAGTTTTCCGAACTTGATCGATTCCGTCGGGCAAGCCGTCGCGCAGGCGGGTTGCAAGCCTGATTTTTGCCGGTCGTAACAAAACGTGCATTTGAAAGCGCGGCCATCCTGTGGATTGCGTTCAACCACCCCGAATGGACAGGCCACGACGCAGTACGCGCAGCCATTGCAAACATCCGGCTGAATGTAAACGCCGCCGAACTCGGTGCGAACGATTGCCCCCGTAGGGCAGGCCTCGAGACAACCGGCATTTTCGCAGTGTTTGCAAACATCGGAAGAGAAGCCCCACGACATAACCTCCGGCGCGTTGCCGCCGAAACCGGGTGTCGCGCCATTTTCCACGAACTTCACGTGGCGCCAGGTGGAATGCCCGAGCGAGCCGGTATTGTCGTACGAATTGCCGCTCCATTCGAACCCGTCATCGGATATTTGGTTCCACTCCTTGCACGCTACTTCGCATGCCTTGCACCCGATGCACAGCGTGGAGTCGGTGAGGAACGCCGTAACGCTCATTGTGCCTCCCGGCCGCGGGCTTCGCGCCGTCGCTGGAGCTCGTTAAACTGGCGCATAGCTTTCCGCCCGCGATCTCGCCGGCCAGGAGTCACGTTACAAAGCAGGGCCTTCGTTTCCATAATGCGGACATTGGGTTCTTGAGAAATCGCGATCAGATCGTTCACCACATCGCCTTTTACCAGCCCTTTGTAGCCCCAGTGGTAAGGCAAGCCGACTTGATGCACGACGCGGCCATCAAGCTGGATCGGCCGAATTCGATGCGTAACGAGCGCTCGAGCCTCCACAATTCCGCGAGCGGTGGCTATCGTCGCCCATGAGCCATTTTCGATTCCCAGTTCCTTGGCAAGCTCAGGCGAAAGTTCGCAGAACAATTCCGGCTGCAGTTCGGCAAGATGCGTCAGATAACGCGACATTCCGCCCGATGTGTGGTGTTCGGTCAGCCGATAGGTCGTCAAAACGTAAGGGAACGCGGGATCGGGCGAATTTGCATAGCGATTGTCCGGGCGTTCAAACTTCTTGGCGGCGGGGTCGGTGCTGTGGCGCGGATAGAGCTGGTTTTTCACCGGTGTTTCGAGCGGCTCGTAGTGCGATGGCAGCGGACCGTCTTTCAATCCGCTGGCGACCCAAATCCACCCGAAGCCATCCGGGTGCATGATAAATGGCTTGTCGCCGCCGAGAGCGTCATCACCCTCGGCATTTTCAGGCGGCTGATAATCCGGAGCTTTTGTTTTCGTGAAATCGGGAACATCATATCCGGTCCATTCCTTTCTCTTTTCGTCCCACCAGACAAGCTTCTTGCGTTCGCTCCACGGCCGACCGTCGGGGCATGCCGACGCGCGGTTGTACAGGATGCGGCGGTCGCTAGGCCACGCGAAGCCCCAGCCATGGCCGTAACGCCCCTTCGGCTCGCGCTTTCGAGCCTTATTTTCATTTGGCTTGGGGAATATCCCGGAATAAATCCAACAGCCGCAAGCGGTCGAGCCGTCTGCTTTCAGTTGTTTGTAGCCGGAGACCAGCTTGCGATCGGCCACCGTCCAACCGTTGATTTCCTTCAGAATTTCCTCCACAACCGGTTCCACGATGCGACCTTCCACCGGATAATCCCAAGTAAGCGCATTCAACCCTGCATTTCGAGCGCGACGATCCGTTCGAGCCTTTTCCTTCAGCCGGCGTCCAAGGTGAAACACGAACCAGGTTTCACTGCGCGCGTCACCGGGAGGATCAACGGCCTTTACGTGGAATTGATTCAGCCGCTGTGTGTTGGTGAAGCAGCCGCTTTTCTCCGCGTGGCCGGCCGCCGGAAATAGAAAGACTTCCGTGTCAATCTCACGTGTTTTCAGTTCGCCGCGTGAAATCTCCGGGGAATCTAGCCAGAACGAGGCCGTCTCGGTTTCGACCATATCGCGCACAACGAGCCACTTAAGTCTTGCCAGCGCCTTGCGTTCAAGCCGGGAATTGGGCGCGCCCACCGCGGGATTCTGGCCCATCACGAAAAGCCCCTCAATATTTCCCTTGGCCATCTCGAGCCAAAAGCCAAGATGCGAGTGGTCGCCGGTCACGCGCGGCAACCAATCAAAACCGTAATCGTTCTGGCGGGTAGCCGTTTCGCCGTAATATGACTTGAGCAGACTGACCGCATACTTGTCGAAGTTAGCCCACCACCCAGCCTTCGTCTTGTGCTTCTCGAGATAATCCTCGAAGGAATTCGCATCTCCTTCAAAGAATGGCATCGGCAAATAGCCGGGCAAAATATCGTATAGCGTAGGAATGTCCGTGGAGCCCTGAATGGAAGCGTGTCCGCGCAGCGCAAGAATCCCTCCGCCCGGACGCCCAATATTTCCGAGAAGGAGTTGCAGGATTGCTGCTGTCCGGATGATTTGCACGCCATCAGAGTGCTGCGTCCATCCGACGGCATAGCAAATGGCGCCAGTCTTGTCAGGACCGGACGCCGAGCAATATGTTTCCGCTAAGCCTTCAAAAACATCGCGGGGGATACCGCACATTTGCTCGACGAGTTCGGGTGTATAGCGCGCGAAATGGCGTTTCAAGACTTGGTACACGCAACGTGGATTTTGAAGCGTCAGGTCCTGTTCGTAAATATTCTCTTCGGATTTCTCGCCGCCGCGATCTTTTGCGTGCCCGCCATGTTCCTTACTACCGCCTTCGACGGGAGAGTCCCGATAGGCCCAGGTCTCGGTATCGTACTGTTTCTTTTCTTCGTTCCAACCTGAAAAGATGCCGCCAAGCTCTTCCGTGTCCTTGAAATCATCCCGAAGCAGCACGGATGCGTTCGTGTAATGCAGAATGTATTCTCTGAAATCCTTTTCTTCTTCGAGAATGTAGCGAATCAAAGCGCCGAGCAATACGATGTCGCTGCCCGCACGCAGCGGCATCCAGACGTCTGCCATCGCGGATGTGCGCGTAAATCGCGGATCCACATGAATAATTTTTGCGCCGCGCTCGCGCGCTTCCATCACCCATTGGAATCCAACCGGATGATTCTCCGCCATGGAAGAACCCATAATCAAAATGGCGTCGGAGTTGGCAAGATCCTGTTGCGCAGTGGTCGCGCCGCCGCGCCCGAAAGAAGTGCCCAGACCGGGCACCGTCGAGCTATGTCATATTCGCGCCTGGTTGCTGACGCAAACCATCCCCAGGCCAGCAGTGAACAGCTTCTTGATGAGATAATTTTCTTCGTTATCGAGGGTTGCGCCGCCAAGATGCGCGATCGCGGTTGTCTGCATCACAACTTCGTCATCTTTTTTTTCCACGAATGTGCGTTCGCGCGACTCCCAGACTCGGTCGGCGACCATGTCCATGGCTGTTTCGAGGTCAATATCTTCCCAGGACGTTGCATGCGGACGGCGGTATCGAACCTTCGTTGCACGCTGGGGATGGGTAAGCAATTCGTAGCTGGCCGATCCTTTAGGGCACAGACGGCCGCGCGAGATGGGCGATTCCGGATCTCCTTCGATAGAGATCAGCTTACCGTCCTTGTGGAAGATCAACTGACCGCACCCCACGCCACAATAAGGACAGATGGAGCGCGTGACTTCAGTTCCCTGAATTCTTGCCCGGAGCGATCGCGTTGTTTCGCTCATGGCCTCGGGGCCGGTTCCATCCGAGCCTTCAACGATTTGGCGGACGAGCGGCCATCGCATCAGCATGTCTTTAAACATCAGCGGCCTCCGAGCTTCAAAACATCTTGCCGATTAATTGCTCCGACGAAAGTATAGATTCCGTAACGTGGACGGAGGATACGGTTAAGATCATATTATGTAAAAGTATCCACCTGATATGAGCTAAAAAATTGTCGATTAGACCACATTGCCGTAGATCGCAGTTTTTGCAAGTTTTGGCAGCGTTCTTTAATTCCGGGAGATCGGCATTGGCAACGACGAGTATTTTCACGGAGGCGCGTTTGGAAGCCTTCGCCATGCCTGTTAGATGCGGGACGAATTGTGGAGGGACGGAAAATGCATGCAATAGAAAGGCCGAAACTTGACTCTCTTAGCGAATTGCCTTAAATTTACGAGGCGAATAAAAAGCGAATATATAATTTCGTCTTATGGGATTTTTCATGCCTCGGAATTTGGCCGTCTTGCGCTCGGAAGTCGAATTGGCGCTTGCGGGACGCGTCTCCGCGCCCTTCACCTATCGCGAGCGTAAGGTCGTCGAAACAGTTTCGATTGGCATTCCGGAAATTGATGCCTTGGCAGGAGGCCTGCCTCGCGGGGGGCTGACAGAAATTTGCGGGCCGCCCTGCTCGGGAAGAACCAGTTTGCTGCTTTCGGCTTTGGCGGCAAGAACGAAACATGCGGAAGCGTGCGCTCTGATTGATGGGCGTGATGCCTTCGACCCACATTCCGCGGAATCGGCGGGTGTGGAGCTGAAACAATTGCTCTGGGTGCGATGCCGGAATATCGAGCAGGCTTTTCGTGCAGCGGATTTGCTTTTGCAGGGAGGCGGTTTCGGGTTCATCGCTCTGGATCTTACGGATGTCCCACGGGAAACAGTCCGGCAAGTCCCGCTGAATACATGGTTCCGCTTCCGGCGAGCTGTGGAGGATACGCCAGCGATTTTGGCGGTTCTCGAACAGGAATCGAATGCCAGGACGTGCGCTTCGCTGGTCCTGCAACTAGAAGCTAGAAAGGCTTGCTGGGTGGCCATGAATGAATCTCAGGATGCTGAAAGCTCGCGGCATTCATTTGCATCTTTGCTTGGTGGATTCGGTGTTCGCGCGAAACTTTTGCGTTCCCGGATTCAAATGCCACAAGCCGTGCATTTGCATCAAGGGTTTTGTTTGCAGCGCAATGGCGGCGCCGCAGGGATGTTTCAAACGAAAACGACATGGAGTTATTCAAACGCCGTACCGGTCAAGATCAAATCGACTGAATAATCTTCCGCGCTAGACAGGATTCTCCTGCGATCGCGACGATTCGAAATGAACTTTTATGCCATTTGCTTCCATTTATATTCCCAATTTTCTGGTGCAAGCCGTGATGCGAGCGGAGCCCGATCTTCGCAATCACGCCGTCGCGCTTGTAGATGGAAGACCGCCTCTATGGAGCGTTGTAGCGGCGAACGAGGCCGCTTTTCAGTCAGGAATCGTACTGGGAATCACGAAATCACAGGCAGAGCAGTTTGGCGCCGTGCAAATCCGCCATCGTTCTCAAGCGCAGGAGAAAACAGCGCATGCAGCTTTGCTGGACCTCGGATGGTCCGTTTCTCCGCGCGTGGAAGATACCGCGCCAGACCTAATCGCCGTCGATATTGCCGGCCTCTCTTCCTTATTTGGCTCGGAAGATAAAATCGCTCAGGATCTAGCGCGGCGCGCGACGCTCTTGGGTCTGATCGCTCAGATCGCCGTTTCCTCCAATCTCGAAGTAGCCATTCACGCCGCGCGCGGCCTTTCCGGCGTTACCTTGATTCCTTCTGGTGAAGAAAGACAGTGCATTGGGCGTTTGCCAGTGCGTGTGCTTTTGCCTTCAGCGGACATTCTCGAAACTTTCGAGCGTTGGGGCGTGTGCACGTGTAAAACGCTCGCGGCCTTGCCGGTCCTGCAGCTTTCGGAGCGGCTCGGACAGGAAGGAGTCCGCCTTCACGAATTGGCGCGAGGCGCGAGCGAACGTTCGCTGATGCTGGCCGAGCGTTCTGTTTATTTCGAAGAGGAAATGGAATTGGACGATGCAGTGGAAGATCTGGAATCTCTGGCGTTTCTCCTGGGTCGTCTGCTGGACCAGTTGTGCGAGCGTCTAGCCGCGCGTTCGCTCGCTGCCTGCGTTATCCGGCTGCGATTCGATTTAGAACCTTCCTTCGAAAAAGATTTCCAACTTGCGAATGATAGTTCCCGCCGGACAATTACGAAGATTTACAAGAAGGTCCTGACGCTCCCCGTTCCCATGCGGGATTCGAAAATGCTTCTGAAACTGCTTCGCTTGCAATTGCAAGCAGACCCTCCCATTGCGGCTATTCTGAAAATTGTTCTCGCCGCGGATCCATCCCGGCCGCGCGTAGCGCAGGGAGGCCTCTTCCTGCCTCCTTCTCCCGATCCGGAAAAATTAGAACTGACGATCGCCCGGCTTTCACATTTAGTGGGCGGTTCCAATGTCGGCTCTCCCGAATTGACCGACACGCATCGCCCCGGTGAGTTTCGTATGAACAAGTTTATCCCCTTGCATGAAGAACCGGCTATTTCGCGAGAAAGAATAACGAAGCCGGGGAAAATCGACGATGACACACTTCTTGCCAGTAAACCCATAACCGCCTTACGAACGTTCAGGCCTCCTCTTCCGGCAATGGTTGAATTGCGCGAAGGACATCCAATCCGCATTGCGTTCCACGGTGTGCGCGGCGATGTGGTTGCAACCTCGGGACCCTGGCGCACTTCCGGCGATTGGTGGCAGGAAGAATCCTGGCAGCACGACGAATGGGACCTGGAAATTCAATTTCATTCCGTTGCCGTCCTGCGAATGCAAATTGCGAATCATGATTCGAGCTCGCCGCATGGCCTCTATCGCATCTTTTACGATTCAATTGGGCGAAGTTGGTTCGTGCGAGGAATGTACGACTGATGTACATCGAGCTTCATGCGCGCTCCGCGTTCAGTTTCCTCGAAGGCGCTTCGCTGCCCGAAGAATTGGCCAGCGTGTGCGCCGAAGGAGAAATGCCCGCCATGGCTTTGCTCGATCGCGACGGAGTTTATGGCTCGCCGCGTTTTCATCAGGCAGCCCAAAAAGCGGGCGTTCGAGCTCACATTGGCGCCGAAGTGACGTCGGCGGCTGGCTGGCGTTATCCGTTGCTCGTGGAATCGCGCGAGGGCTACCAGAATCTTTGCCGCCTGATCACTCGCATGAAATTGCGCGCCCGCAAAGGCGAAGGGCGCGTTTCGCAGGAGGATCTTGCGGGAAAGATTCAGGACCTGATTTGCCTCACGGGAGGAGAAGAAGGGCCGCTGGCGCATGCGCTGGCCAAAGACGGAATTGAAGGCGGAAAGAAATGCATGCGGCAGCTTTGCGGATTATTTGGCCGGCACAGCGTGTACGTCGAATTGCAGCGGCATTTCTGCCGCGAAGAAGAAGCGCGCAATCAAGCGGCCATTGAGATTGCCCGGAAATTAGGGTTGCCGCTTCTCGCAACGAATGGGGTTTGCTACGCGCTGCCAGGCCAAAGAGAGATGCTCGACGCGTTCACGTCCATCCGGCATCACCGCACTCTTGCAACTGCCGGACGGCTGCTCGCTCTCAATTCCGAACGGCACTGGAAGCCTCCCGCGGAAATGACGACTTTGTTTTCCGATATTCCCGAAGCCGTTGCGAATACCCAGATTCTTTCGTCGCGTTTGAAATTTACTTTGAACGATCTTGGATACAAATTTCCCGAGTATCCGGTTCCTGAGGGTAAGTCGCAAATGCAATTCCTACGGGAACGCGCGCAGGAAGGCATGCTCTGGCGGTATGGCCTCGAAAACAAACAAGCGCGGCAGCAAATCGAGCGCGAGTTGCAACTCATCGAGAGGCTGGAGCTTCCGGGGTATTTTCTTATCGTTTGGGACATCGTTCGCTTTTGCCGCGAGCAAAATATTCTCGTGCAGGGGCGTGGGTCCGCCGCAAATAGCGCCGTCTGTTACGCGCTGGGCATTACGGCCGTCGATCCCGTCGGCATGGATCTGCTTTTCGAGCGGTTTCTTTCCGAAGAGCGAGGCGAATGGCCGGATATCGATCTCGATCTTCCGAGCGGAGAGCAGCGCGAACGCGCCATTCAATACGTGTACGAGCGCTACGGAAAATTCGGCGCAGCCATGACGGCCAATGTGATCACCTATCGCGGACGGTCGGCAGCCCGCGAAATCGGCAAAGTGCTGTCTTTTGACGCCGAAACGACGAATCGTCTGGCTGCTTTGGTTGGAGCCTGGGAATACAAAGATAAGAATGACACGCTTCAGCGCCAATTCCACGATGCCGGTTTGGATATGCAGCATCCGAAGATTCGCAAATTTTTCGAGCTTTGCGTAAAAGTCCGGGATTTGCCGCGCCATCTCGGACAGCATTCGGGGGGAATGGTGATTTGCCAGGGGCATTTGGATTCGGTGGTGCCGATCGAGCAGGCTACGATGCCGGGCCGCGTCGTCGTGCAATGGGACAAGGATGATTGCTCCGATATGGGCATTGTGAAAGTGGATCTGCTCGGTCTCGGCATGATGGCGGTATTGGAAGATTCGCTGGCAATAATTCGAGAGCACCACGGCGAGGAAGTCGATCTTGGACGTCTGCCTGCTAACGATCCCGTCGTTTACAAAACGCTACAGAAAGCCGATACCGTTGGCATGTTTCAGATCGAGAGCCGGGCGCAAATGGCGTTTTTGCCGAGGATGCACCCCACTTGCTTCTACGATATCGTGGTTCAGGTGGGAATTATCCGGCCGGGACCGATCGTCGGCAAAATGGTTCATCCTTATTTGAAGCGCCGCCAGGGCCGCGAGCCGGTTCAATGCCTGCATCCATCGCTTGAACCTGTGCTTGCCCGCACGCTGGGCGTGCCTCTCTTCCAAGAGCAATTGCTGCGAATGGCCATGATTGCCGCGGGATTCTCGGGTGGTGAGGCCGAAGAATTGCGCCGCGCGTTCGGTTTCAAGCGCTCCGAAAAACGCATGGAGGAAGTTGAAGTAAAGCTTCGTCGCGGCATGACGCAAAAAGGAATCGCTCCCGAAACGCAACAAACGATCGTTCAGTCCATTACTTCTTTTGCTTTATATGGATTTCCCGAATCTCATGCGGCAAGTTTCGCGCTGCTGGCATATGCCAGCGCCTTTTTGAAATGCCACTATCTGGCGGCCTTCACCGCGGCGATGCTGAATAATCAGCCCATGGGATTTTACGGGCCGGCCATACTTGTAAAGGATGCGCAGAGACATGGGTTAAGAGTAAAACCCATTGATGTGACTCGTTCGGATTGGTTATGCACGCTTGAAAAGAACGGGCAGGATTTCGCGGCTAGGCTTGGGATGCGTTACGTCAAAGGGCTGCGCGCCGGGATTGTCTCAGAAATCGTTCGCGAACGGGCCATTCGTCCATTTGCTTCCATCGATGATTTGAAACGCCGCATTTCAAAAATCGAGAAAGCGGAAATGGCAGCGCTGGCGGAAATCGGGGCTCTGAATTTCATCGGCGGCAAACGAGGCGTCCATCGCCGCGACGCTCTCTGGCAAATCGAACGTGCTGCGCGCCATGCGGGACCGCTATTTGAGCCGTCTGAGAACGTTCACGAAATATCCGGGGATGAAACAAAATATATGAATTTCGAAGCGGAGGACGCGCCATACAAGAGATCCGAAGTTTCACCTCTTTCGCCCATGACCGTGGAAGAACGATTAGTCGCTGATTTTCGTGGCACGGGAATGACAGTGGGGCCGCACCCGCTTGCGTATCATCGCGTAGAACTTAAGAAGCAAGGAGTCCATTCAGCCGAGGAGCTTCGCCATCTCCCAAATGGCACGGGTGTGAGAGTTGCAGGAGCTGTCATCGCGAGACAGCGTCCGGGCACGGCAAAAGGTTTTGTGTTTCTCAGCCTGGAGGACGAAACCGGTATCGCAAACGCAATCATCACACCGAAGCTTTTCGAGCGGGATCACACTGTGGTGGTCCACCACCCATTTCTGCTCATTGAGGGCTTGCTGCAAAACCAGGACAATGTGATTTCCATCAAGGCCGAAACCATACGTCCTTTAACGGTCACCCGCGCTCAGCCGGCGTCTCACGATTTTCACTGACTATTTGCGCCTTCGTTAGCGCGAAGCTCGCGCATCGCCGGGTAACCCAACGCCGGATGTTCCAGAACCCGCGCCCGCCGCTTTCTTTTTCGGATAAATTCTTTGAAGGATTGCCGCTGCGCCCCGGCCATCGGGCGACAAGGCCGCTTCCTTTTCGAGCCTTGGATGAGCCGCCTCTTCGGACCTTGCTGAATCGGTCGCGGCGCGGGAGGGCGCCTTCTCCTGAAGAATTCGCTCGGTCGCCATCACTGCGGGCTCCGCATGGAAGCGCCGCTGCATCGGCGAATCGCACAACACGTCCGCGGCCGCAAGGAAACTAATGCCTTGGTGATGCGCCATCCAGCAGCGGACGAGTTCGTATTGATTCCGCCCGGTCAGCCTAGAAGGCGTGTAGTCAGCCGCTTCGTAGAACCCGTACGAGCCCAGCCATCCCATCTTGTCCATCTTTTGCAGGTTTTCGGCCGCACTGGCTGCATCGACCAGTAATGCCAGAAACGTCGAATACGGCGACACGACAAGTTCATCACCGCCATCGCGATGGATTGCCAGCCCCGGTACACCGAACGCATGATACCGGTAATGCCCATCGGGGTTTCTATCGCTGCAGGAAGATTCCGAAATCCCCCACGGAATCGACTTCTCGCGCGCGTATTTTTGCTGGGCCCGCACTGCCGCTTGCTCGCTACTCTCCAGCAAGGTTCCGGGATACGTTTTCATCCACAGCGAAGGCATCAGATATTCAAACATCGTGCCGGTCCACGAGAGTAGGACGTGTTCCCGCTTATATACCGTATGGGTTCTCTTCAATTCGAACCAGGTATCCTGCGGAAGCTCGTTCTTGGCGATGCCCACAAAGACCGCCGCGCGGGCTTCCGACGCCAGTAAATCGTAGTGGTAAATGCTCGGGCAATCCTGTTCGCCGTCGTAGCCTATCGTAAGCAGCTTTTTTTGAGCATCGTGAAAAATGCTGAAATCCATTTCGTTTGCGAGAGCCGCCGAAGAGGCCGCGATTCCCTGCAGCCGTTTGTTCATGTCCTCCGACACACTGATCGATCGCGACAACGCCGATCGCAGGAATTGCACTGCCGATTTGGTCTCCGCATCTGTTTCGGCATTTTCAGCGATTCCACGAAGAGTCTCGTTGATCCCGGCGTGAATACTGGACGCAGACCCTGGCGTGAGCTCCGCAATCCCGAACTTTCCGCGAAGTTGGGGCAAATCGCAGTGTTTCGCGAACTGCGGAAGCAGCCATGGAGCGAAATCCTGAACCATCTCGCAAAGATAACTCACTCGCAGCGATAGCTCGTGCGACCACCAGCGAGCATCCGGCGAGAATCCGTCCGCCGATATTTTCTTTTCGAGATTGACCGCTTCCGCCTCAAGAGCTGGGAGGGTCTTCACCCATCCCAAATCGGCTGGAGCAAACAACCCCACGCCTTTCTTCAAATCCAGAAGCGCGGAAACCACGTCCGGGTTCCGGGTTTCCTTCGCAACGAGTTTCTCCAGCACTGCCAGATGATCTTGAATGCCCGACCATAATTCGGGCCGGAAAAGTGGTTGCGCGATAGCTTCCAGGCAGCCGTTCTTGAGCGCCCAGAGGCAGCAAACCAGATTGCCGTTGTCCACGCTCGATACGAAAAGTGGTTTCACCGGCTGCAGCGTTTGCGTGTCGTACCAGTTGTAAAGATGGCCGTGGATTTTGGACATTCGGCCGATGGTCTCGAACGTCCTTTCGGTTTCTGCAATGAATTCCGCCAGAGTCAGAAAGCCGAGATCGCAAGCCGCGAGTCTCGCATCCAGCAGAAAGCCAAGATTCGTCGTCGAGACACGATGTGCGATCCGCGGCGAAGCCTCCTGAACGATGTCGGGAACCAGCCAGTTTTCGTCGGCGGTGCTGAATTCGCGGAAAAAACGCCACGTTCGAAGCGCCGCGTCCCGAAGCATTTGCGTGCCGCCGCTGCGAAGCTCGGTCCCGCCGGCGCGGCGTGGCCGGTTCAACCATTTGCCGATTCCCTTCGACGAACCCCAGATCGCCAGAATCGGCAATGCAGCGAGAAGAGATGCCGGGCGCGCCAGCGCGACAATCGCGGCGATAAAAAGCGAAATCCAGGGAGTCCAGTCCAAGTAGGTTTCCACCGGGCTTTTTCGGTCGACGGCTATTTCGGCTTCCGCGGCTGTCTCCCATTCGAGCAGCCTCTTGTGCGTCAGCGTCATGCGAACAACGGTTCGAACCACCGCGTCGAGAGCGAGAATACTCTGGTGGCACAAAAAAGCCAGCCGCAGAAGCAGCCTTGCGTGCACGCTCACGAGTTCTTCCGCGAAGTCTTTCCAGAATTCAGAAGTGAAAACTCTTCGTCCCGCCCGTAGCACGGAAAGGCCAAGATGAACGTAATTGGGCAACGCAATGAGGGCCAACGTCGCAATCGTCCAATACACTGGGTTTCCCGGCAGAAACAGCCAGCCGGACAGGAAGAGCACGAACGTCGCAAACTCGGTCAGACTGCGGCGAAGATTGTCGACGATTTTCCAGCGCGATATCACGCTGATAGGGTTGCGGACGATGTTGCCGAAATAATCGGGGACGCGAGGCAACAGCCAAAAGATGATCTGCCAGTCCCCGCGCACCCAGCGATGCTTGCGCCGGCTGAAGGCGCTAAAGTGCGAAGGATAATCGTCGATCACTTCGACATCGGACACCAGTCCCGCGCGCGCGTAAGCCCCTTCGATCATGTCGTGACTGAGCAAGGCGTTGCATGGGAAGCGGTGGTTGAGCACCTGGTGAAAAGTCTCGACATCGTAAATGCCCTTCCCGGTGAACGTTCCTTCGCGGAATAAGTCCTGGTACACGTCGGAAACAGCGCGGGTGTAAACATCAAACGCCGTATCGCCGGAAAAGATGGAAGCGAGCCGCGAGCGGGAGGCGGAATGAGTGCTGATGCCCACGCGAGGCTGGAGTATTCCGTAGCCCTCGGCCACCGTATTCGTCGCTGGATTAATGACCGCCCGATTCAGCGGGTGAGCCATGGCGCCTACGAGTTTCTGAGCCGAATCGCGGGGCAGTTGAGTGTCGAGGTCCAACGTAATGACGTACTTGACCTTCGGAAGCACCGACATGTCGCCGACTTTGACGGGGAACGCGTCGTATTCGCTCAGAAGCAGCCGGTTGAAATCCAAAATCTTCCCGCGTTTGCGTTCCCATCCCATCCAGGTACCCTCCGATGGGTTATAGGCACGACGGCGATGAAAGAGAAAAAATGAACCTGCCGGCTGTCCTTCGTATTTCTCGTTCAAGTCTGCGATCAAGGTCGAACAAACACTCGCCAGCGCATCCTTGTCATCGGACGCCGTAAGCGAATCGGGAACGTCGGTGAGAAGCGCGAAGTGCAGATTCGCATCCCGGTTGCCGAGAAATCGCACTTCGAGATCCTTCACCGCACGATGAATTTGCTCTTCGCTGGCCAACAGGCAAGGAACGACAACCATCGTCGTGCTTTCGCCGGGTATGCCTCTTGAGAAATCAAGTTTGGGAAGGCTCTTGGGGGCTACGAAGGCATTCGATAACTGGTTCATCACAGCCACGGCGCATTCGGCCGCGGGCAGCAGAAGAAGCGCCAGAGCAACAAACCCGGAGACTTCCGCCTTTGATAGATCGAGCATGGCAGCCATAACAGCGATGGTTCCCAACTCGATGCCGATCAAATAGAAAAACGCGGGCCAGCGTAAGATAAATCCCCGAAAGCGGGCTGACGATGGCGTTTGGAATCCCACTGCCTTTTTCAGGGATTCCGCGCCGCCGTCGACTAGATAGTAGCCAACGTGAGATCTGCGCTCCTTCGCTCTGTCGCTTGCATGCGACGACGCCTGAGCGCCGCGAGCCAACTCCGCCGCTTTCTTCGCAACTTCCAGTTCACTCGCGCCCGAATGAGCGGCGATTTCAGCGACAGTCTTCCGGTAGAGTTCCCGGCTTTCAAAATCCATCCGGGGATAGGCACCTTGCGGGTCCTCGCGCAGAACTTGCTCGGTCCGGTTCACTCTCTCAAATGTATCTTTCCATTCGAGATTCGAAATGGCTTCGATACTGGCGGCCAACTGCTCCAATGGAACAGTTTCGGCTTCTTTGCGAATATTCAGGCTTCCGGCGGTCTTCGCGATCCGCTCCAGAAGCTCGAATTGCATAAACGGCTTCAGAGCCCAGACCTCGTCCGATTTCAATGCAGTTTCATCTTGCAGCGCCACCATAAATATCGAAAAACTTTGCTCGTCGAATTTAAAATTGGCGGCGCGAAGATAACTCCCGGCGACCGCCGAAACGCGGGGGATGCGCTCGAATTCGGCTTCTTCAATTTGAGGAAGCTTCATGGCGCGGGGAATTGCCGCCCCAGACTCCTCCAGCGCTACGCGGAGCACATACCAATTGTCTAAAAGGATTTTGGCATCACCCAACGGCAATTCGCCTTCCGAAATACGTTTCTGGATCGTTTGGCAAGCCTTATTAATCATTTCCGAGGCGGCCCGATGCCTTGCGTCAAAAACTTCGATGCGGCCTTCCGTCCGCGCCGGCTTCCAGGTCAGCGCAACCGCACTGGCTCGGACTCGCAGTTTATCGTCGGCGGTAAGGTTGGCCGAATGGGCCGCCCGAACTTCGATACTTTCCTCCCAACTGCGGATCTGCGCGGCCGTCGGCAACGGAAGGATATTTTTCGGACCCGTTGGCGGATGATTGGCGGTGGACATGGTGAGAAACCTTACCCTTTCAACGATAACTGGCTGCCTGCAACTCGAACATTTCCGCGTAGCGGCCCCCGTTTTTCAGGAGTTGCTCGTGCGGGCCCTGCTCGGCGATCTTTCCCTTTTCAAGAACCAGTATCCGGTCCGCCATTTTCACGGTGGAAAACCGGTGAGAGATCAAGAGCGCGGTCTTTCCTCGCGTGAGTTCGGCGAAACGCTCAAAGACTTCATGTTCGGAACGAGCATCGAGCGCGGCTGTAGGCTCGTCCAGTATTAATAACTGCGCGTCGCGCAAATAGGCGCGTGCAAGCGCGATCTTCTGCCACTCGCCGCCGGAAAGGTCCACTCCGCCCTCGAACCGGCAGCCAAGAATTTGTTCGTAATTCTTCGGGAGCTTGCGAATCACATCCTCGGCCATGCTCTTCAGAGCCGCCGCGCGAATACGGAAAGGATTCTCCCGATCCTCGATGCGGCCGACGCCAATGTTTTCGGACGCCGTCAACTCGTAGCGCATGAAATCCTGAAAAATTACTCCGATTTCCTTCCACAGGTCCTCAAGGTCGTATTCACGAAGATCGATGCCATCCAGAAGAATCTGGCCGGCGGTCGGGTCGTACAGGCGCGTCAGCAGCTTAACGATCGTGGTCTTCCCCTCGCCGTTTTCTCCCACCAGGGCGATGCGCTCCTGCGCATTCAGACGAAAATTGATTTCGTTCAATATAAGCCGCGACGCGCCAGGATAGGCGAAAGAAACATTCTTAAACTCGAAGCCCTCGCGCAACGGACGCGGCGCCGCAATAGCCCCAGGCTTCGATACAATCTTTGGTTGAACCGAAAAGAACTCCAGAAGATCCGTCAGAAAAAGCGCTTGATCGGCAATGCCAGAAAAGGTCGAAAAGACCTGCTGAATGTTACTGCTTGCTCCAGCAATCGCTCCGGCAAGGAACGTCAGGGAGCCGATGCTGAGAACTCCCACGACGGTCTCGAAGATCACGTACCCGTACGTTCCGTAATAGCCGACCGTTCCGAGCAGCGTGAGAAGCGCTCCCACCAGAAGCTTGCGCCGTTCCAGTCCGACCGTCTGGCGGTGAAGCTCGTCCGAAAGCTTTCGGTAGCGGTCCACGAGAAAAGGACCGAGCCCAAACAACTTCAATTCCTTGGCGCTCTCTTTGCTGCCTCCTACAATCCGCAGGTATTCCATTTCCCGCTTTGCGGTCGTCTGCTCGAAATTCAGCGAGTAACCGACGAAAGCAAAATGCGTTTCTCCGAGGAACGCCGGAACCACGCAGACGATCAAGAAAAGAAGCAACCAAGGCGAGAAGAAGAAAATGCTGGCAGCCAAGCTGGCCGTCGTGATCACCTGCTGAATCAGGCGGCCAGTCATCTGGATCATCATCACGCGATCGGTACCCTGCACCCGGGCGCGTTCCATCTTGTCGTAGAACAAAGGGTCTTCGTAACGCGTCAGATCAAGCTTCGAGGCATGCTCCATGATCCGGGTACTGATGTAGCGGACGAACTTGTCGGCAAGCACTTTGTCGCAGAAATCGATGACGCGCGAAAAAATGGTTGCGAGGGCCGCCAGCAAAAACTCCGCCACGACGAGCCACCAGAAATAGTGCGGGAGCGGCGCCTGGCTTGCGCGGTAATGAACGATCGAGTCGATGATGAACTTGGTGACCGCCAGAATGGCGACGGGAACCAACGAAACCAGCAGGCGGAAGAAAAGGCCCGCCACTACAACCTTCGGCGCCGACACCCATACCATCTTAAAAACCGGGGGAATATTCTTGAGCGCGTTCATGCGCTCTTGCCACTTCGGTTTGGGCATCGCCATGTTATTCGTCGTCGCACTCATAAGAGTCTTGAAGCCGTCTAGGCCCTCATCCGGCTCGCAGATTCCCGCACACCCGCCTGTCCAACATCTTCGGGAGTGTGGCTGGGGCACTCTGGAGTGACAAAAGCCAGGGGAGCCATTCTCGACAGGGCCCACTGCAGCAACTCGAACTCAGCAGGTCGAACCGCATGCCGCACGCCGTAGGAGGGGCTTCTGGGCGACATCGACATGGCTGTCAGTTGAGACGCCACATGCGGGCGTTACGTAAAGACGGTCGGAGAGATCCTGATTCGTGTTTTCTCTCATACGTCCTGCCGTAGCTGGGTTTCCCACATTCCATGGTAAAGCAAGTCCCTTGCCATCGCTAAGTTATTCTTAATAAACGGCTTCTCCGTAAGGTTTCAGGCAAGCACTCAGTCGTTTTTTCGTTGTCCCAGCAACTTCTACTCAATCCCTAGGTTAACGATCCTGCATAGTGTAAGAGTCCGCAAACGGCCATCGAGACGCCGCTAGCTTATCTGAACCCTCAGATCGCCCTTGGTTCGGACGACTTCAACAGTCACCTGATTGCCCTCGTTTCGGACCGCGAAATCAACCTCCGCGTCCTGCACCCGGAGGTTTTCGACCAGCAGATCGGTTACGTAATCCGGCAAACACGGCGCCTCGAATCGAATGCACTTGTCTCTTGGTGCGACCCGCATTCCCAGGCACGCTTCCAATAGCAAGTATACCGATCCAGCCGCCCAGGATTGGGGAGAACATGCCACGGGATAAAGTGTCGGGCCTTCCGTGGCCGACCTTCGATGAAACCCGCAGAAAAGCTCCGGAAGGCGGTACATCTCCATAAAATGGCCGGCTTCAAACAGACCGCTCATGATCGACAAGGCTTCCTTCTTAAATCCGTAGCGTGCCAAGCCCCGGGCGATGATGGCATTGTCGTGCGGCCATACGGAGCCATTGTGGTACGACATGGGGTTGTAGCGAACCTCCCCGCTTCCGAGTGTCCGCACACCCCAGCCGCAAAATAGTTCTTCTCCGAGCAGGGTGCCAACGAGTCTGCCGGCGTGCTCCGGGAACGCAATTCCGGTAAACAAGCAGTGGCCTGCATTCGAGGCTCGCACGCGGCAAGGCCTCTTCTTTCCATCGAGGGCCAGGACGTAGCTATTGAGATCGTCATCCCAAAATTCCGATTCGAACTTCTTCTGGATGGCATCGGCTTGACTTCGGAATTTTCCGGCGAGATCGTGCTGGCCGAGCCGCTCCGCAATACGCGACGCGGCGAGGCGCGCCGCGTATACGTATCCTTGCACTTCGCAGAGCGCGATCGGCGGTTCAGCCAGCGTTCCATCGCTGTGCGAAATTGAATCATGGGAATCCTTCCATCCTTGCTGGACCAAACCGTTGTGCGATTTTGCGTCGTATTCGATGAGTCCGTCACGGTCGGGGTCGCCGAACGAGTCGATCCAATCAAGGGCCGCGAGGACATTCGGCCATATCGTCCTGGCAAACTCCCGGTCATCGGTGCGGTCCAGGTAAGCTCCTGCGAGCGTCACGAAGAGCGGCGTCGTATCGACGGCGCCGTAGTAACGCCCGAATGGAACCTCCTTGAGATTTGCCATTTCTCCACTGCGCATCTCGTGAAGAATTTTGCCGGGCTCGGCATCTTCCTCGGGATTTATTTCGGTGGCTTGCGTTTCAGCGAGAAATTTGAGCACGCTTCGCGCAATGGAGGGCGCCAGCCAGAGGCATTCCATGGCGGTAAGGATGCCGTCCCGGCCAAAAACTGTGTTGAACCACGGCACGCCAGCGTAGGGATAAGGTCCCTGTGGATTTCCCATAATCATCATGCGCAGGTCGGCTTCGGAGCGAGCAAGCCACGAATCAAAGCGCCGGTTGGAGGACGAGATGTGACAGTCATGAAGCCGGGCGTTCTCGAGCGTTCTTCTGGTTTCATGCAGGGCGTGATCGAAGGACGATGTTTTTGGGCGTTCCTCTTCTTCCTCGCAGCTCACCGTGATGGAAAAGGAAGCCTCTTCTTTCGGTTTCACCGAGAATGAAAATGTTGCCGAGCGTTCTGAAAGTTGCGCCGGGGCAGGCAAAAAATGCAGCCGCGTCCGGCGGAGAATGCCATCCCTTCCCCGATACGACAGGAGAACGGTCCCATTTTCCACCTGGGCTGGCAGAGTCGCGCCAATCTCGTCGCGCTTCAGTCCTCGAACTTGGAAAATATCCGCGAAATCTGCTTCGAAATCGAGAGAGAGCCAACTTTCCACGGCATCGAGGCTGTAATTGGAAACCCTGAGCTTTTCGTAGGACACGTCTTTCCACAAGAATTTTGACCGGAAAACATGCACCGAGCCCCGCGACACCGCCAGGCGATCCTCCTTGTAGATGTCGTGATTCATCATATCGACCGTCAAGAATGCGTTGTCGTCTTGTATCGTCGAACGAAGTATCTGCGGTGAGTTGCTCCCGAGGCGCAAGACAAAACGGGAGAGGTACCGGGTACCGCGGTAATAGATACCCTGTTCGCCCACGCCGGCTGACTCAACGTCGCCGAAACGGTTAAACACCGCGAATGTCTCGCCGTATTTGAGCACGCGCGTGCGATCGTCCGCGAATGAAGATGTGGCTAGGACGTAAAACTGATCTTTTACGCGAATTACGTCTTCCAATTGATTTAAGCCCCTCGCGATACGACGCGGCCTTCCTTCAGTTCGCCGTGGAAGGCCGCCGGTCTCCCGTTGCGATTCACGCCACGCGCGATTTGTTGCTCGTAAATTCTCAAATAATCGCTGGCCATTCGCCGCGATGTGAAACGCTTTTCGAATACCGCCCGGCACGTCCGGCGATCGATCAGCGGTAAGCGTTCCACGGCTCGAATCGCCGCCTCCATACCGTCGACGATAAAGCCATTCACTCCGTGCTGGATAATTTCAGGCACGGAACCGTTACGAAAGGCGATTGTTGGCGTGCCGCAAGCCATGGCCTCAATCATCGTCAGTCCGAAGGGCTCGGGCCAGTCAATCGGGAACAGGCACGCGAGCGCGTTTCCAAGAAAATCATTTTTCTGCGCGTCTCCAATTTCGCCGATAAATTCCACCAGCGGATTATCGAGAAGCGGTTTGATCACATTCTCGAAATATTCCCGGTCCGCGCGGTCAATCTTCGCTGCGATCTTAACCGGAATTCGCGCGGCTGTTGCGATTTCGATCACGCGATCGGGGCGTTTCTCCGGGGAGATGCGCCCGATAAAGGCCAGGTACCGTCCCTCGTTTGGATGAAGTGAATATTGATTCTCGGGAAGGCCGTGGTAGACATTCCCAACCCAATTGATCCAAGCCAGCGGTTCGCGTTGCTTTTTCGAAATCGAAACCACCGGCATCTCGCTGAATTCCTCATAAATTCCCACAAGGTCGGGGATATCAAGACGCCCGTGAAGGGTCGTCAGGTGCGTGATTTTATTTTGGCGGCTGACGGGAAAGTGCAGATAATCCACATGAAAGTGAACGATGTCGAATTCCCCGCTGCGCTTTCGCACTTGCTCGAGCAGTAAAACATGGTGCGCGAACTGATCCCTGCAATCCGGATCCGTCCGCAATGCTTTCGGGCACACTGCGACGAGTTGTGCGTCTGTGATCGAATCGCCGCTGGCAAACAGCGTAACATCATGCCCCTGGCGTACTAACTCTTCGGTCAGCCAGGAAACGACTCGTTCAGTTCCTCCGTAGCCCGGAGGGGGAACGCTTTCGTAAAGAGGAGCAACCTGTGCGATTTTCATGATTTCATCCGGATCGGAGGCCGGGACTCGGAAAAACCCCGGAATCGACCCTACAGCATAGCTCCGGGTCCCCTTGTGAACAATCGGGATACGTCGGTATTTGAAACCGGGAAAAACCCTACCCGATTGCGCGGTTGGTCCCTCCGGCATGTTTATTGAGCGACTGCCTCGAGAAGAAGGGGAGTTTGCGTCACCGCACCCGAAAAAGTTGCGGCCAGTAAATCCGCCTCGCTCATTCCGAGCCGGGTCCTCATCGTGTAGTTGTCCGAGGAAAACCCCCAAAGCCCGAATCCCATTCTCGATTTCGGAAAACGGTTGTGAAGTTTCTTACCGAGCCTTCTCAGATGGGAAATAGAAAACGGTGGCAGCGCAGAGATGTAAATTATATTGCTGGCCTGCTCGGAGAGTTCCTCAATCATGTCATCCAACGATCCCGGGGCGATCACATGAGTGTCGTATCCGGCCCGGCTCAGCAGGTCCCCCAGCATGATACCGGCGATCTCGTCGGCTTCGCCTCGCGCGGGGACGCACGAAATGCCGATGATTGACACGTTCAATTTATCATGCGGCAGAGCAGCCGGCGCGGGTTCGGGCTTTGATTGACCGCCGCTAGCATCCCCCTTCTCTAGCGAGAGTTCTTCGACCAGATCCTTGAGGGCTCCAAGTACGTAGCGCTCTCGCGAGTCGCCAAGCGCCGCATTGCGGCTGTCCTTTTCGACGAACGTCAGCACGGGCAATAGCACGCAATCGTACAAATCCGTGATTGATTTCTCTTTTCGATACGCGTCCAGGATTCGCTTTACGCCGTCTCGATCGTTGTTGAGAAGATTCTGGTAAAGCTGGACTTCGGGCGCAAGCGCCCCTTTGTCTCCCAAAAGCACGCTTAGAAATTCGAGCTGAGGAATATAATGCCCCACCACAACGATACAAACCGTAAGCGGAGTTGAAAGCAACAATCCCACCGGACCCCATAGAGCCGCCCAAAAAATGGCTGCCACAAGAATCGCCAGCGATGAAACGCCGGTCTGCGATCCGTACAGGAGCGGCTCGATAAAATACGTCGTCGTGATTTCGATCACCAGGAAAGCCCCAACGACGATCAAAGGGCGCTCCCAGCCGCCGAAAACGGCAAACGAAAGCAGAATCGGCATCCCGGCGCCGATCAGATTCCCCACGTAGGGAATAAATTTGAGTACGGCGGATAGGACGCCCCACAACAATGCATGCGGAACTCCCACGAAATACAGCACCGTCCCAAACAAGGCCCCATAGGTCATATTCACGAATGACTGGATCAGCAGAAAGCGCCCAACTCGCTGGGTGGCTTCGTCGAAAGCCTGCGTTGTCAGGTGGATCCTATTCAGCCCGGTAAGCGCGAACAGGCGCGAGCGCAGGTCTTCGCGGCGCAACAGAATGAATGCGGTAAAGACCACCACGATGAGAATCGTAAACATCGGTGTGATCAATGGTCCGGCAAATGAGCGCAGCGACGAGATCGCATCGTGTCTTGGAACGATTTCTACTGGTAAGGGATGTTCCGCTGTCGCAACGGGAGTCTCTGATAATTTGCGGCGAGGAGTCTCTTTCACCTCCGCAGGCGGAGGCAGATTTGTCGCCATTTTGGATGACAACTCGTTCCCCAGCGCCTTAACCGTTGCTGCGGCTTCGTCAAGTTTCTTGCTCCGAACTCCCCGGATCGCCTCGATCTTCTTCGATATTGTGGCCTGATATTCTGGAAGCTGCGTCGCTAGATTCATCGCCTGGTCGAACACCACCCAGCCAATGCCGCCCAACAGACATATCGCGAGGAGCACGGATAGAACGACCGGTCCTGTTCGGCCGAGATGACATCTCTCCATCCAGTTGACCAAGGGACCGAGAAGAAACGCTAGAAGGATCGCCAGCGCAAGCGGGATAAGAACGGATCGAGCGAAATACAGAGCCGCGACGCAAACGACCGCTGTAATGATTGGTGGAAAAGACAGCGGATGCGGGCTATCGTTTGTCGCCATCGAACGCGGGGAGGGTCTCGGACTTATCAGTTCACTTTCGACCGATGAGCTAGAGATTCTCCTTCCTCCAGTGCTTCCAGTCTCGATTGATGGCCTCGCACATCTCCTTGGCTGCCGCCCGCAGCCAGCCCGCGCGGCGCTTTCTCAGGTCTCTTTGGACACGATGGGCCGCGTGCCTTGAGCCTAAATGAATGCTCGCAGCTTCCCAGCCGGCCGCGTGTAAGAGCCGGTCCTCTTGCCTCTTCTTAGGCAATGTCTCGATCTCAATCGGACAAGAGTCAGGCGCAAGCCGCTTGACTAGCCAGCGGTTTCGGACGGCCATGAATGGGTCGCGACACTGGCGCGCATTCTCTATCACGGAGCCGGAGTAAATAACATTCGTCACCTTTCCTTGCGCCCAACCCCAAGCCGACGGCGCAAGTGTTTTTGCTTCGAGTGCAAATTTCCCGCCACGCCATTCCGCGATTGCCACGAGGCGCTCGTGCCCGAGGCTGCCCGTGCCCGCCGTGCGTTTCACAACGCGGTATTTAAGGCCGATCTCCGGGAGCATCTGCTTCCATGCTTTGGTTGCCGCAGCGGGAAAGGGCTTTCTGGCGGGAGGATTGCTCTCCATTTTTTTCCAAAAAGCCGAGGGATTGTCTAAGCGGTTTAGCGCGATTGAAACAAGCCATTTGTTCGCATCTTCGAGGACTATGGGATCCCCTCCACTCCGGAGCGATTCCGTGTAGCCTTGCAAAATTGCATCGCAGGCATCCTTCGAGCTGATTGCGAGATGTTCGAGGGAGGTTGCTAGCCGCGCGCTGGCCGCAAGCCGGACTAGGTCGTTCGTATAAGGGACCCGGAATGCCTCGTCAAAATCGTCTATCCCCCATACCAGCCTGCCCACTTTGTCTCGCCACGTTCCGAAACTGCCGACATGGAGATCGCCAACGCCAAGAACTACGGGTGCGGATTTCAGATCGGAGCATTTTTCCGGCCATATCTGCGCCCAGCGGTAGAAAGTTCCCCGAAAAAACCGGAACTCGTCCTGGGTCATGACTTTATGTTTTTCTCGAAGATCGCCTTCGACAATTCGGAGTTGCATCCGAAGCCATCGCTCGAAGTTGCATGTGGCTTTGACAACGTTCATCTGGCATAGCTCATTTCTTCGCACTGCTTGTTGCGTGTGTCAGGGCCGCGAGATCAATAGCCGCGAATCACAATCGCGAGGAAGCGGCAGAATTCAGCGAACCGCGCTGCTCCGCGCATGCCAGACAGAATCGCGTCCACGGAAGAGCCCGAATGCGTGCCTCGGGGATTTTGTCGCCGCAGACATCGCAGATGCCATATTCGCCCGTCTTGATCCGGTCCAGCGCCAGATCTATCTCCTGGAGGGTATGGCGCTCGCGGTCCAGAGTTGCAAGTGCGAGATCCTTTGCAAGATTGCGGTTCGCCTCTGCGGCGGCGTCATCCGGCTCCCGCTCGATGAAGACTTCGGTGCGATGCTCGTCCAGCCGGACTCGAAGCTCATCGCGCTTGGAAGCGAGCTGTCTTTCGATTGTCGTATATTTGCTGTGGGGAATTCTTGCTGTGCTTGCCATATGAACACCTCGTGTTTCTGTCCCGGTCCTCCATGAATTCATGCTGCCGTGACAGGAAGTTAGATTCAAAACTTCAACCGGCCGCGCGCCGTGCAGTCTTTCTCTTTGCCGGCGACTCTTTGGCCCGCATGGGTTGTCGTGAAGCGGTCTTTGATTTTTCCAGGCTCCTCTTGAGCGCCGCCATCATGTCGATCACGGGAGCTCGATGTGGATGCGGGGCCGGCGCGGTTTCGCGGCCTTTAAGCCTGGCTTCGATGAGCCCGTCCAGGCGGGTTTCGAATTCGTCGTGATACTTCTTCAGATTGAAATCTTCTGAAAGATTCTGGACCAACTGTTCCGCGAGCTTTATTTCCTGGGGCGAGAGCTTTGCCCCTTCCGTTTTTCCGTAGCCCGGAGCCTCTCGAATCTCGTTGGCGAAGTGCATCGTGTGCAGCGTAAGCCCCCGATCGTACGGGCGAATAAATACCGTATATTCGCGTTGGTGCATCGTCACCTTCGCGATGCCTACGCGGTGCGCGTCTTCAAGAGTCTTCAGCAACAATTGATAAGCCTTTTTCCCTTCATCCTCGGGAACCATAAAGTAGGATGAATCGAAAAATAAAGGATCTATCTCGGAGCCTTTGACGAATGCCAGAATGTCCATGGCACGGGCCGAGTCAGGAGTTATTTTCTTGATGTCTTCCGGTTCGATCAGAACGTATTTGCCGTCCTCGTACTCGTATCCCTTGACCACCTCCGAACGCTCCACCATCCGATTGCAGGTCGGACAGAAAAGCGGCTGGCGCAACCGCGTCTTGCAGACGCTGTGCAGTTGATGCAGCGGAATGCGGGAACTGCGCGCAGCCGGATACAGGCGCACCGGAATCGAAACCAAGCCGAAGCTCAGGTACCCTTTCCAGGCTGACGAAGCCATTGGCGATGCACCTCCGCAAGTAAGGGGTTGGTATACCGCCAGTTCCCGCTAAATCCCATCGGGGCAAGCCTGTAAGGGCCAGCGAATTATGCGGTAGGAGCGCCAAATCGTTGCTGCTGCGAATGTCCACGCCGCTATAATCGCGCCTATGACCCTTCAGGAATACAAACGGAAGCGAAAGTTCCAGCAGACCCCCGAGCCGCCCGGCGCGATTCAGGAAAAGCCGGCGCACAACCGCTTCGTCGTGCAGGAGCACCACGCCACGCGCCTTCACTACGATTTTCGACTGGAGATCGACGGCGTCCTGAAATCCTGGGCGGTCCCCAAGGGTCCTTCTCTCAATCCATCCGACAAAAGGTTGGCGATTCAGACCGAAGATCATCCGATCGAATATGGCGCCTTCGAGGGTGAAATCCCGGAAGGCAATTATGGCGCTGGCCAGGTCATCATCTGGGATACCGGAACGTTTGAGCCTGAGGGCGCTGCTTCCGCGCATTCGCAGATCGAACGAGGTGAGATTAAGTTCCGCTTGCACGGCAAGAAATTGAACGGGAGCTTCGTCCTCGTAAAGTTGCGCTCGAGCAAGACCGGTAAAGAATGGCTGCTCATCAAGCATCGCGACGACGATGCTCGCAACGATTGGGATATAGAAGACCATCATGGATCCGCAGTTTCCTCCGGCAAGTCAAGAAAGCCGCCCGCTGTCTGGCGCAGCTCGCGGCCGAGTCAAAGAAAGAGAAAGCAACAAAGCAAACCTGCAAAGGTGAGCTTTCCTCCAAACGCAAGGCCGGCTCCCATGCCCGCTTGGATTGCGCCAGCACTTGCAACGCTTGCGGACCAGCCGTTCTCCGACCCCGATTGGCTGTTCGAGATAAAATGGGACGGTGTCCGAACCCTCGCCTGCATCCAGAAGGGGAATGTTCGCCTGTGGTCACGATCGCATCGGGAAATTACGCACGAATATCCGGAAATGTCCGAGCTGCCTAGCAACGTATCCGGTCACGACGTTTGGCTTGACGGCGAAATCGTGGTTCTGGACGACGAAGGCCGGAGCGACTTTCAGCTCCTTCAACAGCGCTTCGGGATCCGAAAACCAACCGCAAAGCTGATGAGCGAAGCTCCCGCCGTATTTTATGTGTTCGATATTTTGCATTGCGACGGCCACGACTTGCGCGAGGTCGCTCTCTTGGAGCGGAAGTCATTCCTGAGTCAAATCCTCAACGCGGATGAGCGAGTCCGCTATTCCGACCACGAGATTGAAAAAGGCCAGGAATTGTATGAGTTGGCAGTCAAGCGCGGATTGGAAGGAATCATTGGGAAGCAAGTCGCTAGTCCGTATCCGTCCGGACGAACAACTGCCTGGCTGAAGTTCAAGTTGGACCAGGAACTGGATGCAGTCGTCGGCGGATGGACGGACCCTCGAGGCTCTCGCGAGCACTTTGGCGCGCTTCTCCTCGGCCTGTACGACAGCAAGAAATTGGAATTTATCGCCGGCGTCGGAAGTGGATTTTCCGCCTCAGGACAAAAAAAACTGGCTTCGCAACTGGAAAACCTTAAGACTGCGCACTGTCCTTTCGCGTCGAAGCCATCCACTCGCGAGAAGGCGTACTGGGTCAGGCCCGAGCTGGTTGCGCGCGTGAAGTTTGGCGGATGGACCGAAGGTCGCCATCTGCGCCAGCCCCGCTTCCTGGGATTGCTTGAAGATCATGATCCGCGGGAATGCACGTTTGAGAAAGAACTTAAAATCGTGAAGACTGGAAGCGCGAGAACCCAACAAAAAAGGCAACCGCGCCCGGACGCTCCGCGCAAAGCGCCTTCAGACCGCGAATTGGGTGGAGAAAATGAGATCGAGCAAGAGTTGGCTCGCGGATCGCGGGACGAAGTTTCTTTTGAAATCGACGGCAAGCCGATTCGCCTGACACATCTGAACAAGATTTATTTTCCACGCGATGGCTTTACCAAACGCGACCTCTTGTCCTACTACTACCAAATCGCTCCTTTCATTCTTCCATTTCTGAAGGACAGGCCCCTCGTTCTCAGGCGTTATCCCAATGGTATCGAGGGTGAAGCTTTTTTCCAGAAGGACGCCGGAAAGGACTCTCCCGACTGGATGGAAACCGTGACGATCGTATCCGAAGACAAAGGGAAGGCCATCCGCTATTTCGTCGCCACCGATCGCGCGAGCCTTCTCTACCTGACCAATCTCGGTTGCATTGACCACAATCCGTGGACTAGCCGGCGCGACGATCTGGATCACCCTGATTATATTTTCTTCGATCTCGATCCGGCTGCCGGTATGGATTTCGCGAAGGTAGCGATGCTCGGTAAGGCCATTGTGTCGAAGCTACGGGAAATCCGCCTGACGAGTTATGTCAAGACTTCGGGCGCCACCGGACTACATATCTATCTTCCAATCGAACGCCGCTACACTTTCGAGCAAGCCCGGCAGTTCGTGCAAGTCATTTCGTCATTCGTCGGCCGGGATCATGCTCGCTTATTCACGATGGAAAGAAGCCTGCGCAAGCGCCCAAAGGGAACCATTTACATTGACGCTCATCAAAATTCTTCAGGACAATCGCTGGCTTCGGTCTACTCCGTCCGCGCGTTTCCCGGTGCGCCCGTCTCCGCCCCCATTTCCCCGCGCGAATTGAACGAGGCCCTAAAACCGCAAAAATGGAACCTGAAGACGCTCCCGCAACGCATCGAAAAAGTGGGCGATCTCTGGGCTGACTTCTGGAATCAAAGGCAGCGGCTCGAGCCCGCACTCGAGTTGCTAGACAAGAGCTAGAGTTCTTCGGCGCACGTGCGCGCCGGACGCGTGACTCACCCCAAGCCCGCGAGGCGCGCCGTGACTACTTCCCTTTCTTGTGCCCCTTTTTCTTGTGCTGCTTCATCACGGTTCGCGCCGCGACTTCTTTCGCCCGCTTTCCGTACCGGCCCGATTTCTCCGCGCTTTCCTTGATGTGCTCGTACTCCCGCTGTTCTTTCTCGCCTACGCCACGCAAATGCTTTCCTTTCGGCATTTCGTCCTCCCGTCAATCAGCGTTGGCCTTCCTGCGCTCGATAACCGCGACTTGGACATCGCTCGCGGCGCGTAAGCCCCTTGGCCTGCGGCCGGAGAGCAATCGAACATCTGACGAACCGCTCCCAGCGAGCAATCCACTGGCAGGTGTAGCCGGCGCGGGATTTAACTGTAGACTTCTTGGTCGCACGCAAAGCGGGAACCGCTGCAGCCACGCCGCTCGTGCGATCCCCCTAGCAACGCGTCGCCTACAAGGAATCGTCATCTTCGCTACAGCGTTCACTCGATTGTTGGTGAAGCCTAGCCCGCCTACTGTGAGAACTCGTTTGTTGAAGCAGCTTCATCCTGATCCGGGAGAACATTATGAAAGAGAACACGTTGAAATCACTGTACGTAGACGAGTTGCGGGATTTATACGATTGCGAGAACAACCTCATCAAGGCGCTTCCGAAGATGGCAAAAGGAGCCAATTCGAATGCACTTCGAAGCGGCTTTGAAGAGCATCTCGAGCAAACCAAGGGACACGCCCGCCGGCTTGAGCAGATTCTGGAGGGTCTCGGTGAGCCCGTAAAGGGCAAAAAGTGCAAGGGCATGCAGGGGATCATCGCGGAAGGTGCAGAAACGATGGGCGAGGACTACGAGGGCGCGGTCATGGATGCAGCTCTTATCGCCGCCGCTCAGCGAGTCGAACATTATGAGATCGCCGCGTATGGGTCGGTGCGGACTTTTGCGAAATTGCTGGGCGAAAGCGAGGCCGTGTCCTTGCTCGAAGAGACTCTGAACGAAGAAAAAGAGACCGACCGAAAGCTCATGGATTTATCTGAAACGATTAACCCGCAGGCTCTCGGTGGTGGCAAGCATCGGGCTGCCAAGGCTGGCAGCTCCAGCTAATGTCTGAGATGACCGGAGGCTGCCGGCGAGAACCGACAGTCGGGAGGAACATTCGATGCTATTGCTGATTCTAGTGATCGTACTCCTACTAGCGCTTTTCGGCAGCCTTCCCACTTGGCCGCATAGCCGCGGATGGGGCTATTACCCAAGCGGCGGGATAGGTCTGGTGGTTCTTATCTTAATTATTTTGTTCTTGCTTGGCCGGCTCTGATCTGGGGGTGTCATTTTCTGTTAATGGTTATCCGCCCCGAATTTAGGTAGAGCCTTGTATTGTCGGTTCCTGTCGCATCACTTAGATTTCTTAGGGTGGGCGCACACAGCGCGTCGCATCTTGGACGCCGGACGCCAAGGAGGAATTCATATGCCGGGCAGTAATACCACGATGTTCGGTATCTACCTCAGCTTCGCCAACCTCAGGAAGTGCGTGGATTGTCTCAAGGCAATCGGCTGCCGCACGAGTGATATCTCGGTGTTATCGCCCGATCGCGAAGCCACTCCACCCAGGGATCCAGTGAACGGCCAATCTGCGATCGCCACAACGGGTTCTGAAGCTATGATGGTGGGCTCGCTTGGCTGGTTCACTTACATCAGCACCCCGCCTGTTGGTTTGCTCGCGAGAGCCCTTACCAGCTTGGGCGTGCCGGCCTATGAGGCCGAGCGATATGAGATTCGCATTAAAAATGGTGCGATATTGTTATCCGTCCGATCCACTAATCCCGTGTGGACGCAGAGGATAAGCGACATTCTGAAGCAGACGGGCGCCGAGGAAATGTCGAAGAGTGAAGATGCCATTCTCAGCATTTTGGGGCGAGCAACTCCCGGGCATGCCTCGAAATCGAGAGCCGAGCGCACTGGAATGTCTTCGGAAAGCCGGCAGCAGCCTGCATTCGAGGCTCGAGCGAGCTAGTATTGAGCTTCGAGAACTGAGAGGCTAGGATTCATGAACGACGCAAACGAACCCGTCAATCAGCGTTGTCCCCACTGCGACGGTAAGCTGGTGAGAAGATCCCACCGGGTGGGTATGCTCGAACGGATAATCCTTAGAATATTTTTCCTGCGTCCGTATCGTTGCAGGGAATGCTACCGCCGCTTCTACGCCTCAGCCCCGATTCGCGTAGGCCACGCAGCCAGGCACAACGTGGAGTATTAGGCAGGACGATTCTCGCGACGGATCAGATAGCCCGCTTGGGGAGACCTCACTTCGAAGTTTGGCAAGAATCGCTGATCGTTGTGAGTTGCGTTACGAAGAGATGATGGTTCACGGTATGGCTGACCATTTCCCGTCCACTCGTGCCGGGATGTGCTTGTTCATCTCGCGGCAGCGGCTGCCGTTGCAGGACCTTTCCCGTCACCTTCACGGTCTGACCAACGTGACTCTCTACGTCGATCTTGTTGCTCCTGAGCAACCAGGTGATTCCGTCGTCTCCGGTGACCGTGTAATGGCCCCTCTCGATTCCCTGTTTTAGGCATCCTGTTACGCTCTGACTTACCGACGAAGCCTTCGCGCTTGCGCTTGCGTCTTGAGCGAATGACGGCAGCGAGACCCAAGCAAAACTGGATAACAGTAAGATAGCAACCGCAAATCTTTTCATCATCAGATCATCTCCCGGAGGTCCATCGTATGGGCGTACCGTGGAATGCGGGCCGTGGCCTCACAAGGAGTCCGCATTCCCGGCGTGTCACGGCCAAAGCTTGCTATTTCCTCTGCTGCGAGCTCCCGCTCTTGCAGTTCTTCTCGTGTTCCCGCAATTCACTCGACGAGTTGAAGGATCTTCCGCACTGGCTGCATTTGTGCTGGCTTGATTGTTCGGACATGTAAGTAGCTCCTGTTTCAAATTTGTGGGCCGATGAAGGCTCACACACTAAATCTAGAAGTCTTGCGGGAAGCCATCAATCCAGCAATCTTGGTATATTGCCTCAATGGATCGACCTACCCTGCCACGAAGTTTTCACCGCTTTTCGGAAGCAGCCGGCTGTTGCCGCAAAGCCATGTGAAGCACTTCGGCGATGTGCATGGCATGCCGATTGGTACACTGTGAAATCTGTTCCCGGCAGCTAAAACCATCCGCAATGATCAGCGTGTCTGGCGACGCTGCTCGCACCGCCGGCAGCAACGCAGTCTCGCCAACCTTAACCGAGACCTCATAATGATCTCTTTCGAAACCAAATCCTCCCGCCATCCCGCAGCAGCCAGAGTCGAGGATATTGAAATCAAGTCCGAGCTTGGAAAGGAGTTTTTCGTCCGAGTTCATTCCCATCAGCGCCTTTTGATGGCAGTGTCCGTGGACGATTGCGGTCTTCCCGAGAGGGCCGGCGGAAAAATCGGGCGATCTCTTGTCGATAAACTCGCTCAGAAGAAATACCTGTTTGCTGAGCCGGCGAGCATCCTCATCGCGCGGAAGAAGATTCGTCAATTCATCGCGAAAAACGGCAACGCAACTCGGCTCAAGGCCCACGATCGGCACTCCCGCGCGGATTTGCGGCCGCAGCGATTCCAGAGCGCGTTCGAGCAAACGCCGGGCGAGCCCAAGCATTCCGTAATCGTAAAGAGGGCGCCCGCAGCAGAGGTGCGCTTGCGGAACCTCCACTTCAAATCCCAGTGATTCGAGCGCCTCCAAAGCAGCTCGTTGCGTCGACGGAAAAAAATAATTATTAAAAGTGTCGGGCCATAGGATAACTTTCCCTAGAGCTGATGCCTGAGCCCCTGATTTTCGATTCTGGCGGAACCAACTCTGAAACGATTGCGCGGCGAAGCGAGGGAACGTCCGCGCGGACGCGATTCCCGCCAGAAACTTCGATGCATCTCGAAGGACGGGAGTCTGCGTAAAGAAATTGACCAGGCCGGGCGCGTAAGTCGCGATTCTGGCCCATCGATGAATCAGGCCAATCGAATAGGCGCTGACCGGACGCAGCCGGCCTTTGTAATAGTGTGAAAGAAACTCCGCTTTGTAAGTAGCCATATCGACGTTGACGGGACACTCGCCCTTGCAGCCTTTGCACGCGAGGCAAAGGTCGAGAGCTTCGCGGACTTCGTGATTCCGCCAGCCGTCCTTGACCACTTCACCTTCGAGCATTTCAAATAGAAGCCGCGCGCGCCCTCGCGTCGAATGTTCTTCTTCGCGCGTCACCTTGTAGCTCGGGCACATCGTTCCGCCTTCTTGCCGCCGGCAATTTCCCACGCCGACGCAACGCAGCGCCGCGTGGCCAAAACTTCCGGAATCCTCGGGAAATTGGAAGTGAGTGTCCGGCGCCCAGGGATGATAGTTGGCTCCCAGACGAAGATTTTCGTCGATGCGGTAAGGATCCACGACTTTCCCGGGATTCATCTTCCATTCGGGATCCCATGTCGATTTGAATTCGCGGAACGCTTGCACCAATTCATGGCCGAACATTTTGGGGAGCAGCTCCGCTCGCGACTGGCCATCGCCATGTTCGCCGGAAAGCGAGCCTCCAAAAATTACAACCAGGTCCGCGGCCGCTTCGACAAACGAGCGGAATTTCTTGATGCCGTCCTGCGTTCGCAAATCGAAATTTATGCGCGTGTGAATGCAGGCCTGGCCGAAATGTCCGTACAGATCGGCCTTATAGCCGTACTTTTGCACCAGCTTCCGAAATTCACGCAGGTAATTCCCGAGTTTCTCGGGGGGAACAGCCGCATCCTCCCAGCCCGGCCACGACAGATCGGCGCCGGGCACCACGGCCGTTGCGCCCAGTCCTGATTCCCGGATTTCCCACACCAGCTTTTCTTCCTTGGCGTCGTCATAGAGTTTCATCGAGGGCGCATCTTGTTTCTTCTTCAACTCCTCCATCAGCCCGCGCGCCATTTCGTCCGACTCGCGCTTCGAACGCGCGCCGAATTCCACAAGCAGCCAGCCTTGGCCATCGGGAAGCAGCCTTAGATCGTTCAAATGGCGCTTCTTTTTCTTGATGTCTTCGACCAGACCGGAATCAAAGCCTTCGAGTCCGATCGGTTTGCGCGCCAGAACTTCCATGATGTGATCCGCAGCGCTGCAGGCGTCGGGGTAGCCGAGAACAAGCAGCGACCGCTTCGGCGGATTCCACATCAGTCTGAGACGCGCTTCGAGCACGGTGACGCACGTGCATTCGGTGCCAACCAGAGCGCGAGCGACGTGGAAGCCGTTTTCGGGAAGAAGCTGATCGAGATTGTAGCCAGAGACGCGACGCGGAATTTTTGGGTAACGCTCTCGAATTAAGTTCGCGTACTTGTCCCGGAGCCGTTTCAGGCTGGAGTAAATTTCTCCGCGCCGGCCGCCTTGAGAAATGATAGTCTCCAACTCCGCATCACTCGTTTTTCCGACCGTCATTACGACGCCGTCATAGGTAACGATCTTCAGTTCTTCGACGTTATCTTCCGTTTTTCCTCCCATCACGGAATGTACTCCGCATGAATTGTTCCCGATCATCCCCCCTAGCGTGCAGTGATTGTGCGTGGCAGGATCGGGCGCGAATGTCAGTTCGTATTTTTCCGTTGCCTTACGAAGTGAATCGAGCACAGTGCCAGGCTGGACGCGCGCGAATTTGCGGTCGGAATCAACTGCCAGGATGCGGTGCATATATTTCGACATGTCCATCACCACGGCCGCGTTGCAGCATTGCCCGGCGAGGCTCGTTCCGCCTCCTCGCGCCAAAATGGGCGCCTGAAACTGCCGGCAAATGGCCATCGTTTGAACGACATCGTCCTCGGCCTTTGGAATCACGACCCCGATGGGAATCTGGCGGTAGTTTGATGAATCGGTCGCGTAAAGTCCGCGGCTGCCGTTATCGAACCGCACCTCGCCAGAAGTCCTTGCGCGGAGTTCCGTTTCCAAGCCCCGGGCGTCAACGCGCGAGTCGGAGCGCCCTGCTAAGCTCTTTGAGATATGGTTTAGCGACAGCGCTTCTTCAATCTTGATCGGAGGTGCCACTTTAGGGCTTCGCATTTTACGCTCCACACAAGGCGCGCCCACGTAAGTTGATTAAGCGCGAAAACGCGATTCTCAACGCGGGTATTCACGGCCTCTTTTCAGATGCCGTCTAACGTCTCGGAGTAACGCCTCGCCGTGGCCGGGCATTTTTCCGCGAACCCTGCCAAACGCAAATCGGATACAGTTAAATACGCCGGGACATACATGCGGTAGCCGATTGCGGTCTCACTGAAGTGAGAAGAACATGCACTGCCAGGGTGTTTCATTTCGCGGCAGGAGAATACGCCACATGAAGCGATTCGCTCGACTCGCTTTCCCGCTCGTCATCGCTTTCGTCTTTGGGGTCGTGGTGTTGCGCGGAGCTAATAAAGCGAACCAACAGCAAAATAACACGCCGATGTCGTTTACCGGCGAGATTATGGATAGCGCCTGCGGCGCGCTGGGCTCCCATGCCCAGATGATGAAGAAGGAAGGCCTGAAGACAGCGAAAGAGTGCACTCAACTGTGCGTGAAAAACGGAAGTACGTACGTTCTGTATGTTGCCGCAAACCGGACGGTGTATCACCTCGACGATCAGGACAAGCCCATCGATTACGCCGGCGAGAGGGTTACGATCGTGGGAACGTACAACGGCTCAACGAAGTCCATCCACATTCAATCCATCCAGGCCGTTCCCTAGCACGGCGTGCAAAAGGTTCTTTCCGGCGTCCTACAATCACGAGGCGGGTTTTTGACCCCGCACAAACCCTATCGACTTCTTTCCATCATCAGAAATACCAAAAGGTAACGCTTCAGATTTTCGGTAATCAGAAAATTCTGCTTTACGTGATCGTGGCCGGCTTCTCCGAGCGTCTTGGCGAAAGCCGGATTCGAAAGCAAAAATCGAATCTGATACGCGCAGCCCTCGACGGAATGCGTGAGCATTCCTGTCACCTTGTGCAGAACCTGCCGCAATATGCCTCCCACTGCGGAGGCCACAACAGGCTTTCTCTTCCATAGGGCTTCCGTCACCGTCAAGCCAAAGCCCTCTCGCAATGATTTCTGCACCACGATTGTCGAAGCTCTCTGCAGCGCATTGATCTCCAGGTGGCTCCACGGCGGAAGATTCAGCAGGAAAATGTCGGGATCGCCCTTTGCGGCTTCCTGCACTTCCGCGAAGACCACGGCGCCTTCGGGATCATCGCTGGCTCCTCCGCCAGCCAAAACCAATTGGCAGTCGGAATACTTCTTGACCATCTTGTACGCCTGGACCACGCCCACCGGATCCTTAAGGCGGTCGAACCGGGAGACCTGCGTCACGATGGGGCGCTTGGCGTCAATCCCGAATCCATCCACCACCGAGCGAACGTATTCTGGCCCCAGCTCGCGATTTTTGTCCGCGAGCGGATCGATGGTAGGAGCGAAAAGATATTGTGGAATCGCCAGGGGCCGCGTAAATGCGGTCGATGAGAATAACGAACCATCGTATTGTTCAACGAAAGGGCGCAGGAATTTCCAAACGCGTTCGTTCGGCCGAGAGAGATCGATGTGGCAGCGCCAAATCCAGTGGCCGTGGTGATCCTTGCGAGCCTTGATCAGCGGCAAAGGCTGTGGATCGTGAATGACGACGAAGTCTTCGTCGAAAGTCATTCGGGCGCGATTTTCTTCATTCGTTGCCAGGAAAATATCGAACCATTCCGGGCGATCTTCGTAGTCCATCCCATGAAGAGCGTTATGAAACGCTTTCGTGACCGCGAAGAACGCATCTCCGCCCGTGATCACGTCCCAGCGCGTTGCAAATCCCACCTCTTGAAACAGCGGGATGAGCCGGTTCAGAATCTCCGCCACGCCTCCGCCTACCGCCGTCGAATTGACCATCTTGACCGATCGGTTGGCAAGCGCGCGCGCAAGCGTCCAAAGTTCGTCGATCGCGGGCTGGCCGACCACCGCCGCATAGTCGCTCAGCGGCGGCACCGAAGTTTGGACGACCGGAGACTGAGCGCTCATCGATTCACCCACGGTTGAATGCATTCGAGAATATCCTCGCGCACTCCTTCCAGCGACGTTGTATAGAAGTCGACATGATCGATTTGCGCCGCGAGCTCCGGCATATCGAGCTCGGTTTCGACCCAGTGCGAAAAGTCGTTCGTGCGCAAGTGCAGGCGCAGCCTCGAATTTATAAAATGGTAGTGCAGCGAGGGCAGGCTCAATCGCCTGATCCCGTCGGCCAACTCCGCGAGGTTGGACGCCTGGTAATCGAGAGGGAGGGTGACTTCGCGGGCTTCGCAAAAATAAAATGGCTCGAAGGCCACCCGCTCGCCGGACTTCGGATTCATTCGAAGATATTCCGCGATCGTTCTCGTCAGGGCGGCGCGAAGCTCGTCGATTGCCACGAATTGCCTTACGTCCACGGCTGCCAGACGTTCCGAAAGTTCCTGCTCGTTGCAGGCCGCCATCGTCCACTGCGCGAAATCGTTCGAATACGTCGTGAAGTGGTGCGTAGCAAGAGTGTTAAATGTGTGGCAAAAAATGGATGCGTCCGAAACCGATTTTATGGAAGTTCCAAAATCCTGCAGGGTGCTCGCGGAATCTCCGGTTATGAGCACTAGCGACGATGCTGCCACGAATTGAAATGGTTGGTTTGCTTGTTTCATCCGCGAATGTTCCCTTTCCTCTTTCCTGTCGGCTTTTGTGTCAAGATGTGCTCGACTCGCCGCGAATCGTGCCACGCACTTCGTACGACACCATTATTTCTCTTTCGGAATAATCACCTGCGCCGATTCCGCCTCGCGACCGGCCAGCTGCTGAACGACGTCCCCGCCGGCGCCGTTTTCGTCCTCGCGAGCCGTCACAACAAATCTCTTCGGAGCTGCTCCCACGAATTCGAAAGGAAAGCAGGTGATCAGCGTCAGCGTGGGCGGGCGTGAAGTATTCAAGACTGCGGTGTCCGACGGCTCAACCACACGAGTCGATTCTACCCGGTATCTATAGGGTCCTACGAGTGAATTGAACACAATCAAATCGCCGGGCTGCAAATCGTCTAATTTTCGAAAGAACGTGTCACGGTGCCCCGCGAGCACCACATTTCCGGCCTCGCCCGGCAGTGCGGTACCGGGGACGTGTCCTACGGCAACTAGAAGCGTCCCTGAGTCATCTCCCTCCTCCACGACGGACGACATTCCGAGCCTCGGAATATCGATAATGCCGAGTGGACCCAATCCCTTGCCGAACGCCCACAGCTCATTTTCGTTGCGCGTCCGGAGTTTCGCGGTGGCCGCTGTCCCGTCGGAGTTAGTGGGAAAATTAATTGTGTGTTGCGAAAGCGCCTCAAACCGTCCTCTTTCCCTCGATTGATACCAGGCCGCGGCGGTGTAGCCTCCCATGCAGGCCAGCAAGCAACCGACTCCCGTCATCCATAGTGTGTATTCGGCCACTTGGAGCAGGAACTTCATATCCATCGGAACTCGCGCCCAAGCCACCGAACGGGAATAGCATTTGTGGAACAATCCTTTCGCCCGCTCGGTCGCCTTTGGAAGCAACTCATCCCAAGGCCGGCCGCGCAACCAGACTAAAAGCCCAAAAATTGCGCCGGCCGCGATCTGCGCGCCCCACTCAATCTCATTGCCAATAGCCTGCCATTCCAGACGACCTCGGAGCCAACGGCCCAGATTCGAATGCCGCTGCGCCGCAATTCCGTGCCAAAACGCTAAAATTCGTCTCATGATCCGTCGGTAGATCGGAAAAGTTGCCAGTACTCTGAACGTGATCTTGTCAAGATTAGAACAGCGTGTGGACCATCTTTCGCAGGATTAGCACTGCGCCGATTGACAGCAACCCAACCAGCCCAAGCAGGGGCAAGTCACTTGCGGTTTGCGGAAGGTTGCTCGAAGCCGCATTACGCGCCGGATCCGAGCCTTCATAGGGGTTCGATGCATCCGCATCCGCTGCGCGGTTGGGTGCGGCGTATATCGAGCTACGGGTCGCATCCGGATCACTCGCCTTAGAGTCGTAAGACGTTGTGGCCAAGCCGGGCGTGTTCACACTGGAAGAGTCGCTCGTGCTCGGACTCTCTGACTCGGGGTAAGCGTCCTCGCTGCCCGAAGCTGGCACCTTAGCTGTGTTCAGTCGCGCAAGCTTGCTCGCCACACTGTTTGGATACACGAATTGCTGCCCAAAACTATCTCCAGGATAAAACCATGCTTCCAGGGCCGGTGGCTCGTTCGTGGGCGCGTGTGCGTAAGTGGCGATTATCCGGCCGCTCGGTCGCAAGTGAGAGTTCGGCACAGCCAGGACCGTAGTCATCAGCTTCGATTGGTCCTCATTGTAGATTTGAACGATGTTGCGGTGGGAGTCGGTACCCGCGAGTTTGAAGACGTAAATACCGGGCGGGAGGACCAATCCCGGAACTTGCACGGAATCGTGGAATGCGAAGACTGTCTTTTTGTCTTCCTGATTTGCGCCTGCGACGCCGAGCACGAACGCAAGAAGTCCCAGCAGCGCTATCGCTATCCTAAAGTTCCTCATCATCAACTCCTTCGTGAGCCCTTCTCAATCGTGCCTTTGCCTGACGAAGAACATCACAAGCACTACGGCGATAAAATACGGTAATTACCCGAGATAAATCCAGGGCGTCTGGTAGGCACCACAAGTGACAAAATCCGTCGCTATATCTCGCCGGAACTTGTTCGAAATCGATAACTTGGCTGACTGGGACTGTCCCGTCTCGGTCCGGGTTAGTGTGAATTCCCCATTCGGCGGGGTGAGGCCTTATCCAGGAGCGCGATCAGTTGACGTGCAGCAGTCGGCGTGGCCGGAGATGCTGGACCCAATGCAATCTGACTCGCGCTGACCTTACGGCCGTAGAGCGCCTCGTTGGCATCCCCGTCCGGTCGCAGCGTCGATCCCTCCAGCGAAATTCCGGCAAACAATCCCCGAGCACGCGAGTACGTCAGAATCTCGGCTCGCATGTACGCGTCGGTATCGGCCTCGGCCTCGCGGCCGACCGGCCCCGCTGCCGCGGAAATGTCCGCGCCAAGTTTAACCTTGCTGTGCAGGATGCTGTTGGCCCCGCGCTCGTTCATGATCAAGAAAACGAAATCCGTGGCCTGCCCGCCGATCTGAAAGCCAAGACTGGCGCCTTCCAACGCGACCATCGAGGGCGCCCCCCACGAACCCGTGAAGGACTTGCCCCATCGGCAGACCATCGCGCCGCGACCGTAGCTTCCGCCCACTATGAAAGCGGCCTTTAGGACTGAAGGAACAACAACGACGCACCTCGCTTTATCGAGCAAATCGTGCGGAATGTTGTCCGGTATATTCAAAATTTCGGACATGACCTCGCCCGAAGCCCGCAACCGGTCTTCCTGTTTCCGTTTATCCGCGGTGTCCGCGGCCCATGCCGTGATCGCTACCAACAAGACCGCCACTAGAACGCGAAAAATCGGACGCATTACCCAGACTCCTTATTGCTAACACGCGACTGCCGAGCGAGATTCCTCTGGGAAAGGCCGCCGCGCTTGGAAGGCGGCGGCCTTCTGAAATCGGGTGATTAAGCGTGCTGGCTGTATCTTAGGTTCTCAGGCGCGCCGCACGAGACCACCCAGCAGGGCCGCCAAGAAGAGAATCAGGAAAATAAAGAAGATTATCTTGGCAATCCCGGCCGCAGCCATGGCAATACCGCCAAAACCGAGAATCGCAGCTACCAACGCGATAATGAAAAACGCGATTGCCCAACGCAACATGTGATCCTCCTCGTTAGTGACTCGGTTACATTTTCGACGCGAAGCTTGGACTGCATGAATCGGCCTGCAGCGTTTGTACGCTCAACTGCAAACGCCCTCAATACACGCTCTCGCGTATTTTACGCCGTGCAAGAACCTGACTGCACGCGCCTTACCGTGCCGGGCCTTTTTTGCCCAATGTCCTTCCCGGGCTACAGCAAATCCTTAGCGAAACTTACAGCATGCCTTGGATGGACCTCCGATCCCGATTAGATTAGTTTTCTGGTGAACCCCGAAGAAACAGGGTTCGACAATGACTCAAGCGTTCCCACATACGAATTTATCCGGCGGCTTCTTCGTGTGTCCGCCTGCCTTCATAAACGAAGCGGGCGGTCGCGCCTTCGAAATCTCCTTAGTGGCGCGGTCAGGCGATTTAGCCGCTCACGCTCGGCAGTGATTCGTCAAACGGCCTGGTTGGCGCGTAAATTTCAACATCCCGACAAGAGCGAGGCACACCCGTGACAAAGAATCAAAAGGAAATGGAAAGATCGGATCCAGCGACACAGCCGAACTCCGAATTGAGCGCCGCGTTCGCGGAGGAATCGTCCCTCGTCGAACAAGCCAAAGCCGGTGACCAAGCCGCCTTCGCCAGCCTCGTCCGTCCTTATATGCGCAAGACTTACCATGTCGCATTGCGTATCACGGGTAACAAAGAGGATGCGGAAGACGCCTCACAGCAGAGCGTCCTCAAGGCTTATTCGCACATCGATCAGTTCAATAGCGAGTCGCGTTTTTCCACCTGGCTTACCCGAATCGCCATCAACGAGGCCCTGATGAAAGTTCGCAAACGCCGCTCGGAAGACTCTTATATGTCCTACGATTTCAGCCCCGGCGACGGATCGAGCGCGATCGAAATGCTCAGCGCAAGCGATGCTCTTCATCCCGAAACGCTGTACTCCAAAAAGGAGAGGCAGAGAGTTTTGCGGGAAGCCATTGGCGAGCTTCGTGGCAGCTCTCGCGTCATCGTCTGGCTGCTCGGCTTGCAGGAGCGTCAAACCAAGGAGGCGGCGCAGATATTGAATCTCTCGGAATCCGCCGTCAAAGCTCGATTCCTGCGGGCGCGTAACCAACTCCGGGAGTGCCTAGCGGAGAGAATATAGCCATCCGGGTCTGTCGCCGGTTGGAACCCGCAGGGTATCGAATCCGGGCGGAAAGGCGTTCCCCTGGGGACATGTCAGGACTCGGGTGTCACGCGAACGCTCACCGCCACGTTATCGCCGTTTGCGTCTTGCCGATACGCGACGTTGGCGGTCTTCCCGACCTCGAGCTTCCCGTCGATGGCCGTGTTTTGATCGATTACGAAGGTCATGACGGCTCCTGGCTGCTGGCCCAAGAGGAATCTCGCTCCAGGATTTTTCTGATCGGTCTGCATCGTTCTTAGAGTGAATGAACTGCGGGATACAGACGTGATTTTTCCCGACGCCGACCGCATTTCAACCGCGCGAACTTGCGATTTCGAAGTCATGCTCCAGTCCGGGCCGGAATTCGCGGGCAAGGCCCACGAGGCGCCCATAGCCGAAGCAATCGCAACCAAGAGAATTGTGGCATTCCGGACTAGGCTCATCGAATTACCCCTGTCGGCCAGTCTCTAACCCAGTAACGCTAGACGTGTAAGCCCTATCCCGGGCCTCAATATTTTGATGCTTGCGAGGCCGGTCGGGCCATCACGCTATCAGGCATCGATGTCTTACGGACCCCGCATCAGCAGCGGCTCTGCTTCGGCCGGCAAGCGTGTTGTGTATAATCGAACTATCCCAACCGTGTATAGTCGCAGGGCCTGAGTTGAAAGCAGGCGACCTGAGTGAACGTTTTGGGGAGTTGAGAACTGTCTTTTTGTGGAACGCGTGGTGGTACAATACGCCTGCTTCCGAAGCCGGCTGTAGGGGGGAGAACAACGAATATGAAAACTCTCCGCATACTGATCGCCGACGATCACGATCTCATGCGCCGTGGAGTGAAGGCTTTGCTTCAATCGCACGCCGGCTGGGAAATCTGCGGTGAGGCGCACACCGGGCGCGAAGCCGTCAGCAAGGCCGAGGAGCTCAGGCCTGACGTCGTAATCCTCGATATCAGCATGCCCGATTTGAACGGCGTGGAAGCCGCCCGCCGAATTCGAAAGGCATCCGCAAATACCGAGATATTGATTCTCTCGATGCACTACTCCGATCAGCTCATTCGTGAAATTCTGGATGCGGGAGTCCGCGGCTACATTGTGAAGTCGGATTCTGACCGCGACCTGATCATTGCCGTGGAAACCCTTTCCAACCACAAGCCCTTCTTCACGCCGCGTGCGACGGAAATCATTCTCAGTAATTTCAATTCCGGAGGTTCCCGGTCCGAGCTCCCGGAATTAGTTCGCGATCGGCTCACTTCTCGCGAGCGGGAGATCGTGCAATTGCTCGCCGAAGGCAAGAGCAGCAAGGAAGTGGCTTCCTCGCTTTGCATTAGCGTTAAAACAGCGGAAACCCATCGCGCCAATATCATGCGCAAGCTGCAATTGCACACCGTCAGCGAATTGGTGCGTTACGCCGTGCGCAACCAGATCATCGAACCGTAACTCGATCTTGGCTTTTTTCTAAATCACCCTGCCGCCGCGCGAATCCCGTGTGATGTTCGCCTACAGCAATTTCCGTTCGCGCTCTAACGAATTAACCGTATTGTTCCCAAACGCCCGCACGACGATGATGCCTTCGCGGAAGATTACTCCGCGTAACCGGAAGAAGAAGATGGGAAGTCGAGGAGCCTTGAGAGATCAGGGCTAGAGGGGCTGGGCCGATTTTCCACTTCTTCTTCCGTATTTGATACCCCGACGGGAAAGCCGATATAGGCGGAATTCTGCGGTTGTTTCCGCTTTGTCCGGTTTGTCCGCGTCCAAGCCTCCTCAGAGTTCCGTCAAGTCCCATTTCTTATGCAGCGCTGATGGTTTGGCCTCGATCGCCAATATTCAGGAGATAGCGATGACGGCACGAAATAAATTTTTCACGGTAACGAGCGTATTGATTTTCGCCTCTGCTTTATCGGTCGCGGGTTGTTCGCATGAATCCTCTCAGAAAAAAGAGATATCAAGCTCCGCGCCCAATGGCACATCCACAGCTCCTTCCTCCGCTCAAGCGGGCTATACCCACATGGCTCTCGTCCGCGTGATTAACGCGGACCCCGCCGCCAGCAGCATCGGCGTTTATGCGGACAACACGCACGTGTTTAGCGATGTGAATTATAAGAGCGTTACGCCGTACCAATCGATATCCGCCACGCGACACGACTTTGAGGTCCGCACACCGGAAAGCGATAATGGAAAGCCGCTGGCGCAGGAATCCAAGAAACTCGATGGTGGCGATCACTACACACTTATGACGGTGGAGCAGGAAAGCCGTAAAAACGCCAACGAACTCGTTGCGTTCGATGACAATTTGACGCCTCCATCCGCTGGCAAAGCCAAGCTGCGGATCATCAATGCGTCTCCAGACCTCGACAAAGTGGACATCTACGAGATGGGCAAGAAAGCTTCCCTGTTCAGCGGTGTTGCATTCATGAAAAACTCGGATTACAAGGAAATCGATCCGCGGACACTGACACTGCAGATACGCCGGGACGGGAAAAAGGCCACGGTACTGACCGTACCCGATCTCACTCTCGAGGCCGGCAAAATCTATACGCTGGTTATCGCCGGACGCGAGCGCGGAAAGTCGTCTCTGACAACGATCCAGGTCCAGGATCAGTTCACCGCTACCCCACAACAGGGGGCCGTGGCGCAGTAAAGACGTTGATTTATTTCTCGTTTGTGGATTCCGCTCCCGTTTCTCGGCCAGGATGATTCTTCCCAATACTGCGATAAGTGCTCCATTTTAGGCACTTTGCTGTATTCCGCGCGGATGCGATGTGTGGCTTAATTTGGAGGAGAAACACTCTGGCGCTGCTACCACGGATGATTCTCTGACTAGCGAGCGCGAAAATGTTTTCCTGGGAACCGGGCTATGATCTCTGACCTGAAGCTGAGTTTGGCGGTGATCGTGAACTGTCTGCTGGTACTCATTCACCATCTGGTTTACCCAAATAATTAATTTGTTTAAGATTATCGACGTCAGGAGAGATTTCCTTGCCTTTCCCGAAGCTGGCCCTTGGAGCGAACTTTCTCGGCGAAGGAGATTGCTCTTTTCTAGTATGGGCTCCGTACGCCAAGCGCGTCGAACTGGAAATCGAAGAGCCGAATCGGTGTCTCATCGCGATGGAGCCGATTGAAAACGGATATTTTTGCGCGGCAGCGCAGGGGGTGAAGCCCGGAAGTAACTATTTTTACAATCTCGACGGGGCGAAAAAGAGACCCGATCCCGCGTCGAGATTTCAACCAAAAGGTGTTCACGGACCTTCCCAAATCATCGATGGCCGGAAGTTTTCTTGGACTGACCGAGGTTGGAGCGGCGTTCCGCTGGACCGCACGATATTTTATGAGCTGCACGTCGGCTGCTTCACGCCCGCGGGTACGTTCGACGCCATCATTCCACGGCTCCCGGACTTGAAATCGCTGGGCGTGACGATGATCGAGCTGATGCCTCTGGCGCAATTTCCCGGCGAACGCAATTGGGGCTATGACGGCGTTTATCAATATGCCGTGCAAAGTTCTTACGGCTGCCCGGATGGCCTGAAGAGGCTTGTCGACGCCTGCCACCGCGAACGATTAGGCGTTGCACTCGACGTCGTGTACAACCACTTCGGACCTGAAGGGAATTATCTCGGAAATTTTGGGCCGTACTTCACCGACCGCTATCATACTCCATGGGGCAGCGCTCTGAATTTCGACGGGCCCGGCAGCGATGAGGTCCGCCGATTTTTCATTGAAAACGCACTCTATTGGGTTTCGGAATTCCACGTTGACGCCTTGCGCTTGGACGCCATACACGCCATCGTGGACCCTTCGGCAAGGCCGTTTATCCAGGAATTAGCCGAGCGCGTCCAGCATTTCGCGCGCCAAGCCGGCCGGACCGTGACCGTAATCGCGGAGTCCGATCGCAACGACTCCCGGGTTATCACCAGCCGCGATCGTGGTGGCTACGGATTGGACGCCCACTGGAACGACGATTTCCATCACTCTCTCCATGCCGCGCTCACCGGCGAGCGCTTTGGTTATTACCAGGATTTCGACGCCATTCATCATATGGCGAAGGCTTTTTCCGAAGGTTTCGTTTATTCGGGCGAACGCTCGGCCTTCCGCAATCGTCGGCAGGGAAGCTCAACGCGAGACATTCCGGCCGAGCGGTTCGTCGTTTTCGGCCAAAATCACGACCAGATTGGAAATCGAGCTGCCGGAGAACGCCTCGCTGCTCTCGTGCCGTTCGACGGGCTCAAACTGGCCGCTGGAGTCGTGCTCTTGTCTCCCTTCGTCCCGCTTCTATTCATGGGCGAGGAATATGCCGAGATGTCTCCGTTTCAATATTTCATTAGTCATTCAGACGAAGACCTTATACGCAAAGTGCGCGCGGGGCGCCGTCAGGAGTTCGCCGAATTTCATCGAGAGGACTCTGTGCCGGACCCCCAAAGCGAAGACACTTTCCTGCGAAGCAAGTTGCACTGGGAGCTGAGAAAGACCGGCGATCATCTAAAATTATTGCGCTTCTATGCGGAACTTATTCGCCTGCGCAAGTCGTTGCCGGCGCTTGCGAACTTGAACAAGCGCGAGATGCGAGTCGAAGCCGTCGAACCTTGCGGCCTCATCGTCGAGCGCTGGCACGAAGCGGATCGCGTCGCCGCATTCTTCAATTTTGCTGCGAGTTCTGCGAATTTTGATTGTCCGTTCGCGCCGGGCGTCTGGAAGAAGGCGCTCGATTCCAGCGATTCGTTCTGGAATGGTTCGGGGAGCGTGGTTCCAGAAAACGTGGAGGTTCGAGATCCCGTGACCATCGAAATTTCGCCGCGGTCATTCAGCCTGCTTCACCACGTTCGAGGAGATGGCGTTTGAGCGAACGATTCCTCTGCGTGCATGCGCATTTTTATCAGCCGCCGCGGGAGAATCCCTGGCTCGAGGCTGTTGAAGTGCAAGATTCCGCGTACCCCTACCACGATTGGAACGAGAGGGTCACTGCCGAGTGTTACGCCCCAAACGCCGCCTGCCGGATTATGGACGGCGAGAACCGCATCGTCGACATCGTCAACAATTACTCCAAGATCAGCTTTGACGTGGGACCAACCCTTCTAGCCTGGATCGCGGAAAAATCTCCGGATGTGTACGACGCGATCCGGTTTGCCGCCAAGCTGAGCAAGGAACAGCACAGCGGTCACAGTTCCGCAATCTCGCAGGCTTACAACCACATGATTCTTCCGCTCGCGAATGCCCGCGATAAACAGACCCAGGTTCGCTGGGGCATTTACGATTACCAGCATCGCTTCGGCCATTCTCCCGAGGGCATGTGGCTCCCGGAAGCGGCTGTCGACCTCGAATCGCTCGAGGCGCTGGCCGCGAATGGTATTGCTTTCACGATCCTCTCCCCGAATTCGGCGCACATGGTTCGAAAAATAGGAGAGCCCGAATGGCAGGACGTAAGCGGGGCGCGGATCGATCCTTCGATGGCTTATCGCATCCAGCTTCCTTCCGGGAAACAGATGAGCCTTTTTTTTTACGACGGGCCGGTATCGCGAGCGGTCGCGTTTGAAAACCTGCTCGACAACGGCGAGCATTTTGCGAATCGCCTCCTCAGCGCCTTCTGTGATTCAAGAGATTGGCCCCAACTCGCGCACATTGCCACCGACGGCGAAACCTACGGCCATCACCGGCCGCATGGTGATATGGCGCTCGCATACGCTCTTCGATCCATCGAAGAGGAGAAGAAAGCTCTTTTGGCGAATTACGGTGAATTCCTCGAACGTTACCCCGCCACCCACGAAGTTCAAATCTTCGAGAACAGCTCGTGGAGTTGCGCCCACGGGATCGAACGCTGGCGAGGCAACTGCGGATGCAATAGCGGCATGCATGCCGGCTGGAATCAGGAGTGGCGCGCGCCTCTTCGCGAAGCAATGGACTGGCTTCGCGACACGCTCGCGCCCATCTACGAAGAGCAAGCGCGCAATCTGTTCAAAGACCCGTGGTACGCCCGCGACCAATATATTCGAGTGATTCTTGACCGTTCGCCCGATACCGTGAATGCATTTCTCCGCGAAATGGCCGGCCGGGATTTGTCACCCGATGAACGAATCCGCGCGTTGAAATTGCTCGAGCTCCAGCGCCACGCCATGCTGATGTACACAAGCTGCGGCTGGTTTTTTGACGAGCTCTCCGGCATCGAAACGGTTCAGGCGATTCAGTATGCCGGGCGGGCCTTGCAGTTGGCCTCGAGTCTTATGAATAATTCAGATCTCGAAAATCAGTTCCTCGAGCGCCTGTCTGGCGCCAAAAGCAACATCCCGGAACACAAGGACGGGAAGCGCGTCTATGAAGAATTCGTGAAGCCCGCGATGCTCGATTTGAAGCGCGTCGGCGCTCACTTCGCCATCAGCTCGCTTTTTTCAGGCCACGACGCGGACCAGCGCATCTATTGCTACACCGTCGTGCGCGAGGATTTCCACACTCTTTCGTCCGGCAAGACGAAAGTGATCGTCGGAAGGCTCCGCATCACCTCCGATATTACTTTTGAGACGGCTGATGTTTCTTTCGGCGTCGTTCATCTCGGCGACCACAACATCACTGGAGGGGTGCGTGAATTCGCCGGAGATGCGGCCTATAATGAAACGCTCAAAGAGATCACGTCCGCGTTCGAAAGCGGCGACTTTTCGGAGCTGCTCCGCGTGGTCGACAAATCCTACGGTAGCGGCAGCTACACGTTGAAATTGCTGTTCCGCGACGAACAGCGAAGGGTCGTCCGCGAGATTCTTGATTCCGCTCTGGCCGATGCCGACCAAGTGTATAAACAGCTTTACGAAAACCGCGCGCCGCTGATGCACTTCATAAGCGTGCTGGGAATGCCTCCCATCCGGCGCTTTCAGGCCGCCGCGGAATTCACTCTCAATTCGGCCCTCATTCGAGTTATGAAGGCCGACAGCCTGAACGTTCACGAAATGCACTCGCTGCTTGAAGAAGCGAAACGCGCGGCGGTTCCGCTGGATGCACCCACTCTTGAATTTGCGCTCAGGAGAAAACTCGAGCAGATTGCCGCCGCATTCAAGTCCGAGCCGGCTGATATTTCCAAGCTCCAATCGCTGGACGAGGCCGTGAGCGCCGCCAAGTCGGCTCCGTTTCGAGTGCGCTTATGGAAGGTTCAAAATGTTTATTTCGAGTTGATGAAAAATATCGCGCCGCAAGTGCGCGATAAACGGCTTCAAATCGCCTCCGGCGGCGACAAATGGCTCGAGCGGTTCCGGTCCCTCGGTGAAAGGCTATCGATTCGCGTCGGCTAAAGGACTATGCGAATTCCCTCGGCTACCTATCGGGTTCAATTCAACCTCAACTTCCGTTATAACGACGCTACCGCTCTCGTTCCCTACCTTCACGATCTCGGGATATCTCACTTATACGCTTCGCCACGCTTCAAGGCGCGCAAGGGCAGTTCGCATGGATACGACTGCACCGATCCAGCTCAAATCAATTCTGAACTTGGAACCGAAGAGGAATTCAACCGCCTCGTCGAAAGGCTCAGGCAATATGGCATGGGGTTTCTGCTGGACATCGTTCCGAATCACATGGCAACCAGCGCGGAGAATCCTTGGTGGATGGATTTGCTCGAGAACGGCCAGTCCTCCGCGTACTCGTCCTTTTTCGATATTGACTGGCATTCGCAGCGTCCGAAGCTTTCAGTATTACAGCAGAATCGCGTCCTGATTCCCGTATTAGGCGGCGATTACAACCAGATTCTCCTGAATCAGGGAATTCAGCTTCGATTGGACGAAAAAGGTTTCTTCGTCCAGTACGAAGACCATCGCTTTCCAATCGCTCCAACCACGTACGCGGAAATACTCGATGACTGTGCCGAGGCCCTTCAGAAATCAAACCATCCATCCTTCAGTGAATTCCAGTCACTCGTCGAATCGGCGAGAACGTTTTCAAATTCGGCGGTAGGCCGCGGCGGCCCGCTCCCCGATGCAACGGCGGCGCGAACCGAAATCAAGAATAGGCTGTGGCAGTTGTACTCTGGCCCACGGGGAATTCGCCGCGCGCTCGACGAAACACTTCTGCAAATAAACGGAGTCAAAGGCCAGCAACAGACATTTCATCGATTGGACTCCCTTCTTTCTCGGCAAGTCTACCGGCTGGCCCATTGGAGGGTCGCCTCGGAAGAACTGAATTACCGGAGATTTTTTAACATCAACGACCTGATAGGCCTGCGAGAGGAGGAGCCGATCGTCTTTGCTGCCAGGCACGCCGAGATCGTGCGCCTCATTCAGGAAGGAAAAGTCTCGGCCCTCCGGATCGATCATATCGATGGATTGCGTGACCCTCTTCAATACTTGCAGCGCATCCAAGCCGCCAAGGCGCCGACTGAAAATGCGGACAGCGATAAGCTCAATATCTACACTATCGTTGAAAAGATAACCTCCGGAGACGAGACCCTTCCGTCCGAATGGCCCGTTGCCGGAACCACAGGCTATGATTTTCTAAACGCCGTGAATGCGCTCTTCGTCGATGAGGACGGATTCAGGGAATTGGAGCGGTTCTACCGGGAATTCTCCGGCTTGCGCGCCACATTCTCCGAAATCGCATACGTGCGAAAAAAGCAGGTGATGGAAGAACTGTTTCCCTCGGATATTTCTCGTTTGACCTACCTGCTAGCGGGTATCGCGGCTCTCGAACCGCAAGGCCGCGATATCCCCGTTCGCGAACTCAAGAGCGGATTGCTCGAAATCACGGCCTGCCTTCCCGTCTACCGCACCTATTATCGCGATCCGAACGCATCGGCTCAAGATCGAGTCTCGTTGCAGGCGGCCTTTTCCGCCGCGCGCGATTGCGCTCCTCTCGGTGTTTTGAGCGAAGCGGCCTTCGATTTTTTGCGTCAGGTTTTTTTCGCGGAGCTGTCTCTACGGGATGCTTCCGCGCGAAACATGTGGTGTGACTTCATCCTTAGTTGGCAGCAATTTTCCGGCGCCGTGATGGCCAAGGGTCTTGAAGACACGGCCTTGTTCGTCCATCACGTCCTGCTTTCGCTGAACGAAGTCGGCGACAAGCCTTCCCGCAAGAATCTGCGCTTTTCCGTCGACGCTTTTCATCAATTCAACGCCAGATCTCTCGAGCGCCATCCTCACACGCTGAATGCAACCTCCACGCATGACACGAAATGGAGTGAAGATTTCCGCGTTCGCATCGATGTGCTCTCCGAAATGCCTGACGAGTGGCGGAAGAGGCTCGTGCGGTGGAATCGCTGGAATCGATCCCGGAAAACCAAGCTGGATGGCCGCCTCGTCCCTTCCAGCAACGAGGAGGTGCTTCTTTATCAAGCAATGCTCGGCATCTGGCCGCTGGAAAATCCGAACGTGGATGAATTGAAGCAGCGAATTGAGACGTTCTTCATGAAGGCCGTCAGAGAAGCTAAGACCCACACAAGCTGGATGTCGCCAAACGAAAAACATGAAGCTGCGTTGCGCGAGTTCATTTCATCCATTCTCGACGCGCCGGATCGCAATCGCTTCTTGTCCGACTTCCGGGAATTGCAGGAACGATTGGCGTTTTACGGCGTCTGGAACGCCTGTTCCCAACTGGTCCTGAAAATGACCTCGCCCGGAGTTCCTGATTTCTTTCAAGGAAACGAACTCTGGAATTTCCGTCTGACCGACCCCGATAACCGTCAGCCCGTCGATTTTGCGTCGCGCGTAAAACTTCTCGAGGAACTCAAGGCGCACAACGCTCGCTCCTGCCCGGAGTTCTTGCTCGATCTGGTCAAGCACTGGCGGGATGGCCGCCTCAAGCTCTTCTTGACGATGCGCGGGCTGAATTTACGTCGCGCGTATCGCGAGGTTTTCATGAGAGGCGATTACGCGCCTTTGCGAGTGCAAGGAAAGCACGCCAAATCCGTTTGCGCTTTTGTCCGGCATCATGCCGGCACTTCGATCGTTGTCGCGGTGCCGCGATTGCTGACTCGTGTTGTCGCGGCTCACCAGGTTCCAACCGGCCCGCAGGCGTGGGGAGACTCTTCGCTGGTTCTGCCTTCCGCGCCGTCCGCCGTGTGGACCAACCTGTTCACCGGCGAATCGATCCCAGCGTCGAACTCGATATCTGAACGGTCCTTGCCTCTTGGCAAGATTTTCGAGTCGCTTCCCTTCGCGGTCATAGTAAACGGCCCGCCGACAGATGACGGGACGGCCGCCCGGTAATCGACGATCGATCGGCTGTTTCGCTAAGATGACTTGCTTCTTGCTCCAGCGACCACCAGGATGACGCCGCCCACCAGCGCGATGACTCCGAGAACCGCCGGCAGAGGTATGGTCTTGTGTTGTTCGGCGGTCGCGTGGATCGGCCCGACGTCGATGATCTTTTTATGAGTCGTGTATGTGATCCCCTGGTACGCGAGCGCGATGATTCCCAGGATAATTAGAATCACTCCTAGGATGCTTGCCATCTTCATCAGTCGGATCCCCCGTTGATCGAGCCTTCACGCTTGGCCAACTTCAACCTTCATCATTGACACACTCTCACGCCGCACCTTTCTAGCGTCCTCGCGAGCCCGTCACAATACATGCCTTCGGGTATGGTAGCCGAGGCCTTACTGTATGCTCGCGGCCGGACACCCGGTGGCCTCCTTCGGCTATTTTGCTCCCGAGCTACAGGATGAAGGGTATTCCTTAATCTATCTCCGTTTGGTCCACTGGGCACACTCCCAGCGATTAGGAGTGAGCCGTATATACAATCAATACCGGGCCCAGTAAGGAATGGCGACATGTCAGGAACGCTAGCAGAAAATCCAGGTGGTAAACCGTTACGGATACTGATCGCGGACGATCAGCCATTTGTTCGCAGGGCAGTGCGTGCGCTGCTTGAGACGCACGAAGGCTGGCGAGTCTGCGGGGAAGCGTCGAATGGGTGCGAAGCGATCAAACAGAACGACGAGCTCAAACCTGACGTCATCGTGATGGACCTCGTCATGCCGCAAATGAACGGACTCGAAGCCACCCGCCGCATTCGGGAGTCATCTCCGCGTCCTCGGGTTTTGATTTTGACCCTATACGATTTGCCCGAGCTCAACAGAGTGGCGCAGGATGCCGGCGCGCAAGCCTGCGTCTTGAAATCGGAATCGATCCAACACTTGGTCGCGGCTGTGGCAAACGTAACAGGAACGCAACCGGCGAATTGAACGTGCTCGCCTGATCAAAAAACGCTGCAATCGACGCTTTTCGTTGAACTTACCTCCTGATGCTAAGCGATTTTCCCCGCCGGTCTCAGTGTAAATCCGTATTTCCAGGAGTCTCTGCGCGGTGTTTTCCTAGGGACCGACGGCGACCGGCTTCGCACACGCCACGACCGCCGGCAAAACTCACGGAGGAACACAATGAACTGGGATCAAGTCCAGGGCACGTGGAAGCAGTACAAAGGGAAAGCGAAGGAGAAATGGGGCCAGCTTACGGATGATGACCTCAACGTCATCGATGGCCAACGGCAGCAGCTCGTCGGGAAAATCCAGGAGCGTTACGGAATCGCCAAGGAAGCGGCCGAACGCCAAGCCGACGAATTTGTCAAAACGCTGAATCAGGCGAGCAGCGATACCGAGAAAGCGGCGAAGCGGGCAGGCCACCTCTAGGCCACCCGCAATCGGGAGTGTTATTGGGCGAAACGCCTGGCTTCGTGCCGGGTGTTTCGCCCGTTTTATTTGTGAGCCTGGATTCCATCCGCTCGCAGGAAAACCTTCCGGGCACGAGCCAGCAATCAGCCCCCAATGCACCAGCATCCTACCGGAAATTCCCGGCTGAATTCAGTATCCTGCCTTATGGAAAGGGCCGCTTTCCTCGGGTAGTCTGAACTCGCAATGAACGCTCGATTTCAAAGCAGATCCCACGGCGCACGCTCATTTGGCTCGCCAGATTGGCGGCCAGTGGCTCGTGCCGAAGGCTCCCAGGCCAGCCGAACTGTCTTGTTTAGCGCCGTAAATTATTCGGAGAGCTTCGCGACAGGTCATCTTTGCCAGTTCCCCTGCGCACCATCCTCCCTGAAAAAAGGGGCCGTTTGAAATCTACCCCGGAATGAGAACGGCCCCTCCACCCTTCGCATCATGAGACGCATTGGTCTAGTGATCTCGCAGGGGCGCGGCTTGCTGCGCCCGCCTTGAGTTACCTTCTACATCGATTTTCCGTATTTGTTACAGCGTGTGCCTGATGGTCCGACACCAGCCGGAAGCGTACCATTTTATGCAATTGATCACCGCGAGAGTCGGGCTATCCAAGCCCACAGGAGATAGTCAATGCCAACGCAACCAAACGCATTCGACGCCAGCGCCGCACCTCATCGCGATCCGGATCCTCAGCGCCGCGAAGATTCCAGTCCCGATAGTCCTAGACGCCCGGAGGATCTTCCGGACCAGAAGCCGACGAAGCAAAATCAGACTGCTCACGAGAAGCCGCATATCAATGCGCCTGCGGAAAATCCTGCGTGGTCTCACCGCGTAGGCGAGAATCCCGAAGAAGCCGGCCAGGAGGAGCGCGAGCACAAGTCCACGGAGTCCGCTGGGAAGAAAATTGAGAACGAACCGTATCGCGACGACAAGAGGCGATAGTTCGCGCGCAAAGCGCCGAACGATAGCGAGAACCAATATCGATTTCCCGGAGGCAAGGATGATGCAAATAAGACTCAGGCTCGCAATGCGATTCTTCTTTGCCGCGGCATTTCTTCTTGTCAGCGCGAGCTGTGTTGCCGCAGGTCCCCAGCAAAGCGGCCAACCGGCATCATCCCAAGCGAATCAGCTCGTCGACGGCAAAACAGATCAACCGAAGAGCTCTTTGCCTGACGTGGACATAACTCGCCAGATACAGCGCTCGATCGCGCAGGATAAAACGCTCTCAACGTATGCGCGCCACATAAAAGTCGTCACTCGAAATTGCAGCGTTACCCTGACCGGCACGGTTAAGAGCCAGGAAGAAAAAGGCGCCATCGCCGCGAAGGCTGCGGAAGTCGTGGGCCGCGCAAACATCGTCAACAAGCTGGAAGTCGCCGCGAAACAGCCGACGAGTTGAACGCTGGCGATTGCCCACCCTCAGGACTCCGGACCTGATTCTGGATTCGTTGTTGTCTTCGTGCGTCACCTGCGCGGCCCGGCTGAAGCTGCTCGTCTCGGCAATCGCACAGAAATATCGAAGCTGGTGTAATTCCATGGGCTTTGCTTTTACATTCTACGTGAGCCGTGGCAAAGAGATGCGCGGAAGCCGCAGGAAGAAGCGACAGAAGCAAACGATGGATGGAGAATGCGTACAAAAAACAATGTCCGAGAGGTCAGCGCGCGGTAAGCGGCCCCGGTGGCACGCCCGCTTCATTCCCGCCGAGCGAAATCAGCAAACGCCGCAGCTTCGAGCGGTCTTCGAGGTTCATTCCGACCATCTCGAACCCAGCTTGCTGCGATCGCACGAACCGCACCACGGCCCGCATGCTGATGGATCGCAGCCCGGCCGGAATCTTCAGCGTCGCTTCCGTTCCCACGGGAATTTGTATATCGCCGCTCAGCAAGCCGCCGTCGAGACTCAACACGCTGATTGCCGAGGAATATTTTCCTCGCCGTGACGTGATCACAGCCGGCACGTTTCGCGGCAGCGGGATCCTGCGATACCTTCGGTGCCGCACGAAATCGCGCTCGGGAACCGGGTCGAGCGGCGCGAGCGCCATCGCCTTCACGTCCAGCCCCGATTGCGGCAGGAACGATTGCATCCACTCGGGATCGAGCTTCATCAGCGCCTGTGCGGCCGCCATGCGAATCTCGTCTGGATACGCCCAGCCAAACGTCCTGCGCGCTTCCACGAACCGCCGCAAATGTCCTGCAGCTGCCGGAGCGCGCATTCGCCCCAGCGCTTCAATCGCCTTCACGCGCAGATAGTCCGATCCTTCCGGAAGAATCTCGCCTTCGGCAAGCCGCAAGAGTTTCGCGGCCGTCTTCGGATCGCCGCACATTCCAATCTCGTCGAGTGCCAGAGCCAGCACTGCTTCGTCCAGCGATTCGAGCGAATCCGCAAGCAGGCTTCCTCGCTCCGGCGCTCCCGCAATCGAAAGCTGCCGCACCACCGCATCGTGAAAACTGCGCGGCGCGTTGTGCAAGCGCTTCGGCAAAAGATCTTCCACCGAATCCGCATCCAGGCGGCTCAGCAATCCAATCGCGGTTGCCGCTTTCGCCGGCTCGGCGTCTCGCAGCGTATCTTTGAGCTGCTTCAGGCAATAGGGGCCGACGGCTTTCGCCAGTTGAACCACGTTCTCGCGTTCGCTCCGCCGTCCCGAACGCACCAGCTGCACCGCCAGATGCTCGGCCGCCACTTGCGGGACGCGCATCAGCACGTCCACCAGCCCTTCCGGTATCGCTTCCGCCGTCAGAGCCTCTTCGATGAATTCCGGAACCCGGTTTTCCACTCCAATCCGCGGACGCAGACTCTGCGCCCAGCTTGGACGCGCATCCTGCAACGCATTCAGCGAATCGATGGCCTGCTGCATGGCGCGGTAATAACGCCGCGTGGCCGATTCCTGGCTCAATCGCACGAATGCAGCGCTCAGAAGCGTCTGAAGTTCCGGGTCTTTCTCCTCCAGCATCTGCTCCCCGATTTGCTTCAGCGCATCCTGCAATCGCTGGCTGGCCGCCCGGCTGTAAAGCTGCGCGAGCTGGCTCAATCCGATCGCCGCGCGTTTGCGCGCATCGGCATCCTTGTTGCGAACGCAATTCGCATATTGCAGCAGAATGTCGCCGGCGGATTCCGCTTCCCCGCGTTCCAGCAATTCTTCGACGTATTGCTGCACGTTCCTCGGCGGTATGCACCACGCCTCGGACGACATCAACACGCTTCGCTTTCCCGACTCCGGCACCGCCGCCCAGAATTGCCGGTCCAGCACGTCGGCGTGCGATTCCATGGACATCCCCGCCGCGGTCAGCTTGTCTTCCCGCGCGCGCAGCAGTTTTCGCAGCGTCTCGAGTTCCTGCCCCATGCGATCGAGCATCTGCCGCACCGCATTCACGCGCACTTCGCCGCGCTGAAAGCGGTCGAGCGCGAAGCGAATGGCCAAATCTTCCGCCAGCCGCAGCAGCGTCGCCTCGTCCATCTTTGCCGATGGAGTCGACGCCACCACGCCCGCAAGCGCTTGCTGCAACGTCACCTGTGCGTTTTGCGGCAGCGCCGCGATTTTCTGCTGCCAAGTCGCGCGATCGAGTTGCGCCGATTTCCCGTGCTGTTGCGCCTCGCCAAATTGCACCAGCAGCCGCAAAAGTCCCTGCAACTCGCCTTCGTTCAGAGGCGCGGCGCTTGGCGCTCCGCCTCGCGCGCCCGGCATCCCGCCCCAAAATCCTGTGCCGACTCCGGTCGCGCCCGGTGTCGTGCCTGCTGCTGTGCCTCCTGCCGTGCCTGACGTTGACCCTGCTCCTGCTCCGCCCGGACCGCCGTGCGCGCCTTCGGCGGCCGCAATCAGTTGAATCATTTTTTCCGGGCTGCGGAACCACGCCTGAAGCCGATCGGCGTCAGCGCCGAGCGTCTTGATCGTCAACTGCGCCGCCACGCGCGCGTCGGAAAATGCCGCATCCTCGGCGACGAATCGAATCTCGTTTACGCGAATGCCGGACCTGGACTGCGCTCCG
>JBOGNE010000067.1:0-1781 GCA_050747005.1 Candidatus Acidiferrales bacterium
CTCTATCAGGCGCTCGATGGCCAGGTCTCGCTCTACTACGGCGATACCCGCTTGGCACATACAAACACCCAAGGGGGGTGACATTTTTATGTTGCCGTTAGGGTGACAGAATTACGTTGCTACAACAGGGCGATGAAGAAGCGAAGGCCGAGTCGTCGCCGATCTAGCAGCCTGTTGAAAAACTCATTTCGGACGTCATTCTGAGCGAAGCGAAGAATCTCTCTTCCCGAGAATGCCAAGAAAAGAGAGATTCTTCGGGCCACAGAACGGCCTCAGAATGACGCCCAGCTTTTTTCAACAACCCGCTAGAGGAGAAGTGAAAAAACTATGGCGCAAACCTACCACGTTCATGCAGTACTTTCATACGCCGGGCCGACGTAGCGACGCGGTTACGCGCAGAGGCGGACACAAAACGACGCTCGCAATTGCAGTAACCGTCAGGTTGGCGGAAGCGTGTGGGAGTCGAACCCACCATTCTGGCCGCGAAGGACAGAATCAATGGCTTTGAAGGCCACGAGGATCACCGGACCCTATTCGCCTCCGCGCGAGATTATAGCAGGGGCTGCACGCGCAGCACGATCAACCGGCAGAGGATCGACTCGGAGCGCGGCACGAGCGGTGTGCACAGAGGACGAGTGCGTCAGCGGACCGACCAGGAACGGTGCGCGCGGTAGCGAGAGACGGACGATGCTCCCGGACTTCGCAACAGCCATGGACCATACTTGTAAGTCAGGATTTCGTTGCGGCTTCAGCGAATTTTCGGCGGGCGAGTTCGCGCAATTTTTCATCCGTGCAAACTTCGTAGTAAGCGTGGGTTCCTTGCGCGCCGATTTTCCCGCCGGGCAGCAATTGCCGGACGAAACCCTTGCGAAGAACGACCGGTTCGAGCGCTTCCCCAAGCGGAACCAGCCCGAAATAGAGCTGCACGCGCTCCTTCCCCCAGGGCATTGGGAAATTGCCACCCATGGGGGAGATGGAAATCTCGCTGCTCAGTTTCTGAAAGCCTTCTTCGTTCAGCTCGATTCCATTGAGATTGTAACGAACCAGAAGCTCCTCGCCTTCATCTTCAACAGCATCTTCCATCAGCGTTTGCAGGAGAAAAACGTTGAAAGGCGAAGGGTTGTTCCTGAACAGCCGTTTTGCCATCTTCGAACAGCTCGATAGCCGGTCGGAAAGATTCAGCGCGCGGGAAATCATGATGCGCGAGTCCGCATCCATCCAGAGCGACGGCGCCGAGTCCTGGAAAGCCACGCCGACGCCAAGTTCCAAGGCCGGAAGCTCCGTGTTCTTCGCCCGCGCGTTGTACGACTGCGTCACCGCGAGTATCTGACTTGCGAGAATGCAGGCGCGGGCGACGGCGTGCTGCGTGGCGCGGGTTGATTGCGTTTCGTAAATGGCCAGGATAATGGCGTCGCCTTCGATGAAAACTTTCGCGGCGCCGTAGGTCTCCAGCATGCGCTTCACCGGCTCGTGCAGATTCATGCTGAAATGCGATGCCGGGTTCATGCCGCGGGCCAGCAAGTCCTTCGTGATGCCGGTCGACCCGCGAACGTCCGCCTTGATCACAACGTGATTGATAACCGGATCATCCGCCGGGCGGCTTTCGTCGGGGTGCAGGAACTCGTAAAGGCTCTTGTTGACTCGAGAAAGCTCCCGCGAACGCTCCGAGCGGATCAGGTTGATGCGCTCCATCCACGAAACGACGTGCTGGTAATTCCGGCGATCGCGGCGCAGGCGCATCAAATCCTCCGCAAACCGCAGGCCGGTCGCGAGTATCTCTT
>JBOGNE010000068.1:0-125628 GCA_050747005.1 Candidatus Acidiferrales bacterium
TTTTTATGTTGCCGTTAGGGTGACAGAATTACGTTGCTACAACAGTGTCACGGGCGCTTCGGGCAATCTCCTCGCGGCACGGCTTTACATCGTTAGCGGCTTTGGCTAACTTAACTCAGGAGATCTCACCCAACCGTAGCCTGCGAGCGAAATGGACGCACTTTCTGGCGGGAAAGAACTGCTGTTTACGCTGGTGCTGAAGGTCGGCTTCGCGGCATCTCTCGCGGCTTTGCTGGTTCGCTTTCGCTCATTCCGCAAGCTGCTCTTCACGGAAATTCGCAACTCCGATCAAAAGGTCATGCTGCTTCTGTTCCTCACGCCTCCGCTGGCGATTGGGGTCGTGCTGCGCCTCGTCGGCGGCTACCGGTTTTTTGACCTCACATTCGAAGGGTCATTTTTGATGGGCCTAGTCGGCGGCCGAATCGTGGGATTGCTCGGGGGATCGCTGATCAGCTTGCCGGCGTTCGGCAGTCATGAATGGCTTGCGAGTCCGATGGCGGCGCTGGTGGGACTGCTCGCCGGCATGATACGCGAAGTGATGCCAGAGAAAGAGGACATCTGGCACTTCGGTCCGTTTTTGTTTCTCAGCGTTCCGCAATGGCTGTGGAAGCTGGTGCGCTATGGAAAAGCGAACTGGGCGATGCTGCCACTGCTTGCGTTGACCGCTATTGAAGTGGCGCACATCGAACTGGCGCTCGCCGTTCCGTCCCACTGGCTCACGTCAGATCGGCCGGAAAGCTGGGGCTACATGCTTCTGGTCGTGCTGTCTTCGCTGATGTGCGTGGCCATGGCCGTAAAGATTTGGAACAACACCCGCATTGAGATGAATCTCGAGCGGAATCAGCAAATGCTTCTCAAGGCGCGCATGGACGCGCTGACCAGCCAGATCAATCCTCATTTTCTCTTCAACACGTTGAACACGGTTTCGTCGATGATCCGCTTCGATCCTGACATGGCCCGCGTGGTGGTCATCAAGCTGTCGAATATCCTGCGGCGGCTGCTGCGAAAGCACGAGACGTTCGTGCCGCTGCGTGACGAGCTCGATTTCATCGACGATTATCTGGACATCGAAGTCGCGCGCTTCGGCGCGGATAAATTACAGGTGTTCAAGGAAATTGACGACGAAGTGCTCGATGCGTTCGTTCCCAGCATGCTCTTGCAGCCGATGGTTGAAAACTCGATTAAGCACGGGCTCGCACCGAGGCTCGAGGGAGGGCAGATCCACCTCCGCTCGCGCCGCCTCGATGGCCGCTTGCTCATCGAAGTCGAAGACAATGGCATGGGCATTCCTCCCGAGCGGCTTGCGGAGGTATACGGCGGAGGAATCGGCATCAGCAACGTCCACGAACGATTGCGCCTGCTCTACGGCGATCAGTTCAAGATGGATATCCGCAGCAAGGAAGGTGAAGGCACGCAAATCCACATTGAGATTCCGGAGCTTGTCACCGCCGAGCCCGTCCCGAATTAATTTCACCGCGTTTAGCTCTGTCACGATTCTTCAGCAGTGGCTTTATATCCGGTTTCATCCATCCCGTTTTCGCCTCGCGCGAATCGATCCGTGATTGCGAATAGTAGTCGTGAATTAGATTCTTGTTGCCGAGGTGTTTGACAACGCGATTGACGAAGTGGAAGCCATCAGGTCGCGAACGAGCGTCGCGTCGCTCGCGAAAGTGCTGCATGCGCAGCCAGAATTCTGTAATTGTGGTGTGATAGCGGCATTGCGAGCATGTACCAGGCAGCAACCGTCAAATGCCTCGCAAGGACGAACTTCTCCGGCGTATAGGCGGAATTTTCGAAATTTGCAACCACTAATTCGATTTCCGCCTCGCTCCGATATGTGACGGAATCCGGCATCGTTCCAACTCTCAAAAAAAGACCGCGCGGAACATGCACGGGCATCAGATCATTGTATCTAGAAAGATTTTACCAGCGCCACATCCCAGGTCGCATTTTGCAGCGCACGAGGCATGAGATAAATGCTAGACTTGCAGAAGTTGGGGAACGGCGAATGCAACAACCTTTGATCCTGCTGAGTTTCGCTTTAGTCTCCCTATCCTTCTGGCATCGAGGCGCGAGAGATTATGACCGAAAAACCGAGTACGAATTTGCCCGGCGTTGTTGAAAAAATCATCAAATCTCCCGATCCCAGGGAGCCGGAAAAGGCGCAAATCGCCATCGAGGGTGCAGATCACCTCTACCGCGAAATACGCATCGAGAATACCTTGAAGAATGCGAACGGCAAGGAAGTAGGCCTCAAACCGGGCGCGCAGGTTGAGGTCATCGTCGAAGCAGATCCAAAAGACACCACCCCCAAGCCATAGCTGAATTCCGTTCTCGCGATCGGCGTATTCGCGTCCTGCCGAAAGGTGCGTTTCGCGCCGGCTGGTCTGGCCGGAAGGGTACGAACATCAGGGCATGCCCGGGCTTTTGTAGATTCGATTCGGAGTGACAGAATCGCGGAGTTAAGACGCCGACTCTTGCTTCGTCTTGATAACCCCTTCCGCCTGTGATAGTTTGCGTGTTCAAATCTGGGGCAGAGCGCCCCGCGAGCGCAAATTGCCGGCCGAAATTCAAAGGATTTCTGAGGATTTTCCCGAGCGGCACGTGATCGACTACGCTGCCGGCTTTATCAAGCGTGGCCGTGTGGTTGGCGTACCCACCGACACCTTCTACGGCCTTTCCGCCGATCCTTTCAACCTTTCCGCAATCGAAGCAGTTTTTCAGTGTAAGGGGCGTCCGGAAACGAAAGCGCTGCCGATACTCGTAAATTCGGTCGAGCAAGCCGTCACCCTGGTCAGGGATGTGCCCGATGGATTTCTCACTCTGGCGCATAAATTCTGGCCCGGCGCGCTAACGATCGTGGTTGAAGCGACGCATCGCCTTCCGCTCAAGGTGACGGGCAACAGCGGGCGCGTCGCCCTCCGCTGGGCCAATTCTCGCATTGTTAACGCGTTGATCGATTCCGTGGGCGCTCCGGTGACGGGCACCAGCGCAAATCTTTCCGGTTTTCCGTCTTGCACGAACGCGTCGCAAATCGTCAAACAGCTCGGCGACCGTCTTCCGCTGATTCTCGATGCCGGCGACACGGGCGCAGTTCTTGCCTCAACGATCGTTCGAATCGACGGCGAGCGCTGGTCCATCGTCCGCGAGGGAGCTATTCCGGACGAACAGATTCACAAGGCTTTGGAGAGTTAGCCCGGTGATCTCACTTTTTTGTCCGGCGCGAAGCTCCCCGGCCGCTCGCCGCAAACGCTTAGCCGCATAAGGCCGTACAGGATACGTAACTCTAATGTTACTATGCGGACCGCCGTGATCACCTGCCTCGCCAGCAGCCTCAGATGTTCTCCTCCCGCCGCGCATGCCGCCGGTCCTCTGCAATGAACGGGCCAGCGCGGATTGCTGGCTTCCTGGCCTTGCTTGCCGGATTTGTGGCTTCCGCAGCGCGCGCGCAGCAAGGTCCGCCTCGCTTCGAAGCGGGTGCGGTGATCGATTACGCGCACGAAACTCTGGTCGAAGAATCCAATCGCTTGGAGCTAGGCGGCCGCTTCACATGGAACATCGGGAGCCATTTCGGTCTTGACGCCGAGATTACCACTTCGCCCTTCTCGACTGTCTCGAGAGGACTCTACACCGGCGGGCATGCTACGGAGGGCCTATTTGGCGCGAAATACGGAATGCGCTGGCGAAAGCTTGGCATGTTTGCGAAGGTTCGCCCCGGCTTTGTGCGTTATTCGGACGTTTTTGGCGGCTTCAATTTCAACTCGGGACAGATATCGGAACTGGGGGCGCAAACCACGTCACCCGCTCTCGAAGTGGGCGGTATTTTCGAATACTACATGTCGCATCGCTGGATGATGCGCTACGACGTGGGCTACACAACGATTTGGTACGCGGCGCGCACTCCGCCGCTCGCGGCTTCGATCCCGGCGTCCACGAACGGCGCGTTCCAATATTCCGCCAGCCTCGCCTATCGCTTCGGCACGCAAGCCTGTGCTCCTTTTGACGAGCACGATGCGATTTCGGCTTACAGCCACAATTTCTGGGACCGCGAAAACGATTTGCTGTTCGCCGGAGTCGCTGCCGTGCGAGCCGCGGACTACACGTCCACTCTGTACTTTCGTCGTAGGGGTGATGACGAAGGGTTGCTGAGCAATTCGATTGTGGACAATCACCCCGTCTTCGCGGCCATCGAAATCGCCGGAGTTGCGGGCTCGATCGCCACTTCGTACCTCTTTCATCGCTCCGGGCATCATCGCATCGAACGCTGGGTTTCCTACGCCCACATCACTCTAGCCGCCGCCGGTGACGTCGCGAATTACACTGCCCGTAAGAAACTACAGGCTCCGTAGCCGAGTTTTCGGTCGGCATCAACGTAGGGAACCTAGAGGGCTGGGCGTACCGACCGAGGGTATAATTGCCGGACCACAGCCTGGCAGTATCCTGTCGATTACGCGGTACCCGCGTTCACCGGTCAGTTCAGCATCGAGTTGTACATCGCGATGGAAGAAAATATCCAATGAAAGGCCCTGCCGCAAACGATCGACGCCTCTCGAGAAAAGGCGAAAGAACCTTGAGCAGAGTACGGTTTCCAAAAACAGCGCTTTTCTATGGGCTCGATCTCGGCGTCCTTTCGCCGACGCTTTTCACCATGCTCGTAATCATGGCCGTGGTTACTACCGTCGCTACCACGCCCATCGTTCACGCCCTGACCGGAACGAGTGACCTGATGAGCGATGCCCCGACCCCGAAAGCGTCGAAACGGTCGAAACTTAGTCTCAAGCTCGTCATCGCCTATTTCAATCTCGCATCATCCAGGAATTCGTAATCGCCGGCAGGCGGGATCACGATGTTGGTCAACCGCGCTCGGTGTGCGGCCACATTGTCCGGGTACCACAGGTCGATGTACGGCTCATCGTCAGCAACGATTTTTTGTATTTGCGAGAGGATCGCCTTGCGCTTTTCGCGATCCATCTCGACATGTTCTCGATCGAGAAGAGCATCGAGCTGCGGATTGCGGTAATGTCCGCGGTTGGCGCCATCGGGCGGCATTTTCTTCGAGCTGAAGACGTACTGGAAAATATCCGGATCGTTGTTTCCGCCTACCCAGCGCAGCGTGTAAGCTTGAAAACTTCCGTGCGTGATGTCCGAATAGAAGGTCGCCAGTTCCATGGAGCGGAGTTCAAGCGCTACCCCCACGCGCTTCCATTGATCGGCGATTGCCTCCGTCATCAGTCGCGTGGATGCGTCCGTCGAGGTTTTGAGCGCAAGATGGAATCGCACGCCGTCCGCGCCTCGGTGGAATCCTGCCGCGTCGAGCAAGTGCTCGGCGCGCGACGGATCGTAATCGTATTGCCGGACGTTCGCTTCGTAGGCCCAGTGATTCGGCGGAAGCAGGCTGGATGCAGGGCGCGCCTGGCCCTTTAACAAATACTTGATAAGCGATGCGCGATCCACGGCGTAGGCGAGAGCCTGACGAACTTCCCGATGCGATAGAATCGGGTCGTCGAAGTTGAATGCGATGTATGCCATCGTGGTCCCTGGCTGTTCGTCAACCTCGATGCCGGTCTGACGGGCGAGCGCCGCATACATATCGGGAGTTAGCGTATTGATCTCGCCGTCGGCGGTTCCTTTCCTCAGTTCGAGCGCACGAACGATCGCATCCGGAACGATTCGCAATCTCACCCGTTCGATCGGAATCGCTGCCTCTTCCCGGAGCCTCTCATCGAGAACGAGCGGAGGAAGAGCGCCGTATGCTCCCGCAGTTGTCGTTGAGATGGCCCCTGTGCGGGTTCCCTCATCCAGCGGCGAACTTGTATCATGTGAGGGCGTCATGCCGGGCTTCGCGCCGGCACTCCCGAAATAATCCTGGTTTCTTTCGAGCACGATTTCTTCATCGGGCGTCATGCTCACAAATCGAAACGGGCCTGACCCGATGGGGTGCGTCGACATTTCCGCGCCCGATCCGCGCGGCACGATTCCCACTGCGGGCCGCGTCAAATTCCAGAGAAACGATGCGTAGGGCTCGGTTAAATGAAACACGATTGTGTAATCGTCCGGCGCGTCGATGGACGATACCGTGCGGAACGCTCCACGCTTCGCCGTTTTCACCGCGCCGGATAATATCGTGTCGAACGTGTATTTCACGTCGGCGGACGTGAGCGCCCGCCCATCGTGAAACTTCACACCGCGACGCAAATGGAACACGTACGTCAGCGGATTCGGAATATCCCAGCTCTCGGCCAGATCGGGAGCGATATTCATCCGCGCGTCGTGCGCGAGTAAACTGGAAAAGATCAATGCGTCGATGCGCTGGGATTGTGCGTCAGTGCCGATTCGGGGATCGAGATTGGTTGGCGCGGACTCGATCAGGAAATTGACCGTTCCGCGTTTCCCGGTGCCGCTCGGTCCGCCGCGGTTGCAGCCGCCGACGAAAATGACGACGGCTGCCATTGCGATGGACGAAACCTTGGTCATCGGCTTTATCCGCGCCGCGGCAGACGGGCGCACGGATTGCGGGAACGTTTCGCCTGGCCGTGGACGATTTTGCCCATGACGACGGGAGCTTTCGCGCCCGTGGCTGACGGTAAATTATTTGGACGGCCGTGATACGCCTCGTAAGCCAGCACCGCAAACGCGAATGCCTCCTTGGCTTCGGCTGGAATGCCGAATCGATCAGCCTCCACGATTAAAACGCCCGGAAGCGCAGCCGCAAGCTGCGCCATCATCAGTGGATTGCGCGCGCCGCCGCCCGCCACGATCAATTCATGCACGCGAGCGCCCGGGAAAATGAACCGGCGGAAAGCATCCGCGATGGAAAGGGAAGTGAACGCGGTCGCGGTACGCACCAGGTCTTCGGGTTTCGCGCGGTGCTTCTTCCCCCAAGCGATCAGTTTTTCGGCATAAGCGCGTCCGAATTGTTCGCGGCCGGCGGTCTTCGGAGGGTTTTGCCGCAGGAACCGTTCGCGCATGAGGATTTCGAGAAGCGGCGGAATCGTCTTTCCGCGCATCGCCATGCGCGCATCGCGGTCGTATCGTGCGCGGCCTCGCGTCGCGCTTTCGACGATTGCGTCCACGATCATGTTGCCCGGGCCAGTATCGAAAGCAAACACGTCTTCCGGCTCAGCGGCAGACGGAATCAGCGTGACGTTTGCGATGCCGCCGATATTGAGGGCCGCGCGTCCCCGCCGTTTGTCGCGGTACAGCAGGTAATCCACGAACGGCACGAGCGGCGCCCCCTGGCCTCCCGCGGCCATATCGGCAGGACGAAAGTCCGCGACCGTCGTGACGCCCGTACGAACCGCGATAACGCTCGGTTCGCCGATCTGTAATGTGGAAGCGACGTGCGAACCCAAAAAGTCCGGTGGCAGACCCTGATGAAAGATTGTCTGTCCATGCGAACCGATCAGATCGATCTTGGTGATGGGCACGCGCCATTTCTTGCAGGCTTCGATGGCCGCGCGCGCGAATTCTTCGCCTAGGACGAAATTGAGCTGGCTTATTTCGCTCGCGGTGGTCTTTCCGGTGGCATTCGCGATTCGCAGAATGGCATCGCGCAGGCGGGCCGGGAACGGCCGATGATAATGGCCTTTGAGTTTCCAGGTTATCTGCGGCGGAGCGCCCGAAATTTCGACAAGAGCGGCGTCGATTCCGTCCGCCGACGTTCCCGACATCATCCCGATGACTCGCACTGCTTACTACCCTCCGATCGCAACCGAAAACCGCCCGCGTATGTCAGTTTTGGTTGCGATTAGCTTTTGCGTCCGTCTTTATTTTCAACCGGTTGCGGCGGCTTTCAATCAACTCAGTTGCGATTAGGACGTGACTTTCACGCGGTGTTTTCCGTCGGCTGCCCGGCGAACGCGTGTTCCAGCTTTCGTATCTTCACGCCAGCATCGTAGGGATACATGCCGCTTCGCGCAAGCGTGTTGTTGGTGTAAAGAAAAATGTCCGGGCGGAGACTCGAACGGCTTGCGAAGAGGACGCGCGGTCAGGACAACTGCCTCTGCAAAGCGGCCAGCAGATTCAAAGCTTCGAGCGGCGTCAGATGATTCAAGTCGGCTCCCTTCAGCGCTTCGAGCACAGACTCGTCGATGGCGGTAAAACTTTTCTGCTCCGGTGGCCGCGATCCATCTGACGCGGCGGCTCCGGGCGACAATTCTTCGGTCAACTTTTCTTCGCTCTCTTCGTGGCGCTTGAGAATTTCCCGGGCGCGCACGATGACGTCATCCGGCAATCCCGCCAGCCGCGCCACTTCGATACCGTAACTTTTGTCCGCGCTTCCGGGTTCGATGCGCCGCAGGAAGACGATCTCGCCGCCGGTTTCCTGGACTGAAACGTGAACGTTTTTCACGCCGGGCAACAATTGCTCGAGCTCGGTCAACTCGTGGTAGTGCGTCGCGAAAAGCGTCTTTGGCCGCGCGCCGGCGTGCAGCGCTTCGACCACAGCCCAGGCGATCGAGAGCCCGTCGAAGGTTGCCGTGCCGCGGCCCACCTCGTCGAGCAAGACGAGGCTCGCGCACGTCGCAGTATTCAATATCGCCGCTACTTCACTCATCTCGACGAGAAAGGTGGAGCGTCCGCGCGCGAGGTTGTCGGACGCGCCGATGCGCGTGAAGATGCGGTCCACGATGGGAAGCTTGGCCTGCACTGCGGGGACGAACGAACCCATTTGCGCCATCACCGAAATCAGCGCCGCCTGGCGCAGGTACGTGGATTTTCCACCCATATTCGGCCCGGTGATGATCAGCAGGAATTGGGATTGGTCATCGAGATACAAATCGTTCGGCACAAAGCGCTCGCCGCGCGCTTCGAGTAACCGCTCGATCACCGGATGCCGCCCGCCCGCGATGGTCAGCGCGCCGGGGCGATGTTCGGGTGATCCGGAAGCTCGCGGTGCAGAAGGAGCAGCGAGATTCTTGGATCCGCTATCTTCGGCGCTCGCGCACGCCCCATCCGATTCTTGCTCGGTAAATTCAGGACGCGCGTAATTCCGCGCCGCCGCAATCCGCGCGAAATTCACCAGCACATCGAGTTGCGCGATCGCTCCGGCGGTTCGCGTGAGGCGAGCCGCCTCGCGTGCAATCGCTTCACGGATTTCGCCGTATAGCCTCCGCTCGATTTCGAGCATGCGCTCTTCGGCCGACAAAACTTTGCGCTCGTATTCCTTCAGCTCGCCCGAAGTAAATCTCTCGGCGTTCACAAGTGTCTGTTTCCGCTCGTAATCCGCCGGGGCGAGATGAAGATTAGGTTTCGAGATTTCGATGTAATAGCCGAACACCTGGTTATAGCGAATTTTCAGGGAAGCGATGCCGGTGCGCTTTCGTTCGCGTTCTTCCATTGCCGCGATGGTCTGGCGGCCGTGCTTGGTGATATCGCGCAACTCGTCGAGCTCGGCGTGAAAGCCGCGGCGAATCACTCCGGGATCGTTCGCCACCGCCGGAGGATCGTCGGCAATGCCGTGCGCGATCAGGTCGCGCACGTCGCTCATCTCGTCCATGTGCGCGAGCAAGGCGGAGAGCTTTCGAGGTACGTCTTTCCCCGCGGAAGTACCGGTTTCGCCGTCTCGCTGTGGGCTCTCGGGCGCCGTCTTGCTAGATGGTTCGCGTACTTCCCTTATCAGCGCCCTAAGCGCCGGAATCTTATCGAGCGACGTCCGCAGCGCGAGCAAGTCTCTCGGCGAGACAACTCCCAGCGTCACGCGGCTCGTCAGCCGTTCGATATCGAGGATTCCCGCGAGCTCTTTGTAAATTTCCTCGCGCACGACGGTTTGCGCCTTGAACGCCGCCACGGCGTCGAGCCGGTCTTCGATTTCGTCGAGCGCAATTTCCGGCCGCAGCACCCACGCGCGCAGCAGCCGCGCTCCCATGCCGGTGGCCGTCTCGTCAAGGGCACGGAGCAGCGTGGCCGAGGCGTCGCCGCCCGACGACGCTTCGACAAGTTCGAGATTCCGCGCCGTCACCTGGTCGAGCACCATTGCATCCTGCTGCTCGTAGTAAGCGATGCGATCGAGGTGCTCGAGCCCCCTTCCAGCCGGCCGCAGCGACGTCACGGTCGAGGCGTCTTCTGGCTTCTTTGCGGTGATCGCGGAAGTCTCGCGCAGATAATGGACCACGGCGCCTGCCGCGGCGGCGGCCTGCGGGTGCTCGCTGAGGCCGAATCCTTCTAGTCCGGCAATTTGAAAATGTTCCTCGAGCAAGCGAGTTGCGTAGCTCGTTTCAAAAGCCCAGTCGTCGAGCCGCGTTTCCACCGCGCCAAGGCCGTCAAGCTCCGAAGTTCTGGCTCCGGCGCTGTCCGGTCGTAGATCTGGGTCGTTTGCAACCGGAAAAAGTGTGCGCGCCGGGGGCTGCGGCAGCAGGATTTCGCGCGGGCTCAGGATGCCGAGCTCGTCGCGCAGTCGAGCCTCGGCGCCCGGTCCGGTGAACTCGGTGGCGCGAAAATTGCCGGTGGATAAATCGACATATGCGAGGCCAATCTGAAGTTCGCCCGGTTCGCGATCGCGGCGCGCCCCTCCACTTGCAGGCCGACTTCTCGCCACCGCTGCGAGGAAACGATTCTCCTTCGGCTCAAGCAGTCCGGCGCCGGTGGCCGTTCCCGGCGTGAGCACGCGGATCACTTCACGGCGCACGATCTTTTTTCCCGGGCCGGGCTCCTCCATTTGCTCGCAGATCGCGACTTTGCGGCCGGCCCGAATTAGACGCGCGATGTAATTCTCGGCGGCGTGGTAGGGGACGCCGCACATCGGCACGGCGTGGCCTTTTTCTTTGTTGCGCGAGGTCAGCGTGATCTGCAGGATTTTTGATGCTACGATCGCATCGTCGAAGAATAGCTCGTAGAAATCGCCGAGGCGAAAGAGCAGCAGCGCCGTTGGATGCTTCTTTTTCACGGCGTGATATTGCTGCATCAGCGGCGTCGTGGGTCCAGTCATAGTTTGCGAGACGGTCGGACATGCTGCCGTTTCAGCGCGTGCAAGGACGACTCTGCAAATTGGACGCTGCAAATCGAATCGAGCTCCTTCGCGAGCTGCCGAAGCCCTTGGCGGAGAGAGATTATGCTGGCCCGTGCCCCGATGGCAATAGCGCAGCGCACCGGCTAATGAATTCAATCCCGAATCATCGGGTCCTATGGTCTGTCCAGCGACTATAGAGGAATGCAGAGGAATCGGCTGAAGTTTTTGCGGCGTTTTGTCGCCGATACCGGGCGCGTGTGCGTGTAATTGGAAACTGGTGTCTTGTTCCGCGCGCGAACGGCATGCTATAAATGCAGTGCTGCCGAAAAACCTCGGCACGCGGGATTCGTATAGTGGTAGTACGCCACCTTGCCAAGGTGGAGGCGAGAGTTCGATTCTCTTATCCCGCTCCAGATTTCCTCGATGTTTTCTCACAAACTCAAACGCAGAGATGGCCAGCGTCGGCGCGCCGTGTTAGAGTCGCTGCCGCCTAACCGCGAACGCTCATGCTTGCCTACCTTTGCGGTCCCATTGAATTTGCAGAAGACGGCGGACGCCCTTGGCGGCGCGAGCTGGCGCCGTTTCTGCGCGAGCAGCTTGGCCACCGCGTTTACGATCCCGCCGAGGACGAGAAGAAAAACCTTAGCGAAGAAGAAGCCGCGAATTTTCGCGAGTGGAAATCCACGGACACCGAACGATTCCGGCGCGTCATCCGCAAAATCATCGCCTTTGATTTGGACCTCATCGAAAACCAAGCGGACTATTTGATTTGCTACTGGGGATCTGCGTCGGCGCAAAGCGGTGGGACTTCAGCTGAGATCACGCTCGCATATCGCAAAGGAATTCCCGTGTATCTGGTAACACCGCTTCCAGCCGCGGCGATTAGCGGCTGGATGCTCGGCTGCTCCGATCGTGCGTTCTCTTCGATCGAAGAGCTGAAAGAGTTTCTGGCGGCGCGCTTCGCAGGAGAAAAGCAAACCCAGTTATGGAAGGACCGGCAGAGACTTTAAGGATTATGAGAAAAATTATCATCGCTGTTGGGAGCACGCGCCATCCGAAGCTCAAAGCCGTATCCGAGGCTCTGGAATCGTTCGGCTCCGCGCTCGATCCAGGCGCGCAATTCGAAATCACAGGCGTGGAAGTGGAAAGCGGGGTCCGCCACACGCCGCTCTCACGGGAAGACATGATGGCCGGGGCGCGGAATCGCGCCGAAGAGCTGCGGCGCATCGCACGCGAGAGATTCGAGCCGTGGGCATACTTCGTGGGCCTCGAAGGCGGCCTGGACGTGATACACGAAGGCGGGAGGCGCTGGGCGTTTCTGGAAAACTGGGCTTACGTCGCACAGGATTCCGCCCGCGGCGCGTTTGGACAATCCGGCGGCGTCCTGCTGCCGGATGTGCTGGTGAAGCGGGTAGTAGACGATGGCGTCGAGCTGGCCGATGCGATTGACACATTTGCGGGCGGTCACCGAATTCGAGACGCGCAGGGCGCCTGGGGAGTTCTTACGGGAAACCGCATCACGCGCCAGGATGCATTTCGCGTGGCGGTGATAAATGCTTTCGCTCCGTTTTTTAACCGCAAACTCTATCTGAGCGCGGACATGACGGCAGGGAACTGAATTTTCGCGATTGGATGGGGTTGTTTCGGTGCCGCTTTTTGTCCGCGAGTGATGGCACCGGCGAGCCGCACGCATTTGCGGCTAGCCGGTGGCCACTGTTTCGCACGGCTACGTGTGCGTTCCTGCCATCTTGGTGCGGCCTACTTGACGGGACAATGCGGGCAGCAGGGCGGGCAACAATTCGCCGCGGCCGCCAGCACTGGCCACGCGTTCACCACAAGGATTGCCGCGACAGCAGTCACTATGAGCCAAAGCTTTCGCATAACGTTTTCCTCCTTCCAAAGATTTGCATTCAGGCAATTCCGCGATGAGGTAGCACACATCGTCACACTTGCCGCGCCCACAAGAGTCTTTCGACCAGCGTCCACGGATTCGCTTGAGCCTCCGCAACAGCAGGGAAAGGGAGCGGATCTCTGCTTCGAGCGACTTCGTTTTTTCCGTGGTCCAATTCACGACTTCCGGACAGGGACAGTGGCCGGTCCGCGTCAAACGCAATAGTTCGCGCATTTCGGCCAGGGTCAGCCCGATGGATTTGGATTTGCGGATGAAAGCGATGTAACGAAAACTCTCGAATGCAAAGATACGGTAACCGGTGTGCGTGCGCGCGGCTCTCGGCAGCAGGCCAAGACTCTCCCAATAGCGGAGCGTCTTGGTCGGAACGCCGGATTGCTTCGCCAGCGCCGTGATGGTGAATGCCTCTCGCATCGAATCGCCTCCATCGAGCCTAAACGTTCCCGCGACGGGAAGGTGCAAGTCTTTTCGCGCAATATAGTATCCGCAACAAAGAAGGGACGAAAGCATGTATCGGGACCAGGGAACTAAAATGCGTGGCTCGTAATAGGAATCCACGGCACGCGGGGAACTAATTCGGGTACTGCGACGTAGAATAAGGCATGGCGATCCTCGATCCTGCAAGACGTGAACTTTTCTATGCCTTCCGCACTCTGAAGAAACAACCAACCTTCGCGATTACCGCCATCGCGATTCTGGCGCTGGGAATTGGGGCGCAGACAGCGGTGTTCTCGCTGGTGAACGGAATTCTGCTGAAACCGCTGACGTACTGCGATCCGGGCCAGCTTTACGCGGTCTCCGAGGTGATTCCACAACTGAGCAATCAATACCCGCGATTGCCGGTGAACGGGAATCATTACCTGCAATGGACGCGGCATTGCGAGACGTGCGACGGGATTGTTCTGGTGGACACGACGGACATGAACCTTTCGGGCCGGGAAGAGCCGGAACGAATCGTAGCCGAAAGGGTAACGTCGAATTATTTTTCGGTGCTGGGCGTGCCAGTGCAACTGGGAAGATCGTTCGGACCTGACGATGCCAAGCCCGGACAAGATACGGTTGCGCTGATCAGCAATGGGCTCTGGCAGCGAAAATTCGGCGGAAATCCCGGAATTGTTGGCCAGGCAGTTACGCTCAACGACCAGTCGTTTACGGTGATCGGGGTGCTTCCGGTGAATTTTCGATCGCCGGCGTGGCCGATGCTAGGGCCGGGCATGAGCAACCACGCGGACGTATTCCGTCCCTGGGTCATGAAGGATAGTGATTTCGAAGAGATGGGATCATTCAACTACGGCGCAATCGTTCGGTTGAAGCCCGGCGTGGCGGAAGCAAAGGGCGCGGCGGAATTAAACGTACTACAAGCGCAGATCGCGTCGCGACTTAAGGGCGACGACAAGATGGACCTTGCCGTGGAGCTATCGCCGTTGCGCCAAATTGAGACTGCTCAATCGCGGGGTGCGCTGCTGCTCTTGCTAGGCGCGATTGGCGCGGTGCTGTTGATCGTCTGCGTGAACCTGGGAAATCTGATGCTGGTGCGGGCATTTGGACAAATGCGCGCGACGGCTGTGCGGATTGCTCTGGGAGCGACGCGCGGGCGCGTGTTGGGCGGAATTATCGCGGAGAGCTTGTTGCTGGCGCTGGCTGGCGGTGCGTTGGCGCTTGGATTGGCATATGCGCTGATCCGGTTATTCATTTCGGAGGCTCCTGTCGAATTGCCTCGCCTCCGCGAGGTGACGATGGACTGGCGCGTGCTGGCGTTTGCCCTGGGCGCTGCAGTGTTTTGCGGTCTTTTCTTCAGCATCCTGCCGGCATTCAAACTGATGCGTACGGACCCGCAGGAGGCAATGCGTGTTGGAGGAAGGGGCGCAACGGAATCCGGTGGGCGAATGCGCGTGCGCGATTTTCTGGTGAGCGCGGAAGTGACATTGAGCTGCGTGCTGTTGATTCTTGCGGGCCTGCTGATTCGAAGCTTTGTGCGCGTGGCGGGAGTGAATCGCGGATTCGAAGTGCAGCATATTCTGACGGCCCGGATCGCTCCATCGTATCCGCGGTACGAGGATGACCAGAAGCGCCTGCAACTCTACAAAAATATTGCAGCTAAATTGTCGGAGCGGCCGGGCGTGCTGGCTTCGGGGCTTACTTCGATCTTGCCGCTCACGGGAGACTCCTGGACGGACATCATCTCACTTCCAGGGGATACGAGGCCAATGATTCAGCGCCCGATCGCATCCTATCGAGTGGTAAGCCCCGGATACTTAGAAGTAATGGGCGTTAAGCTGATGGCGGGAAGATTTCCGCAGGCGAACGATGAGCCTCGAAGGCTCGTGGTTGTATCCCAGAGGACCGCTGAAACTGTCTGGCCGGGCCAAAACGTGGTCGGGGAAAAATTTGGCAACAGCAGCGACGATACAAAGGACAAGCCCTATGAAGTGATCGGAGTCGCGGGCGATGCGCGAATGCAGAATCTTGAAGAAGCGGGTGGAATGGTGGTGTATGTGCCGTACTGGGTGAGGCCGTCGGAAGCGGCGGCCATCGCAGTGAGGACAGCAGGGAATCCGCTGAAAGCGGCGGGCGAGATACGCGAAGCGGTGCGATCGGCGGATTCTCAATTGCCGATCTCCGATATGGAAACGATGACCAGAATCGTTCAGAAATCGCTGGGACAAAGGCAATTCGAAACGGGACTGGTGGTCCTCTTTGCATGTTCGGCGCTGCTGCTGGCAGGCCTTGGAATTTATAGCGTGCTGGCGTTTGGAGTGGCGCGGCGCACGAATGAAATTGGCGTGCGAATAGCGCTCGGCGCACAGCCGGCAAATATTTTGAAAATTGTGATGATTCGGGGGCTTGTGCCCGTAGCGCTAGGTCTGGGGGTAGGAATTGTGGCGGCGATTGCGACAGGGAAGCTGCTCTCGGGAATGCTATTTTCGGTGCGTCCGTACGATCCGGTGACGATTGCCGGAGTGACCGTGTTGACGATTGCGGCGGCAATGGCGGCTTGCTGGCTGCCAGCGCGGCGAGCCACGCGAATTGATCCGCTTGAGGCTTTGCGCTACGAATAAGTCGAAAAGGAAGCTAGCGACTTCCGGAGATTGTTCGCCGCTGACATTAACGAGCACCGAGGAAGCTGGTTAGTAGGCGGCAAGCTGCCCGAGGGCGGTGACGATTTTCGAAGTATCCACCTGCCAGGCCTTGTCGAGGTTGGGACTGAATGGGATGGCCGGTACATCGGGGCCGGTGACGCGCATGATGGGGCCGTCGAGGTCATCGAAAGCTTCTTCACCGAGAATGGCGGAAAGTTCGGCGCCGAAACCCATCGTCTTCTTGTCTTCATGAACGATGAGGCACTTACTGGTCTTGCGCACGGAAGCAAGGATGGTTTCTTTATCAATGGGCGAAAGCGTGCGCAGTTCGACGATTTCCGCTTCGACACCGCGCTTGGCCATCTGGTCGGCCGCTTCGAGCGAAAGATAGGTCATCATGCCGTAAGTGAGGATGGTGAGGTCGCGACCTTCGCGGCGCACGGCGGCGGGGCCGATCGGCACAGTGTAATCACCATCGGGCACTTCGCCCTTGGCTTGGCGATAGAGCGATTTGTGTTCGAAAAAAAGCACCGGGTCGGGATCGCGAATCGCGGCAAGCAGCAAGCCCTTCGCATCGTATGCGGTGGAGGGCATCACGACTTTCAGGCCCGGCTCATGCACGAACCATGTGGCGTTTTCCTGCGAGTGATAAAGTCCGCTGCCGCCGCCCGCGCCGCAGCAGATGCGAACAGTGATGGGGCAGGAGTAGCCGCCGGCGCTGCGGTAGCGCAGCTTCGAGGCTTGCTGAACAATTTGCTCGACGGCGGGCGTGATGAAGTCGGCGAATTGGATTTCCGGCACCGGGCGGAGACCCATCATGGATGAGCCGATCGCGGCGGCGATGATGATGCCTTCGGCAAGCGGCGTATCGAGGACGCGCTCTTCGCCAAATTTGTCGAGGAGCCCAGCGGTGACTTTGAAAACGCCGCCAGAAAGTCCGATATCTTCGCCGAGGATAAAGACGCGGTCGTCGCGCTCCATTTCCTGGGACAGCGCTTCGTTGATTGCTTCGAGCATGTTAATCGTGCGGGCCATAATCGTTCGAATCCTTTTTAATTTTTGAGCTACTTTATTTTGACTACCCCCAGATATGGTCCGTGAGTTCGGACGCTTCGGGGTAGGGGCTTTGTTCGGCGAATTCAACCGCCTCGTTGATTTCTTTCGTGATTTGGTCGGCAACTTCCTTCTTCTTGGCGTCCGTGAGCAGATTCTTTTCGAAGAGCAGCTTTTCGAACATTGCCACGGGATCGCGCTTCTTCCAGGCTTCGACTTCTTCCTTCACGCGGTACTTGGCCGGATCGATTTCGGAATGGCCGTACCAACGGTAGGTCTTGCACTCGATCATCGTTGGGCCTTCGCCAGAACGGGCGCGCGCGATGGCCGTTTGCGCGACGTCGTATACGGCGAGAACGTCGTTGCCGTCCACGCTGATGCCAGGGAAGCCGTAGGCTTTCGCTCGGTCGGAAAGATTCGTGAGCGCGGTCTGCAAGCGGAGCGGCACCGATTCGGCCCAGAGATTGTTCGCGCAGACGTAAACGATCGGGAGCTTATGCACTCCCGCAAAGTTGAGCGCTTCATGGAATCCGCCGATGCTGGTCGCTCCGTCGCCGAAGTAAGCGATGACGACGGCATCCTGGCCGAGCTTCTTGATTCCAAGCGCGACGCCGGTGCCAACGTTCAACTGCCCGGCGATGCTGCTGGCCGGCGTGATGATGTGCAGAGGCGGGTAGCCCATGTGAGCCGGGGAAGAGCGGCCGCGGTCCGGGCTGGTGGTCTTCGCGAAGAGCTGCGCGAAGCATATTTTCAGCGGCGCGCCCTTAATGATGTTCGAGCTCCAATCGCGATGCGAAGGAGCGATCCAGTCGTCCTCGCGGAGGCCATAGCCGGTGCCAACGTTGGTGGCTTCCTGGCCCACGGCCGAGTAAAAATTTCCTTTGTACTTGCCCTGGCGGAAAAGGATACGCGCCTTTTCGTCACACATGCGGCACTTCACGAGCATGATGTATAAATCCAGAAGAAGCTGATTGGAATACGCCGGTTTTTCCGTCTTTTCGGCTTCGGGCTCCATCACGGCCCGGTTGCTTTTCGATGCCATCCTGACTCCTGGGAGCGGCAAGCGCTCCAACATTTTTGTATTCAAAAACTATAGCACGATTTTATTACAAAGACGCGGCGCGTGCAGGCGCAATGATTTCAGGTTTCGTCTAGTGAAAACCTGCAATGACGGGGTTCTTCTGACCGCGCTGGCGCTCAGTTACGTAAACTGGTTGGGACGACCGTCGTCTATTAAATTTCCCCCCTCGGATCAACTCTTTTCTTTCCATTTGACTCCCTAGCTCGTTCCGGAGTATAGCTATCGGCATTTCTCCGGCCTCAAATTGATTCAATCTACGGGCGAGCGAGGAGGGGCGCGATGCGTGGCCGAGTGCTGCTTTATGTGATTGCCGCAACGGTGCTGATTGTTCCATTTCGAACGGGTGCAGCTGTTGTAAGCATCTGCAACAAGGGCAATGCATCTTTAAACGTAGCTACGGCGGAATACAATAAGTCTTTCTGGTTTGGAGATAGTTATCACGTTATCGGCTGGTACGAAGTCGATCCGGGCAAGTGTACGGTTGCCTATAGCTCCGAAGATCCGGGAGACGTTTACTTCGGCTTCACGTTTTGGAGCTCGGATCAGAATCTAAGAAAGTACATTAGCGAGCCCAGGGCCCCGGATGACCTGTTCAAGGCCGTGTCTGAAAACTTTTGTGTTGCGATAGGGCAAGTGTTCGACTACAAGTCCAAGACGAAGGGTGTTGGCGACGGGTGCCAGTCAGGGTTCCAGCCGCTGGAGTTTTCGCTGTATGCGGGACTGAGTTCGGATAACTATGGCCGGGTTGACTATTCGCTGTTCCCGGACAAAGACGACCGCGAAAGCGCCACGATTGGTACCCGTGCGGGCACAACAGCTCGCCTGATTTTTGGCGATGCGGTGCAATTTGACGGCAGCCGGTGGACCTACGCCAACGGAACCGCCCTTCCCGATAACCTGATCAGTGTTAAGACGGGATTGCCTCCATTGCTTCCGAAGCAGCAATATTCTCCCAGCAAGGACCCGGTTGCAGGATACTTGCAACCAGTAGCTCGGATAGCCGGAGGGACAACTCGGGTTGAAGGGATCGGGATTTTCCGAAGCCCTCGATATGAGCGTGTCATCGCTAGCGCTTGCGTCAGGATTGAAGTTATCGAATTGTAGATTCCCGATCCAGTATTGCCAATCCGGCTTGGCGATGGAGATGATGTAGCGCGCAACTGCCAGCTTGAAGGAGGCCATTTTGCTGCCTCCCGCAGGGGCGTTCCAGGATTGTTTGTCCACAAGGGGTTGCTGCACGCAGAGCAGCACGTTGTAAACGGCTGGAGGGGTGATGAAACCTCCTTCGCCGATGGGATCGTCCTTGGGCGCCGTAGGCGCACTGGTAGTTTCGGTCGCAGGCGCGGAGGGAGCCGGCGGGGCCGGAGTTGTAACCGTGACCCGAGTAGCGCTCGGCCTGGTTGGTTCAGGTGCGGGGCGCTGAGCAGAGGAATCGCCGATGCCGACTTCGTCTCTGCAAGCCGCGAGGGCTTGCTCGCCGTTGGCAATGCCGCGCGACTCCTTACACGTACGGAGCCGTTGCGCTAAGGGTTGAAGGTTATCCTCCAGTTTCGCCTTCTTATTATTGTCGTAGAGCCAAAACACGCCGCTGTCGTCGGGATAGACGTGTCTTCCGTCCGGTAAGACGACCGATCTTGCGGTCAGGTCCTTGTCACGCGCGTCGAGCTGCGCATCCAGCTGGGTGAGAAGATATTGGATCAGATTGTAAAACGGACCCCACTTCGCGGGCGTTTTTGCATATTCTCCCGCAATATCCCTTGCAACCGGGGCAAAGCCGGGTTGATCCGGAGATCCAAGGGGAAACTGCTCGGCGGTCAAATCGACCATTTGTTTTCTCAGGTCTGCGTCGCTAAAAAGCGGTTTCTTTTTTTGCATTCGCGACTCGATCTCGTCGCGAAAAGTCCAGTCGGGATAGCCGAGCTTAGCCAGGAGTGCAATGGTTCGGCGCTGCCCGGTGGGAGATTCGCTTTCGAACTCGGCGTACGTTTGAGGATGAAATTTGTCCATCGCGTCCAAGACCGCGTTCATGACCGGTGTGGTCATCTTGATATTGTTCTTTTCCAGCGTCACGAACAGCGCATCTTCCACGGCAATCCGTTGCGTTGTCTTTGGATCTTTTTCCAGGTTGTGAACGTCAGCGAGTCGCGCCCGGGCAATATTTCTTTCGAGTTCCACCAGTCCCAGAGACATGGAATCGCCCGGCTCGACCTTCGTAAACAGTTGCTCGATCTGATCGGCGTAAGCCGTGCTGCCTGCGTCCCGCAGAGCCTTTTGTGTGGTGTCCACCATGACCGCGACAAACTCCGCCTGGAGCATCGCCTGCATTTTGTCGAACCGATCGAAGCCTGTCGCCCGCAGCGGCACGGGCGCGGAGAACACGGCAACAGCGAAGGATACGAACAGGAGAATGGATGTCATCGCGAAGCGATCGGTCTTGGGCATGGACTCTCTCCTTTGGGGGTGACGCTCGTTTGGGCGTTATTGTACAGCGTTTGCGACTACAGTCCAGCGGCCTTCGCCAGGATCATCGGAGGAGTTGATTAAACAAAATTACTGATATACGAGCGTTCCGTTCGCGAGTTTTTCGATGAGTTCGCGGTCGGCGGGCAGGAAGTTTAGTTCCAGAAGCGAGGCCGGTTCTCTCCATTGCATCTGCTCGAACGCGAGATTTTGGACGGCAAGCGGATCCAACTGAGCGAGCATGAAAATCAATTCGAGCGGTTCTTTCATCTGCGCGTACTGATGCTGCGTACGATACACTTCGCGTCCGATTGTTGCGGTTACACCCAATTCTTCACGCAATTCGCGTTGTAAGGCCTGCTCGGGCGTCTCGCCGGGTTCCAGCTTGCCGCCAGGAAATTCCCACAGCAACTCGAAGCGATCGCCGCGACGGCGTTGGCACACGAGGAGCTTGCCATCGTGTTCGATCAGGGCGGCGACAACTGTGACCATCGAAGCCCTCCAGGGCGAAATCGCAGGCGGCGCATTGGCGGCCCCGGGAAGCGGGCACGGCATGCCGTGCCCCTACAAAAGCAATCCGCGTGCCCGCTGAACGGGCAGGATTAACGCACCGTACGCGAGTGTAAAGCGCGGAATAGTTCCCGGACGCCGCGCATCAGTGGCGGGCCGGGCGTGTTCAATAGCTCGTCGCGAATCGCGACGACGCGGCGATTCCTGACCGCGGGCACGTCGCGCCACTTTGGATTGTTCAGCGCGGTGGACGGCTTTGCGCGATTTCCCGTCGCCGCCCATGCGAGAACGATCACGTCGGGAGCAGCTTGCGCTACTTGTTCATCGGTCACGCGAGCGCCTGCCGTTACGGCCATTTTGCCGCCTGCAATTTTCACGAGTTCCGCTACCCAGGGAGGGGAACTGATGCGTGGATTTGGCCACGCCTCGCAATAGACGCGCGGGCGAATTTTCGTCCGTGCGGCGCGTTTCGCCACGCGATCGAATTCACGCCGCATCCGTCCAATCAATTTCTCGGCTTGTCGCGGGCGCTGCGCTAGCCGGCCCAGAATGCGAATGTCGGTCTCGATATCTCCCAGCGTCCGCGGATTGAGCGCGAGAAATGCCACAGGCTGCTTCAAAATCTCCGCGACTGTTTCCGCGGCAAAGGGAACCGAGCCGGCGAGCAAAGTTGGCCGCAGGCGCATCACTTCGGCGACGTTCATCTTCCAGCAGTCGCCGACCTGAGGACGGCACCCGACGCGCCCGATGTCCTTGCACCACTTGCTGACGCCCACAAGTTCGCGGCCCGCACCGAGTTCGAGCAGGACCGAAGTCACGCTGGGCGCGAGCGAAACGATCCTCGGCTGCGGCGCGCGTTTTCGTGGCAGGGCCATTCGGGCACATTCTATCTAGTCTGTGGAGTAATTTGTAGCCGACGCACTTCCGCTGAAAATAAAAATCGCGCCGGGGAAGTTGCTCCCCGGCGCGATTTTGCGCTTGAGACGATTACTGGTCCTTTTCGACCTTCTTCAAAGAAGGTTTCGGTATCTGCCAGATTAGGCCCGAATCGTCGGCGTTGTGGGGGAAGAACTGCGCCGACTTCTTGCCGGAAGGCAGAAGCACGATGTCCGCGCGGCGGTTGTAGGCGTACCAATCGCCGGTGACATTGCGCATACGCGCCCTCGGTGGCTTGTTCGGATTTGTATTCTCCAGATCCTTCACCGCGCTCTTTTCCAGCGGGCGATCTTTGCCGTAGGCCGCGGTTTGAATCTTGTCGGCAGAAACGCCCTGATCGACGAGGTACTGCTTGATGCGTTCGACGCGGCGTTCGCTGAGATCCTGGTTAAACGGCTTCGAGCCGCGGGTGTCGGCATACGCCTCGATCGAAAGCTTGGCGTCGGGGTCGTACTCCAGATACTTCTTGAAGCCATCAGCCAACGTTGCAAGCGCCAATTGCTGGCTGCGAACAAGGCCGACCTGCGGGTGCCGCTTATCCGGGTAGTCCGTGGGATAGAAGACGCTCTGCAGAGTCACAGCCGGAATCGGTTCGACGTCGCCGGTGATGTGAAGCGCCGCGGTTTGCGTGGAGGTGCCACCGCAAACGTTGGTGGCATTCAGCGTGTAGGTTTGTGTTTCGTCGATCGGACGCGGCTGGCCGCCTTCGGCGACCTCGCTCGTGTCTTTTGGCTCAGCCTTCACGGTCTGGCTACCGCTGGGATCCACTTTGCCGCCGGGATCGAGCGTAACCGAGTCCGCATTCGAGGTCTGCCAAGTCAGCGTCGAGGAGTCCTGCGTCACGACTTTGTCGCCGATCTTGCGGTATTTCAGGTCGGTAGGATTGGCGGCGAGACTGGCTTGCACCGCGGTGTTGACGTTCACTGTTGCGCTGCCCGTTGTCGTGCCGCCCGGACCACTCGCGTTCATGTTGTACGTCGTAGTCTGGTGCGGCGAAACCGATTGCGTGCCGGAGGCCTGGCCGTTGGTGCTCACTCCGTTGTCAACCGTGGTGTCAACGGCTTCGGAGGTCTGCCAGTTCAGAGTCGAACTCTGACCGCAATTGATGTTCGCGTTGGAAGCGCTGAACGTGCCCTTAACCGGCGCGACAGCTACGGTCGCACTGGCGATGCCCGCTTTAAAGCGAGGCAGCGGAGCCTTCTTCTCGAGGGCTTTCTCGCGCTTACTCCAGTCCGACGTCTTTTCGGCGCCGTTCTTGTTCAGGTCAATGGTGATTTTCTTGCCGGATTCAACATTAACGTCGCCCGACCAGACCTGCGTGCCGTTCTGCGTCACGGTGAGATGATGCTTCCCAGGCGGCAGGAGCAATTCCTGCTTCCAGATGAAATCATTGTCGAATTCGTCGACGTGGCCCACTAGATAGGCGGGCGTAGTGCCATTGGAGAGCACTGCAGCGCGCGGATGGCCCTTGAACTGGATGCGTCCCCATGGCCCGGAAACTTTATCGCCGTAGGGTTCGAGAGCGACCGTCAGGCCAGTCGACTTGCCGGCCTCGATGTTCACGTCCTGCGTCGAGATTTTGTACCCATAATTCACCACCGCGACGGTATGCTTGCCGGCGCTGAGCTTGATACTCTGGCTGCCATCACGGATGGCCTTGCCGTCCACGAAAACGTACGCCTGCTTCGGCGTGACCTTGATCTTCAGCTTCCCTTCCTGGGCGAAGCTGGCACCCGCCAAGACCGCAACCGTCACCACAAGGGTGATTAGTTGTCCAAATCGTCGCATCAGCATCTCTCCTCAGAATTCCAGTAGGCGATTGTTTTATAAGCCGACCCGCGCCCTATCGGGACGGCACAGGCTAGGACGCCTAAACGTTATATTCGCAACCCCTACTCTGTCAACAACATTGAAAGAAAAAGCGAATGCAGTTTGAAGCGATTTACATATCTATGCAACATCAAGCCCTCAATTTGCGCAATACCTTTGTAAGATTATTGAGCCGGGCAGCGATAGGCTTAGGACTCTCATTGTCACGCGATACCTCTCAGACCCAAGTTGCTGTCTTGAAATTTAGATGTTTTGGCGAGCCGTTCCGTGATATTCCAGCCGGGGTTTTGCCTAGCCTGTCGCCGATCCGGTATCATTTCGTTAGGCGTGACGCCGTGACGCATGTTTTCTGAAACCGTCCTGGAACATTTTCGCAACCCGCACAACGCCGGGAGCCTCGCGGACGCAACCGCGACGGTCGAAGTGGCCAATCCCGTTTGCGGCGATATCCTGCGGCTCGCGGTGCGGATGGAGAACGGCAAAATTGCGGACGCGCGATTCAAGACGCAGGGCTGCGTGGCGGCCATCGCATCGAGCTCCGTGCTGACGGATTTGCTCCGCGGGAAGACGCTGATCGAAGCGCGCGCAATCGCTCCGCGGGAAATCTCGAATGCGCTCGGCGGCCTGCCGCCCGCGACGTTCCACGCCGCGCAGCTTTGCTGCGACGGAATCGCGGCGCTGCTGATAAAATTGTCGTCTCGTTGAAGTCCGGTCTCGTGTAGCGCCGCCCTTCAGGGCGGCACGTGTCACGAAGGGGCGGGCGTTGCGGTTACTCGAATTTGTGAAGCCGAAAGATGCCGGGCTGAAGCACGGCGCTACAAATTCAATCGCGGCGTTTACATCTCGCTTGAACCGGTAAACTTGCGTGTTTGCCGAAACCTGTTAATCGCCAAGAGCCTTCTTGAGCGTTTCCGGATCGTTCAAATTCAGGATTACCCCTTCTTCATCGGTTGAAACTTCGCCGAGGCTGCTGGTATACGCCCACACGACCTCTCTCGCGCCGACATCAGGTGAAGCTGCCAGCAGTTCGTCGTACAGCGATGCGCGAAAAATTACGGGATGGCCGCGCTTTCCGTTGTGCGTTGGGAGGACAATCGCTTTGCCGCTCGAGTCAAATTCCTTTATGAGCTGCGCGATCAGATTGGCGGACACCAGTGGATGGTCCACGGGGCAGAGCAGAAGGCCTTCGGTTGCGCCCGGCGGCAAGCTGCGAATCGCGGATTGAATTGAAGAGAGCTGGCCTTGCTTCCAGTTCTCATTCACGACAATGGAATCCGGAGCGACTCCGAGGCGCGCGCGAATATCTTCTGCGTGCGCGCCGAGAACGATTCTCAGGGTGCTGACGCGCGCGTGTCGCGTGACTTCCACCAGATGTTCGACGAAAGTTAATCCATGGAAGGGAAGCAGCGCCTTCGGTTTGCCCATCCGGCGGGATTCGCCGGCCGCGAGGATAGCCACCGCAAGCATGCGGCTAAGACCGCCTTGGGTTGCTCGCCGGAATCGCGTGAGAGGGCCGAGTTCCGATCATGTCAGTCTGCCTCGGGTCGAGCAGGGCTCCGCGTTCAATCATTCGGGCCTAGCCGTGCTGCAGGCTCGCGATTGCCGAAAGCTTCACGGACTTGTGCGGCGGATTCGCGGCATTGCGGCGGACGGCGATCAATTCCGCGGTGATGCTCACGGCAATTTCTTCGGGCGTGAGCGCGCCGATTTCGAGGCCCACCGGCGCATACACGCGCTCGAACCGGCTCATGGCATAACCTTCCTTCTCGAGCGCTTTGTAGACGGAGATCACTTTCCGCTTGCTGCCGATCATTCCGATGTAGCGCGCTTCTGTGTTCACGGCCCAGGCCAGCACGCGCATGTCGTCCTTGTGGCCGCGGGTGACGATTACAATATAAGAGGAAGCATTCGGCTGGATTTTGGCGTAGGCGTCTTCGTAGGAGCCATAAATCTCCGAAGCCATCGGAAAGCGTTCGGAATTCGCGAACGTTTCGCGGTCGTCCGCGATGCCGATCCGGAACCCGGCCGCGTGCGCGATCTGGGCGACGGCGGTGGATACATGCCCGCCGCCAAAGAGGTATAGCGTGGGTTGCGGCAGTATGGGTTCGACGAAAATTTCCAAAGTGCCTCCACAGATCAAGCCCGCATCGTACGCCGCTTCGTTATTCAGGTTAAACGTCATCTTGCGCGGCTGTTCGCACTCGATCACCTCTTTTGCCGCGGCCCAGACTTCCGCTTCGACGCATCCGCCGCCGACGGTGCCGGCAATGGTGCCGTCCTCGCGCACCAGCATCCGAGAGCTTTCGAAGCTGGGAATCGAACCGTCGGTATGCACGATGGTTGCAAGGGCGCCGCGTTGGGCCGCTCGCCGCATCCGCACGATTTCTTCGAAAATGTCCATTGGAGGGCGGGAAATTCGAAAATGGAAACTCGTCCTGTTTTTGCAGGCCGTATTTCGAGATTACGTCCCGCGTCCGGCCGTGTCAATCGCTGGCGAGGCTGGTGCGGCGTGAGCGTCGATGTCGATTTTTGTAGCGCCGCCCTTCAGGGCGGCACGGGTGCGCTCTTCGTTCCTGTGCGTTGGATTGCAGATGCCGGTCTGAAGCCCGGCACAACGGTGCCCACACAAAGTTTGGATTTTGTAGCGCCACCCTTTAGGGTGGCATGTTGAGGATGGCGTGGGTCACTGCAACGAGCAAGATGCCGGTCTGAAGCCCGGCGCTACGACGGCAACAACAGTGTGGTTTTGTAGCGCCATCCTTTAGGGTGGCATGTTGAGGATGGCGTGGCCCACTGCAACGACCGAGATGCCGGTCTGAAGCCCGGCGCTAAAACGGCGATTGTTGCGAAACCTCGCGGAAAATTGGACATGCGAAGTCCGCGGGTGATATTTTGCATTTCATTAAACGGAATCGTTAGGGGGCAATTATGAACGCAATCGTGTATCACGAGCATGGCGGTCCGCACGTCCTTCATTACACCGAAGCGCCCGAGCCGCACATCGGGGCTTACGACGTGCTGGTGCGGGTGCGGGCCTGTTCGCTGAATCATCTGGATATCTGGCTGCGGAAAGGGCTGCCTGGCGTCGCGATTCCGCTGCCGCATATTCCCGGCAGCGATATTGCCGGCGACATCGCGCGAGTCGGAGAAAAAGTGACCAACGTGCACGTGGGCGAGCGCGTGATGCTTCAGCCGGGACTTTCGTGCGGGCAGTGCGCGCAATGCTTGGCGGGCAACGACAATCTCTGCCGCCATTACACACTCTTTGGATACATGGTGGATGGCGGCTGCGCCGAATACGTTCGCTCGCCGGCGGTCAACGTGGTCCCGATCCCCGGCGATGTTTCGTTCGAGTCGGCTGCCGCGTTTCCGCTGGTGTATCTGACCGCATGGCACATGCTGATCACGCGGGCGCAGCTCAAGCCTGGCGAGACCGTCCTGGTGCTCGGCGCCGGCAGCGGAGTGGGGAGCGCCGCGATTCAGATTGCGAAGGCCGCGGGCGCGCGCGTGATCGCCACGGCCGGCTCCGAAGAAAAAATGGAAAAGGCCAAAGTGATGGGCGTGGACGAAGTGATCAATCATTCGTGGAAGGCTTGGTCGCAGGACTTGAAGCGCCTGACGAACCGGCGCGGAGTGGACGTCGTCATCGAGCATATCGGCGATGCAACCTGGGAGCAGAGCATTTTGAGCCTTGCGGTCGGCGGGCGGCTCGTCACCTGCGGGGCGACGACCGGCTACGATGGCAAAATCGATCTTCGCTATCTTTTCAGCCGCAATCTTTCGATTCTGGGATCGTACATGGGCAGCAAAGCAGAGTTGCTGGCGGTCGCCGAGCTGCTTGGGCGCGGATTGGTGAAGCCAGTGATCGACAAAGTGTTGCCGCTCGCTCAATGCGCCGAAGGGCATCATCGCATCGAGCGCCGCGAGCAATTCGGCAAGATCGTGCTGTCGGTGTAGAGGGTTCGTTTTGTTCGTGAAGGCGCAATCCGCCGAAAGCGGGGGTCCGGCGAGGTGTATGGTTCTTGCAGCGCCTTCAGGCGTGCGAGGCGAACATCGGTGTAGATTTTGTAGCGCCGCCCTTCAGGGCGGCATGTTTGACGATGGCATGATGGTTGGCTGAGCGCATTGCACGTGCCTCGCACGTTTGGGTGGACCACGGATGCCGGGCTGAAGCCCGGCGCTACAACGGCAACACCTTTACGGAGAGCTTTCCGGATGGATTTTGAACGCAAACGAATCCGGCTTGCTGCGGAGCATTATAAAGGCCGAGGCCGGTATTTCTTGACGTTTTGCTGCGAATCACGGCGGCAGGTGTTCAGAGATCCTGTCGCTGCGGTCTGGCTACTGCGGAGGCTTCGCGAAATTGCGGATGCAGATTTATTCCTGCTGCACGCCTGGTGTTTGATGCCGGATCACCTTCACATTCTGATCGAAGGATTGAGCGAGAAATGCGCCGCTCTGGCATTCGCGGCGAAGTTCAAGCAAATGACGGGCTACGAAGGAAAGCCAATGACGGGCGCGAATATTTGGCAGGGCCGCTTTTACGATCACATTCTGCGTACGCAGGAAAGCTAGGTGAAGTGGCGTGGTACATCTGGATGAATCCCGTCCGAAAGGGAATTTGCTCCGATGCGCGCGATTTTCCATATTCAGGTTCCGCGACGATGGATTGGAAGGGAACGGCGCAGGTTGACGACGCTTAGATTCCGCCGTGGAAAAAACCGCGGCAAAAATCAAAAGCGAAGATGCCGGGCTGAAGCCCGGCGCTACAACAACGGCAACAACCACGACAGCGTGGTTTTGTAGCGCCACCCTTCAGGGTGGCATGTTCAGGATGGCACGGGCCACCGCGACTGGCAGGATGCAAGATGCAAGATGCCGGTCTGAAGCCCGGCGCTACAACCACCTCTCGAATCAGCTGTTTCCGTCAGGTTTTCCAGTCAAAAAGTGTCAGTATTCAAGGGGCGGACGGAGGCATCGAAGTGCCTATCTGGAACATGGGCGACGGAGAGGCGCTACATGTTCATGAAACGACGCGGTATAATGCGGTGTGCCGAAATGGTTACCTCGACTGTTCCGGTCTGGCACAGCCCTTGCTCTTTCCCTGTGCGTACCCCGCCAGGGAGTACACATGAAATTAGAGTTTAGCCTCAAGGAGAAACAATGATTACGATGAAGAAACAGAAGGGTTTTTCGTTGATTGAGTTGCTGATCGTCGTGGCGATCATTTTGATCATCGCGGCCATCGCAATTCCGAACTTGCTGCGTTCGCGCATGGCGGCAAACGAAGCGTCAGCAGTAGGTTCGCTGCGGTCCATCAACACAGCGGACGCGACGTTTCTGTCGGTTTACAGCCATAGCTTCGCTCCGAGCCTCACGGCTCTCGGCGGCGCAACGATCGCGGCTCCGATTTGTACTCAGGCGAACCTCGTTGACCCGACCCTTGGCGTTGACCCGGCCACCAAGAGCGGCTACACGATCACGTATACCGCCGGCGCTGTCGATGCGGGCGACGCAGTTTGTGCGTCTGTCGTAGGCTACTCAGTTTCGGCCAGCCCGGTGGTTTATCAACAGACGGGTACCCGCGGTTTCTTCACGGACCAGTCGGGCGTGATTCGCGCTGACCCCTCGGGCACCGCGACTGTGGCATCCAACCCGCTGTAAGGGTTGTTCGGAGCTATGAAATCGGGGGAAGGCCGTTTCGCCTTCCCCCTTTTTTTCTCGTATTCATGGGGAGCTACTGAGATGGCGCAGCATGGTTCGCATGGCACAAAATCACGAAGAGCCAAGGCCAACGGCTTTTCACTTATCGAGCTGCTTATTGTGATCGCGATCATCCTCATAATCGTAGCGATTGCCATACCGGACTTACTTCGCGCCAGGATAGCAGCGAATCAGGCTGACGCAGTGGAAAATTGCCGAACGATAACCAGCGCCCAGGTGATCTATTACACGATGTACGGCGTGGGTTTCGCACCCACCCTTGGCACGCTCGGTGGCAGTCCTCCATCACCCCCCGATTCGTCGGGCGCTCAACTGATTGATGTGGTTCTTGCAACCGGAGCCAAGTCGGGGTACGTCTTTACCTATGCTCCACTATCGCCAGATCCCACGGGTGCATATCAGGATTATTCATTGAATGCGGATCCGTCGTCGCCGAAAATTACAGGTATCAATCACTACTTCACGGATGAGCCTTCCGTGATCCACTACAATCCAAATGCCAAGGCGGGCGTCAACGATCCTCCAATTCAGTAATCACGCCCGCTCTTCAATGATTCTGCGGCCATGTTGTTTTTCTCGGCAACTCCGTTGGCAGCTTGTTGAAAGACTCATTTCGTTCGTCATTCTGAGCGAAGCGAAGCGCGCCTCCTGCGCCCCGCGCTTTTTGCGGGGAATCTCTCTTCGTGAGAACACCAGGGAAAAGAGAGATTCCCCGCGAAACCGTGCGGGACGCAAACGACGCGCTTCGGGCCACAAAACGGCCCTCAGAATGACGCGCGCCTTTTTTTTTCTACAAGCTGTTAGGTCCAAAAATATCCGGGGAATCCTGCTAAGATCGCGTTGGTGTTCATCCTCTTTCTATCTCTGATTCTGCTCGCTGCTCCGCGCGCGATTTCGACAGACGCGAATGCTGTCCGTCACGCTCTGGAATCGCGGTACCGAAATGCCAGGAATCTGAAAGCGGCGTTTTTTGAGAGCTACACCGATGGGAAGGGCGGAGCGTCGGCGGAATCCGGGACAGTCTATTTTTCGCGGCCGGGGCGGATGCGGTGGGAATACGAATCGCCGGAGCGGAAGCTATTTCTGGTGGATGGAACGAACGTATGGTTTTACGTTCCGGCGGACCATGTCGCGAGCCGCGCGAAAGTGAAGGACAGCGCGGATTGGCGCACGCCGATCGCGCTGCTGGCCGGGAAGGCGGACATGTCCCAGCTTTGCAAGAGCCTCGAAATTGTGAAGGATGCCGGTCTGAAGCCCGGCGCTATAACGGCCACACCAGGTTTGGATTTTGTAGCGCCACCCTTTAGGGTGGCATCAGCGATGCGTCCGATTCGTTTGCGTGGACTGCAAGATGCCGGTCTGAAGCCCGGCGCTACAACGCCCGCACCAGGTTTGGATTTTGTAGCGCCACCCTTTAGGGTGGCATCGGTGATACGTCCGATTCGTTTGCGTGGACTGCAAGATGCCGGGCTGAAGCCCGGCGCTACGACGGACACGGTGCTTCGATGCGTGCCGCGCGGCAAGTCCGACGACCCGCAAACGCCGCGAGAAATATTGTTCGAAGTGAATCCGCAGGCGTATCTGGTGCGCGTGGTGATACGCGAGCCGGGCGACATCGAGATGGAGTTTCGCTTTGGCAATTGGCAGGAGAACATCCCCGTCCCGGAGACCAAGTTCCATTTTCAGCCGCCGCCGGGCGTGGCGGTGGTGGACGAGCAGACGCTAGCGGGCGAATTGCGGTAGGCGGTTTCGGATGGCCCCCTACGTCAATCTCGCGGGCCGGTAAAACGCCTTTCACTCCTCGCGTCACCAGACGCGCGTCATTCTGAGGACCGTTTTGTGGTCCGAAGAATCTCTCTTTTTCCTCGCATTCTCACGAAGAGAGATTCTTCGCTTCGCTCAGAATGACGGCGGGAGGCAGACGTCGAAGAGAGGTTCTTCGCGTCGTCCCTTCTCTAAGAGCGCTCAGGGCGAGCAGAATGACTGCGAGAGGCAAGAGCAAGAGAGATTGTTCGCTTCGCTCAGAATGACGGCGAGAATCAAACATGACGACCATGGAGAAACGGCTGGCCGCGTTGAATTGCTGGTAGGGCAGTCAAAGAGCAAGAGAGATTCTTCGCTGCGCTCAGAATGACGGCAAGAGGCACCATTGGCGTTTCGTGGCCATCCTGTCGTTTCTGCAGGCCGCGTGAGGGCGCGAGGGGTATGCTAGACTTTCGAGGGATGCGTCCTGCCGGGAAGGACGATCGCGACCACTTATGGCTGAATTTGTATGCAAGGTCGGAGATACTTCCGGCCGCGTCTTCGAGCAATCCGAGAACGCGCAATCCGAAGACGAAGCGCGGCAGAAGCTGGCCGACAAAGGCTTCTACGTCTTCTCGGTGCGCTCGAGCTTCGACCTCGTCTCGCAACTGACCCGGCAGCGCGGCGACAGCAAGATTCGCCCCAGCGACTTCCTGATCTTCAATCAGCAATTCAATACACTGGTGAAGGCTGGATTGCCGATTCTGAAGGCCTTGGATCTTCTGGCGGAACGCGCGGCGCATCCCCGCTTGCGGCCCGTTTTGCAGGATGTTCGGCAACGGGTTCGCGATGGGGCCATGCTTTCCGAAGCCATGGCGGCGCAGGGGTCGTTCCCCCTGGTGTACATCACGGCGATAGCGGCCGGCGAACGAAGCGGAAACCTGACCGGCGTAATCGATCAATATATTTCATACTTGCGGGTGAGCACGGGCTTCCGCAAGGAGCTTGCGACGGCGTTGATCTATCCCGCGATACTGATCGTCGCGGTGATCGGCGTGCTGTCGTACATCCTGACGTACGCGATGCCGCAATTCTCGAAGTTGTACCAGGATTTGGGTATTCCCTTGCCTCACGTGACGCGGATCATGCTGGCGATCGCGACGCCGTTGCGCAGCTACTTTCTAGTTTTTCTCGCGGTTGCCGCGATCCTGGCAGCCGCGGTGTTTTTGTGGACGCGCACTTTGCGAGGTGCGATCGCGATCGATCGGCTCAAGCCGCGCGTCCCTGTGCTCGGCGATGTGTGGCTGAAGGCGGAGATCGCTCAATTCGTGCGAACCCTTTCAACGCTGCTGGCGGGCGGAACGCCGCTGGTGACAGGACTCGAGACGGCATCGGCGGCAATCGGTAGCCGGCTGATCTCGACGTCGGTGCGAGAGGCGGCTGGACACGTTCGTGAAGGAGAGACGCTGCACGGTAGCCTGGCGACGACACGCTTAATTCCGCCGCTGGCGCTCGAAATGATCGAGGTCGGGGAAGCATCGGGCGCGCTGGCGGCAATGCTGCAGAGCGTTGCGGAATTCTACGAAGAGGAAGTGAACACGCGCCTGCAGCGTACTTTGATATGGATATCGCCCGCGATTTTGGTGCTCATGGCCGTTGTGATAGGCTTCATTTTAATCGCCCTGTACATGCCGCTATTCTCCGTGCAGGTGGGCGGCGCGGGGGGATGAGGCTCGATGGCCACGCCGAATAACATTTCTCCGCCTCCGCCGATGCCGAGAGGCCCAGACGAGCGGGCCGAACGCGAACAGGCGCAGCGGCTGGCGGAGCGTTACCGCTGCCCGTACGTCGAGCTGCGCGAGCAGCGCATCGACCCCGAACTCTTCCGCAGCATTCCCGCAGAAATGATGTTCCGATACAAATTCGTTCCGCTGGAGGCGCACGACTCGACCCTGGTGGTCGCCATGGCCGATCCGAGCCAATTGCATCTGAGGGACGAACTGGCGCTGCTGCTCGGGAAAAATCTCCAGATAAAGGTTGCGACAACCTCGCAGATTGACGATTTGCTGAAGCGCACCGAGCAATCGCAGCGGGTACTCGATCAGGCGACCGAAGGTTTTACGCTCCAGGTGGTCGCCGAGGACGAGGACAGCGAAGAAAATATCTCGATGGAGAAGCTGACGCGCGATACCGGCATCAGCCCGGTGGTCAAGCTCGTGGATACCGTGATCTTCACGGCTCTCGAGCGGCGGGCCAGCGATATACACATCGAAACGCGCAACTCCGAAGTGGTGGTTAAGTATCGCATCGACGGCGTGCTGCAATACGCGATGCAGCCGCTGGCGAAGGAATGGCACGCGACCATCCTTTCGCGCATCAAGGTGATGAGCGAGCTTGATATCGCGGAACGGCGGGTGCCGCAGGACGGGCGCTTCCGGGTGCGGTACAAAGGGCGGTTCGTCGATTTTCGCGTGTCGATTATGCCGTCGGTACATGGCGAAGACGCCGTGTTGCGCGTGCTGGACAAGGAAACGTTGAGCGAAAAATTCCGCAATCTGACGCTCGACGTGGTGGGATTCGATCAGGAAGAGCTGACGCGCTTCCGCCGCTACATCCACGAGCCGTACGGCATGGTGTTGGTCACAGGGCCGACGGGTTCGGGCAAGACAACCACGCTGTACGCGGCGATCAACGAAATCAAGAACGATGAAGACAAGATCATCACCATCGAGGATCCGGTGGAATACCAAGTGCGCGGGATTACGCAAATCCCCGTGAACGAGAAAAAAGGGCTGACGTTTGCGCGCGGGCTTCGCTCGATTCTGCGGCACGACCCCGACAAAATCATGGTCGGCGAAATCCGCGACCACGAAACCGCGCAGATCGCCATCAATTCTGCGCTCACAGGACACCTGGTGTTTACCACAGTGCACGCGAACAACGTGACCGATGTGATTGGGCGCTTCATCAACATGGGCGTCGAGCCGTACAATTTTGTTTCGGCGCTCAACTGCATCATGGCGCAGCGGCTGGTCCGCGTAATCTGCGAGAACTGCAAGAAGCAGGTGGAGTATTCGCCTGAAACGCTACGAGAGTCGGGCCTCGACCCCGCGGAGTGGAGCGCGGTGCCATTCTATGAAGGGCCGGGATGCCTAGAGTGCTCCGGGAGCGGCTATCACGGCCGAAGTGCTATCACCGAACTGCTCGATCTCTCGGATCACATTCGCGAGATGATCATCGACCGGCGGCCGACTTCGGAGATCAAGCGCGCCGCAAAAGCGGACGGCATGACTTTTCTGCGCGATTCAGGCTTGAAGAAAATCCGCCAGGGCACAACGACTCTGCGCGAGATTAACAAGGTGACGTTCCTTGACTAGCCGCGGATCCGTTCTCGCGCCTCCTGTGTCCAAGACCGGTCCGGCGAGCCGGATCGAGCGGTGGCTAAACGCCATGCCGCATCCGGCTCTCGTGGTCGAGATTTCGACGGCGCACGTTGCAGGAGCTCGCTGGGGAAAGACGCAGGGGAACCTGGAAACGTTCGCCGTGGAATATCTGGCGGAAGGCGCGGTGGTGGCTTCGCCCGTCGAAGTCAACATCGCGAAGCCCGACGATGTGCGTGCCGCTCTTCGCCGCGTGTTTGGGACCGTTCCGCATCGCGGGCAGAGCGTCGCGCTGCTGATCCCCGACCCGGGTGTGCGCGTCTTTATTTTGCCGTTCGAGACGCTGCCTCGAAGCGCGGCGGACGCGCTACCGCTGCTGCGCTGGCGGCTGAAGAAGAGCGTGCCGTTCGACGTGGAAGAGACGGCAGTTTCCTGGATGCGGCAAACGGGACGTGAAGGGAATCTGGAAGTCGTAGCCGCCGTGTCGCGGCAGCGCATCATCCGGGAATACGAGGAGATCGTCGAGTCGCTGGGCGCGGAAGCCGGTGTGATTATGAGTTCGACGCTGGCCACGCTGCCGCTTTTGGAAGAACAGGGTTCGACCCTGCTGGTTCGCATCTCCGGACGCACGCTGACCACGGCGATCGTTCGTGGGAGAAATCTGTGCGTGTATCGCTCGACGGAAATGGGCTTTGGCCCGGAGTTACTCGAACCGAAGGCGGTGCTGGACGAGATTTTCCCGGCGCTCGCGTACTACCAGGACACGTGGGACGCGACGATGGACCGCGCGCGCCTTTCTGGCTTTGGTCCTCGGGACGAATTATTCCGCGAGATACTCGCCGGCGAATTGAAATGCCCGATTGGGCCTATTTCCGACGCTCCAGGTATCGCAAACCTCGGTCCGGGAGCGCGCGATATCGTGCAAAGGGATTTCGAATCTCTCGCCGGCTGGATGATGAACCGGGGAGCGTGAACGCCAATCGCAGCGCGGAACGCCAATGAAACTGCACCTCAATCTCGCAACCAAGCCGCTCGATAACCGGCGACCGTTTCTTGCGGCCTCGGCGCTGCTGGGCGCGCTCGCTATTATTGCGCTGGTGTTTCTCTCGCACGTGGCGTATCGCTCGTGGCGGGCAAACCGCGACCTGCGCGCGGAGATTTCGGGGTATCAGGATGAAATTCGATCCGACCGTCAAAAACAACAGGAACTGGAAATGTTTTTCCGGACGCCGGGCGCGCAGCAGGTGCTCAATCGCGCCGCGTTCCTGAATTCACTGATCGGCCGGCGAAGCTTTCCGTGGACGAAGGTGTTCATGGATCTCGAGCAGACGCTTCCGCCAGGAGTGCGTGTGGTGAGGATTTCGCCGGCGCTGGTGAATGACCGTGCGAAAGTCACGCTGACGGTCGGCGCGTCGAGCGATGAGAGCAAGATAAAGTTCTTGAAAGCGCTCGAGGACTCGAAGGTGTTTTCGGATGTGGAGGTCGATCAGGAGCGGCACCCGACTCAAACGAATCAGCAGACCCAAGGGGACAAGGTCGAAGTATCCCTCACCGTGTGGTACACGACGATATGAGAATATGAGAACCAACTGGCAAAAATGGAAAATGTGGATCGGCGGAGTATTAGCGGCTTTGCTCGTGGCGGACCTCGCGCTGGCGGGCATTCTCTACGAGTCGGCGCGCGAAGCTCCCCAGGCGATGCGCAGGGAAGCGGTGCGGCTTAAATCGCAAGAGAAGTTGTACAGGGCCGATGTGACGCGGGGACAAAAGATTCGCGATTCCCTGGCCGAAGCGCGGAACGAATCCGACAACTTTTATGAGTCTACGTTTCCTGATGCAGCCACGGGATATTCCGTCGTGGAAGCCGATCTCGATTCCATCGCGGCAAAGTCCGGGCTGGCCGACGAGAGCGTGAAGTTCAAGCAAAAAGATTTGAAGGACCACGGGGTGACGGAGATAACGATCTCGGAAACGGTGGAAGGGGATTATCCGTCGATCCTTCACTTCATCGACGGGATCGAGCGGTCGAAGAAGTTTTATCTTCTCCGCGATCTCTCGCTCAATTCGGCTTCGACCACCGCAGGCAGCGGCGGCATCCGGCTGACGCTAGAACTGCAGACGTACTTTCGAACTTAGATACTTTCGATGATGAACAAACGCATGGAAACGATTCTTCTCGCGGGACTTGTGGTCCTGCTGGCCGCCGTGTTTCTTTACTACCGGAACCCAGGATCGGTGGTTCGCGGCGTTTTTGCGGCGGACAGTAAGTTTCAGCCGATCGACGTGCAGGAGCCGCATCTTCGCGTCGATCTTTTGCAAAATCTTCAGAGCCTTGAATACAAAGGCGCGCATCGCAATATCTTCGTTGAGGGGCCTCCGCCCATTTCACCTTTGGCGGCAAAACAAGCAGATGCGGAGCGTGCGTACGGCCCGAAGAGACCGCCGCCTCCTCCTCCCGTTCAAGTTCCAGCGGAGTTTTTCGGCACGGCAACCATGAGTTCTTCAGGCGAGAAACTGGCCTTTTTCAAGGATGGAGATGATGTGTTGGTCGTGCAGCAAGGGTCGATATTCTTGAACCGGTACCGCCTGATTCACATCGGCAACGATTCAGCCGATGTGGAGGAGATTTCGAGCGGCCGGCACGCCACCGTTCCGATGGTGCAGCCGGAAACGGCGGAACAACAGCCGCCCCAGAATTAAAAGGCTTGGTCATTTGACTTTTACAATGCTGAACAACGAAATTGCGCCTGCGCGCTGTCGCTGCGCGAACCCCTGCACGAATGAACGCGCTTCGCGATCCCGCTCCCGCGAATCGGGCTACGCGTACCTGATGGCGCTGTTCATGGTTGTGGTCGTCGTCATTGCATCGACCGTGGTCCTCCAGAATTTGGCCATTCAGGGCAAGCGCCTTCGCGAGCAGGAAATGATCTGGCGGGGGAATCAGTACGTCCGGGCGATCCGTCTCTATTACCACAAGACCGGCAAGTATCCGCAGTCGCTCGACGACCTCGGGAAGGGAATGCCGGAACTGCATTTTTTGCGCCAGGAATACAAGGATCCGATGAACAAAGAAGACGGGGCGTGGCGCCTTATCTATGTGAACGCCGCAGGGCAAATTATCGGAAGCGTCCGATACGCGTCGCTGCAACAAATGGCGCTGCTTGATGGCGCGATGCAGGGGATGGGCGCACAACCGGGGCAGGCGGCAGGCCAGCCGGGAGTTGCGGCGTCTAGTCTTGCGAGTCCTGGCCTTCCAGTAACGGGAAGCGGTCAGGCGGGGCCGCTGCCGCAGAGTCCTCCTTACGCGCCTGCGGGAGCTGACGACAATGAATCCCAGGGGGTGCCACAACAGTCGGCGGAACAATCCGACCAATCGGACCAGTCCACCTTTCCATCGGGTTCTCAAGCTGGCGGCCAACCAGGTTCTCAATCGAGCGATCAACTCGCGCAGTCTTCACCGGGCAATCAAAATTCAACCACGAACGGGCAGTTCGCACAGCCCGGGCAATTGAGCCAACCGGGAGAGCTTGGCGACGTGCCAGGCGCGGCCGGACAGAATCCGCTGCTGGCGGCGAATGCCGCGATCCTTCAGCAGAAACCGACAGGCCCGGTCGATGGTCCGGTAATCGGAGCATTTCTAACTGGAGTCGCCAGCAAAGCCGACCAACCCTCGATTAAATGGCTAAATGGGGGGAAAGCGAAGAAGTATAAGGATTGGGAGTTCATCTGGAATCCGCTCGAGGATCAGGCGCAGGCGATGCAGCAGGGACTGAATGGCGGGGGCCAGTCCGGGCAAACTTTGGGAGGATTCCCAATTGCGAATCCGAATCCCGGAGGCGTCAACGGCAACACAAATGGTTCTGGCAGCACGCCTTCGCCTCAGCCTCAACCACAACCGCCGCAATGATTCAAGCCGGCCAATAGACAAGCGGAATCGTTCGTGACATCATTTACTACACGGTCGCAGAACGGATCCGAAGCGCTGCTAGTGTGTTTCCGCCTGCGTCTATACCGTCATGCACCGATTGACGGCTTCGTGAAACGAGGCCAGCATGCCCGGGACTAGTAAGCCTATGTCTGCCAACCCCGTGCCTGTGGATAATGTCTCTCGTGTACAGGAGCGTAAAGTGAAAAAGCAATTTGTGCCGGCATTGTGTACGGTTTTGATTCTCGCCCTTGGAAGTTTCGTTCTGCCCGCCTCAGCGCGGCAGCAGGACGAGCAAAGCCAAAATAACGCTCCCATTTATCACGTGACGTTCGTCGGAGGGTCGATAACCGCGGTCAAGTACGAGCATCGAAACGGATCGACCGAAATAGGGTTTCAGGGAACGCCGTTGCTATCCGGTGCGAAGGGGATTGCGCGAGTTAACAGCAAGCCGGGGCGTATCACGATCAATGCCGACTTCAAGAACCTTCAGCAACCGCAGATGTTCGGCCCCGAATATCTCACGTACGTCTTGTGGGCCATCACGCCAGAAGGCAAGCCGAGCAATCTCGGCGAACTGCTGCTGGATGGAAAAAACAGCAAGCTTTCGACGACAACCACGCTGCAGAATTTCGGGATGATCGTGACTGCCGAGCCGTACTTTGCGGTGACTCAGCCGAGTAACGTGGTGGTTCTTGAAAATGTGGTGTTACCGAATACGGTTGGTACCATGCAGCCGGTGACGGCAAATTATGAACTGCTCAAACGCGGGCAATATACCTACAACATCGCCATGCGAGACCGTGTCCTGACGAAGTCGAAGACGAAGGTCCCGCTGGAGGTGGAAGAGGCTGTAAACGCGGTGGAAATCGCGCGAGTGGCGGGCGCTGACCGTTACGCCGCGGATTCGTTTGCAAAGGCCCAGGCGGCCCTGAATCAAGCGCAGACGGAATTGGATCATCGAGGCGACAAGAAGCAGGTGATCGCGTCAGCTCGAGACGCCGTGCAAACGGCCGCCGACGCGCGCCAGATCGCGATTCAGAAGCAGGCGCAGGAAGAAGCTGCGGCCAAGGACGCCGAGGCCGCGCGCCAGGCCCAGCAGGCTCGCGATGACGCGGCGGCCGCAGCGGCCAAGTCTGCCACGCAGCAGCAGCAGGAGGAGGCGGCTCGCGCGCAGGCTGAGGCGCAGGCCGAACAGTCCCGACGCGAGGCCCAGGAGCAAGCCCAGGCCCGCGCACAGGCCCAACAGCAGGCGGAGGCCGCACAACAGGCGGCCGCTCAGTCGGCGGCAGCAGCAACGCAGGCGCAGCAAGCGGCGGCGCAGGCCGAACAGGAAAAACAGCAGCTTCGCGCATCGCTGTTGCAGCAGTTCAATCGAATCCTTCCGACCACCGACACTTCGCGCGGTCTCAAGGTCAACATGGCCGATGTTCTCTTCGCCACCGCGAAATACGATCTGCGTCCTCCGGCACGCGAGGCGCTGGCGAAGTTTTCTGGAATCGTGCTGGCGCATCCCGGATTGAAATTGCAGATCGAGGGGTTCACCGACAGCACCGGCTCGGAGGCGTTCAATCAAACTCTTTCGGAGAAGCGAGCTAACGCCGTTCGCGATTATCTGATGGATCAGGGACTGAGCGGTGATTCGATTTCGGGGCAGGGTTTCGGCGAATCAAATCCCGTGGCCAGCAATGATACTGCCGAGGGGCGAGCCCAGAATCGCCGCGTGGACATCATCATTTCGGGCGACATTATCGGCACACCGATCGGAACGAATCCTAACGCGACTCCAAACGCTACGCCGCGGCAGTAAGTCGCTCTTTCAGGCGGAACCGCCAGTGAAGAATACTAACCCTACAAGCCCTTAGCGAATTGGCCAAGTTGCGCGGTGATCTTGCGAACGTAGTTCTGCGTTTCCGCGAAGGGCGGCACGCCGCCATAGCGTTCGACCGCGCCAGGGCCTGCATTGTAGGCAGCGAGTACGAGCCGCAAATTTCCACGGTATCGAACTAGCAACTCCTTCAAGTACCTCGCACCGGCATCAATGTTCTGTGCTGGATCGAATGCGTTCCCGACTGCGTAGTGCGCCGCCGTTTGCGGCATCAATTGCATTAACCCGCGCGCGCGCTTTCGCGATACCGCGCGAGGATTGAAATTCGATTCCGCCGCGATCACTTCGGCCAGCAGTTTTTCGTTTAGGTCGTTCTTCTCAGCCGCGGCATGAACCAAGCTGGCATAGGGAATCGCTAACGCCACTTGCTTCGCTTCCGGGACTGCGGCGAAATTATCCTCCGGCTCGATCGCGGACAAATCACTCGCCGCGATTTCGACTGTTCCTCCGTCCAACGTCAGCCGAACCTCACTGCCCGCGCGTTCGTACCCGGTGATGTGCAGCCGCACGCCTGATTTCAGCACCGCATAATCGGCCCGCGCGAGAGACGGCATCACCGCGAAGACGGCAAGAATGATTGGGAGCATCATTGTGCTTGGCGTCATCCGGGTCATCCAAGACATTATATATAGTACGGCTCGGGTGGTGACCATGCGAAGCATCCATCTGGGTATTCCGCTCTGCCTGCGTTCGATGCCGGGCTATTCATCGAGCGCATACCTGCGGATAGCAGCAGCCACGCCACTTTGATCGTTTGCTAAAGTGACGGGCCAACCGAACGTTTTCAATTCGGACACGCCGTTGCCCATCACGACCGGCACTCCCGCAAATTCGAGCATTTCGCGATCGTTCCAGTTGTCGCCGACAGCCATCACATTTTCGCGCGCGATCCCGCGCCTCATCGCCCACTCTGCAAGAGCCACGCCCTTCGTGACGCCTCGCCGCAGCACGTCGAGAATCGAAAAATCGCGAGCCTCGTATTCGGCCAGAGCCAGAGTAAAATCCGAGGCTGCGACGGAAACCTCGAGGGCGCGTTTCGCTTCGCGCATGGTGGCGCAAGGTCCGGTGAACATCACCTGGATCGGGTCTTCCCCGTTCAGGCAATTTTCCAGAGGAATCACCTCGGCGATGTACTCGCGATTACGCCGCAGATATCTACCGCGGACCGGGTCGTCCCAATCGACGCGCTCCATCACGATCTGGCCCTCTCGCGTGTGGTCGAATACCACGGCGGCAAGCGCGCGATACTCCGGAGTTGCTCCGAGAGCGCGCCGCGCCACGGCGGCAGGCAACAGCAGCCGTTGGTGTGTTTCCCCGCTTTTCGTTTTGATCAGCGCTCCGTTGCTGACAATCAAGTGCAAATCGCACGGAAGAGCTTCCACGACGGGCCGCGCAAAATCGAATCGCCGCCCCGTGACGATCACGATTTCGACGCCGCGGGCAGCGGCTTCCGCGATGGTCAGAACGTTGTCTTCGGATATCTGAGACCGGCTGTCGAGCAGCGTTCCGTCGAGGTCGAGTGCAATCAGTTTCACGGGCATGCAATCATTCTACAGTTTCACCGGTGAACGTGCTTCGCAGACAGAATGCTTCCCAACGTCTAATCGCTGTAGCGTGTGCTGTCGTTTCCGTATGCTATCCTCGCTTATTTATGGCCGTCTGAGTTTCGCAGGTTCGTGACAAGGGCCCGCGCCCGAGCGGTGCCGGGGTTCACCCCGGATCGAAATGACTGAGCGCCTCTAGTATCACGGCTCGTTCCTTCGGCAATTTGCCGCCCGCGTATTATCTTGCGAGTGCGAAGGTGGCAGCCCTTCTCCGGCACACTCAGCTAATGCGGCGCTCCGACGAATCGTGAGTACGCCGACTCACGCTCGAGGCGATATGTAACATCCCCCCTTCCACAGCTGACAGCCATATATTTCCGGCAGGGTAGGACATCGCGATTCGCGTTCCACGTAAAATCGCGCGATAAAACCCACGTTGCCAGCGGGAGCGAAGAGCCTTGGTGGACGGCATGGGGCTCGAACCCACGGCCTCCTCGTTGCGAACGAGGCGCTCTCCCAGCTGAGCTAGCCGCCCACGAGGAGTCATTCTAGCAAACGAGCGAGTACCCACCAAACGTGTTTCATTCGATCACGCTTTCGCTTCGCCTGATATTGCACGTCGAATATGTATAGTGTGGTTCGTTGCTCGTTTTCTATGGCCGGAGGGAACAACGGTTGCGGCGAAGTGGCTCGCTCTAAGAAACTCCGGCTGGCCGATTCAGCTGGCAGCCGGAATCAGATTTGCTCCCGAGGAGAATCCAAGAACAGAGGACCCGTCGCCTGCTAAGTTTCCCGGCTCTCAGGCTGCGCTTGCGTCGCACGATCGCTTCCGAAGCCCCAGCGCCGCTAGACCAAGCAGGCCGCCGATGAGCAGGATGCCTGCCGGGGCTTCGGGCACGCCCGTAGCAGTGGCGGTGACACTGCCGGCGACCGAGCCGGCCGCGAGGATGTCGCCACTAGTATCATCTTGTGCAAAGAACAGACTTCCAGGCAAAAGCGTGATCGGTGAAGCTGCGTTCGGATTGCCGTCAAATGACCAGGAGTAAAAGACATTCCCCGTATCGAAGCTCACATCGAAGAGCCCATTGGTCATGGTGGCGAAAATAACGTCCGCCGCCATGTTTTCCGTGATCGTGGTGGACCCCATCGTAAAAATCATCGTCGTGGTCGAATCTTCAGATCCCGGCGCCATCGTCGGCAGGTCCAAAAGCGTAAGCGTGAAATTCGCACCGGGCGCTGAAAACATCGTGGCGGGGAATGTGAATCCAGCCAGGGCCGCTCCGTAAGTGCCGTTGACCGTGATGTTTCCGCCATTGCCACCGTTGATGCCATCGGCAACGGCTGGCAGCACCGCCAAGCCCAGAGCTAGAACAAGCATCAATCCAATTTTCTTGCCCATGGACGCCCCTTGTGGCGCGAAGCTTGGGTCCCGCCCGCGCATTCGTCCCAATAAGAGCACTCCACGTTCCAATTCGGAACACTGATTTCAAAGGCTTTATAGACATATCTGGCTTTGGTATAGGAAACCGATTGCTCAAACGGATGCACCGTATTTCCGTGCTGTCGGAACGTCCCACGCCATGAGAATTCTCGCGTTCCCCTCTGAACGGTCCTCTTGGTCTTCGGAGGCGAGTTGCGCAAAATTGCACGACAAGCCAGTACCGTTACCGCGGTCTCACAAGACGCTGGACACCGGCACGGTTGCGATTTCACGAAGGCAGGGTTCAGGTGACGACCTGTGCTGGCTAGCGCTGAGGCTCGAGTTCCGGTGCAGGCACGGCAGAAGGGCCGGCCGTCGATCGGTAGGTGCTGTGAACCGCAGCCATTCCTGGCGGGATTGCAGAGCCGGATTCCAACAGATCTCGGAGCTGCAACCGGAGATTGCCGGGATTGGTGGAGCACGAGAGGCCTGTTTCTAAATCAACGCTTCCCGCACGAATCAACTTCTCGATCTCGTCGTCAAAGCACTGCATCCCGTCGTTGCCGCCGTCGCGCATCGCATCGAGCAACGATTTTCCATCGCTTTCGCCTTTGTGGACGTATTCGCGAGTTCGAAGCGTGGATCTTAAGATTTCAAAAACTGCCACCCGTCCTTCTCCATCGGCTCGGGGAAGCAGTCGCTGCGAAATGATGTAACGGAAAGTTTTCGAGAACCGCATTCGGATGGCGCTCTGATCGGTCGCTGGGAACGCCCCCACAATGCGCTCAATGGTCTTCGACGCGTCCATCGTGTGGAGAGTTGAGAACACCAAATGGCCGGTCTCGGCCGCTTCGAGAGCAACTTCCATGGTGTCGCGATCGCGCATTTCGCCCACCAAAATCATTTTCGGCGCTTGCCGGAGCGATGCGCGCAGCGCCAGCGCGAAACTGGGAGCATCGGTGTACAGCTCGCGCTGGTGTATCGTGGCGCGCTTGTGAGGATGCAGGAATTCAATGGGGTCTTCGATGGTGATGACGTGGCATGCGATTTCCTCGTTGATTTTGTTAACGAACGCCGCGAGCGTGGAAGATTTGCCGCTCCCCGTAGGCCCGGTCACGAGAACGATGCCGGGACGCATGGTAGCGGCGTCAGCGAGTTGTGCGGGAAGATTCAGCGATTTGAAATCCGGGACGATGCTAGGGATCACCCGCATGACGATCGCGCAGCTTCCGCGCTGCGTAAAAATATTCACGCGGAAGCGGGATACTTTGGGCAGGCTGTACGAAATGTCACACGAACCTTCGCTTTTTAATTTTTCAACGGCATTGGCATTCCGGCCAATCAGGTCGGCTGCAATTCGCGCTGTATCTTCCGGGGTCAGGATGCCCACGCCCGGAATCTTGAGCTGCGTGAGCTGGCCGTTGACATCCACCTGAGGCAGCCGTCCCGGAGAAAAAATCAGATCGCTCGTGTTTTTTGCGGCGCGAATCATTGCCGCTATGAGATTTGCAGCCGGAGTTGGCAGCGATATATCTGCAGGCGCAGCGGGTTGGGACGTCTGGACATCCATGTTGGTCCTTCCGAGGCGCTTCCGGAGGACGGCTGCGGGGAGCGCGCGGGAACGTAGCTAGTATGAGGCCGAAGGAAGCGGCGCATTCAAATGAAGAGCGGGGATGTTCTCAAAGCGGCAGTGGGCCTTTCTTACTAGCAGCACAGTAAGACCACGTACCGGGCATACAGCCAGGACGCTGAAGTATGGTTCAAATCTGTTTTGCTTCAACTGGAACCTGGCCGTCCTCTGGCACGCCGGGGCTCGCTATGGGAAGCTCGACAACGAACGTCGCGCCTCCTTCGGGGCGATTGAAGCATTCAATGCGCCCCCCGTGTTCCTGGATGATCCCGTAGCAGATGCTCAGCCCCAAGCCGGTACCTTTACCGACGGGCTTGGTGGTAAAGAATGGATCGAAAACCTGTTGTGGAGATTTGACGCCGGGCCCGGTGTCAGACACTTCCGCCATGATTTTCCCATCGCCGTGGGACGTGCGCACGATGAGCCGCCCCCCGCCCACGTCCTCGAGCGCATCAACGGCATTACTCAGCAAATTGAAAAACACCTGAAGGATATGGTTGGCATCGCCGAGCGCCGAAGGCATCTCCGGATCGGGCTGCACTTCCACGTGAATTTTCTCGCCCCGAAGGTCGAGGTTGCTCAGGTGCAGCGCATTCGCGATGATCACGTTGATGTCGAGCATCGTTTTTTCAGACGGAACCTGCCGCGAAAAGCTTAGTAGGCTAGTGACGAGCGATTTGATGCGGCGCGCGAGGGTGCGTATTTTCTCGGCGACCATCTTCTGGCGCTCGGTAAGAGTTGCGTCGTCAACCAGCAGGTCGGAGTAACCCAGGATTCCTGTAAGCGGGTTATTGATTTCGTGGGCCGCGCCGGCCGCAAGCTGCCCAATCGAAACGAGCTTCTCGGTCTGGACCATTTGCGACTGGAAGTGCTTCAGGTTCTCGATCGATTCGCGGGAAGCCTCCAGCAGCCGCATTCGGTCACGGTCCACAAGCTTTTGCCTTAAAAACATCAGCAGCGCAGCGGCCACCAGGGTGACTTGCGTTACGCCCACGCGGAAGGTTCGCACTGCTGGCACATTCGCGCTTCCCCAAAGGCACCAAATCGCCATCAGGGGAATCGAAAGCACCGCAGCCATTGCAACTCGCGCGGGCCAGCGATTCGGTTCGCGAGGCGTCGCAGGCGCCGCCTCGCGTTGCGGTTTCAATCCGTAAGCCACAATGCCCGCCGTCCCAAACCAGACGAACGAGGCGACAACCGGGAGATCGAAGGGGCTGCCGGTGTAGTAATTTTGCCCGATGTCAATCGCCCGATTCGCGATATAGGAGGCTGCCGCGTAGAGCAGCGCGGCGCTGAAGAGGTGCGCGTACACTTGCTTCCAGACACCGCGCGCGCGCAAAAGCAGGACGCCAAACCCGGCGACCAATACGACGTTCTCAATTGCCGCCAACTGGTCGTATCCCGTGCCGTATGCCGTGACCTCCGGGGAAATGTATTGCCACGGAATCACAACGAAAAGGTATAGGTAGACCCACCAGACGAGCAGCAGTGAGAAATCGAGGTACCCGATTCGCGTGTTCAAGTCATCGCGATGGTCGTGGGGCTTCGCAGCCAAGGCGCCCATCATCGGAACGGGATGGAGAAAGAAAATGACATCGCCGAGAAACGGGTTTGGCACGTCTCGACGCAACAGGACTTCGAAATAGGTCCAAATGAACTGTCCGGCGAGCCATGCGCCGCAGCCAAACACCAGCAGCAGCCAGAATATCCGGGCCTTCTTATCGGATGTGAAAGCGTTGAGTGACAGCCCGACGCATGCGAACAGCGCCGCGACACACTGCGCGATATCCCCGAAGGCGGTCAGCCCCTGGCTTGGCCTAACCGTAAGGGACACTGCGGCATAGCCTCCGACCAATATAGCCCACGCCACCAAGATTACCCGCGTTGCCGGGGTCATCTTGCGCATGGCGCGTACGAAAGTTGCTGGCGCGAAATTTGAGTTCCGCATTGTCTGGACCGGGGAAAACAGGTTGCTGCTGCGATTAAGAATAAGGCCAGCAGCGCGAACAGCGGCCCAAATAATCAAGAATCGGTGCCCTGGATTGCAATAGGAAGATACCTGCACGAGGTATTTCGTAGATGGGGAGCGCCGGATCCAGTTATTGGGGCATGAGAGTTAAGTGATCCAGCTAGGGCTTGGTGGCGTCGTTCGCTTCGCGCTCCGCGACGATCTTTCGTGCGTTCTGATAGAGCGCTTTTGCCTGAGGAACCAATTCAATGGCCTTCGCTAGCTGCGGATCGTCCTGCAGATCCACTCTGTATCCGGCGTCCAGGCCAAACACGCTGGTGAAAACTTCCCGTTTAATATTGTCTTTGATCCACGACAGATTCTTCTCGATCTGTTCCGGCGTGTATTGAATGTGCTCCTGGTCGAGATACTTCTTGAACTGCGCGATCACGGCGTCATCGACCGTAAAATCCCTGGTCACATCAGGTTTCTGGCTGAGGTAGTAACGCGTGAAATCGCCAACGCTTTGCGTGAATGGATAGAAGACGTTGCGCCGATAAAGGAGCTGCTCAAAATCGTCCGGCTTGGGTGCTGCAACAACGTCGTCCGGGGTGATTCCGCCGCCGCCGTACACTTGGCGGCCGCTGTCCGTCAGTTTCACTTCGGGCTGACGCGGCGGCTGAGGATTGTAGTGGTAATCGTAAAGCGTTGTGTTCTTGTAGTTGCGCTGAATAAGGCGGCCGCTAGGCGTGTAATAGCGCGCCGTGGTCAGCAGGAGGGCTGTATCTTCGCTTAGCGGGAATTGCGTCTGCACCAAGCCTTTGCCAAAGCTCGTTTCGCCGATGATAAGCCCGCGGTCGTGATCCTGAATGGCCCCCGAAACGATTTCGGATGCCGAAGCGCTCTGCCCGTTGATCAACACGATCAAGGGCACTTCCACGCCCTGGTTTCCGCGGACCGCGTAATAGCGGCGCTCAGGAGACGAGCGGCCTCGATGTGAAACCACCAATTCATTCTTGTCGAGAAACATATCGGCCATGCCCACGGCCTGATTCAGAAGTCCGCCGCCGTTGTTCCGCAGGTCGATGATGAGGCCGTCGAGCTTGGACACGTCAAGATGCCTAAGCGCGTCTGTCAGGTCGCTGTCGGTGGTTTCGTTAAATGTTGAAACGCGGACGTATCCGATGCCCGGCTTTATCATCGTGTAAAAATCCACGCCGGGACGGGGAATCTCGTCCCGGACCACATTAACCTCGATCGGTTTGGCCCAGCCTTCACGTCCAAGGGTGATTTTGACCGGCGTGCCCTTGGCACCCTTCAGCATGTCGGCGATTTCACTCGAAGACAGACCCTGGCAGCTCTTGTCATCCACTTTCAGGATGACGTCTCCGGGCCGGATGCCTGCTTTGAACGCGGGCGAACCGACGAATGGGGCGAGCACGATCGTCTGATTTTCGCGTTGCGAGATAGTCATTCCCACGCCGTAGTATTTTCCTTGCTGCTCCTCGCGAAAGAGCGCGTACTCGCGGGGATCGAAAAAATTCGAATGAGGATCGAGCACGTGAAGCATCCCGGGAATCGCGCCGTCATAAATTGCCTTGTCCGTATCGACTGGATCGGCATAGTTTCGCTCGACGACTGATAGCACCTTCGTGAAGGTCTTCACCGAGTCCTGTAGATCATCCGAACCGGCAGCGGTGGCGCGCACCGCGGGACCGTAAAGGCCGCCGAGAATCGCGGATATTCCCAGGACGATGACGAAGAGAAGCGCGCCGCGTTTCGATGACTCCATACTTCCTCGCTTTGTGATAAAAATGCAGTATAGCATACGAATTGCGGAGGCTTTGGTCTTGCGGCGCGCAGTCAAGCCGCTGTGGACCTTTGGTTGTGCAATAATGCAGTTTGTTGGCTGGAGGTTTGCGAACTAGGGCCGAAGGCTTTCCCCGGTTTGCCGCTCCGCGACGATCTTCCGGGCGTTTTGATACAAAGCCTTAGCCTGCGGAATCAGATCTTCCGCCTTCGCCAACTGCGGGTCATCCTGGAGATCCACTTTGTCACCCTCGTCGAGCCCAAACAGGCTTGCGAAAACTTCACGCTTGATGCTGGTCTGAATCCAGGAACGATTGTCTTGGATTTCTTGCGCGGTGTATTTGATATGTTGCTGGTCCAAATACTGGGTGAATTGCCGGAGCACGGAATCATCGACAACGAAGTCCCGGGTAATCTGGGGCTTTTGGCTCAAGAAATGAAGCGTGAAATCTCCCACCGTTTGATTGACTGGATAGAATACATTGCGGCGATACAGCAGCAACTGAAAATCGTTCGGCTTCGGCGCTGCAACGGCGTAATCCGGAGTGATCCCGCCTCCTCCGAAGACTTGCCGTCCGCTGTCGGTCAGCTTCACTTCCGGCTGGCGCGGAGGCTGCGGGTTATAGTGATAATCGTATAATGTGACGTTCTTGTATGCGCGTTGAATCAGCCGCCCGCTCGGCGTGTAATATCTCGCCGTGATCAGGAGCAGGCCCGTTTTTTCGCTCAGCGGGAATTGCGACTGCACCAGGCCTTTGCCAAAACTCGTTTCTCCTACAATCAGTCCGCGGTCGTGATCCTGGATCGATCCCGCTACGATTTCGGAGGCGGAAGCGCTTTGCCCGTTGATTAGCACAACGAGTGGGATTTTCAGTCCCTGATTGCCCCGAATCGCATAAAAACGGCCTTCCGGAGACGAGCGGCCACGATGCGAGACGACAAGCTCGTTCTTGTCAAGAAAAGTGTCTGCAATGCCAACCGCTTGGGTCAGCAATCCGCCGCCGTTGTTGCGCAAATCGATAATCAGACCATCGAGCTTCGAGACGTCGAGTTGCGCGAGCGCCGCCGCCAGATCGCTGTCCGTGGTCTCGTTAAACGTGGAAACGCGGACGTAGCCGATTCCTGGTTTGACCATCGTGTAGAAATCCACGCCGGGGCGGGGGATTTCATTCCGAACCACGCTTACCTCGATAGGCTTGTCCCAGCCTTCGCGTCCAAGGCTAATACGAACGGGCGTATCCTTCGCTCCGCGAAGCATGTTTGCAACATCGCTCGACGAAAGGCCCTCGCAGGACTTGCCGTCTACTTTCAGGATGGCATCGCCGGGACGAATCCCGGCCTTGAACGCGGGGGAACCGACGAAGGGTGCCAATACAACGGTGTGGTTGTTAAGCGTCGCAATCCCCATGCCGACGCCATAGTATCGTCCAACTTCCTGCTCCTGGAATTGGGCCCAGGCTCGAGGATCGAAAAAAATCGAATGCGGATCCAGGACTTGGAGCATCCCGGGAATGGCGCCATCGTAGATGGCCTTGTCAGTATCGACCGGATCGGCATAGTTTCGCTGCACGACGGCGAGTACCCGCGTGAAGCTCTTCACCGAATCTTGCATGTCGTCGGAGCCAGCCGCGGTCGCGCGAACGGTCGGCCCGTACAGGCCTCCCAGAATCGCCGATATGGCGAGGACTATTACAAATACAAACGCCCCGCGCTTCGATGACGCCATTTTTCCTCGCTTTGCCTCAGAACGCCGAAAACTGCACGAATCAGGCAGTATAGCACACGATTTTCAGCCGTTTGACACGCCTATCTGGCTCTTCTATGATTCAAAAATGCCGCTGGCGCCGGCCGTGGAATCCGAATGCTTAGCATCCCTCACCTGATTCTCATCTTCGTTGTGGCTCTGGTCATTTTTGGGCCCGAGAAGCTGCCCGAGCTCGCACGGAATCTGGGGAAAGTGATGGGCGAATTCAAGCGGGCCACCGGAGAGTTACGGTATAGTTTCGAAGATCATCTGCGAGAGATCGAACGGGAGTCTGGCTTGCGGAAGATCGGCGAGGCGATTCCTGAGCCCATACCTCTCGAGAACACGATCGCGACGAAAGCGCCACAACTCTCTGCCATCGCGGCTGCAACTGGTTCGCCTGAAGATCGGGACTCCGTGAATCCGCACGGAACTGACGCGGCGGGCGTGACTGTGCCGGAAGGACATCCGGCAGTTCCCGTGACCGCTGATCCGGCGGCGGTGGCTGCGCCGCAAACAGCGCATGTCCGTCAGCATTTCGAAGCTCCCGATTCCACTCCGGACGAATCCGATCGCGATGAGCGCCATGAAAACCACGAGACCCTGACCGATGGCGGCAGCCGCCCAGCCTGACCCCAATCCGCCACCCGCCGAACAGGATATCGGCGGACGCATGTCGTTTTTCGAGCATCTGGTAGAGCTGCGCAAGCGGCTCATCCGCGCGATTATCGCCATCATCGCTGGGATGGCCATTGGCCTCCTCGTCGCTCAACATTTCGTAAATTTCGTTGTCAATCCCATGCTGGTAGCCTTGCGAGCCAACCACCTCGAAGAAAGGCTCTATTACACGAGTCCAGAGGCCTATCTCAGCCTGGTCATCAACCTCGGGTTGTATCTCGGCATCGTCATTGCGATGCCTTTCGTGCTGTATCAGATATGGCTATTTGTCGCTCCGGGTCTTTACAGGCACGAGCGAAGCGCAGTGGCTGGGTTTATTGTTTCGTCGATGTTTCTGTTTCTCTCGGGGATTGCTTTCGGCTATTTCGTCATGCTGCCGCAGATTCTCAAGTTCCTGATCGGCTTTGCCAACAACGGACCGATCAAGCCGCTCATCAGCATCAATGAGTATTTCAGTTTGACCTTGATCATCCTCGTCGGACTTGGCGTGGTTTTTGAACTGCCGGTCCTGATTTTTATTCTTTCGCTTTTCGGAATCGTGACGCCGCAATTCCTGCTTAAGAATTTCCGGTATGCTCTGCTGGTCATCACGATTATCGCCGCGATCGTCACGCCGACGCCGGATGCCACCACCATGCTGATCTTCATGGCGCCGATGGTCCTGCTATATTTTCTTGGTGTGTTCGTTTCTTATTTGGTCCTGCGGCGCAAGCGCAACGAGGCGCTGGCACGCGGGGAGGTGCATTAGAATGCGAGTCTTGATGAAGTGCGGTGCTGCCGGCGCGATTTGTTTTGCGGCAATCTTCGCGGTTGCTGCTTGCGGTCACGATACCGGATCCACAAATGCAGCCTCTGCCAAATCACCTGCGCCAGCGGTGGGCTCTGGGGCGTCACAGGCGGGTTCCGACGCGGCCCCGCCCGCTTCCGCAACCGGAGGCTTCGACGGGGTTGCCGCCTACAATTACACCGCAAAACTCGTCAGCTTCGGTCCCCGCCCGCCTGCTTCCGACGCGATCCATCACACCCGGGATTACATACGCACGGAATTGCAGAGTTTCGGGTGCCAGGTGGATGAACACGATTTCCACGCTTCGACTCCGGTAGGCGACCTGGCGATGAAGAACATCGTCGCGAAGGTTCCTGGCGCCGGGCAGGGCGTGATTTTGTTGCTCACCCATTACGACACTCTGCGCATGGATAACTTCGTCGGTGCCGTCGATGGCGGATCGTCGTCCGGATTGATGCTGGAAATGGCTCGGGTCCTATGCGGCGAAAAGAAGCAGCAGCCAAACTCGGTGTGGATCGCATTCCTTGATGGAGAGGAAGCGCTTGTCGATTGGAATAAAAACAACGACAACACGTACGGGAGCCGCGAAATGGCCGCGAGCCTCGCCAACTCCGGCGAATTGAAACGTATCCGCGCGGTTGTGCTTGCCGATATGGTCGGTCCGAAGAATCTGAAAATCCAGAGAGATTCGTATTCCACTCCTTGGCTTACCAGCCTCGTTTGGAAGACCGCGGACCGGCTGGGGTACAAGGATATTTTTGTCCCCGAAGAGACCGGTATCGAGGATGATCACCAGCCTTTTCTCGCACGCAAAGTTCCCGCGGTGGATATCATCGATCTCGCCGACTATCAGGCGGCTGGCTACTGGCACACTACTCAAGACACGATGGACAAAGTGAGCGCCCGCAGTCTCGCCATCGTCGGTTACGTGATTCTCGACACAGTTTCCGAACTACAGCGAAAATTCCACTGAGCCGTGATACCGCGCGCAAGATGGCACTACGGCAAGGTGTGCTACATTTTCTCCTTCGACCATGCCGGCAATTCGAATCAGCAGTTCTTCGGGATCGTACGAGGCGTATTGCGCGAGCGGGATACTGGCGCGCGTAGCATCGCTGCTCGCGCGTTTGCCGGGCTCGAGTGGAGTCTTTATCTTGTCATCGCCGACGGTTTGGGAACACTGCGGGCGCGCGGTTAGCCGCGCCTTTCGCGGGATCGCGCATGACCGCACAATTCTTTTTAACGACCGTGAAACGGCGAAACATCTCGCCACGGTCGAAGATATCTGCCGGGCGTTGATTGGGATGGGCGCCGACAGGCGTTCGGTGATCGTCGGAGTCGGCGGAGGAGTTGTCGGAGACGTGGCGGGTTTTGTCGCAGCCAGCTATTTGCGTGGCGTGCGTCTCGTCCACATTCCGACGACCCTCGTTGCGCAGATCGACAGCTCGATCGGGGGAAAGACTGGCGTGAATCTTCCAGAAGGGAAGAACCTTGTCGGCGCATTTTATCCGCCTCAATTGGTGGTCGCAGATCCGGTCTTCCTGACCACGCTTCCGCACCGCGAATTTCGTTCGGGGCTTTACGAAGTCGTGAAGACGGCGATCGTTGCCGATGTTCGACTATTTGCCTTCCTGGAGCGCCACATGCTTTCCTGCTTGCGGCGCGATCCGGGAACTCTCTCGTCGGTCACTGCGCGATGCATCCGCGTGAAGGCGAAGGTGGTCAGCCGCGACGAGAGGGAAAGCGGCCTGCGGCAAATCCTGAATTTCGGCCACACGTTTGGCCACGCTTTGGAAACATTCACCGGGTATCGCCGATTCCTTCACGGCGAGGCTATTGGTTGGGGCATGTGCGCTGCCACGCTTCTCGCTCTTGCGACGAACCGACTGCCCGCTCGCGACGCCGCTCGTATCCTCCGTTCAATACTGAGCATTGGTCCTCTGCCGGCGCTTCCGAAAATTCCGTCGGCGAAGCTTGGCACTCTGCTCGCGAGCGATAAAAAATCGTGCGGCGGCCGCATTCGATGGGTGCTTCCGCGCCGGATTGGATCGATTGCCGTGGGAGTCGAGGTCCCGTGGTCCTTGGTGTCGCGCGTCGTTGGTGAACTGCCCGGTGTTGTACGAGAAGCTCAAAATCAAACGCGTGTGGCGACGGCGCGCCGGCCTCACGCTCGCGTCAGAAACCGTGCCGGCTATTCCGCAATACAATGACCGCTGAAAAACACGTTCCGTTCGCAGGCACGCGGCCCCCAGGCGCTCGCGATGAGCGCGATGCTGCCGCGCGTGTTCAGGAAATGTTCAGCCGTATCGCGCCGCGATACGACTTCTTGAACCATCTCCTTTCGTTTTCGCTCGACCGGATATGGCGCCGACGCACGGCCCGGCGCTTTCTGCCAATCCTGCGCCGCCCCGATGCGCGTGTTCTCGATCTTTGTTGCGGCACCGGCGACCTTGCGTTCGCGCTCGATCGCGCCCGCCAGAAAGCGTTGGGTGATGCCTCCCGGAAGCGCATTCCGGTGATGGGCAGCGATTTCGCGCAGCCAATGCTCGATCGCGCGCGAGATAAGGCTCACTCAAAGTCGTATGCGGCTGTTTTTGTCACAGCTGACGCGCTTAAGCTGCCGTTTGCAGACGCGAGCTTTGACCTTGTGACGACAGCCTTCGGATTTCGCAATCTTGCGAACTATGAAGACGGGCTTCGCGAGATCGCACGCGTATTGAAGCCGGGTGGTGAAGCGGGAATCCTGGAATTTTCCGAGCCGAGCCGGGGTCCAATGGCAGACGTCTTTCGATTCTATTTCAGGCACATCCTGCCGCGCCTGGGTGGCGCGATCTCCGGAAACGACGATGCGTACGCGTATCTGCCGAGTTCAGTGGCAAAATTTCCGCAACCGGAAGCACTGACCGAACTCATGGAACACGCGGGCTTCCGCGACATCCGTTTCTTTTCCTGGAATTTCGGCAGCGTTATCCTGCACTCCGCCAAACGAGTTTAACGGGCAACGCAAATCACCTGTTGTTCGTTGGATCTGCAGTCTGAGACGAGCCTAGTTCTCAAGACCGAGCGAGCGGATTTTGCTCAATAACGTCTTGTAGGACACGCCTAGCTTTTCGGCGGCGCGCGTTTTATTCCACTTCGATTCGCGGAGGGCATTCTCGATCTTGAACCGCTCGACGTGCGCCACGGCGCGCTGCGAAACTTCTTCGAGTGGGCCGTCCCATGTGAAGTTTTCATCGAGCATTCCGCGGGGCAATTGTTCGACTGACGGTTTGGCGGCTGGCAGTTGCAACGCACGCTCGTCGATTTCATCGCCACTGGCGAGAATCGCGGCACGCTCGATGGCATTCTGAAGCTCGCGAACGTTGCCCGGCCAGGGATAACTGCGCAGGCGTGCCTTCGTTCCTTCGTTTAAGCGCAGGCCCGGTTTGCGAAACTCCCTGCGGAACTTTTCGAGAAAATACTCCGCCAGCAAAAGCACGTCTTCTCCGCGGTCCCGCAGAGGAGGAACTGTAATCGGAACGGCCGAGATGCGGAAATAAAGGTCTTCGCGGAACGTTTTCTCGGCAACAGCTTCTTGGAGATTTTTATTCGTTGCGGTCAGGATGCGGACATTGGCATCGATGGCCTGCGTGCCTCCCACGCGTTCGAACCGCTTTTCTTCGAGCACGCGCAAGAGCTTGCTTTGAATCGCCAGCGGCAACTCGCCGATTTCATCCAGAAAAAGCGTGCCGCGATGGGCTAACTCAAGCCTTCCAAGTTTCCGCGCCCCCGCTCCCGTATATGCACCGCGCTCGTGGCCGAAAAGCTCGTTTTCGACCAAACCTTCGGGAATCGCGGCGCAGTTCAGCGCCACGAAGGGCTGCGTGGCTCGTGGGCTCAGATGATGCACGGCTCGCGCGAAGAGTTCCTTCCCGGTGCCGCTTTCACCCAGTAGTAATACGGTTGAATCCGTTGCCGCTACGCGTTGCACCATCTGGCTCGCGTCCTTCATCGAGGGATGCTCGCCAACAATTCGCGGGAATCCATAGCGCGCTGAATACTCCTCGCGCAGGAGAATGTTTTCTCGCAACAACTCCTGCTGTTTCGCGCCGCGCTCGATCAATAACTTGAGATGATCCAGGTCCACCGGCTTCTGGATGAAATCGAAGGCGCCCTCTTTCATCGCGGTGACGGCTTCTTCCACGGAGCCGTAGGCGGTCATCAGAATGACCGGCAGCGTTGATTCCACTTTCTGCGCCTCGCGCAGCACGTCGATTCCAGAGTTTCCAGGAAGTTTCAGGTCGGAGAGAACTACAAGGTAGCGGCGCTCGCGAACTTTTTGGATCGCCGAATTTCCGTCAGAGGCCTCTTCGATCGAGTAGCCGGCCCTTTCGAGCGCCTTGCGAAGCATCGCCCGCAACTCGGCCTTGTCTTCAACGAGGAGGATTGGTTCCATTGCGCAGGGGGCTACTCCGCCCAACCACGATCGCCACCGGCCTTGCGCAAAGCATCTTCGGCGTAGGATATCGCCTGCTTGTCCGCTTGCACGTCCGCTTTCTTCTGGTCGATCTTGACGGTTTTCTCATTGATATCGCTTCGCGTGACGCCTTGCATCAGCGCCTTCGTTGGGTCGCTGTAGTACTGTGGCCCAAGAGTGCCCAGTTCACGCTGCAGTATTTCGAGTTCGGATTGGTCCTGATCGAGCTTGTGATGAAGCTTCGCGAACAGCGACCGCCAACCCTTTTCGTCGTTCCCATCCGGGAACCCGCTGTTCGCCGCCGGTGAACCCGCCGCTGCGTTTTGAGAGTTATCGGCCGAAGAAGAGGAGGGTGCTTCACCCACTGCCGAGATGCCGCCCTGCGTGGGGATGTTGTCGTTGGTGAAGACTTTCGCGGCCTTTGGAGCGTCTTTTTTCTGCTCGCGGGCGCGTCGCGCGGCGGCCGCAAGGGAATCCTGCTGCTTTGCTCCCGGAACCGTCTGCGATGACGTGCCTGCGGTTTGCGTCTGGCTCGCTGAGGACGCCGCCGCCTCCGACTGCTGTGGCCGCTGAGATTGAGCCGGCTGCTGGCAACGAGCGCTTGCCGGAAGCATGAAAACAATCGTCGTCGCGGCGAACCAGAGCGCTTTGTGCATCGCTAGTACCTCCTCGGGCGAGTCTTTATTAGTTTAGATGCGGGCTGCTGTGAGGGGAATAGCTACGTCGGAGAGCCTGCCCCAAAGGTAACCCTCGACACGCTAGAGTCCTCGTGGATGCCGCCCGGCCACGTCCGGCGACACGGTGCGATTAAATGTGTGCTGCGCCAGAGGCGATCGCTGAAGGAAACGTCTCCTGACGTAGGGGGAGCCAGAGCAGAAATTCGGCGCCGCCGCCCGCCCGATTGCGCGCCTCGATGCTTCCGCCGTGTTGCAGGGCAACCTTCTGAACGACTGCCAGGCCAAGCCCGGTTCCTTCGGATTTGGTCGTATAGAACGGCAGAAATATTTTCGGCAGGTCTTGCTGAAGAATCCCGGGACCATTGTCCGCCACGCAGATGCGCTGCCATTTCCGGCCAGCGAGGTCTTCCATCGTGCCTGAAATGGTCACGTTCGGGATCTTCCCGGCGTCCCGGGCGGCCTCCGCGCCGTTGCGAACGAGGTTCAAGAGCGCCTGGCGTATTAGAGCTTCATCGCCCGGCAATTCCAGAAAATCTCCGTCGCATTGGACCATCGACTGTGGGATCGCCTCGCGCAAGTCCGCCGCCACGCGCTCCGCCAGAGCCTGCATGGGCACGGTTTCGTAACAGATTTCGAGCGGCTTTGCAAAACGCAAAAATTCGGTCACCACGTGAGTGAGCGAGCGCGTCTGGTCGAGAATCCGCTCCGCCGAATCGCGGGTATCGCCGGGCTTGGCTTCGCTCCGGATCATCTGCGCGTAGCCGGAAATCGTGGCAAGCGCGTTCTTGAACTCGTGAGCGATGCCGGCGGACATTTCTCCGAGCGACGCGAGATTTTCCTTCCAACGAATCTGTTTTTGCAGCGCGTTAAGCTCCGTCAAATCGCTCATGAGGCAAAGCGCCCCGCTGACTTTCATTTCTGCCGGAATTGCCGCGTCGGAGTTGGCACGAGAGACGGCCCGCACCGCGCGGTAGATCGGAGAGATCGTTACACCCAGATGTCGCACCTCGCCCTCGTTCGTCACGTGCTCCACTTCTCCGCGCTGAATCGTTTTCCCCTCGCGCAGGCTCGCGGTGAGCATTTGCGCCAGGTCGGAATCGGCGCCAAAGATTTCCTTGTACGAGCGGTAACGCAGCGTCCGGAGTCCCAGCGCGCCCTCTGCCGCCGGGTTCGTGGAGGTGATCGCGCCCGTGGCATTCACGAGCAGCAGGCCGGTGGGCATGTTTCGAGTGACTTCTTCCGTCAAGCGTTCGGACTCCTGTGCGCGCTCCTGCGCCAGCAAATGGAGCCGCGCGAGTTCCTTCTCCTGCGCGCGAAGCTTCTCGATCACGCCCTGCATCGACGCAGCCATGAACGCGGAAGCATTTTCGGTGTTGGGATTCGGGTTTGAGAAATCGGCTCCAGAGCCCGGGATTGCGGTGCGCAAGAATTTGCGGACGAAGAAATATAAGGCTGCGGCCAGTAGGACAAGGATGAGAAGCAGCGTAATAGCGTACCCAAGGCTGAAGGGCGGGCTCGACGCGGGTTGAGCCAGGCTCGCAATCGGGGCGATGACTAGCATTTCGGCAAGAACCATCAGCGCACCATGAACAGCGATTGATACCAGTTTACGACGGGAGTTCCGAAAAACACCACCAGCAACGCCGCCACGCCCAGGAACGAGCCGAAGGGCAACTCGTAATCCGATTCTTTCCGGCGCGCCAGTATGAAGGCAATTCCCAGCACACTTCCCAGCACGGATCCCGCCAGGATCGTCAGTAAGGTACGTTTCACGCCAAGGAATGCTCCGGCCATCAGCATCATCTTTACGTCGCCCAGGCCCATGCCTTCACGGCCGCGAAGCCGGAAATACCCTTCGGAAACCGCCCACAGCAAGCCGCTGCCAAGAGCGGCTCCCAGCAAAGCATCAACGAATGAGATTACGGGTGGCGGGGGAGGATAGGCAAAAAACTTGCCAGACAGCCAGAGCGCCGTGCCGTCGGATGGCAACGTGAAGAAGCTGACGACGAGTCCCATTACGAAGCCCGTGTAATTTACCTTATCGGGAAGCAGGCGTTCGCGCAGATCCGTGAACACCAGCACCACCATGATTGCCGAGAAAATGGCCCACTTGAGTGCTTCCGTCGAAAGCCCAAATAGCTGGTAGCATCCGAGGAAGAGAAGCGCGGTCAGCAGCTCGACCAGAGGATACATCGACGAAATTTTGGTCTTGCATCCGCGGCACTTTCCGCCGAGTAGGAGATAACTAATGACGGGGATGTTGTCGTACGCCCGAATCGCGCGGCCGCACTTCGGGCAGGCCGAAGCGGGAAGCACGATCGATTTTCCACTCGGGATTCGCAGAATGCAGACGTTAAGAAAGCTGCCAATGATCAGGCCAAAAAGGAACACCAACACGGAGATGAGTGCTTCAGGCGCCACATCTCGAATGTGCCACAAGCTCAGGCCGCTCTCAAGCGCGCCCTCCGCTTCGTTGCCCGACTGCTAACGCACCGCGAAGCTACCGGTTTGAATCCGTCACACCACCAATATATATTCGATGGTTTGCATACTATGCCCTGGTTCGAACAGAAAGTCCGCGCCTACGAACAAATGCGCTGGGAGCAGGAGCCCAATCGCACAAGGCTGCCGTTTGCCTGGGGCTTGGAGTATATCGGCGGCGCATCCGGAGATCCCGAACCACGAGTGTACTTCGACCGCTGGGTTGATCAAACGCTCGCGAACAGCGACGAATGGTATTCCATCACTCCAGCGCCAGACTACACGCTCGAAGATAATGTACTGACCTTCGCGAGCCAAACCGAGTCGCCGTGGCCGGAAAACAATCGCGTCCACGGCCAACTGTTCCGTGCGCGCAAGACTGGTCCCGCCGTAATCGTCCTGGCGCAGTGGAATTCGCGGTGGGAAGAACAACAGGATATTTGCCGCTATTTAACCCGGCTCGGCATCACTGCGATCAAACTGAGCCTACCCTATCACGACAGGCGCTCCATTCCGGGTCATCCGCGCGCCGATCATCTTGTAGGCCCGAACGTCGGACTCACGATCCAAGCGGGACGGCAGTCTGTCCTCGACGTACGCCGCTGCGCCCACTGGCTCACGCGCCAGGGCTATGACCGCCTGGGAATCCTCGGCACCAGCATCGGCTCGTGCATCGCGTTCATCGCGATGTGCCACGAACCAGATCTCCGCGCGGGCGCGTTCCTTCACGTCTCGACATATTTCGCCGATGTGGTTGCCGCGGGCCTCACCACCTCAAACGTTTGGGAATCGCTTCGCACCGAAGTTTCGCTCGACGAATTGCGACGTTATTGGTCGCCGATCAGCCCGTTTCCCTACATCTCAAAGCTGTACGATTCGCGGCGCAGCATACTTGCCATCAGCGGGCGTTACGATCCTACGTTTCCATTCGAATTGACCGAAGAATTCCATGCGGCCGTTTCGCGAGACCACGTCCGATTCGAAAGCCTGTCCCTTCCGTGCGGCCATTACTCGCTGGGCGCCGCGCCATTCAAGTACGCGGTGGGACTTCGCTTCGGCGCATTCCTTTTTCGAGCGCTCGCGTGAGGGCCGAGGGCAGAATACAGGCTACCGCAGTAAATCGCTGAATGCGCCCTTCGCAATCGCCTGCGCGACGCGCTCAATATCTGGCGCAAGAGAACGATCCGCCTCGACGAAACTGGAAGCCGTGCGCACCAGGGCATACGCCTTCTGAGCTTCCGGGCCTGTTCGCAACGGCGACAGTAAATCGATCCCCTGGCATGCGGCGAGCAATTCGATGGCGAGCAGGTTTCGCAGATTTGCGAGCATCGGTGCGATCCGGCGTGCGCCGCCCATTCCCATCGAAACGTAATCTTCCTGATTCGCAGATGTTGGAATCGAATCCACCGAGTGCGGCGCGGCCTGCATCTTCATCTCGCTTGCAAGCGCAGCCGCGGCCACTTGCAAAATCATGAATCCGGAATTCAATCCAGCTTCTCGCACCAAGAAAGCAGGTAGCAGGCTCGTCTGCGGATTTACCATCTGCTCGATGCGCCGCTCTGAGATTCCAGCGAGCGTCGCCAGGCCCACCGCTAACTGATCGGCGGCCATCGCAAGGGGCTGGCCATGAAAATTCCCGCCGCTGATGACGTCGCCCGAATTGGCATCCTCTCCGGCGAATACCAGCGGGTTATCCGTGGCGCTGTTCAGTTCGATTGAAAGCGTGGCGCGTACCTGCGCCATCGAATCGCGGATTGCGCCGTGGACTTGCGGCGTGCAGCGCACGCTGTATGCATCCTGCACGCGCTTGTCTTTTTCGGCGGAACGGTGCGATTCGCGAATCTCGCTCCCGCGATTCAGCCGCAGCAGGTTCCGGGAAGTAGTCGCGTGGCCCGCATACGGCCGTACCTTTGCGATGCGTTCATCAAACGCCGCCGGACTGCCGCGCAGGGCGTCCAGCGAAAGCGCCGCAGCGACGTCCGCGGTATCCACCGCGATTTCCGCCTCGCGCAGCCCGAGCGAAAGCAGCGCAAGCATCGCCTGCGTTCCGTTGAGCAGAGCGAGTCCTTCTTTGGCTTCGAGGGCGAGCGGCGGGATTCCAGCGTGGCTCATCGCCTCACGGCCCGGCATTCGCCGGCCTTGATAAACTGCCTCGCCTTCGCCGATTGCGACCTGCGCCAGATGTGCCAGCGGCGCAAGGTCACCCGAAGCTCCCACCGAGCCTTGCGACGGAACCACGGGATGCACGCCGCGATTCAACATGGCGCAAAGTGTTTCGGCCACAACGGGCCGCACGCCCGAAAAGCCTTTCGCGATTGCGCTGGCGCGCAGCAAAACCATGGCGCGAGTTTCGTATTCGCTGAGAGGAGCTCCCACGCCGCAGGCGTGGCTTCGCACCAGATTCACTTGCAGTTGCCGTATCTGCTCGCGCGAAATTCGCACCGAGGCCATCTTGCCGAATCCCGTATTAACGCCGTAGACGGCTGCGTCCGATTCGATCAGCCGCTCGACGACGGCTCGCGAAGCGATCATCCGCTCCCGCGCGTGCGCCGCGATCCGCACTTCCGCGCCATCAAACACAGCGCGATGAAGCTGCTCGAAGGTCAAATGCTCTCCATCGATTTGGATCGCGCTCATCGGTGATGGTCCTGAACCTGTCGCACCGGCTGAATGATAAAAATCGCCGGCGCGGCGAGGGGTACGTCCGGCTCGATTGCCGTCGGCTGATAAATCTGAAATCTCACTCCAGGCCTGGGTCCGAGCGCGACGAATCCGAGCTCAGTCGCCGGCGATTCGCCGCGGTTCCGGGACTCGGTGCGAAATATTTTCTGTACTTTTCCGGCAGCGACTTTGGCCGGCCCAGCCGGTCGCAAATCACGTGCAGCGTTTCGCCGGTGGCAATCGTTTCGCCATTTGCCTGATTCACGATCTCGTATCCGAAGCGCACAGTACGGCGTTGTGATTCCACCACGCGCGTCCGAATCGTCAGCAGGTCATCGAAACACGCGGAGCGCTTGTAGCGACAGTGCGCTTCGGCGACAACGATGAAGCTGTCATCCGCCATTTCCATTTGTTTGTACTCGAACCCAAGCTGGCGGCAAAGCTCGACGCGACCCACCTCGAACCACGTGAAATAGTTGCCGTGATATACCACGCCCATCTGGTCCGTTTCGGCGTAGCGCACGCGCACCGTTGTGTCGGCATGCTCGATCATCGGCGCAGAAGTGTAGCAGAGGCATTCGCGAGAGTCAGCTTTAGCAGCCTGTTGAAAAGAGCCCCGCGTCATTCTGAGCGCCGTTTTGTCGCCCGAAGAATCTCTCTTTTCCCGGGCATGTTCACGAAGAGAGATTCTTCGCTTCGCTCAGAATGACGCCCGAGATGAGTTTTTCACCACGCTGTTAGGAGATTGGGCGGCTGGCCAGCGGTAGAAGAGGTCCCTAGGACGCAGGCGGTTCGTCGAGACCGACGAGTTTCCGGAACTCAGGGTCGTCGTGCAGGCAATCGAGATCGGAATCCCTGGCCGCCCAACTCATGTTGCCATAACCGAAGGCAAATGCCTTTTTGATTGTGTCGAGGGCTTCTGTCTTCTTTCCCAGAACGCCGTAGGTGCAGGCGGCGTTGTAAAGCGTGTTGGGGTCGCCGGGCCGAAGGGCGACGGCCGTCTGCAGATGGCGGATGGCCTCATCCGCATCCTGGCTGAAGGAGGCGAGGTTGGTAGCGAGCAAAATGCGGGCGCGCACGTCTTCGGGCACGCGCTCGAGTTGCTGGCGGAGGACTTTGGCCATGCGCTCGCGGACGTGCTCTGATTCCGTTTTACGTCCTAAACGCTCAAGGGATTGGTGATAAGGAATGTACGTATTGTAGTCGTCGCCATTGTATTCAAGGGCGCGCTCGACGACCGCTGCGGCCTCCTCGAAGCGACCGGAGGCGAAATACGCGCGGCCGAGAATGTTCCAGGAACCCTCACAATCGGGCTTGCGCTCGATAGCGCGTTGAGCGAGCAGCGCGGCTTCCGCGTGTTTCTTCTCGGCATAAAAGATGCGGGCGCGAGCGACAAGCACTTCAGCCAGGTCCGGTGCCAAGGCGGTGGCGCGATCGCAGGCGGCCAGCCCGCGGTCAATCCACTTCTGATTCTGCTCGCGGAGTTCGTAGATGAGTCCGCAAAGGTGCGCGATGCCCGCGTGCGCCAGAGCAAAATTGGGATCGAGTTGGATGGCCTGTTCGAACATCTGCAGGGCGTAGTCCATGTTTTCGCGGCGGGTATAGCTTCTTCCGCGAAGGTAAAAATCGTAGGCCTGCGGATTTTCAGTCGGTTTTTTCGCAATGGTTTTTTCTTCCTGCGGGGTGAGCGTGATACGCAGCGCTTGGGCGATACTCCGCGCGATTTCTTCCTGGATGGCGAAGACGTCTTCGAGTTGCCGATCGTAGCGTTCAGCCCAAACCGAATGCCGCGTGGAGGCCTCGACCAGTTGCGCCGTGATGCGCACGCGATTGCCGGCGCGTCGGATCGAACCTTCGAGCACGTAAGCGGCCCCGAGCTTCTGGCTCACCTGTTGCGCCGTCACTGGCTTATCCCGAAACGCTAGCATTTCCGAGCGAGGGAAAATTTCGAGCTGCGCGATTTTCGAAAGTTCGGTGACGATGTCTTCGGTAATTCCGTCGCGAAAATACTCGTCCTCTTTTGCGCCGCTCTGGTTTTCGAAGTAAAGCACGGCGACTGATTTTTGCGCGGCGGCAACCGCATGTACGCCCGACCCTGAGGCACTTTTTTCAGCGGCGGGCCGCCGGCTGGATTCGATGTCCCGTTTGAGCCGCTTCAGGTCCGCGCGGAGTTCGGCGGCCGTCTGACAGCGCAGGTCAGGGTCTTTCTCAAGTGTCTTGCTGAGAATGCTTTCAAACGCCACTGGCAGCCGTGGATTGAGTTCTTTTGCGGGAGCGGGCGTCGAATGCAGGATACCGTCGAAAATAAGGGCGCTCGTCGACCCAGAGAACGGAACCGATTCCGTGGCCATCTCGTAGAGCACGACGCCGAGCGAAAACAGATCGGAGCGCGCGTCCAGATCTTCGCCGCGCGCCTGCTCGGGCGACATATAGGCGACCGTCCCCATCGAACTGCCCGGACTGGTCAGGTTTTCGTCCGGAAGCAGGTGCGTTTGCGTGCGCATGGCTGTTGTGGCGCCCACCGATTCGGTGGCGTGCCGGAGCGCGGGAGTTAGCTTCGCCAGGCCAAAATCAAGAATTTTCGCCTGCCCGCGTTCCACGAGAAATACGTTTGCGGGCTTGATGTCGCGATGGACGATGCCCTTGGCGTGCGCTGCATCGAGGCCGTTCGCGATCTGAATGCCGATCTCCAGAAGTTCCGAGATATCGATGGGCTTCCCTCCGATACGGTTTTTGAGAGTCTGGCCCTCGAGCAATTCCATGGCGATAAACGGACGGCCTTCGAACTCGCCAATGTCGTAAAGCGTGCAGATGTTGGGATGATTCAGCGCGGAGGCGGCGCGCGCCTCACGGTGAAACCGCTCGATCGCCTGTGGATCGTGTGAAACGTCATCGGGAAGAAATTTCAGCGCGACATTCCGTCCGAGGCGTGCGTCCTTGGCTTTGTAAACAACGCCCATGCCTCCGCCGCCGAGTTTGTCGACGACTGTATAGTGGGAAATCGTCCTGCCTAGGATGGAGGGAGTGTCGTGCATCGGCGATGCATTCTACGCCAGCGGCTGAATCCACGCAATCGTATCGCGGCTTACTCGATCACTTGAAGGTCGGATCATTTGAGTTCTCCGTCTCTCTCCGGAGCTTCTATTTGCCGGTCCATTTCGGTGGACGCTTTTCGAGGAACGACGCGAGGCCCTCGCGAAAATTCGCAGTGGCGCGAATTTCGGCGTTCTCACGAATCGCGAGCTCGATATCCGCGTGCAGAGCCGTTTCATCATATTTCAACAGCAGCCGCTTGGTTCGTTCAAGGCTCGTAGGGCTCGCCGCGAGCAGGGAAGCGGCGAGTTCGCGCGCTCGCGCAGCGAGTTTATCGGCAGGCACGATCTCGGTGACCAGGCCAAGCCGATAAGCTTCCTGCGCGTCAATGATTCGGCCGGTCAGCAATAAATCGCGCGCGTGTTTCTCGCCGATTTGCCGTCGCAAAAAGACGGACACGAGCGCCGGAATGAACCCAATCTTCACTTCCGTGTACCCGAATTTCGCTTCTGGCGCAGCGATGGTGAAATCCGCGAGCGTAGCGATACCGCAGCCTCCCGCGATGGCCGCTCCGTTTACGGCAGCGATCACCGGAATGGGGAACTCGTGGATGCGGAGAAACATCTTTGACATCCGGCGCGAATCTTCCAGATTCTCCGCGCGCGATTGCGTCGCGAGCGACTGCAAACCCTCAAGGTCCATTCCGGCGCAGAATGCCTTGCCTGAACCAGTAACAATCAAGGCGCGCGCACCGCTTTCTTGGGCCTCGTCTAACGCCGCGAGCAACTCATCGATCATCTGCGGCGAGATCGCGTTTCGCTTCTCGGGGCGGGTCAGCGTGATGGCGGCGATTCCGCCTTCGCGGTCAAATTTCAGAGTGTTGTAGCTCATTCGCTTCCGGCCAATAGAGCCTCTCGTAGATGTTTCACCGCGACTCTAGTTTATGCGCGCGGTGCAATTCTTTTGTTAGTCTGCCGTTAACTATCGGAACGCTGTTAGTTCACCGTGGTATCGCCGGGCGTATGCGTGTACTTCTGCCGTAGTTCGCCTGTCATCGCGCAAGCGACCGCCAGCGACTTGGTATCGATGCCGGTCGAAACGCCGCGTGCCGCCAGCGTCGTCAACACTGTCTCCGTGGGGATATTTCCAACGAGCGCGTCGCCGGCAAAAGGACATCCACCCAAGCCTGTCAGCGCGCCATCGAAGCGCCGGCATCCCGACTCGTATGCCGCGAGGACTTTTTCAGCGGCGCCTTCCGGTCGGCTGTGCAGGTGAACGCCAATCTCCACGCCTGCGACCGATTTCTTCACCCCGTTGTAGAGATTCGCCACATCCTGCGGTGAGGCCGTTCCCACCGTATCCGCGAGCGAGACTGTTTTCACACCAACGTCCTTCAGCCACAAAAGTGTTTCCTCAACGATCTCCGCTCCCCACGGCTCGTCATACGGATTGCCGAACGCCATCGAGATGTAGACGACGAGTTTCTTGTCCGCCGCGTGCGTCGCTCGCTGCAGCTTCTGCACGAGGTCTCGCGATTCCGCGCGCGACATATTCGCATTCGCCCGCCGGAAGTACGCCGAGATGGAGTATGGGTATCCGATCGTCGTCACACCCGGCGTGGAAAAAGCGCGGTCGAGTCCCTGCGCATTCACAACGATGCCGATAATCTCCGGCGTCTCACCGGACGGCGATTTGACGCCGTTCAGTTGCTTCATGAGGGCTTCGCTATCGGCCATTTGAGGTACGTGCTTCGGTGAGACGAAGCTAACGGCATCAATGTGACGGAATCCCAGCGCCACAAGTCGGCTTAAATAATTCACCTTTTCTTTCGTCGGGATAATTTGCCGCAACCCCTGCCAGGCGTCTCGAGGACACTCCACAATCGTGACGTTGGCTAAATGATTCTTTTCTGGCATTAGCCGGCCTTAAATCCCCATTTCGCGGTGATTCGACAGGTTCACATTCGCCTCTGATTATCGGTGTCACTCGCAACTGTGAACTATCGACTGTCGACCCGTCTTACGTTTGCAAAACGCCGGTCTTGAATTCTGCGATGTGCGGGTTCAGGGCCGCGGATTCCAGGGCTTCGATGATCGCTTCGCGGGTGCGCGCTGGATCGATAATCGCGTCGACCCACAGGCGCGCCGCAGCATAACGCGGATCGGTTTGGTGTTCGTAAGTCGCGCGAATCGATTCGTGCAGTTCCTTTTTGTCCGCGTCGCTCAACTTCTTTCCCTCACGCTCGAGCTGCTTGATCTTGATTTCGACTAGCGTTCCCGCCGCGGCGTCGCCGCCCATGACGGCGTAGCGTGCTGTCGGCCACGCAAAAATGAAACGCGGGTCGTACGCTTTGCCGCACATCGCATAGTGTCCCGCCCCGAAGCTTCCTCCGCAAATCACCGCGATCTTTGGGACCACGCTGTTGGCGACTGCGTTCACCATCTTCGCGCCCGCGCGAATGATCCCGCTCCACTCCGCTTCCTTGCCAACCATGAACCCATTTACATCGTGCAGAAAAATCAGAGGAATGAGATTCTGATTGCAATCGAGAATGAAGCGAGCCGCTTTGTCCGCGGATTCCGTATAAATTACTCCTCCGAATTCCAGGCGCTTCTCGCCCGTTCCGGGCGCCGACACCGTCACGTGTTTTTTTTGATTTGCGACAATTCCCACAGCCCACCCGCCGATCCGCGCATACCCGCAAACCAGCGTCTGACCATACTCGGCGCGATATTCTTCGAATTCGCTGGCGTCGACGATTCGAGCGATGATTTCGCGCATGTCGTACTGTTTTGCGGGTTCCGAGGAAAATACGCCGTAGATTTCTTCCTCGGGATGAGTGGGCAGTGCAGGCGGTTTATGGTCGAATGGCGCGGCCGGCGGATGCCCTATCTTATCTACCAGAGCGCGAATGCGCTTGATGCACGCCGGGTCGTCAGCTTCGCGGTAATCGATCGTGCCGCTGATCTGCGCGTGCATTTGCGCTCCGCCCAATTCTTCGGCGGAGGTTTTCTGCCCGATCGCGGATTGCACCAGCGCTGGACCGGCAAGAAAAAGTCCGCTGCCTTCCGTCATCAGGATGTGGTCGCACATTACCGGCAAATACGCGCCGCCCGCCACGCACATTCCCATAATTGCCGTAATCTGAGGAATTCCCATCGCGCTCATCACGGCGTTGTTGCGAAAAACGCGACCGAAATCATCTGTGTCTGGAAATACATCCTCTTGCAAGGGAAGAAACACCCCGGCCGAATCAACGAGATAAATTGTCGGAATGCGATTTTCGATCGCGATATTTTGTGCGCGGATCACCTTTTTTGCGGTCATCGGGAAGAACGCGCCTGCTTTGACGGTCGCGTCGTTCGCGACGACCATCACGCGCCGCCCGGAAACACGCGCAAGACCCGTAACGGTTCCAGCCGACGGCGCTCCGCCCCATTCTTCGTACATTTCGTAAGCGGCGTACAATCCCAACTCGAAGAATTCCGTCTTCGGATCGATCAGTTTGGCAATCCGCTCACGCGCCGTCAGGCGTCCCTTCTTGTGCTGCGCGTCGATGGCTTTCGGCCCCCCGCCATGACGGATCTGCTCTTCCTCGTTCTTAATCTCCGTCAGGCGGTCCACCATTCGTCGGCTACTCTTTTCGAATTCGGCGGACCTCGTATTCACGCGGGTTTCGATCACTGTGCCGCTCACGCTGCTCCTTCCGGGAAAGCTCGCGATTATCCGGTTTCTCGCGAGGTTCCGAAACTTTGGATTGTAGCACTCGCACTATGCTTTGAGTTGCGCCATAGCTGCGTTAAAATGCCTTTGGCTCGGGTAATGACGAGCCAAAATCCTCTTTGGGAGGCGCCTATGCGCTGGATTTCTCACGCGAGGGATAGGTTCGCCTCCGCGCGCGCAAGCTGATCGCGAGCGCTTCCGGCCCCGCCTATCCTTCGTCCTCGCCATTCGTGAACGCCACGCCGTTTGTCATATCGCGGCAACCGAATTCAACACCAGAGGCACGCACGGAAAAGGAGACCCACCCATGCAATTCATGAACTTGGATTTGGCGCACCGCGTGGAGCGGGCCGAGGCTTCGGCAGCTCGCGCGTGCGCGGAGGCGCTGCGTCGATTGCGCCCGGAGTTCCCGATGGACACGGAAGAAATTGCCGGGGGGATCGCCGTCTTTGCCGGCGTGGATTCGCCGATTACACACGCAATTGGCGTCGGTCTCGATGGTCCGGCGAGCGACTCCGATTTCGAGCGGCTCGAAGCATTTTTCCGCGGCCACAACGCTCCAATTGCAGTCGAACTTTGTCCGCTCGCAGACCCGTCGTTCTACGAAGGCTTCGGCAAACGAGGCTACCGGCTGACCGAAGTCTCGAACGTTTTGGTGCGCGACATGAAGACAGACGAGCGATTTGGTCCGGCCGTGCATGGACTGATCGTTCGTCCAGCCGCTGCCGGCGAAGAAAAATTATGGACGCTGACCGTTGCACAAGGTTTCGCGGAGCATTTCCCGGTGGCGGAATCGATTCTCAGCGTCATGCAAGGATTTTTTCACCGCGCGGATGCTCGTTGCTTCTTGGCATTCGCCGACAGGGAAGTGGCAGGGGGAGGGGCGGTCGCCGCGCATGAAGGAGTTGGAGGCCTTTTCGGAGCCAGTACGCTGCCAAATTTCCGTCGTCGCGGGGTGCAGGCAGCCCTGGTAGAGGCCCGGCTTGCCTGGGTTCGCGCCCAGAAGTGCGATATCACCGTTACGATCACTCAACCCGGGAGCGCGCCGCAGCGCAACATGGAACGAGCCGGCTTTCGCGTGGCTTATACGCGCACGAAACTCGTCCGGGAATGGTCGTGACGACACGACGAATGCCCGGAATCTGTGACGTAGCGGATGTTCCAAGCCAACTCGCGCTCTAGTGGTCCTTTACCCGCAAGGACTCGAAACTGATCCTCATCCGTTCGGTGCAGTCGTAGTTGCCATGATCCATCATGCGGGGGGAAACATTGCCGGGCGTTTAGCCGTACGTGAGCTCGGTGCTTTGTCCGACCTCGATGATATAACCGTCAGGATCGCGGATGTAGCAGCGTATCTCGCCGTACTTGGGAATCGGCTCCGTGATGAACTCGGCTCCCCGGCTTTTCCATAATTTGTGGCACGCGTGAATATCCGCCACGCGAATATTCATAAAACTGCTGATGTGATCCGGGTCGGTGACGCTGAGCGTTACTGTCGGCTTGTCGGGAGTTGGTCCGCCTCCGACGTTGACAAGGAGCCACATGTTCGCGATCTGAATGTACCCAGGCGCGCCTTTGCTGTCGCCTTTGCTCAGAACGCGGCCGCCGAAGACTCGTTCATAGTAGCGAACCGATCGGTCGATGTCGGCGACGGTGAGAAAGTATGCGACGCTGATCCCTTCCTTCGGCGGCATCTCGTAGCTCTTCTGTTCGATTTGTACGGCGTTCATTGACCACTCCTTTCGATAGAGTACTCACTATAAATAGGTGTCCTCTGGTCGCAAAAGAATTTCAAGCCACCAGCAGGATCTTCCCGACGCCACCCTTCTCCGCCATTGCTTGAGCCTTGGCCGCTTCGCTGAGTGGCAGTTTCAGGCCAATCGGGATTACCAGCTTTCCATCTCGCACCGCTTCGGCCATGAACTCGAGCGTTTTCCTGCCGAATTTCGAGAATACTTTCACCACCTTTACAGACGGGTACTCCGCGGCGTTCTGCGGCGCCCCGACAACCGATGCATAGACTCCTTTCGGCTTGACCTTGGCGATCAGCTTTTCGGCGGTCCTTCCGCCGACCGTATCCGCCACTGCATCGAGCGGCGAAAGATTCGCAATCGCGGTGTCGTCGTCGGTTGCGACGAAACGATCCGCGCTGACATTCTTCGCGTCATCGATCTGCCTCTTCAAAACCCCCGCGATTACAATGGCCCCGCGTGCCTTCGCAGTAAATACCGCCGAACGCCCGACATTTCCAGCTGCGCCCACGGTGAGAACCGTTTGTCCCGCTTTCACTCCCGTAGCCAAGAGGAGCTGGTTGCCAGTCGTCGTCACCAGCGGCAACGCGGCTGCCTGGATCAAATCGAGCCCCTTGGGAACTTTCGCCAGAACCGCAGCTTTCACGACACAAAGTTCGGCGTAAGTATTATCCGCCATAGCAAACACCTGGTCGCCGACAGAAAAATCTTCCACTCCCGGCCCAATCTTGGCCACAGTGCCCGAGAGATCGACTCCTATAAGCCCGGGGAACTTGAGGGGGTAAAAATCTTTCGTTAATCCGGCACGCCGCTTGTAGTCGATCGGATTCACGCTCGAGGCGGCGACCCGCACCAGCACTTCGCCTGGGCCCGGAACCGGGTCGGGGTATTCTTCAAACTTGAGTACTTCAGGACCGCCATATTGGTGGACAACAATTGCTTTCATCTTTCACCTCCCTAGCTCGGGGTGTATTCCCTTGCTGTCCACGTCAAAACAAAGCTTCACACTCGGGCATCCTGTGCGAAGGGTGCTTAATGTCCAGCCCCGGTTCAACGCTTCTCGTACGGGTGGAAGATGTAGTCCTTCGCCTTCACGGCCACGTGGCACGAGTTTCCGCAGTCCGCGTGGGACGTGGGATCGGGGGTGAACTTGTTCGATCCGGCGTCGTAGTTGAACACCGCGTATCCCCAGCCGCCGGTTTTCGGAAATCTCTTGCTGTCTTTCTCCATCACGAAAGCCTGCTTAAAAACATTCGGCACATCCACATCGAAAGGCGCTTCCGTGTCCTTCTTCGGTGACCACTGGAGCTTCACGATCATGGACCCTTCCGGAAATGCCTTGCCGTTTAGTGGAACGCCGGCCTTGAACGCCTTAATCATCGCCGAATTAGCGACGATTACCTTAAGCACGTCTACTTGGTGGGCGGAAGACACCGTAGACCAGTCCTCATACCCCCTGAAATCGGCGAACGCGATTCCGTCCGGTGATTTCAGAGAGTACTTGCCCGTGTCCTGCCCTTTCGCGTTAAGGACCGCGCCGCCGAGGATGGCAAGCAGCGTCACGGCTGCGAGGATGGTAACGGCCGCGATAGGTTTTACGCCTGTGCGCGTTTCTTTCTTTTGTTTTTGTTGTACTCGCGCCAAAGAATCCCTCATAAGTTCAGTCACGTTGTGCTCTCCGTCACAAAAAGTCGGGCAGACTCCTCTTACGAGTTGCTGTTTCGCGGATCGTCTTTCGCGCTGACGTATTCCAGTCCAAGCGGCCCCATCGCGGTGACTTGCGTGACGTACTCGCCGGATTTCGCCCAGTGGAAATGGGACGTGCTGCCAGGGAGAATGACAACCGAGCCGGGCGGATAGGCTTCCAACTTACTGGCGTCGAATTCATCGCCCAGTCCGATATAAAAGACGCCGGAAATCACAGTATAGACTCGATCCTCTGGGTGCTTGTGAGGCATCAGCTTCACGCCGTGGGGCGCTTTGACCCTGATTGTGTAAGGGCCGGGCTCCGAGGGCTCACCTACGACGACGGCCAGCCGAACGGAGGGTGGGAATGCCGAGAACGGTTTCCAATCGACATCTTCGGACAAGATGGTTTTGAAAACCTCCTGCCCGAGTTGGCGAGGCCGGGCTTCGCTTTGCTGAGCACTCTTTGCGGCACTGGCTTTCTGAGACATACGAACCCCCTTCGTGCAAAAAATGTAAAAGATCACCGCAGATTTTCGAAACATGTCCGCCAAGCTTGGCTTCGAACGCGTGGCGACTGCCTGTCTCGTCGTTACTTGGATAACCAGGAAAAATCAAAAGCTGCATTTTTGTTCGTGACCGCAGTGGGCGCACAAGAGATCGTTCGGTTGTCAATGGTTCGCAACTCACTTTGCCGGCCTTCCAGACTCTAGGATGTGGTCGGGGCGAAAATCACCGCGCCGTCAGAGCCCACGCGCGGAGGCTACAATTCGATGGCGGATGAAATCAACGATGGATTGCGTCGTCGTGCCGGGAAGAAAAACTTCCGCGATGCCAGCCTTCCGAAGCGCGGGAATATCAGCTTCAGGAATAATGCCTCCGATCAGCACCGTTACGTCGTTCATGCCTTTTTCGTGGAGCAGGTTCATTAGCCGTGGGCAGAGCGTATTGTGCGCGCCGGAGAGAATGGAAAGCCCGATCACGTCCACGTCCTCCTGCACCGCGGCGGAAGCGATCATCTCGGGGGTTTGGCGGAGGCCTGTGTAGATGACTTCCATTCCGGCGTCGCGCAACGCCCGCGCGATTATTTTCGCGCCGCGGTCGTGGCCATCAAGCCCCGGCTTCGCAATCAGCACGCGTATTTTCTTATCTGGCATTCTGACCTGGCCGCACCCTCTGCTTCTCCACGGCGATTCACGGCTTCAAGGCAAGTAATTATGCACCAACTGCATCGCAGACGCGCAGAGAGGGTGAGGAATACTCTGGACCGCCGCTAGGTGATAGCAACTTCTTCATAAATGCCGAAGACGTCGCGCATTGCGTCGCAGACTTCACCGAGCGTGGCGTAAGCCTTCACGGCTTCGTAGAGGTGCGGCATCGTATTTTCCGTGCCGGCAGCAGCTTTGCGCAACGCTTTCAGCCGGCGCTCGACTTCGTCATTCGACCGATCGGCGCGCAGCTTCCGCAAACGATCCGCCTGCCGGCTGGCGACGGTTTCGTCAATTTGCAGGGTATCGAGTGGTTTCTCCTGCGAAACGTAATCATTCACGCCTACCACGATTTTTTCCTTGCTATCAACGGCCATCTGGTACTTGTACGCAGCCTCGGCAATTTCGCGTTGCGGATAGGCCCGCTCGATGGCGGCTACCATCCCTCCGAGCGCGTCTATCTTCTCGATGTAATCCCAGGCGCCGCGTTCGACTTCATCCGTGAGAGCTTCTACGAAATACGATCCGCCGAGCGGGTCCGCCGTATTGGGGACACCGCTTTCGTGCGCGATGATTTGCTGCGTTCGCAGCGCCAGCGTCGCCGCGAATTCCGTGGGCAGCGCCCAGGCTTCGTCGAGCGAATTCGTGTGCAGTGATTGCGTTCCGCCCATCACGGCCGCCAGAGCCTGCAACGCGGTCCGCACCACGTTGTTGTAGGGCTGCTGCGCGGTCAGGGAGCAGCCGGCCGTCTGCGTATGAAAGCGCAGCGCCCAAGAACGCGCGCTCTTCGCTCCAAAGCGCTCGCGCATGGTCTTGTACCAGATGCGCCGCGCCGCGCGATACTTCGCGATTTCCTCGAAAAAGTCGCTGTGCGCGTTGAAGAAAAAAGAAATGCGCGGCACGAAGTCATCCACGTCCAGTCCGCGCCGCATGCCCCATTCCACATACTCCATTCCATCGCGCAGCGTGAACGCAAGCTCCTGAATCGCCGTCGAGCCGGCCTCGCGAATGTGATATCCGCTCACCGAAATGGAATTGAATTTAGGAGTGTGCTTCGCGCCGAATTCGAAGGTGTCGATCACCAGCCGCATCGAAGGCTCCGGCGGGTAGATGTACTCCTTCTGCGCGATGTATTCCTTCAAAATATCATTCTGAATTGTTCCCGAGATTTTCTTCCAGTCCGCGCCCTGTTTTTCGGCCACGGCCAGATACATCGCCCAGATCGCCGAGGCCGGGGAGTTGATGGTCATCGAAGTCGTAACGTCGCCAAGCGGAATCTTGTCGAAAAGGACCTCCATATCCGCCAGCGAACTGATTGCCACGCCGCACTTTCCGACTTCGCCTTCCGACAGAGCATGGTCGGAGTCGTAACCCATCAGCGTGGGCAGATCGAACGCGACGGAAAGCCCTGTCTGTCCCTGCGATAGGAGGTAACGGAAGCGCGCGTTGGTATCTTCGGCCGTGCCGAATCCGGCGAACTGCCGCATCGTCCAAAGCTTCCCGCGATACATCGTGGAGTGGATTCCGCGCGTGTAGGGCGGCTGTCCTGGATAGCCAAGATCGGTTTCGGGCTTCCAATTAGGCAGGTCGGCGGGAGTGTAGAGCCGGCGGATCGGATAACTCGATATCGTTGTGAAATCCGCGGGACGCTCGCCCGATTTTTCAAGCGTGGGACGCAACGTTTTCTCTTCCCATTCGCGCTCGGCTGCCGACGGCTTTCGCTCGGCCTCGAACGTTGCAATCGCGTGCGGCTTCAAGTCCTGGCTCATCGAGGCAGCTCCTTGGGCGACGGAGTTCGAGTCGAGTTGAAAATGGTCGACACTTTATTTTAGGGTAATGGACGAGGCACAGCAAGCGCGGCACCGCGGCAAATTGCGCTGGTGCAGGATTTCCGGCCTCAACCGCTCCGCATGCAACCGAATAAGGGCTAGCGGCCGCATGCCTTGAATCGGGGCCTACTTGTTGCCGGGGGTCGCGTCCCAGTCCGGGGTGCCGGGGATCAACGGGTTGTACTTGACTTTCCCGCGAAGCGCATCCGCGACGATAATGTGATTCGCTTCCAAGGTTCGTCCCATCGCTTGATTGAAATTCACAACGGCTTCCATCAAATTGGCTCGAGCGCGCACTTCGGTGCCTTGCGCGCCAGTCAAATCCCGTGCGCGGAGCACGACGTTGTAGCTTGTGGATGTGCCAAGCTGATATTTCTTCTGCTCGTCGTCGAGCGTCTGCTGCGCCAGGTCGCGGGCCTTGTCTGCCGCCGCCACTTGGTTGCGATCCTGCTGCAAGGCAATCATGGCGTTCCGAACGGCGAGCAGAATGGTGTTCTCGGTTTGGCGAAGCTGCACTTCCTGCTGGCGCTCATCTAGTTGCGCGCGCGCGTTATCCGCCTGGGCCGAGCGATTGCGGATCGGCAATATTAGGTTAAGCCCGCCTCCATACACAGGGAATCGATTATGAATCATGCTGTCGAGGGAATCTCCCAGTCCTCCCACCGCGACAACCGGGTTCGAGCTGAATCCTGTCGGCGTGCCCAGAAACAATGGCAAGCCCCCGATTTCCGCCGGGACTCCGGTTTCGTTCAAAATCGGCTGGGTAGGATCGGGAGCAAACGATGTCGCAGTTTGGTTCAGCTTCAGACGATTTCCGGCCAGGCCCTGCGCTCCGTACTCAAGGAACGCATTCAACGTTGGCTTTAGGGCGCTCTTCGTAACGCGTTCTTCGATCTTGGCATTTTGCAGGTTGAGACCGGATTGCAGAATTTCAGGTCGTTTCTGCCACGCTTCTCGAACCGCTTGATCGAGGGGGATATTCTCGACGACATCGGGGGTTGAAATGGGGGTCGTCGGCACGATTTCGATGCCGGTCAAGTCTCCGGCGAGAGCATCTTTGGTGATTGCGACCAGCAGAATGGTTTCATCCTGAAGCATCGTTGTCTGTGCCACGATCAAGTTTTGCTGGTCCGTCGCAAGCTGCGATTCGGCAGTCAGCACGTCGAGCGGCGCCATGGTACCGATCTGCAGTTGCTTCTTGTTGTCTTCGTAAAGCTTTTGGTCCACTCCCACGGCCGCTTCCTCAACCTTCACGTTCTCGCGCGCGAAGACCAGTTCCCAGTAATCGTTCGATACCTGCGTCACGGTGGTGATGACTTGCTGCGCGAACTGCGAGTTCGCCACCTTGAGGGAGTTTTTCGCCTCGAGGATGAACCGGATGTTCGGCAGCTTGCCGAAACCATTCAACAGGGGCTGCGATACGCTCAGCGTCAGCGAAGATACCCAGTCCGGGTTAAACAGGTCCTGTCCAGACGTCGAGGTGCCGCGATCGTTGTCGAACGACACCGACAAACTGGTACCAGTATGAAATCCTTGCGAATAGTTGAAATTAATATTTTGGTTGTTGCTGGTGATGCAGGGAATTACGGGAGTCGAACACCCGAAACTCGTAGTGCTTCCGCCATTGCTAATGCTGCCCAACCCGGAAAGAAAGCCGTTATTCACCGGAACGGAACTCCGAATCCAGTTAAGTTGGCCGGAGATTACAGGATCAAACGAAGTTTGGGGCGCATTCCCTAATACCACTTGCTGTGCGCTTCCGCTCTGTGGAACTCCTCCCGCCTGGGCTTTCAGCAATTGCGTCTGAGCGATCCAGGGAATAAACCGCTCAACATTGATGTCCAGATTGTCTTCGAGCGCGATCGTGATCGCGTCATCCAAACTCAGCATGAGCTTGCCGCCCTGCATCAGTTGATCGAGCTTCGGCGTGTTCGTGACCATGGGTTCGGGCACTTCCCGCGGTGTGTACGGAGCAATGATGTTCGGGAACCACGGCTTGCCTCTAGAGTAGTTCGGGCCGGCAGACAGGTTCAGCGTTCGCGCCGTGGCTGAAACAACCGTGTCCAGCTGCGCGACCGGCTGGCTGGATGGCTGCGTCGATTCGCTTTGCGTTTGGGCTGGCGCCTGGCCTCCTTGCTGGTGCGCGTCCTGTGCCTGCGCATAGACCGGAGCTACGACCAAAGAAGCGGCCGCAAGCATCGCCACCGCAAAATGTGTAAGTCTTCCAATAATCATCATTTTTCCTTTCGGTTCCAAATCCCGGAATTCCATTGTTATTGCCCGAAGTTATTTAAACGTCTAGCCGGGGCATTTTGTTTCAAAAAGTGCATTCCGCTGCAATGCGGGGGCCACGCTAACATCTTCGATTTAGACGCTTAATCGGGATTTTCGGCGCGCGGATCGTTCAAATACGGACACCTCTGTGCGCATCTGAACAACCGGCACGCGAGTGTAGCATCGCCTTGGGATCGTGACAATCGCCTCGCTTCCAATGGATTGGCAGTTTTGCATTGGACTTCCGTCATTTTGACGTGAGCCGGACCACGTCAGGTGTCGATCGGAAGACTGCTGTATACTCGCGCGGTGCCATCGGCACTCGCTTATGGAAGCCAAACTCACTGAATTTGTCGAACGCCTGAAGGCCGCTGCTCGCGAAAACCTGCAGGCCGTGGTGCTCTACGGATCTGCCGTAACTGGGGAGTTTCAATCCAAATACTCCGACTTGAACATCCTCTGCGTGCTCGACCGCGCCGATTCGGCCGAACTCGAAAAATTGCACGACGCAATCAAATGGTGGGTGAAGGAAGGGCGCTCAGCGCCGCTGGTCTGGACGTTTGCCGAAATCGACTGCTCCGCGGATGTATTCGCCATCGAGTTGCTGGACATGAAGCTTCGTCACCGCATGCTTTTTGGCCGCGATTTCCTTGAGGACCTCGATCTGCCCTTGGACCACCATCGCCTTCTCGTCAAACACGAACTGAGCGTGGGCCGTCAGCATCTGCGGCAATCCATCCTCTCGGCGCCCGCCAAGAAAAAATCGCGGCTCGATATTATGCTCGGTTCCGTGTCGTCGTTCTGCGTCCTCTTTCGCCACGCGCTTCCGGCTATCGGCCAGCCCATGCCTGGCACGCAGCGGGAAGCCGTGGACGCCGTCGCCGCGCTGACTGGCGCAGACCCGTCCTCCTTTCACGCCGCGCTTAACGTCCGTGAAGGAAAACAGAAGGAGGGCGACATCGACGTCGAGGTCGCCTTGCACAATTACCTGATTCTGGTGGATGTCTTTTCGAGCGAATTCGACCGCCGCCTCGCCGGCCGCTGATACGTCGCCAGTGGCCGCTGGCGTGCTTTCGTGCTCTGCCTTGATTCTTGCCTCTCTATCGCGCTACGCTTGTTCGTTCGGTCAGCATCTGCAGGAGGCTGGCGGCTGCCAAACTTAATGAAACAAACCGTTCGACTAGCCGGCGGCATCAACGAGCTGTTCGGCACCCTTGACGAAAACCTGAAGCTGTTCGAGTCCTCGCTTCACGTCAGCACACATTTGAACGACCGTGACCTTGTGATTGAAGGTGAACCCGCGCAGGTCCAGCGAGCCGCGCGCATTCTGGACGAGTACAACGATCGCGTTCGCGACGGCGACATTCCCAATAGCGATGAAGTGAAGTCGCTCCTGCGCAGCGCCACCGGCGAGCCGTCGTCAGAACTCCACGGCGCCTTTTCACCAGCGCGCACACGCGCCCTCGGCAAGAAAATTCTTGCGCCCAAGAGTCCGAACCAGCGCCGTTACATCGAAGCGCTCGAAACTTACGACATGGTTTTTGCCATCGGCCCCGGCGGGACGGGCAAGACGTACATCGCCGTCGCGATGGCCGTCGCAGCGCTTCTCTCGAAGCAAGTGAATCGAATCATTCTGGCGCGGCCCGCTGTCGAGGCCGGCGAACGCTTGGGATTCCTGCCCGGGACATTGCAGGAGAAAGTCGATCCCTACATGCGCCCGCTGTACGACGCGCTGCACGATCTTCTCGAGGCGGACAAGCTCGAACGTTTTCTTGAAAAAGACATCATCGAAGTCGCCCCGCTGGCGTTCATGCGCGGGCGAACGCTCAACGATTCTTTCGTGATTCTCGACGAAGCGCAGAACACCACCAGCGAGCAGATGAAGATGTTTCTCACTCGCCTCGGATTTAACTCGAAAGCCGTAATCACCGGCGATATCACTCAGATCGATCTCCCCGATTCGCGCCGCTCGGGCTTGATCGAAGCGGTCGATATCGTCGGCAATATCGAGGGTATTGCCATGGTCTATTTCGACGAACGCGACGTGGTGCGCCACAGCCTGGTGCAGCGCATCATCAAGGCTTACGACGAACATGCTGCCGCGCATCCCGGCAATTCCGCCAAGAACCATCGCCGGGAATAACGGCTCGCCGCACGACGCAATTCTCGCGCGTTCCAAGACGCCACGGATGATGATCCTCAATCGCCAACGCCATGTTCGCCTTGCCATCCGAGGCCTCGAGAAGTTTCTTGCGCGCGCGCGCAGGCATCTTCGCCTGCCAGTGGATTCGCTGACGGTCGCCTTCGTCACCGACTCCGAAATAGCGAAATGGAACCGCGCCTATCGTGGCAAAAACCGTCCGACCGATGTATTGTCTTTTTCATCGGATGACCATCCCCGCAACGGCAAGCCCGAAATGAAACGGTACGATGCTTCCGCCCATGGCGCTGCCGCCTATCTCGGCGATATCGCCATCGCCCCCGCAATCGCGCGCCGCAACGCGCGGCGATTCGGCCGCACGTTGGACCAGGAAATGCGTATTCTTATCCTTCATGGACTGCTTCATCTGATGGGCTACGACCACGAAACCGATCGCGGTCAAATGGACCGTCGCGAGCGGCGCTTGCGGCGCGACTTAGGGCTAGCCTGACCCATGCCCGTCTTTTTCTATACCATCGGCGTTCTCGCGCTTACGGCCGGACTGGTCGTCTTTTCGTACCTGGATCGCGCCTACCGCGAAATGGGCCGCGTCCATACGGGCCGCATTCACGCGCATCTCGAAACATTCGAATCGGAAATCGAGCCGCGCGTTCACATGGACCGGCGGCGTGCGGCTCTTGCCTTCAGCCTTCTCGCGCGACTCTGGCTCGTTCTGGTGGCTGCTGTTACCGCGCGGGGTGTGATCTTCTTCGTTCCCGGCACGTGGCAGGCAGCCCTCGAAATGATTTTCTTCCTTGGCGCGGACGTTGTCGTCGCCATGCAATTTTTCCCTTCGCTTCTTCTCGCTCGAGTGCGAGGCAATTGGGCGGCGCCGCTGATGCCCATCGTCCGCGTATTTCTCTGGGTGATCTGGCCCATTCAGGCTGTGCTTGAACTCTTCGTCTCGGTTCTTCACCTGTCGGAAGAAGACTACTCCGCGCCGGTCGAGCAGCAACAGGCCATAGAAGCGCTGGTGGATGCCGCCACGGAAGAGGGAATTATCGAGCGGGATGAAGCGCGTCTGATCGAGCAAGTGGTCGAGTTTGGCGACAAGCGCGTTCGCGACGTAATGACGGCCCGGCCGGACGTCGTCGCCATCGCCGCCGCCGCTACCGTGGACAAATTGCGCGACCTCCTCGTGCAGTCGAAATTCTCGCGTCTGCCGGTTTATGAAAAATCGCTCGACGACGTCATCGGAATTGTCATGACCCGCGACGTGCTCGCGGTGAGCGAGCGGGAATCATCCCTGCGCACGGTTCGCGAATTGATGCGTCCCGCCCTTTTTGTCCCCGAATCGAAATTCGGCTCCGAACTGCTCAACGAAATGCAGCGCAAGAGCCAGCAGATGGCGATTGTGATCGACGAATACGGTCTGGTGGGCGGACTGGTGACCGTCGAGGATTTAGTCGAGGAAATTATCGGGGAGATCGGCGAAGAAGACCGCCGCCCGGCCCCGGATGTTATCCGGGAAACAGGCGGCAGCATGGTGATTCGCGGCAGCGTGCCCGTGGACAGGATCGACGAACTCTTTGGTTTACAACTCGATCCAGAAGCCGAGCACGCCGGCTCGGCCACGGTAGCCGGGCTGCTCAATAGCATCGCCGGCCACGTTCCGCATACGGGCGAAATCATAGAGGCGGGCGGACTTCGATTTGAAGTTCTCGAAGCCAATCAGCGCAAGGTTCTTCGCGTCCGGGCCCGCCGCGCCGGAACGCCAGAGGCTTCGTCGGCGCACTCCGGCTAGTTTTGCAGCCCGAGGCGGCAAGGTCCTTGGTCATCATTTTGAATCGCGATGCAGTATCGGACGAATGGCGCCAGCGCCTATTTTGAATGTCTATGAAAAACTCTCCGTGCTACATCCGGCCAGAATTCTCCAAATGCGTTGCTCGCCATCGTTCCGGAGAAGCCAAGACCGATTCTCAGCACGGCGTCGTGGACGTTCGCCTCGCTATGAACGCGCCAGGTGTTCGAGAGGAAATTATTCCCTGAAATTGCGATAAACCGCGCGTACGCTGGTCCGGTGTGTCCATCCCGGCGATAGGCGGTGAACGTTCTCATGACGACATTCCGCACTCGCGCGCCGAAGGACTCGTCTGGCACGCGAAAATAACGCGGATCTTCTCCCCACAGCGCTCCTACGGTGGCCTCGGCCGCGTTACCGGTTGATATCCCGGTCAGACGCATTCCATAGCGGTCGCCGAAGCCATCCCAGTGTGGCCCGTACTCTTTCGGGCGGTCGATTCCGGTCTCGAATGCCGATGAGAGTACGCCGTCAACCAGGCTCCGCACGCCGACGGTGGAATTCACGAACCAGGCGAAACGCTGCCGCGCCGTAATCGGAGTGTATTTGAAGTGATTCGTAGAGATTTGTTTTCCGGCACCCGCCTTGTGCGCGTCGGCCGCCGTCTCGCCGGGCGGGACGTGTTGCGAGATGGCCTCGGGCGCTCCAAGGAAAAAAGTGGCGAGCGCGAACGTGCAACCCAAGAATAATGTTGCGGGGCAAGCACGGCGAATCACGGAAAACGAACATCCCGGCATTCAAATCATCCCTATAAGGGCCTCCCGGAAAACGCACCAGAAACCGTGAAATCAGGAAGGGCTCTTCATCCTACCATTGGCCCATAAGCCCGCTGACACATCATTCCTATTCGTCATCGCGAGATAATTTTGGACCATCTCGCGAGCGGCCCCCCAGTCAGCCGCCTCTGCTTTCTTTGGTTCTAGTGAGCGCGTACAATTTCGTTATGCCCTTGAAGTCTGGCTTCGTCGCTATCGTCGGCCGTCCAAACGCCGGCAAATCCACGCTCGTAAACACGATCGTCGGCCGCAAAATCGCGATTGTGTCGCCAAAGCCGCAGACCACGCGCAATCGCATCCAGGGCATTCTGAACCGCGAAGACGGACAGATCGTTCTCGTTGACACGCCCGGAATTCACAAAGCCTCCACCGCGCTCAGCCGCATGATGATGGACGAATTGCAAAATGCGCTCGAAGGAATCGACGTTCTTTCGCTCATTGTCGATGCCTCCGCGGACTTCGGTTCAGGAGACCGCTTTGCTCTCGAATGGGTGCGCCGCTTTCACGGCCCGGTCTTTCTTCTGCTGAATAAGATCGACCGCATCGCGAAGGTTCGTCTGCTGCCGTTGATCGACCGCTATCAACGTGAATTCGAATTCGCCGAAGTTTTTCCAGTCGCCGCGCTTACCGGCCAGGGCTGCTTCGACCTCGTCAACGGCTGGCTTGCGAAATTGCCCGAGGGTGAGCCTCACTTTCCGCCCGATCAGTACACCGACCAGCCGGAACGGTTTCTCGTCGCGGAGATTCTCCGCGAGAAGGCGATTCTCACCACACGCCAGGAAGTTCCGCACGCCATCGCCGTAATGGTGGATAGCTTCGACGAAACCCCGAACCTTCTTCGCATACGCGCAACGATCTACGTCGAACGCGATGGGCAGAAAGGAATCTTGATCGGCAAAGCTGGCGCCACCATGAAAAAAATTGGCACCGAGGCCCGCAAAGAACTCGAATCGATCCTCGGCATCAAGATTTTTATCGAAACGCTCGTCAAGGTTCAGCCGAACTGGCGGCAGCGCCCCGGAATCGTTCGCCAACTCGATTGGCGCCGCCAACTCGACCAGATGGGAGAGGCTCAGGAGTAATCAGCGATTGGCGGCGCTTTATTGAACGCCCCGCTGTCGAATCTGAAGACCTGCTCGTGTCTGCCTGCTTTTTTCGTCTAGCTGCTACCAACTATTTGCAAACTCGCGGCTGGATACCTATACTGAATTTTACGGGCAGTTCAAGCAGCGCAATTCAAACATCGGAGCGTGCATGCCGGCCGCAGCGGCTGAATCCAGAACCAGCTACATCCTCGACAAGCTGCATTCCCTGAGCGGCATCGTTCCCATTGGCGCATACCTGGTCGAACATTTCTTCGAAAACAGCTACGCCCTCGTCAGTCCTGCAAAATACAATTACGTTGCCGGAAAGCTGGAAACGATTCCCTGGCGCATCGCCGCCGAATTTATTTTCATCTGGGCGCCGATCGCTTTTCACGGCTTCTACGGTCTTTGGATATGGTGGAAGGGGAAGTCGAATGCGGTCGGCCATCCCTGGATGGCCAATTGGCTGTATGTCCTCCAACGCTGGACCGGTATCATAGCGTTTTTCTTTATCGGGTATCACGTCTGGACCGTGCGGTTTGAAACGCACGGTGTCACAAGCTACGCGGCGATGGCAAAAATCTTCGCGGATCCGCTATTCGCCGCGATCTACGTGATCAGCATTCTGGCGATCGCTTTTCACCTCGGCAACGGGCTCTGGAATTTTTGCTGTAAATGGGGCATCGCCGTCACGGCTCGCTCGCAACGCACGGCAGCCTGGGCGGGCGCCGCGGTTGCCATAATATTCGCGGTCGTGGGCTTGGCCATCATCGCGGGCTTCCGGTTCCACTGGACCCCGTTCGACAACTACCTCCAATGACACAACCGAAAATCATCATCGTTGGTGGCGGTCTGGCGGGTCTGATGGCGACGATTCGCGTTGCGGAAGCCGGCGTGCCGGTGGACCTGTTTTCCATCGTCCCGGTCAAGCGGTCGCACTCCGTCTGCGCACAGGGCGGCATCAACGCCGCGAAGAATCTGAAAGGCGAAGGCGACTCCACCTGGAAGCATTTCGACGACACGATTTACGGCGGCGATTTCCTCGCCAATCAGGGTCTCGTGAAGGGCATGTGTGAAGCCGCTCCGGCGATCATCGATTTGCTCGATCGCATGGGCGTGATGTTCAACCGCACGCCAGAAGGCCTACTCGATTTCCGTCGCTTCGGCGGCACGCTTTACCATCGCACCGCTTTCGCCGGCGCCACCACCGGCCAGCAATTGCTCTACGCGCTCGACGAGCAGGTTCGCCGCTTCGAATCCGAGGACAAGGTCAAGAAATTCGAAGGCTGGACGTTTCTTTCCGCCGTTATCGACGACGCTCGTGTCTGCCGCGGCATCTGTGCCATGAATTTGACTACGATGGAGATCAGGACGTTTCCCGCCGATGCCGTGATCTTCTGCACTGGCGGCATCGGCGCGATCTTCCTTCGCTCGACAAACTCCGTCGTTTGCACCGGCTCCGCGCAGTCGTCGCTGTTTCAGCAAGGCGCCTACTACGCAAACGGCGAATTCATTCAGGTTCACCCAACCGCGATCCCCGGCGAGGATAAATGCCGCTTGATGAGCGAATCTGCTCGCGGAGAAGGCGGTCGCGTTTGGGTGCCAAAAAATCCCGGCGACACGCGGCGCGGCAAAGATGTGCCGGAAAGCGAACGCTTCTATTTTCTCGAGGAGTGGTATCCGAAGTACGGCAATCTCGTCCCTCGCGACGTGGCCACCCGCGCGATCCACAAAGTTGTCTTCGAGATGAAAATGGGATTGCCGGGCGAGCCTGCCGTCTATCTCGACGTGTCGCACATCCCGCGCGACGTTCTCGACCGCAAGCTCGAAGGTATCCTCGAAATTTACGAAAAATTCGTAGGCGTTGACCCGCGCGACGAGCCGATGAAGGTCTTCCCGGCGATGCACTACACCATGGGCGGCCTGTGGGTGGACAATGAAAATCAGGCTACCAACATTCCCGGCATTTTTGCTGCGGGCGAGTGCGAATATCAATACCATGGCGCGAACCGCCTCGGAGCGAATTCCCTCGTCTCCTGCATTTACGGCGGAGGCGTTGCCGGTCCGGCGGCGGTTCGATATGCGCGCAATCTCGAACACGGCTGCGAGAGCGCTCCTGCGAGCGTTTACGAACGCGAACGCGTCCGACAGCAGGACATCACCGACGCGCTACTCAATCAGCACCAGGGAACCGAGAACCCGATTACGATTTGGAAAGAGCTCGGCGACGTGATGACCGAGAACGTCACCGTCATCCGCTACAACGCCGCGCTGCAGAAGACTCTCGGGAAGCTCGACGAACTCAGCGGACGCTTCGCGCGCATCAATGTTTCCGACCGCACGCAATGGTCGAACCAGACGCTCAATTTTATTCGCGAGCTTGGCAACATGCTGGTTCTGGCGCGCGTCATAACCATGGCAGCTCTGGCGCGCAACGAAACTCGCGGCGCGCATTACAAGCCGGAATTCCCAAATCGCGATGACGCGAATTGGCTGAGGACCACCAAGGCCAGTTTCGACGGCGGCAAGATCAAGCTCGAATACGAACCGGTGGACATTTCGCTGCTTCCGCCGCGCGAGCGCAAGTACACCGCGGTCAAATGATTTTGGGTTTCGTTGCTTGCTGCGTTGCGGTACGCCGGCATCTTGCCGGCTCTCCTTTGCGGGAGCGCCGCCATTTTTGCGGGAGTGCAAACAAGCGCGCTTGGTGAGACATCATGGCTGACAAAACATTCATCGTTCGCGTCAAGCGGCAGCAGCGCCCGGATGAATCGGTCCGCTGGGAAGAATTCGAGCTCCGCTACCGCCCGCACATGAACGTGATCACCTGCCTGCGCGACATCTGGGAAAAGCCCTTCACACGCAATGGCGCCGAATCCACGCCGGTCAGCTACGAAGCCAACTGTCTCGAGGAGGTTTGCGGCGCCTGCGCCATGCTCATCAACGGCATGCCGCGTCAGGCCTGTTCGGCGCTCGTCGATAGTCTCGAGAAACCCATTCGCCTGGAACCGCTCACGAAATTTCCGCTGGTCCGCGACCTGCAGGTTGACCGCTCGAAGATGTTCGAGGATTTGCAGCGCACCAAGTGCTGGATTCCGATCGATGGCACCTACGCTCTCGGCGAAGGCCCCCGCATATCGCCCGCGGTGCAGGAAGTCGGATACCCGCTTGCGCGCTGCATCACTTGCGGCAATTGCCTCGAGATTTGCCCCAAGGTGAACCAGCACACCAATTTCGTTGGCGCGGCCATCGTCAGCCAGGTTCGTCTTTTCAACATGCATCCCACGGGATCAATGCACGCAGGCGAGCGTCTCGATGCGCTGATGGGACCCGGCGGCATCCAGGACTGCGACAACGCGCAGAATTGCGTGAAGGTCTGCCCCAAGGGCATTCCGCTGATTGAGTCTCTCGCGGCCATCAACGGTCAGGTGATGGGCCACGCCATCAAGTCCTGGTTTCGAGGCAACGCCTGACCCATAGTGTCTTGCTAAGGTCGGCGTAGAAGGATCGCGGCTAAGCAAAGATTTAAGCAGCCCCTGTGGCCGTCACTCTGCTTGCCCTGAGCTGCTCGTGGCGAAGCGTAGCGAAGAATCTCTCTTCGTGGAAAATGGCGCGAGACGCACCGGGCCGGATGCGTTGCACTTTCGCATCGGCTTCGCTTTTATCTTGGTTGTCACTGGAACTGTCGTTACAATCCTTGCGCGGCATTTGTCATAACCCGGCCCTTGACGGTGAGCCGCAAATCTTCGCACGGGACAAAAGGAATCGAATGACACGTCTCGGCTTGCTTCTATTCGCCTGCCTGTTCGGCGGCATTCTCCCGCTTCTGGGTTTGGCCGCCGCCCAAACCACGCACGGTATTTCGCCGCAGGCCCGCGCTCTCCACTTCCGTTCCATCGTCATCGATACGCACGACGACACCACCCAACGCCTGATCTACGGCCATTTCGATCTAGCCGCACGCCACACGGATGGTGACGTCGACATCCCTCGCATGCGCGAAGGCGGTCTTGGGGCCATCTTTTTTTCGATTTACATTCCAGGCACGATTACGGGGCCTGAGGCCGTCCGGCAGGCGCTCGCCCAAATCGCTGCCGTTCGCTCCGCAGTCGCCGCGAATCCCAAGGACCTCGTGCTCGCTACCACGGCCGAAGGGATCCGCCAGGCTCACGCCTCCGGCAAGATAGCCGTGCTAATGGGCGTCGAAGGCGGCCACATGATTAACGACGATCTCGCTAACGTCGACAAATTCGCCGCGCTTGGCGTCCGCTACATGACGCTGACGCACATGGTCAACACGGACTGGGGCGATTCCTCCACCGACAAGCCCGCGCACAATGGCCTCACTGATTTTGGCAAGCAGGTGGTTCACGAGATGAATCGCGTCGGCATGATGGTGGATATCTCTCACGTTTCGGACAAGACGTTTTACGACGCGCTCGCCGCCAGTCAGGCGCCTCTCATCGCCTCGCATTCTTCCTGCCGCGCGCTCTGCAACGCTCCGCGCAACATGACCGACGACATGATTCGCGCTTTGGCTGCCAAAGGCGGCGTGATCCAGATCAATTACCACGTCGGGTTCCTCAGCCAGGAATTCCGCACCGCCTCCGATGCCCATCCCGAGCTTGGCAAATACGTCGAAGAGGAATCCCAAAAACGCTGCGGCGATGATGAGGCTTGCCAGTTGATTCAAAGCGAAAAACTCACTCGCGAACAAGTTGCGGAAGGGAAGCTCCCGCGCGTGGACTGGACCAAGATAATCGACCACATCGATCATGCCGTTAAACTCGGTGGAATAGATCACGTCGGCCTCGGCTCGGATTTCGATGGCGCCAACATGCCCTACGGCATGGAGGACGTCTCGCACCTGCCGCAAATCACCGACGCCTTGCTCAAAAGAGGATATTCACCCACCGACGTGCAGAAGGTTCTTGGAGGCAACACGCTCCGCGTGATGGAGCAGGTGGAAGCTACTTCGAAACGAATGGGAGGAAAGCAGTGAAACGTATCGTTCAATGGCTTTGCATTTTTGTTTTCGCAGGTCTTCTCCCCGCTGCGGCAATGGCCCAGGCGCAAGCGTCTGCCACGAAGGCCGCCGGTGGCCAAAGCGCGCATTCGACGGCGACACATCCGTCGAGGGTTCATTCGCGAATTGATCCAGCATTGCTTCACCCGGCCGCTCTTCACGCAAAGGCGCCGGCCGTGTATGAAGTCACTTTCGTCACCACGAAAGGCGATTTCGTCGTGCAGGTCACGCGAGCATGGGCGCCGCTGGGCGCCGACCGGTTCTACAATCTCGTCAGGCGCCATTTTTTCACCGGGGTACCCTTCTTCCGCGTAGTTCAAGGTTTCGTCGTCCAATTTGGCCTTACGGGAAACCCGGCCATCAACAAGGCTTGGGAGAAGGCGAATATCAAAGACGATCCGGTCACGCAAAGCAATAAGCCTGGAACCATCACGTTTGCGACGGCCGGCCCGAACACGCGCACCACGCAGGTATTCATTAATCTTGGCGACAATGCCAGCCTGGACGCACAGGGGTTCACTCCCTTCGGCACAGTCATTTCGGGCATGGATGTAGTTCAAAACCTCTATAGCGCGTACGGCGACGCTCCCACCGGCCGGCAAGACGAGATCACCAAAGAGGGGAAAGCGTTCCTCGACAAGAATTTTCCAAAGCTCGATAGCATCAAGACAGCCACGGTAACTTCGCCGGCGCCGGCAGCAACGCGGCGTTCGGCGGCGCATGCAGCGAAGAGACCGGCGACTCCGGACAGCACGTCGCCGAAGCCGTAGCCGCTGACATGATTGTTTCTCGATCTTAGGTCCGCGTGTGGGTGGCAAAAGCTTGACCGGTTTTTTCGTACGCACAACTTTCGACGGCGGGGATTCGGCCGAAGAGGACAATTCGATGACGGCAAATCAAGAGCTGTTGCAACCTGCCTCCCTCACAGCGAAGTCTCCCGACGAATTCGACGTGAAGTTCGCTACCACCAAGGGTGACTTTGTTGTTCACGTCACGCGCGCGTGGGCGGCGCTCGGCGCCGACCGTTTTTACAACCTCGTTCACCACCATTTCTTTACGGACGCGGCTTTCTTCCGCGTCATCCCTGGCTTCATGGTCCAGTTCGGGTTGAACGCTGATCCGGCCGTTAACAGGCCCTGGAGGAACGCAACCATCAAGGACGATCCCGTCACGCAGAGCAACAAGCCGGGGTACATCACGTTTGCCACCGCCGGTCCGAATACGCGCACCACGCAGCTTTTCATTAACTACGGCAAGAACACCTTTCTCGACGGTCAGGGATTTGCACCATTTGGGCAAGTGACTTCGGGGATGGACGTCGTTCAGCAGATCTACAGCGGCTACGGCGAGTCACCCGACCAGGGCAAGATCACCGCGGAAGGCAAGGCGTATCTCGAAAAGAATTTCCCGAAGCTGGATACCATCAAATCAGCGGTAATCACTCGCCCCGTGTCAACCGGCAGCTCGGCTCCCCAATCGTGATCGCTTCCTCGGCCCTGCGGCTGCGCGTTGCGCGAAGGGTGCGAGAGCCTTCGAACGGGGCGGCTCCCATTGACGCGCTAGCAAGTTTCAAGGCACATGTAGCGCCGCCCCTTAGAGAGCGTGTGGCAACTTGGCGTTTTGGAAGGGCGGGGTTTCAACCCCACCGTAAATGCCAACGATTCAATCCGGCTTTAGCCGCTGAAGCCACGAACGTGCAGTTCTCACATAGACTCTTTAGTGCGGCATCCCGGACCAACGATCGATCCTACAGCTCGACCATTTTCTCGCCGCCTGCCGTCACGGTCCTCGCATGAGCGAGACTGGCGTCCTGGACGTCGCATCCCGCCCGCTTGATCGCGCGGTTTCGCGCCACACCGCGCTCAGCGCAGCCGCGATGCTCGCAGGCCTGGCCGCCGCGAAACTGCTGATTCAATTCGCGGGCATTCACCGCTACGGCTTTTTTCGCGACGAACTCTACTACATGGCGTGCGGCGAACACCTGGCCTGGGGTTACGTTGACCAGCCGCCTTTGATTGCCGTTGCTGCCTGGCTCGCGCGCCACATCTTCGGGACCTCGATCGCGGCGCTGCGCCTTCTTCCCGCGCTCTGCGGCGCGGCCATTGTCTATCTCACCGGCCGCTTCGCTCGCGAACTTGGTGGCGGGCGTTTCGCGCAAGTTCTCGCCGCCGCCGCGATTTTGCTCGCTCCGGCCTACCTCGCTTTCGATAGCTTCTTCTCGATGAATGCCTTCGAACCGCTCTTCTGGCTCCTGTGCGCCTGGATGGCCCTTCGCGTTGTGAAAGGCGCTTCGCCCAGGCTCTGGCTTGCGTTTGGGGCGATCGCTGGCGTGGGGCTCCAAAATAAACATACGATGCTGGTGTTTGGGTTTGCCTTGGCCGTGGGTCTGCTTCTTTCCGGCGAAGCGAAGCTTTTTCGCACGAAGTGGATTTGGCTCGGCGGGCTCGTCGCCATAGCGATTTTCCTGCCGAATCTGATCTGGGAAGCGCGCCATGGCTGGCCGCAAATAGAAGTGGTCCGCAACGCACAGTTATTCAAGAACACTCATATCGGGCCGTTGCGTTTTGTGACCGATCAGGCGCTCTTTCTCAACCCATTCGCGTTGCCGCTGTGGCTTGGCGGCCTTGCGTGGTATTTCTTTCTCTCGGAAGGCAAACGTTTCCGCTTTCTCGGCTGGTCGTACTTGATCGTTCTTGCCGTGTTCATCGCGTTCGATGGCAAGTCGTATTACGCGCTCCCGGCCTATCCGCTGCTTCTCGCCGCTGGTGCCGTGGCTTTTGAGAAATTCACCGGGTCTCTTCAACGGCGCTCTCTGCGCATCGCGTACACAGCCGCGCTCGTGATTTCCGCGATAGGCACTTTGCCATTCGGCGTTCCTGTTCTCTCCGTGGACGCCTTCCTGAAATACTCGCATGCCATCCCCTACGCTAGCCTCGTGAAAACGGAACGAGACGCCACCGTGCAGCTTCCGCAGCTTTACGCTGATATGTTCGGTTGGGACGCCATCGCCACGACCGTCGCGGATGTTTACCACGGCCTTCCGCAATCCGAACGAGCCGGCTGCGCGATTCTGGCGGGGAACTACGGCGAGGCTGGCGCGATTGACTATTACGGCCCGGCGCTTGGATTGCCCAAGGCCATCAGTGGCCACAACAGCTATTACGATTGGGGGCCTCGCGGTTATTCGGGAAGCTGTGCGATCATTTTCGGGGAACGTTCGGGCGAATTCATAAAATATTTTGGGGAAGTTCAGCGCGTCACAATCGTTCCAAATCCTTACGGGATGCCCAGCGAGCGGAACGTTGCCATCTACGTATGCCACAAGCCGGTCGCACCCCTCGCGGACCTCTGGCCTCGCTTCAAACTCATCATTTGAGTAAGCTACGTTGCGTCAATGCCTCGGCGCATGCCGCGGCCGCAGAGCTTCTTTTTCGAGGGTCAGCACATCCAACCCCGACAAGAACAGCCGCCGGCCCGCATCCGATTCCGAGCATTGCACAATCGCCAGCAGCACGCATTCGCTCGTCAAGATCGGGATCGAGCGTCCCTCCGACGTGTCGTGGAAAGGAGCAAGTTCTCCCGCCCGCCGCAGAACGGCTTGCAACTCGAGAGAAGGCTCAACACGCGCCGGATCGCTTTTCACAACTTTCGGAGAACGCGGCAATCTCAATGCCTCGCGGAGGCGCAGCGACCGCCGCTTTTCTCCGCTCTGGCGCCCGACGTCATAGTGCTCGATCCAGCGATGCCATCGTTGCGGGCTGATCCGGCAGATTTGTTGCAAATATCCTTCAATCTCATCGGTATCGTCCCAGTATTTCGACAGGCGTTCCCAGTCGTACATGTACATTCCGGCGAGGAAATCGGACACCTCGACCGCAGCGGACGCGCGGCTCTTTGCCAGCATCACGGCAAGAATCTGCGCTCGTTCCAGGTCCTTCGTGAACCTGTGAGACGGCCGCGCCCGCCCTTCGTCGCCATTGCCGGCGGCATTTTCGCGAAGGATCGACATCGCTCGATGGCTCCCACGAAAGTCTAGCAGTCTCTGGTCAGATTTCATCTGACCCCGTGCGCGCCGCGCTCCGATTTAACACGTGCCTTTTTTGAAACAGCGGGGAAGGCGCATAGAATAGAATCACTTCCGTGCAATCTCCCGGCGGTATCGCGCTAAGAGCCTTTACGGCAGGTCAATTTGAGAGGGTGCACATGGAACAAGTGAGCGGTATCGGGGGTCTATTCTTTCGAGCAACAAATCCTGCCGCCCTGGTTGAAATCGATCCGCAACAATATCCTAATGACCGTTTCGCCCGCCTGACCCCAAGAGTAATCCGATTGAGTTGTGGGAACCGACGGACGTGAACTGTCCGGACGTGGTGCGCCTCGCGGTGATTTGGCAGCTTGCTGACAAACTCACTCGGTCGTCATTCTGAGCGAAGCGAAGAATCTCTCTTCGTGACAATGCCGAGAAAAAGAGAGATTCTTCGGACCATAAAACGGCCCTCGGAATGACGGCCGGATTTCATCAACAAGCCGTAAGACGCTACAGACCGAGCACGTTGATCAATTCCCGCACCGAGGCGGCCGATTTATCGAGGGCCGCCTTTTCTTCCGGTTGCAGTTTGACCTCGATGATCTGCTCGATTCCGCGCGCGCCCAGCTTCACCGGCACTCCGACGAAGAGCCCGCTGACGCCGTACTCACCCTCCAGATACGCGGCACACGGCAAAATCTTTTTCTTGTCTTTCAAAATCGCCGCCACCATTTCCACCGCAGCGGCCGATGGCGCGTAATAAGCCGATCCTGTTTTCAGCAGATTCACAATTTCCGCGCCGCCCTTTCGCGTGCGCGTGACGATCGCATCGAGCTTATCCTTGGCGATCAGTTCGGGGAGGGGAATTCCCGCAACCGTCGAGTAGCGCACCAGCGGCACCATGTCATCGCCATGCCCGCCCAGCACGAACGAATGCACGTTATCCACCGAGACGCCCAGCTCCATCGCCACAAACGCGCTCATCCGCGCGGAATCAAGCACGCCGGCCATGCCGATTACGCGATTTTTCGAAAATCCGCTGAGCTTAAACGCTGCCTGCGCCATCGCATCCAGCGGATTGGTCACCATAATCAGAATCGCGCCAGGCGAAAGTTTCACCACGGCGTCCACCACGGCTTTGATCACGTCGTAATTTGCCTTCAGCAGATCGTCGCGGCTCATTCCCGGCTTCCGCGGGAATCCCGCCGTGATCACGATGATGTCGCTGTTCGCCGTCTCGCGATAATCGCCCGAGGCCGTTGAAATTCCGACCGCGTGCGCGTCGGTTCCCAGAATCGGCGCTGATTCCGCCATGTCCAGAGCCTTTCCCGCCGGCACTCCCTCGATAATGTCCGTCAACACGACGTCCGCTAATCCCGCGTCGTGAACGCGCTGCGCCGTCGTCGATCCTACAAATCCTCCGCCAACTACCGTCACTTTCTTCCGCATTCCCACATCTCCTTATGCCCGTATGAAATTATTCTGCATCTGGCGCCTTTTGGGAAAAACTACGGTGCCGTCATGCTGCTTGACCTGAACGCTCTTCGCCAAGGGAGCGAAGCGCGCCTTTCGCGTGCCGGTGATTTGCGCCGGGGAATCGCTCTTTGCATGCAGCACGATTTACCGTGGAATGACGTCGCGTTATCGCGTTGCAGCGGCTGGTGTCTGCATATTCTCGATAATCGCGGCGGCATATTCGGAGGTCGTCAGTTTCTCGGCCCCCGGCATCAACCGCTCCAGATCGTAGGTCACGCGCTTCTGCTGAATCGTTAGTGCGATTCCATCCTCGATCAGTTTCGCCGCTTCCGTCCATCCCATAAACTCGAACATCATCGCGCCCGAGAGCATCACCGAGCTTGGATTGATTACGTCCTTGTCCGCATACTTTGGCGCCGTGCCGTGCGTCGCTTCGAAAACTCCGTACCCATCGCCAATGTTCGCGCCCGGCGCCATCCCCAACCCGCCCACCTGCGCCGCGCATGCATCGGATAAATAATCGCCGTTCAGGTTGGGCGTGGCGAATACCTGATATTCATCGGCGCGCGTCAGCACCTGCTGGAAGACGGAATCCGCGATCCGGTCGTTGATCAGCACCTTAGACTTCCACTGCCCGCGCCCATGCGTCGAATAAATCGCATCGAGCGCCTGCTTCACTTCCGCGTGAATCTGCCCTTTGAATTCATTCGTGGCCCGTTCGAGTCCCGGCTCGATCTTTGCCGCGTTGTTCTCGACGGAGAGGTTTGCGTCGCGGTCCTTGTTGTCGACGATCCAGCTCTCGCGCTCGGTCACTACCTGCGCCCGGAATTCCGCCTTCGCGATTTCATATCCCCAGTCGCGAAACGCTCCTTCCGTATATTTCTGGATGTTGCCTTTGTGAACCAGTGTCACAACTTTTCGTCCGTGCTCGATCGCATGCTGAATCGCGCGCCGCACCAGCCGCTTCGTTCCCGTGGGCGACATCGGCTTGATTCCCACGCCCGAATCCTCGCGGATGCGCTTCGATCCGCCCTTCAACATCTCGCCATTCAGGAAGTCGATCAGTTTTTTCACTTCGGGAGTGCCCGACCGCCATTCGATCCCGGCGTACACATCCTCGGTATTTTCGCGAAAGATCACCACATTCATCCGCTCCGGATGCCGAACCGGCGAGGGAACGCCTTCGAAATATTTCACCGGTCGAACGCAAGCGTAGAGATCGAGAATCTGCCGCAACGCCACGTTGAGCGACCGGATGCCTCCGCCCACCGGAGTGGTCAGCGGCCCTTTGATTGCCACTCGAAAATCACGGATCGCGTCGACCGTGTCCTGCGGCAGCCACTCCTTGAATTGATTGAACGATTTCTCGCCGGCAAATACCTCGAGCCATGCGATCTTTTTCTTTCCTCCGTAGGCGTGCTCCACCGCCGCATCAAACACGCGCCGTGACGCCCGCCAGATATCCCGCCCGGTGCCGTCGCCTTCGATAAACGGAATAATCGGCTGGTCCGGCACGCGAAACGCGCTTCCCGCATACTCAATCGCCTTCCCATTCGCCGGAACCGCCACTCCGTTATATGACGTCTTCATATAATTAATTTCCGCCCCCAATTCCGATATTTTGTCCACCCAGCGATTGCCGAACGTCCTCGCAAACTGTTGAAGATAGCACACTTCCAACTGCCCCCCGAACACTCAGATGGAACCCGCTTCACGAAGCTCGCGTCGGCGCGATCCCCAGCGTGCGCATTTTGCGATATAGATGGCTGCGCTCGAGCCCCAGCGCCGCGGCCGCCTTCGTCATGTTCCAGCGATTCTCTTCAAGTTTCCGCAGGACGAATTCCCGCTCGTACGCGGAACGCGCTTCCTGCAAGCTCTCGTAAGGCTTCTGCGGACTCTTCGACGCCCCGCGAAACAGTTCCGGCGGCAAATGATGCACTTCTATCTTCTCCGATGGACAGATAATCACCAGCCGTTCCACGAGGTTTTTCAACTCCCGGACGTTGCCGGGCCACGGATACGCCAGCAGGACTCCCACTGCCGGCACGCTGAATTCCTTTGTTTTTTTTCCGTATTCCCCGCAGAAAGCAGCCAGAAAATGCGCTGCCAGAATTGGAATGTCTTCCGTGCGCTCTCGCAGAGCCGGCACGTAGAAGGGAATCACGTTCAGCCGGTAAAACAGATCCTCGCGAAATGCATTGCGCGCGATTTCCTCTTCCAGTTTCTTGTTCGTCGCCGCAATTACTCTTACGTCCACGGTAACAGGCTGGTTCGAGCCCAACGGTTCCACGCGCTGTTCTTCGAGCACCCGCAGCACCTTCGATTGCGTCTTCAGGCTCATGTCCCCCACTTCGTCGAGAAACAGCGTCCCGCCGTCCGCCTTTTGAAACTTGCCGGCTTTGTCTTCGCTCGCGCCGGTGAAGCTCCCTTTTCGATGCCCGAACATCTCCGATTCGATCAGTTCCTCCGGGATCGCCGCGCAGTTCACTTCGACGAACGGCAAATCTTTCCGTGAACTGCTGGCATGTAGCGCCCGCGCCACCAATTCTTTTCCCGTTCCGCTTTCCCCGAAAATGAGCACCCGGCCGTTCGTGGGCGCCGTCAGCGCAATCTGCTGCCGCAAAGCCTTCATCGGCACGCTATTGCCCAGAATCTCATGTTTGTGTTCAAGTTCCGCTCGCAGCCGCCGGTTGTCCGATTCCAGCCGCAAATAATCAAGCGCGTTTCGCACCACGAGCACGATTTTATCGAGCGAAAGAGGTTTTTCCACGAAATCAAACGCGCCCAGCTTCGTCGCTCGCACCGCCGTTTCAATGTTTCCGTGTCCCGAGATCATTACGACCATGGGAGCGTCGTCCCGCGCCTGAATCCGTTCGAGCGTATCGAGCCCATCCATGTTCGGCAGCCACACATCCAGCAGCACCAAATCAAAACCGCGCTTCTCGATCCGTTCGAGGCATTCTTCGCCCGACGTTGCAGCGTTCGTTTCATAACCTTCATCGCGCAGAATGGCGCCGAGTGATTCGCGAATACCGCTTTCGTCGTCAACAATGAGTATGGATGCTGGCATTTCTCAAAATCCTTGAGCGGCACTCCCGTCTAACAGAATGTTGAAAGAGTTTTTTGGCCGTCATTCTGAGCGAAGCGAAGAATCTCTCTTCGTGTCAATAGAAAGGAAAAGAGAGATTCTTCGGGCCAAAGTAAAGCCGGGGAATCATTTACGCGGCTCCAATAAGGTGTTACGCCGCGGGACTTCCGGCCTGCGTCGAAATTTGGGCCGCGACTACTTCCGCCGCTGGGAACCGGATCACGAACCGCGTTCCCGCAGGCAAATTGTCCTCCACGCGAATCGTTCCATTGTGCTCGGCGACAATCCGGCTGGCGATCGCCAGTCCCAGCCCCGTCCCGCGATCCTTCGTGGAAAAATGCGGCAGGAAAAGCCTCTCCTTGTCTTCCGGCGAAATACCGTGTCCGCTGTCCGAAATCTCGATCTCGATCGCATCGTCCTCGCTTTCACTGCGCGTGATCACGCGCAGTTGACGAAGCGTGGATGCCTCCATTGCCTCCGCCGCATTGTCGATCAAGTTCGCCACGACACGCCGCAATAATTCGCTGTCCGCCTTCACCGGAGGCAGCACCGGGGCAAGATCAGTCTTCAGCGTGATTCCTTCCAGGCGTCCGCGGAATAACTCGATTGCGCTGATGACGATTGCGTTGACGTCCGCTGCTGCCAGCCGCGCGGACGGGAATCGCGCAAACTGCGAGAATTCGTCCACCAGCGACCCCAGAGTTCGCACCTCGCGCTCGATCAAGCCAGCGCATTCCGCCGCCAATTTTTCGAATTCCGTGGGAGCGGCTTCGAGCGTTGTAGCTTCCGTTCGCTTCAAATGTCGGATCAATCGCTGCGCGGAAAGCTGAATCGGCGTCAGCGGATTCTTGATTTCGTGCGCGATCCGCTGCGCCACCTCCTGCCACGCCGCCGCTTTTTGCGCGCGCAGCAAGTCCGTCAAGTCGTCAATAACGACCACAAATCCCGGATTCGATCGCCGCGGTCCCAGCGAACTCACGGTTACTGCCGCCCGCACCAGCTTTCCGCTCGCCGCGATTTCAATCTCGCGTGAAGCCGCTCCCATTCGCAGCGATCGGCGCATCAAGTGCAGCACGGCCCGCCCTGCGTCTTCGCCCAGCAACTCCGCAAGCGTGTGCGCCTGTCGCGCGTTGTCGCCCAGGATCATCGCCACTGCGGTATTGATGCGCGCCACTTCCCCCGCGGCATTTAGAGACACTACGCCGGTGGGGATATTCTCCAGAATCGCTTCCATCAATTTCCGCCGCCCCTCGCGCTCTTCAATGGCCTGTTCGAGGCTTTGCGTGAAGTCGTTGATCTGCCGGCGCCCCTCGCCGAGCTGCTCCGTCATTCTGTTGAACGACCGTACCAGCATTCCCAATTCATCCTGCGCCTGCACATCAATGCGGTGATCGAAATTGCCGCGCGAAATCTCTCGCGTCGCTTCCGCAAGCGCCTGAATCGGGACCGTCACTTGTTTCGAAAGAAACAGGGCCACCCAAGTCGTTGTGAAAAGCAGCAGAAGAGTAATTAAGAGAAGGGCGACTAGGATCTCGCGTTTGTAGGCGCGCAGGTGTTGTTTCTGCTGGGCGTACGTCAAAGTCTGATTTTCGATCTCCGCGTAGCGCGTGAGAAAATTAGCTGGCAGCGATCGGCCTACGTGAAGAGTCCCGCCCCTGGTGGGAACTCCACCGGCGGCATAGAGTTCGCTCCCAGATTGCCACACCTCCGCCCCGCTGTGGAGAGTTCGAACCATCTTCGGCGCAAAGGAGCCAGCCGCTGTCGCGGCCCCTAACTTTTGCTCGGCGACGATTTTTCCATCCGGGCTCGTGATCCATGCGGCATCCGCCCACGGACCGAGCGCTGCAAAAACCTCGTCAGGCGTGCCGCGAGTGGCCGCTTTCGCCGCAACGGCATTCGCGCGCCGCAGTTCGGCTCTCCCGAAATCATTCAGAAGGTTTTGGCTCTCCTCGTTCGCGATTTCGAGCGGCCGGGGGAACCACGCGCCGAGCGAGCGATTCACCAGCGCGTAACTAAAAAAAAAGAGGAATACGACTGGCAGCAGGGAAACGCCCATCGCGCCCAACACCATCTTTACTTTGAAGCGCGAGCCCATTCGCCCGCGGTCCGCCCCCAGTCGTACCAAGGTTCGCGCAAGGATCAGGCCGAACACCAAAAGCGTTGCAAACAGAAGCGTGGAAAGCGCAAAGAAAATGGGGAAGGCATTCCCTTGCTTCGGACGCAGCGGAATATCAAGCGAGCCTAGAGTGAAGACGGCTGCTGCCAATAGCGCCACGACCACTCCGCCGACCGTAAGCCATAGCTGCCGCTTCCAACGTGTCCGGCTGTCTTTCATCGGCCGCCTTCCAGATATCGGCCCAGCGGATCGTTCACCTCATTTGGGCCTGCCATCAGCAGGGTGCGGTGTGCAGTGACGGATTGCTCTCGCGAGGGATTCATGAAAATCCACGATAAGCGGGACTTCCAGGCAAGTCAAGGCGCGGCTGTCGCTTCAAAACCACACCATTGTGGCAGTCCTGCACGTTCGCGGTCGCGAGTGCCAGGCGTACCTCGTCCGGCGCTTCTAAATCGTCCACCAGCGCCCCTTACCGCCCAATGCAATCCGATCCCGCCCGAAGATACACCCGCAAGGGTCCGCCTGGGTGTAACCCGTTTCGCGCAGTGCGGACAGACCCTGAACGGCCACGAAACTCTGCAGCGGGTCGGGAATAAATATAGGTGTAAACGCGCGGGCGGCGGTGTAGGAGCAATCCCCACAGCGCGCCGTGAACGTACAAGTATGCAAGGTAAATCAACGCTCTGCGTGGTGGACATCACATCAAAGGTTCGAATAATCGAGTTAGGCCGCGCCGTCACAATCGAAGCCGACGACGCGGCCGGAAAGCAGACGCTCGCAACCACGAGTAGCTTAGCTATTTGCGGGTGAATGAGGGAACGAGCGCCAGAATATCGCGGTGCCCGGATTCGTCAACACCCTGGTCGAAGGCGATTCCGGACAACGGAGATTTCTTGCCCGCCTCTGCTAGAGCGGCATAGTACTTATCCAGCCCATCCGCGCCGTTTGTCAGGATCGCGACGTCAATCATGCCCGGATCTTCCGTGTGAATCGCTTCCTCATCAACCTGGTACCCACGAATCGACCCGTCGGCGAGCAACTTTTCAAGCGACGGCACAATGTAGTTTTTCAGGGCCTCTTTGATTGTTTCGCCGCTTCCCGGTTTCACAATCCACGTACCGACCCGCAGATAAGAATTCTCGAACGTTCCGGACTGAAAGCCGTACTGCGTGCTGTCCAGGATGAAATCCGAGTGCTTCGACGCGGCGAGTGCCGGATTGTTATCCTCGGGGGTCGCCATCACCGCCGCGAGCGCCTTCATCAGATTGCCCATGGACATCGCTTGAAACCAGCTTCCGTGCGTCGGATGGCCCTCCTGATGAACCACCGTCTTGAACGAGCCGTATCCAACGATCGTGCCGTCGGCGACCAGCTTATCCATCGCAGCTTTCATGCTTGTGTCCGATTTCTCCATGACGGGCCACTGAGCGCGTGGAACGCTCCACTCTGCCACGTAGGTGTAGAGCGTCGGCTTCGCCGTCTGATTCATCTGCGCCCGCGTCGGGCTGGCCCACAACACTGCAAAAGCGATTGCGCACACCGCCAAAAGACATCGTTGGATTCGATTGGACATCTCACTTCCTCCGAACTTGAAATGCCGCCAGATAGGGCGGGGAAGACACGGGCCTGAATTTCGATGGAACGCTAATGGTTGAGATTTCGGCGGAATAAATCACGCGTCCAGAAAGTGGGGCCGCGCACATCAATCGGGAGAGACATTACGCCCGGCTGCTTATTCGTGTCAAGCAGATGCGGACTCCAGCGGAACGAATCCAGGATTACCGCAGCCTAATCGTAATACTCGGAACCGAGATGGGTGATGAGTTCTTCGCCCATCATCCAGCGCATCGTGTTCTTCAGCTTCATCGACTGGATGAACAAGTCGTGTTCGGGATAAAGTTCGCGCGCGCACATTGGCGATTTGAAGTAGAAGCTAAGCCATTCCTGAATGCCGCGCATTCCGGCGCGATGCGCAAGATCGAAGAACAGCGCCAAATCCAGTACGATTGGGGCCGCGAGTATCGAATCGCGGCACAGGAAATCAACTTTTATCTGCATGGGATAGCCGAGCCATCCGAAGATGTCGATGTTGTCCCAGCCTTCCTTGTTGTCGCCGCGCGGCGGGTAATAGTTGATGCGCACCTTGTGATAGAACTTGCCGTAAAGCTCGGGGTAAAGAGCCGGCTGAAGAACGTATTCGAGCGCGCCCAGTTTCGATTCTTCCTTCGTCTTGAACGACCCTGGATCATCGAGCACTTCGCCGTCGCGATTGCCGAGAATGTTGGTCGAGAACCAGCCATTGAGGCCTATCATTCGCGCCTTCAACCCCGGCGCGAGAACGGTTTTCATCATGGTCTGCCCGGTCTTGAAATCCTTTCCGCCGACCGGCACTTCCTGCTTCTTCGCGAATTCTTCGAGTGCTGGAATGTCCACCGTTAGGTTTGGCGCTCCGTTGGCGAAGGGAACTCGCTCGCTGATGGCGGCGTAGGCGTAGAGCATCGAAGGCGCGATGGCCGGATGATTCGCGCGCATGGCGTTCTCGAACGATTTCAGGTCTTTGTGAACATCCTGCGCTTTCATAAAGATTTCGGTCGAGCCGCACCAGACCATCACGAGACGGTCGAGCTTATTCTTCTTCTTGAAGCCGCGGATGTCTTCGCGCAACTGCTCGGCGAGGTCGAATTTCGTCTTTGCTTTCTTGACGTTCGTTCCGTGCAGATTTTTTACGTAATTCTGGTCGAACGCAGCCTTCATGGGCTTGATGGTCTTGAGGAACTTCTGCGCTTTCGCGAGGTCCTTCGCGTCCAGCACGCCGGCCTTCGAGGCCGCCTGGTACGCATCGTCCGGGAACACGTCCCATCCGCCAAACACGATGTCGTCGAGTTTCGCCAGCGGCACGAAATCTTTGATTTTTGGCACGCGATTTTCGGTCCGCTTGCCCAGCCGGATCGTGCCCATCTGCGTGAGCGAGCCGACCGGCGTCGCTTCGCCTCGCCGCACTAAGTCCACCCCCGCCATGAACGTTGTGCTCACCGCGCCCATTCCGGGCGTCAGGATTCCGAGCTTTCCTTTTGGCGGAGCAATGCTTGCAGGCCTGCGCATTCAGAAATCTCCCTGTCGAGTTGATCCCGTGCGTGACGAACGGGTCGCGCTGCCGTGCTCGTTGCTCACAGTGCGGTCGAACGGATAGAACCAAAGCTGAACATAATGCTGCATAGCGCCAAGTTTTGCAAATCGAATAGGGGCGCGGGGCACCACACCGCTCGCGCACATTACGTCACTGCAGGAGCGCAACGGCTGGCGCTGAGGTTCGGCAATCGAACCCAAAGACTTGCGCCGCTCGCTCGTTTTCGATTCGTCTTGCGAGCGCTGGGGGTGCGAGATTGCCGGCGAATTGTCACCTTGATAACCCGCTATTTTTTCTCGATTAGACTGCATTGCCTCCCAGTATCTTCTGTAAGTTACCGTCATTTCTAATCCCTGTTGTGTCGATTAGAAATTGCTGCGCTTGCTGCTGCGACCGGCGTTGCAGGGCGTTGGAAAACTCTCCAAGATCCGGAGGGCGGCCTCCTGCTCGCGTATCGCGCTCCGGCAGTCAACGCTGACCTCACTTCAGTCTCCCAATTAGTTTCGAGTATCAAAATGGCTAAGGTAACGCGCCAGCGAGCGCGAGGCAAGCGATCGGAGCTGTGGAGAAAATACGAGAGAATGACGAGGATTCGCGGCGGCCAAAAGGTTGCAAGCAAGGAATCGTGAAAATCCGCACCCTTTGCAAGAAACAAAACGCAAAGAGTTGATTGGATAAGAGCGAAGGCTCCGATCGGTGGCCGAGTATGCTTCTGATTGGAGTACCGAAGCAATTCGGTCGAAAGGAGCCCAGCCGCACCCGGCCGACCCCACGGAGTTAACTCACTAGACAAAGTACTATCGCGACTTTCCGCTCTAACGGTCATAGTTGTTGGCGCACTTCAAATCTTCAGAGGAGAAACATCGAAATGAAACACTGTCTTGTCCTTGTACTAGCTTCGGCGTTGGCCTTGCCGCTTTTAGCGCAGCAATCAAGTCCGGTGTCGCAGCCACAAACTATCCAGATGGAATGCCGGGACCTAACTGCAACTGGCAATTACATTGGGCCTGATGAAACGCTCATCAACGGCAGAGCATGCCGTCAGGTTCACGCAGCGACACAAGTCGCACAGTCAACCTCAAAACTAAATCCACAAGCTCCGGCAGGAACCATGACTGGAAATGCTCAGTCCTCGGCAGATGCGGCACAGCCAGAGCGAACGTTGGCACCAATAGTCCGTTGCGTCATCCTGAAGAGAATGGGGCCTGCCGACGAGGTCACCAGTCACATGTACTCGTTTGGTATTCGTGGAAAGCAATTCCAGTATGTCGAAGGGGAACTACCCGCCGGAGTAAAGTTTCATGGCAGGCTCACAGACAACGACGTTCGGAACATTCAAAGTAAAGGTGGACATGTCGTCATTATGGAACCGAAGTATACAGCTACCGATCTGAGGGAAGCAAAACAAGGCTGTAAGGAGCAATAACATCGCTGAGAGTTCCATTTGGGAACCTGTTCCGGGGTTTTTAGCGTTTGGAATGAGATGGGTTCTCCATCGGTTCGCAGAGGGCGAAGCGACGGTAGTGATTCAAGGGGAAAGCGTGATTATTTCTGACGGATGGTTTCAAGGCAAGAGGGCGGAGCTGAGGACTAACGCGGCGGTGATTGGGTGCGGATCGAGGAGCACACGGAGTTTTGTGTGAAGGACGGGAAGATCTACCTCTCGATAGACGACGTCGGCCACCTTCATTCGGAAGGGTGCTGCGCTAACGAGAGTTTCAAAATGACACTATTTCAACGAAAAGTACTCGCTGGGCTCCGAGTGTCGCTTGTGCGAGAGAGAAAAGACCTCAAACGCGACGTCGGGCTTGCGCGGCTTGCGGAACTTAATTTGAAGCCTCTGATCGAACGTCGCCGCTCCAATATAAAACTGTACGAAAAGCTGATTGCAAACTTGGAAAGCAAGTAGGATCGGAAGATATTGGGAGCGGCATTTCCGCCTCTCTGACGGAACCAGAAATTCGTAGGCGGGAAAACTAGCGGGTTTTGCGGTTGCCGGGACCGGCGATCACGTCGGACAGACACAAGAATGCCAGCACTGCGATTATGCCGATCATTATGTAGGCGACCATGATGTTTCCCCCCTGGAGCGCCGTCTCGAGAGTGACGTGCAAACTGCTTGCCAGATTCGGGGTGTGCTTAACCCCAGCATTTATAGCGACTTCCAAACTCAGCGATTCCCGCACCCTGTGTCCGAGGAACACATGTGGAACTCGGAAGACGGTTGGAGGAAGTTTCGTTCACTGTATTTAGATCGGAGTATCTTGGCCGAGACGACGCCGTTTCATACCTGAAAAGCAGCAAGGGATTCGGGAGAAGAGGTTGCAACGGCTGCAAACGGCGCAGTAGGCTGCGTGCAACGCGACTAAGAGGAAAGATGCTGGGCTGAAGCCCGGCGCTACGAAAGGCAACCACCTTGGCTGCATTTGTACGAACTGTGTTACCAAGCCACAGGCTACCTAGTCGAAAGCAAACGTGAAAGAGCAGGCATGAGCCGGGCACGGCATGCCGTGCCCCTACAAGTACGGCACGCGTTCGGCACGACACGCGGCAAGGACAGAAGAGAGCCGGCGGGACGCGGCGCTAGGCAATCCGTCAAATTCGCTCGATGTGGATGGAGCCGTCGCCGGAGCGCAGCGAAAGCTCACCGCCGCCGCCGTTGAGCGTGCCATGCACCGCCGAACGGCTGAGAGAGCCGGACACTGTGAGCGGCACGTCGACGGTGATTTCGCCATCGCCGGTTTTTGCGTCGAGATTGGCGTGCAGGTCGCTCGGAACCCGCAGGGTGATATGCCCGTCGCCCGAGGCCACCGACCAACTGTTCACTTTCGAGCCGGACGCCGCTTCGGCGTCGACGTTGCCATCGCCGCTTTTCACGTTGAGCGAATCAAAGCGGCCGCGCGCGGAGATGTTGCCGTCGCCGGTGCGCGCATCGAGAGAGCCGTCGAAATCCGTCCCCAGGATGTTGCCGTCGCCCGATTGCATCTGGATGGTACCGTGCAGGCCGTCGGTGGTGACGTTTCCGTCGCCCGTGTTGAAGCGCAGGTTTCCAGTCAGAAATTTCGCGGTCACGTTTCCGTCGCCCGTGTGGATGTCCGTGTCGAGCGCTCGTGGAACCACCAGATCAACGTGCAGCGAATGCCGGCTCCAACCGAACCAATTCATGTGCGGAAACTTCAATTCGATGGAGACGTTGTCGCCATTCTGGCTCTCGACGACCTGCACGCCGCCGGGGCCAATTTTGTAACCCTGGGTCGTAATCCTGGCGTTGATTTGCTTTTGATCGGCCGAGGTGATGGTTACATCGCCGTCGCCCGTGGTGACTTGTAAATTTGCTTTTCCACTGATTTGATACGTCTTCGACCACTCGTCTGCTTGCACCGGCGCAGCAGCCACCAGTCCTGTCGCAAGGATCGCCAGCGCAAAGGTTGCTCCCGCAAGAATCGTTTTCTTCATTCGGTTGTCTCCTGTCAGCACACGCCTTTTCACGGAATGCGAGAAAACTGCCACTCCTCCCCGCCTTCGGCGCGTCGGAATGACAAGCTCAGGGTTTTTGGTGCAAACCGTGCCCGACGCAAGACTCACGTAGTCACCCAAGCTCTTCACCCGTAGATACGCCGAACGCTCTTAAAATGTTCCGTGGCACCGAGAACTCAGCGGGCGCAGCATCATTCGCCAAATCGCTCAGTGCAGGGCTGCGCCGCGGAGAACGATGCCCCAGCTTCACCGCCGGGCGCAGCATGTTAGCGCCGTCCTTCACGGCGGCTTGCCGAGCTAAAGAGTCTGTGTGAGAAGTCGTTCGACCGACCCTCAGCGGCTGAAGCCGCATTATATTTGCGACACTTACGGCACGGCTGAAGCCGTGCCCTGACGAAAACTGGTGTGATCACACAGGCTCTAAAGCCCGGCGCTACAAAGCGTCGCTCGTTTGCGAGTTTTACGGCGGGGTTAAAACCCGGCCCTTCCGTGCCGGCGGTCGCGCCGCGCCAGGTTTTGGCCTGAGCGCTGCCAGGAATTCCGCGAGCGGCAGCGCGTTGACCACGTCGCTCTTCTCGATCCAGCCGCGCCGCGCGGTTGCCACTCCGTAAGGCATGAACTTCAAATGCCGGGTGGCGTGGGAATCGGTGGATATCACGATTTTTGCGCCGCGCGATTTCGCCATACGGAGATGAACGTCGCGCAGGTCGAGGCGTTCGGGATAGGCGTTGCATTCGATGATGACCCCAAGAGTTTTCGCCGCGTCGAGAATTTTTTCCATGTCGTAATCGTAGGGATCGCGCCGAAGGACCAGCCTGCCAGTTGGGTGCGCCAGAATTTGCGTGTAGGGATTTTCGAGGGCGGCGAGCAGGCGCTCGGTCATTTCCTCGCGGCCCATGCTCATGTAGGAATGCACTGACGCGACGACTACGTCGAGTTGCGCGAGCACTCCGTCGTCCAAGTCGAGCTTGCCATTCTTGAGGATGTCCACCTCGATTCCGGCGAGCAGTCGGATCCCGGGAACCCGTTTTTGCGCCGCGCGAATCTTCTTGATCTGCTCGAGCGTGCGCTTCTCATCCATGCCATTCGCGACGGTCACCGCTTTCGAGTGATCGGTGAGAGCGATGTACTCGTAGCCGAGTTCTTTCGCAGCGAGGCCCATTTCCTCGATCGAATTGCGGCCATCCGACGCGGTCGTGTGCATCTGTAAATCGCCGCGAATGTCTTCGGGCTTGAGCAGCTCCGGCAGCCTGCCGGTCTCGGCTGCCTCGATTTCGCCGGCCATCTCGCGCAACTCCGGCTCGATGCACGCGAGCTTGAGCTTGGCGTAAATTTCCTCTTCCGTTTTGCCCGCGACAACTTTTCCGCTCTTCAGCGTGGTCAGGGCGTATTCGTTCAGCGTCCAGCCCATGTCGTTAGCGCGCCCGCGCAGAGCGACGTTGTGTTCGCGCGATCCAGTGAAATAGAGGAGCGCCGCGCCGAAGCAATCTTTCTTCAGCAGGCGAACGTCCACCTGCACGCCGGTGCCAAGCAGGAAGCTGACTTTATTTTCGCCGTGCGCGAGCGTCGGATCGATTCCGGGATAAGCGAGGACGTGCGCTGCCACGGCGTCCACGTCGCTCTGCTTGTCTTTTCCCGGACGCATGCTCACGAGCAGATCGAGGTCGCCGACGGTGTCTTTGCGGCGGCGCAGCGAGCCGGCTGCAGTGACGGATTCAACCGCACTGCCAGCGGAGCGAATGTAGGCGATGAGTTTTTCCGCTTCGATATCGGCCTGGTCCAGGCGGAACCTGCCCGCGGATCTCTTGAACTGCTCGGTGGCGCGAAGGATATTTTGTTCGCTCTTTTCGCCAAAGCCCGGGAGGTCCCGGAGTTTTCCTTCGCGCGCGAGCTTTTCGACGCCTTCCACGGTGCCGACCTGAAACATGCTCCAGAGAAGCGCCACTTTCTTCGGACCGAGCGATTGAAGGTGGAGCAAATCGAGGAGGGAAGGCGGATATTTTTTCAGTAATTCTTTGCGCAGCGCGTAGTCACCGGTGTCGAGGATTTCGCGGATGTGTTCGGCCATGCTGTCGCCGATTCCGGGAAGTTCCTTGAGCTTCTTCTCGTCCTTGGCGATTTCCTCGATGCGTTCGTGCATGCTGTAAAGCAGTTCGGCCACTTTTTCGTAGCTGCGATAACGGCCGATGATCGCGCCATCGATCTCAAGCAGTTGCGCCGTGTCGCGCAGTATCCTGGCGACGTCCCTGTTTTCCATACGATGCTCTCCGATTTTGCCCTTCACACTGTGACGAAGAGAGATTCCCCGATACGAATCATCGGGGCGCGAAGGGCGCGCTTCGCTCCCTTCGCCAAGAGCGTTCAGGGCAGGTAGAATGACGGCTGAGCGGACTTGGCCCTCACCCTGGCAAACACCCTCTGCAGTCTGCGTGGGCCCCGCGCTTATCGCTGGTTCGTGACGAATCTCGCGTAGTACAGAATTCCGGCAACGGTTTTTGCGTCGCGAATTTTTCCGGTGTGAATCCAGCGTTCCGCTTCGCCGAGCGTCAATATCTTGAGCGCGATCTTCTCGTCTTCTTCCGGATTGGCCTTGCCAGCTTTCAAGTCCTCAGCAAGAAAGATCGCCATCTTTTCCGTGACGAACCCCGGCGTGGGGAAGAGTTCCGTCAGCGCGCGCATCCGCTTGGCGGTATATCCGGTTTCTTCTTGCAATTCGCGGTGCGCTCCCTGGACGAAATTTTCGCCTTCGTCCTTTCGGCCGGCAACGAGCTCCCACAAATACTGGCGGGCCGCATGCCGATACTGGCGAATCAGCAGAATGCGCCCATCTGGAAACAAGGGCAGAACGACCACTGAGCCCGGATGTTCGATCAAATCTCGGGTGGCCTCGATACCGCTCGGTTCGACTATGCGCTCGCGCACCACATTGAAAACGCGCCCCTCGAGGAGCAACTTTCTGGAAATGATTTTGGCCCGTCGCGATTTCTTGCTCTTCTTCGCGTTCACCGCCGCTCCTCTGTTCGCTTTCCGCCGCTCGTGATTCTATCGCATCGCATCAAAGGGCGCAGCCCTTCCTGCGTCAGGGTAAACAAGCAGCGCCTCTAAGACGGCGAGAGTGGCGGCGCACCGCGGCTTCGCGGCTCCGCTTAGATCGCGCGCGCAACTGCGTGCAACGGGCAGACCGTACCGTGCGCCGATCTTGACAGCGCCTCGACAAAAGGGAGACCTGCGACGCGCCCATGTAGACGCGTCAATGTAAAGATTGCAGCACGGTACGCGTGCTTCCCGTATACTTCGCTCTGGCGATTCCATGCCCATCAACACGGTCATCATCGACGACGAGCGGCCGGCACGCGAGGAGCTTGCGTATCTTCTGAAAAGCTTTCCGGAAATCCATCTCGTCGCGCAAGGAAAGAACGGGCTGGAAGCTCTCGCGCTCATTAGGGAGCACGATCCCGGTCTTGTCTTTCTGGACGTACACATGCCGGGCCTGGATGGATTCGGCGTGATCAAGAAACTCGTCGAACGCCGGGTACGGCTGCCGCAAATTGTTTTCGCCACCGCGTTTGACGACTACGCCATCCAGGCTTTCGACGTGAACGCGGTGGATTACGTGCTGAAGCCATTCGAGAAGGGCCGCATCGCGAAAGCGATTCACCGCGCGAAAAAAATGATCGAAGCGAATACGTCGCCAGTTGAGCTGCTTGAATCGCTGGTCGGCCAGCTAACTACGCCCGCCGTGAAGTCGGCTCAGCCAGTGAAGCTGCTGATGAAATCGCAATCGCGGATGCTTCTGGTCGATGCAGAGGATGTCATCTACGCTTCGATCCAGGACGGGACGATCACGATGTTCGCGCGCGACACCGAAGGAGTCTCAAACTACCGCACCATCGAGGAATTGGCCGCGTCGCTCGACCCCGAAGTTTTCTGGCGCGCGCACCGGTCGTATCTTGTGAATATTAACCACATCAAAGAAGTCGTGCCGTGGTTCAAGTCGAGCTACCTGCTCAAGATGGACGACAAGCGAACCAGCGAAATTCCCGTCTCACGTGCGCAGACCAAGAGGCTGCGGGAACTCATCAAGCTATGAACTCCGGAGAGTTTTCCGGGGGAGTGATAATCCGCGCCGGTATTCTTTTGGTGCTACTTCTGATTGCTTGGATAGGCAGCCGGAGGTCGTTTCGTGAAATCATAAACGCCTCGTTAGGTCGCTTGACGCGAGGGATCTTCTTCTCACGAAACGCCAGGGAAACAGCAGCTTCCTCGCCGCCTTCGGCGACTCGGAATGACAAACGCGGGTTTTTTCGCAAGCTGTGAATCCTTGCCCTGACGCAAACCTGGGTTGCCGCGCGTCTCTACAGCCCGGGGATCGCGGCGTGAAGAATGCTGCCTCCGCCCCTCGCCTCAACTCTTGACTGCTAACGATCGACGGCTCCGCCAACTGCCTTTCCACTTTGTATACCGGCTATGCTAGCATTTCCGTTCCACGAGGCATGGATTTCTCTTTCACAAGCGACCAGCTACTGATTCGCGACACCGTCCGCCGTTACATGGAGACGGAGGTTCGTCCGATTCTTCGCGAATACGAGCGCGAGGAAAAGTTTCCCGCGGCGGAGTTTCGCCGGCTGGGCGAACTGGGCTGCTGCGGAATGCTGATCCCGGAAGAATGGGGCGGCGCTGGGGCGGACACGGTCAGCTACGCGATTATGCTGGAGGAGGTTGCGCGGGTGGACGCGTCGTTCGCCGTGGCACTTAGCGTGACGAATTCCGTGGTTGGCATGCCCGTCTGGAAATTCGGCAGCGAGGCTCAGAAAAAAAAGTATCTTACGCGTCTCGCGCAGGGTGAAATCCTTGGAAGCTTCTGCCTGACGGAGGCGCAAGCCGGTTCCGATGCCGCCGGCATCCAGACGCGCGCGGTGAGACAGGGCGATCACTACATCCTCAACGGCACGAAGAGCTGGGTCACCAGCGGCGGCTTTTCCGGCGTGTATCTCGTTTTCGCGAAAACCGATCCCGCAGCGGGCGCTCGCGGCGTCACGGCGTTTCTCGTCGAGCAAACATTTCCCGGATTTCGAATCAGCCGCTACGAAGATAAAATGGGTCTGCGACTATCGCGCTCCGCCGAAATCGTGTTCGAAGACTGCCGTGTGCCCGCGGAAAACCGCATCGGAGAAGAGGGGCAGGGGCTGCGAATCGCGCTTGAATCGCTTGACGGCGGACGCGTCGGGATCGCCGCACAGGCAATCGGGGTCGCGCAGGGCGCGATGGAAGCTTCGGTGCGTTATGCGAAGCAGCGCCGAACGTTCGGCAAACCGATCGCGGAGTACCAGGCGATCCAGTGGATGCTTGCCGACATGCAGACTGAAATCGAAGCGGCTCGCGCGCTTACGCACTACGCGGCGTTCGTTCGAGACCGAGAGATGAAGAGCGCGAAGTCCGCGGGGGATTCAGGTTCGCGCCGGTCGGGCGCTCAGGCATCGCGCGCCAAGCTCTACGCTTCGGAGATGGCGAATCGCGTGGCATATCGCGCCGTGCAGGTGCATGGCAGCGTTGGGTATTCACGCGAAACGGACGTTGAGCGGTTCTATCGCGACGCGCGCGTGCTCACGATTTACGAAGGCACCAGCGAAATGCAGCGGATGGTGATCGCGCGGGATTTGCTCCGGACGTGATTGCGAGCGCGTGATGCTGAGAGTTTTCTTTCCGCGCCTTACGAAGAGAGATTCTTCGCTTCGCTCAGAATGACGGGCAAGAAAGTTGTCGTGGCGGCGGTGGGTGCAATCAGAAATCGGGCACGGCAAGCAGCACCCCTACAAACTAAAAGCAAAACGATCGACTAAGCAGACCACAGGAGATTATTTCTCGCGTGGGAAAACGTAAACGAGTGCTGAGCGGGATGCGGCCAACGGGCCGGCTGCACCTTGGGCATTACTTCGGCGCGCTGTCGAACTGGCTGAAGCTGCAGGACGAATACGAATGCTTTTTCTTCGTGGCGGACTGGCACGCGCTCACGACGCATTACGAAGACACGTCTTCGATCGCGGAAAACACTTTGCAAGTCGCTACGGATTGGCTTTCGGTGGGCCTCGATCCGGCGAAGTCAACGCTGTTCATCCAGTCGTCGATACTGGAGCACGCCGAGTTGCACCTGTTGCTCTCGATGATCACGCCGCTGAGTTGGCTCGAGCGCGTGCCGACGTACAAAGAGCAAATTGAAAATCTTAAGGATCGCGATCTCGGCACTTACGGCTTCCTCGGCTATCCGCTACTGCAATCGGCCGACATCGTGATGTACGATGCCGATTTTGTTCCGGTCGGCGAAGATCAGGTTCCCCACGTCGAACTGACCCGAGAGATCGTGCGCCGCTTCAACGCTCACTTTGGTTTCCGGATTAAGACCGAACTGTTTGATCCAACTAACGTTCCGGCCCTGAGAGCGTTGTACGGAGAGACATTGCCGTTGTTAGCGGATGGAAAGATCCCAACCGCGGTGCTGAACCTTTATTTCTGGAAGGCCGCGAGCGAGGTAGGGCAATCCAACTTTATTGTCGGGGCTGAGCGAGCTTACAAAGGAGCCTCCAAATTTTTCAACGTAGACGAGCCGCTGAACGAGCCGGCTCACCTGCTTACCGAGACGCCGAGGCTGCCGGGACTCGACGGGCGGCGGATGGCAAAGTCGTATAACAATGCGATTTGGTTGAGCGATCCGCCGGAAGAGATTCGCAAGAAAGTCGGGAACATGATGACGGACCCGCAGCGCCAGCGGCGCACCGATCCGGGGCGGCCCGAAATCTGCCCGGTATTTGCGTGGCACAAACTGTTTTCGCCGCCGGAAACTATTGAGCGAGTGGATCGCGAATGCCGAACCGCGGCTATCGGCTGCGTGGATTGCAAGAAGCTCATGGCCGATTCGCTGGTTCGCTGGATCGAGCCGGTACAAGCCAAGCGCAAAGAATTTGAGGCGCATCCGCAACAGGTTTGGGATATCCTCGACGCTGGTTCGGCGCAGGCACGTAAGACGGCCAAACGCACGATGAAGCGCGTGCGCAACGCGATTTTCAAATGGCATGATGCGCGCAAGGCGGTGAGCGGCAAGTGACGGGCGCAGCAAGCAGCGCCCCTACGAAGGCGTGTAGCTTGTTGGAAAAAGCCGCGCGTCATTCTGAGGGCTGGCTTGTAGCCCGAAGAATCTCTCTTTTGCTTGGCATTTTCGAGAAGAGAGATTCTTCGCTTCGCTCAGAATGACGAACGACGAATTGTTGCGGAAGTAAAGAGGTGGGTTTATGGCGACGCCTTATAAAATTAATCTGCCAGTGTTTGAAGGGCCGCTTGATCTCCTGCTTGATCTGATTCGCAAGCAGGAGATGGACATTCACAATATCCCCATCGCGAAGGTCACCGAGCAGTATCTCGATTACATCCATCAGCTCGAAAAGCTGGACATCGACGTTTCGGCCGATTTCGTTTACATGGCCGCGACGCTGATCCATATCAAATCGAAAATGCTTCTGCCGCCTGACCCGCTCGCAGGGTCGGACGCGCAGGAAGATCCGCGCGACGAGCTAGTTCATCGCCTGCTCGAACACGAGAAATTCAAGAGCGCGGCGCAGCTTCTGTATCAAAAGCAGCAGGTGGAGGATCACGTCTGGTCGCATCCAGACCGGTCGCTCTATACAGGCGACGCCGTTGAAGGCGAACTGGTGGTTTCGCTCGTCGACCTCGTCAAAGTGTTCCAGCAGGTGCTCGAACGCCGCAAGGAAGTGACGAAATTCGAGGTGCGTCACGACAGCGTTTCGATCGCGCAGATGATGGACCGGCTGCGCGTGCGTCTAACCGCGACCGACGAGCCCGTCTCGATGATCGAATTCTTCGAGACCTGCGAAACGCGCAACGCGATGATCGTCGCGCTACTTGCCGTGCTCGAAATGGTGCGCATGCAAGCTGTGATTCTGGTGCAGGCGGAACTTTTCGAGGACATCGCGCTGCGCAAGCACAGAATGTTTGACGCCGTCTTCGCCGGGCCCGACGCAATGTCGAAAATTGAGGAGCAATATCTGTGACGGCGACGACGAAATGTTTCTTCGTGGGGATGCCAAAGAAGAAGAGAGATTCCTCGGACCACAAAACGGTCCTCAGAATGACGCGGATCATGTTGTGGCTTAATGTTGTTTCGTGCCAGGTGAGAGAATGAAGCCCATTGAAATCCAGGCTGCGCTCGAAGCCATCATTTACGCCGCCGACGAGCCTGCCACGCTCGACCAGATCGCGCACGCGCTCGGCGTCGAAAAGGCTGAAGCGCGCGTCGCGCTGGATTTTCTGACCGCGACTTACGCGACGGAAGACCGCGGCATCGAGGTCCGCAAAGTCGCAGGCGGATGGCGCTTTTACACCAAGCCGCAGCATCACGAAGCCGTCCGCAAATTTATCAAGAGCTTGCAGCCGCCACTGCGCCTGACGATGCCCGCGCTCGAGACGCTTGCCGTGATCGCGTACAAGCAGCCGGTCACCGCGCCCGAAATCAACGAGATTCGCGGCGTGAACGTTGGCGGAACGATCAAGACCTTGCTTGAGAAGCGCCTTATCACCACGGCCGGCCGCAAGGAAGTGATTGGCCGCCCGATTCTCTATCGCACGTCGAAGCAATTCCTGATGCGCTTCGGCTTGTCCGATCTCGAAGAGCTGCCCAGCCTCAAGGAATTCGAGCAGCTCGCGCAATCGGCTCTCGGCGATGACGGCATCGCCCCGAACGAACCGGAGGGCGAGCCAGGTGATTTTGTAGCGCCGGGCTTTAGCCCGGCATCTTCGGAATCTGGCGAGGCATCGCAAACGACCGGCGAAGTGGCAACTGGAGATACTGAAGCCAGCCGGGAATCCGCCGCCGATAACGATCTTGCAGAACTCGGCGAAGATACCGAGGCCGCGACCGGAAAGGCCGAAGAGATGGGAGAATCGAAAGCGGCTTCGGCGAATGCGGGAAAAGCTGAGTAGGTCTCCGGGCTCCGGACAAATGCGATCCATCTGCAGCTGTCTTGGATTAAAAAACAGCAGGTTCCTCGTTTCGCTTGACACGTAAAGGGGCGAGGACAGGGAACAATCCGCAGGCTCTTTTCTCTTCTGCTATAATGCGATTCGGAAGGGCAGCATGTCCGCCACACCCGCACATCGCGTATCCACGGGCGAGCGCATCAACGTTCACGAGCCTCCCGGTCACCTGCAACGCGAGCTAAGCTCGCGCCGGATTCGGCTGACGCGCCAGCGCCGAGTGATCCTGCAGGTAATGGAAACAGCGCGCCGGCATCTCGACGCGGCCGAAATCTTCGGGCGTGCGCACAAGATCGATTCGAACATCACGCCGGTGACGGTCTACCGCACGATCGATCTGCTCAAGCGGCATCGGCTGATTGACGAGCTCGATCTGCTGCACCTTCGCGGCGATCGTCACTATTATGAAAGCCACGGCCCGCGCGACCACATTCACGTCGCCTGCATCCGCTGCGGGAAAGTCCGCGAATTTGAAAGCCAGCTCTACGAGGATTTGATGAAGCAGATTTCGCGCGACTGCAACATCGAGATCAGCGTCGCGCGCACCGAGGTCGGCGGGCTGTGCGGCGATTGCCGCGCGAAGTGATGAGATTGTAATGTGTTGGCCTGCGTTCCACATGCCGCCCTGAAGGGCGGCGCTGCAGCATAAGCAGGGCGCAGCAAGCCAAGCAGCGCCCCTACAATGGCCTGTACGGCCGGTATTTAAATTATTTTGGGGATGGGACGCCGGCAGTTCGTGCAAAATCCTTCTTGGCGGTTTCGATATCGTTGAGCACCTGAGCGCGCAATTCTTCCGGTCCGGCAAATTTCTTTTCGTCGCGCAACCTCTCCCAGAAGCGCACTTCCAGCGGCCCTTCGGTGAGAGTTTCCGCGAAATCGAAGAGGTGCGATTCGATGGTCAGCTTCGCTCCATGAAACGTCGGGCGCAGGCCTACATTTGTCACGGCGCGATATATTTTCCCGCCGGCCGCCGCTTCGGTGGCGTACACGCCTTTCTTCGGCAGCGTTTCCTGGAAGGTCGCGAGATTCAGCGTGGGCACCACGAGCTTGCGGCCTTGTCCCGTCCCCGGCTGAATTGCGCCAGCGAGGGCAAACGGCCGGCCCAGCATTTGCCGCGCGTCGGCCACTCGTCCTTCTTGCAACGCTTGCCGGATCGCCGTGCTCGAAACGAGCATGGCGCCGATTAGAACTGGGTCGACGCTTTCGACTTCAAATCCGCGATCTTTGCCAATCTTGGTGAGAAGCTTGACGTCGCCCGCTCCTCCGTGCCCGAATCGAAAATTCGCGCCCACCAGGACTACGCGAGCGCACATCGCTTCCACCAGAAACCTGCGTACAAAATCTTCCGCCGTTATCTTCGCCAGCGCCGCATCGAATTGCAACACCATCGCTGCTTCGATTCCCAGCGCATCGAACGCCGCCAGACGCTGCGGCAGGGTTGCAAGCAGGGAAGGCGCCTGCTCCGGCCGGAGCACGCGCGCCGGATGCGGATAGAAAGTGAGCGCGGCGCTCATCAGCCGCATTTCCCGCGCACGATCCGCCACGCCTCGCAAAATTTTCTGATGACCGAGATGCACCCCGTCGAAATTGCCGACGGTGACTGCCGTTCGCGGGCGCGTGTTGCCCAGCCGCATCCGCCATTCCTCGGATGAATGCATCACTTCGAGCGGCATTAGGTTTCCACCTCGAAACTCAATCCGTCATACGCTAAGCGCACGTTTTCGGGGAGCTTCGCGTTCGCCGATTCGTGACCCAGGTCGTGGCAGATGTGCGTGAACCACGCGCGCCCGGGTTTCAATTCCTCGACCAGCGCGAGCGACTGATCCACGGTGGAATGCATCGGATGCGGCGCATAACGCAGCGCATCCAGAATGAGATGGTCGAGCCCGCGGAGCAGGGGTTTTGATTCTTCCGGCACGCGGCTGAAATCCGTGAGATATGCGACGCTGCCGAATCTATAGCCAAGCACGGCTTCCGGTCCGTGCATGGCGTGCACCGGCGTAATTCGCAGGCCGAATAATTCGAAGGGTCCATCAATCGCGCGGAGGTCCACCAATGGAACGCAGCTTCCCGCGGGCGCCGGCGAAAAAACGTATGCGAACGTCCGGCGCAAAATCGCAAGCGTGCTTTCCGCACCATAGATAGGCATCACGCTCTTTTGTTTCAGGTTGTACGGGCGAATATCGTCGAGGCCGAGTATATGGTCGGCATGTCCGTGCGTGTAGAGGACCGCGTCCAGCCGGTCGATCCGTTCGCGCAGGGCCTGCGCGCGGAAATCGGGAGTCGTGTCGATCGCCACGTTGCGGCCGGCATACGATAGCAGCACCGACGGCCGCATTCTCCGGTCGCGCGGATCATTCGATTCGCACACAGCACAATGGCAGCCGATTGTCGGCACGCCCATCGAGGTGCCCGAGCCGAGCACGGTCAGCTTAAGAGTTGGCATCGTGGGACTAGCGTCGAGTCGTGGAATCTCATCCGCGCGAGGCGCGCGTTCAAGCCGCAAAGACCAATTCGATGATCTACAGAGCGATCCGCGATGCCGGCCACTCGCGAAGGAGCGTCCTTCGGTCGCGCCGCTCTCTCAGGATGACAATGCTTGACGCGTCGTCACTTTCACTTTCCCTTGACCTTCTTCGCCATCTGGTCCGCGGCGGCCTTCGAAATTTCCATGAACGAAAGCTTCAGGCTTCCGAGCACTTCGATCAAAAGTTGGTCATCTTCCTTCGACAAATTTCCCTTGGTCTTCTCGCGGAGCGCGTCCAGCATGTCGATCACTTCCCGCGCGCCTTCGAGGTCCACAAATGCCTGTCCCGTTCGAGGGTCCGCCATTCCACCCAGCATGGCCGCGGCATTCCGCGTGAGAAAGTCCACGAGCATCTGAAAACTGCGGGACGGCGGGATGGCTTCCGCGTCGGCTACGCCTTCTTCGCCCGATGTGGCGGTTCCACCAGCGTTCGCGCCGGCAGGGGCAACGATGCCAGACGCGCTTTCGCCTGGCGCGGTCGCGGCGGGCTGCGCGTCCCTTGCGGGCTTGGGGTTCGCGGCGGCGTGTTTCTTGGCCGCTTCTTCTTCGCGCTTTTCCTGCTCCACCACGTCTTGCCGGAGCTCGCCGCTTTCCGTAAAGTGCCGCCGGTCAATTACCTTGAAGCTCTCATCTTGCTTCGAGTCAGCCACTTTTGCGCCCTCATTCGTTGTGATTTGTTAGTTAAAAGTCTAACATCCGCTTTATATGGCGACAAGCGTTGCTCCCCCTCTGTCGCCCAGGCGCATCGCGATTCTTCGCTTGTTAGTTCGTATCGCACCCTGTAAATTGTGGGATTACTCAGGAGCGCCCAAACCCGTCGTGTCCCCGCGCCGAAAAAAAGCCCGCAAGGCGAATCGAAATCCACGCCCCAAATCGCGCTCAACGTCGCGCTCGGGGCAGAAGCTTCGCCGGAAAGGTCGGGCAGGAGCCCAGCCGTTCGCACGTGAGGGCCAACCTGCCGCGCCAGCAGCTGGTACCGGAGTGGGGGCCTGGTTCGAAAAGCTGGTCGCGCTGCAAAGCCGGCTTCGTGCGCCCGGTGGCTGCCCATGGGACCGGGAGCAGACTCACGAATCGCTTCGCAAGTTTCTGATCGAGGAAACGTACGAAGTTCTCGACGCGATGGAATCCGGTGACCCTCGCAAATTCTCCTCCGAACTCGGCGATTTACTGCTGCAGGTTGTTTTTCATTCCGTCCTTGCCGAGGAGTCTGGCTGCTTCACGATCGCCGACGTCATCGAATCGGTTCACGCCAAGATGGTTCGCCGACATCCGCATGTTTTCGGCGAGACGAGGGCGGGGACTACCGCCGAGGTGCTCAAGAATTGGGAGCAGATCAAGGCCGAGGAGCGCGCGGTTGAGGAGGCCGCCAAGCTGGATGCTAGCAAGCGCGCGGCGGCCGATGAATCGATCCTTTCGGCCGTGCCGCGTTCTTTCCCCGCGGTTCTCGAAGCGTACCAACTCACGCGCCGCGCGTCGCATGTGGGTTTCGATTGGGATCGTCTCGATGGACTTTTCGACAAACTCGATGAAGAGACGCGCGAACTTCGCGCCGCGCTGGGCGATGCCGCGCCCGCTGTTCGCGGGAATGCGAATGCAGCCAAACCATCCGCGCACGTCGAAGAAGAAATGGGGGATATTCTCTTCGTGGCCGTTAACGTCGCCCGTTTTCTCGGCGTCGATCCGGAAATCGCGCTCAAGAGAGCGAATCGTAAATTCAAAGAGCGCTTCACCTGGATGGAACGCGCGGCGGCCGGCGATGGGAAGCAATTCGCCGACCTTTCGCGCGAGCGCATGGAAGAGCTCTGGAACGAGTCGAAAAGTTTCAGCCCTTAGCAGCTTGTTGAAAACGGTGCGCGTCAAGACTCTTTGGGGCCGCTAAGAGAGATTCTTCGCTTCGCTCAGAATGACGGCCACGAGGATTCTTCCACATCCAGCTAAAAGGAGCACGATAGATCGGGCATATTAAGGTGACTATAGAGATTCAAATTCGTGCTTGCCACACGCTTGCCGAATACGATGAGTGCGTTGAGCTGCAGCATCTCGTCTGGGGCGAGGATATCGTCGTTCCGTCAGCCATCTTCGTCGTGGCGCACCATACAGGGGGTCTTACGCTCGGGGCATTCATCGACGCCGAGAAGACGGACGACGGCGAGCGGATGGTCGGTTTCTCGCTGGCGCTGGCAGGTATTCGCGGTTCGGCGGGTTCGGACGGGCAGAGGCCTTGCAGCGGCGAGCGATTCCTCCATTCGCACATGACCGCGGTGCTTCCCGAATATCAAAACGCGGGGGTTGGCCGGAGACTGAAACTCCGCCAGCGGGAGGAAGCCTTGGAGCGAGGAATCCAACTGATTGAATGGACGTTCGATCCGCTGGAACTCAAAAACGCTCATTTCAATTTTGTCCGACTCGGCGCGATCGCGCGACGCTTTATTCCCAATTGTTACGGCATTACGGAGAGCCCGCTGCACGCGGGACTTCCCACCGATCGCCTGATCGCCGAATGGTGGCTCGATTCGCCGCGCGTGTGTGGAATCCTGGGGGGAAAGGCGCTGCCCGATAACTTGGCCGCGCAATCGGCGAGTTCCCCGGTTTGCATTTCACTCCCAGCAGACATCGTCGAGCTAAAATCCAAAGATCCCGCGGCTGGCGCGCGCATTCAGTCCGAAGTTCGCGCACAATTCCAGGGATATTTTGAACGTGGTTACGTCGCTACGAGCATCGAGAACAGCGGCACATCAACCGATTACATTCTCGAGCAACGAGACTCCGTCGCCGGTCTCCGGTTGCCTAAATCGCCGGCGGAATGAAAGGCATCGAAGCGATCATGCGGATACACAAAATCACGCTGCGCGAAATCCACATGAAGCTGCTGGCGCCATTCCAGACGAGTTTCGGCACCACCGACCATCGCCGGATCCTGCTGATCGAGGCGGATATTGGAGGTGCGAGCGGATGGGGCGAATCAACGGCTGGAGAAGACCCGTTTTATTCCTACGAAACCGTCAAAACGGCCTGGCACATTCTTCGCGATCATGTCTGGCCGATGTTGCGCGGCAGGGAATTCGGCTCCGCATCCGGGATATTCGACATTCTGGCGCCCATTCGCGGCCACAACATGGCCAAGGGCGGCCTGGAAACCGCGGTGTGGGACGCGGAAGCGAAACAGAAAAACATGCCGCTCTGGAAACTTCTGAGCGGCGTGCGCGAAGAAATTTCGTGCGGTGTCTCGATCGGCATTCAGGCGTCAATCGCCGATCTGCTCTCGAAGGTTGAGAAGGAGCTGGCCGCAGGCTACCAGCGAATTAAAGTAAAAATTCAGCCGGGCCAGGACGTCGAATACGTCCGCGCCGTTCGCGAACGTTTTCCGCGCGTTCGCCTGATGGCGGACGCCAACTCGGCGTACTCCCTTGCTGACACGCCTCTGATGAAGCAGCTCGACGCGTTTTATCTCATCATGATCGAGCAGCCGCTCGGCTGGGACGACATTTATTCGCACGCGCAGTTGCAGCGCGAGCTGCAAACACCGATTTGCCTCGATGAGTGCATCCACGAATTCGATCAGGCGCGCGCGGCCATCGAGATTGGCGCCTGCCGGATCATCAATATCAAGCTCGGCCGCGTTGGTGGCTACACTGCCGCTCGCCGCATCCAGGACTTTTGCGAATCGAAATCGGTGCCGGTGTGGTGCGGCGGCATGCTCGAATCCGGCATCGGCCGGGCGCATAACATCGCGATGTCCACACTCTCGAATTTTTCCCTGCCGGGAGATGTCTCCGCCAGCCGCCGTTACTGGGCCCAGGATATTATCGAACCGGAAGTCGAAGTGACTTCGAAGGGCACCATCCGCGTTCCCACCGCTCCCGGAATCGGCTACGCCCCGCGTCTCGATCTGATCGACTCGCTCACTCGCCGCCGCGAAGTCCTCGAGTAAATCTTGGCCGCGCCCGGATTCGCATCGTCCAATTCCTCGTCTCGCCGTCCGAGCGTGTTCTCGCTCATTTTCTGGCTCGTTGTCATGCTGTTCTTGTGGTCCTTCAATTACGTCGCGGGCAAAATCGCGCTGCGCCATCTCGATCCAATCACGCTGGCCTGTTTTCGCCTGGAGCTCGCCGCAATTCTGATGCTTGCGATTTACTTCGCGCGTCGCAATCGCAGCCCCGTTCGCGCGCGGCACATCTGGGCCTACATCTATCTTGGGTTTTTCGGCGTGGTGCTGAACCAGGGCCTCTTTACGGTTGGGCTCAACTACACCACGTCCGACCATTCCGCCGTCATCATCGCCGTCGGGCCGATCATCATTCTTCTCCTGGCGCGCGCGATGAAACTCGAAGCGCTTACGTCCGCCAAGGTCATAGGGATGCTGTTGTCGTTTGCGGGCGTTTTGCTGCTCGAAGCCGAACAGGGCTCGCCGCTCCACTCGCCGTTTCTCTTCGGCGATGTCATCACTTTCGGCGGTACCGTGGGTTTTGCGGTCTACACCGTGCTGGGAAAAAAAATCGCCGAGGAATACGACGCCGTTTCGATGAACACGTTTATTGGCGTTGCCGCCGCGCTGCTTCTTCTTCCGCTCTCGATCCGGCAGGGAATTCACCTTGATTGGAGCAGCGTTGGCTGGGTCGGATGGTCCGGAATGGCTTACATGGCCATCGGCAGTTCCATCATTGCATACACCATTTTTTACTGGGCTTTGCGATACATGACGGCTTCGCGCGTCGGCGCGATCAGTTATTTCCAGCCGCCCGTGGTGATCCTTCTCGCCGTGGCTTTCCTTGGCGAGCATCCGACGGGTAATCTGCTCGCCGGGACGGCGCTTGTGCTGCTCGGCGTGTATCTCGCCGAGCGCGGCACGGCGTAGCAGCGTCCTAGAATCTCGCAGCTTGTGCTCTTGAGTTACAAATCACTGACAGCCGGGGAGTATGTTCTCGGGTTTTGTGTTGAATGCAAAATTTGTGAGGACCCAGCCATGGTCCGTTCGGTAGGAAACGAATTTCCCAAATAAGGGGCCTTTTTCGTAGTTCAGAGTCAGGTAAATAGTCTGGATTTTGGGCGATATGTTTTGAGATCGGATAACATCGAAATCTTTGTACGCACCGTAAAAATCTTGGATTTGTCGCAAAACGTTCGCCTGAGCGAGCGCCTCCTTGCTGCCATCGAGAGGGCTGTCTTTAAGCCAAGCCTTGATGGCTGCCTCAGGCCCATCAGCCTTGTAGGCTTCCGCGCCCGAGAGGATGTACTGTGGAATTTCGTCTCCGCTAGGCTTCTGTGCACCCGCCTGCAGACACTGGCCGAACACGACCAGCAACAACGCCGTGCTGAGCGAACTTTTCCATCTGTGCATTTCCGTCACCCCAAGAGACTGGCTCAGATCCCTTCCGTCTCGGGTAGAATATAAGGCAAGACCGTGACATTGCTCAACCGAATTGCATTTCAGACCAGTGTCTGTTAGGAGCGATCCCTGGTGTAACCCCGTTCCCGACAGCAATCGCGCTGTTTTATCTGCGTGTTTTTCCGTGATTCCGCATCGCACTTTAACTTGTATTCTGCAAGTGATATTGGTAGTGTGTCGGCGTGATTGCGAAGACGAAAATGAAACACCGGTCGGGGTGCCCTGTAAGCATCTCGCTCGAAATGTTCGGGGACCGCTGGTCGCTGTTGATCATTCGCGATTTGATGGTTCGAGGCTTTCGGACGTTCACGGAGTTCGAGAAATCCGGCGAAGGGATCGCGACAAACATCCTGGCGGATCGTCTAAAAAGGCTTGAGGCCAAGGGGATCATTATTACCGAGTCAGACGAGACGGATGGACGAAGAGTGAACTACCGGCTGACGGAGAAGGGAATCGATCTGGCGCCGGTGCTTTTGGAGTTGCTCATTTGGGGAGCGCGGCACGAACATACGGGAGCGCCATGCGCCGTCATCGCGGAAATGGCGAAGAGTCGCGAAGAAGTGCTGGCTGAAACCCGGCGGCGCTGGCGAGAACGAGATTCGACTCCGTTGTTGCCTGCATTTGAAACGGGTCGTGGCTCAAGCAGGGTTAGTGTCGCGTCCCGGCGTAAGAGGGGCGCAGCAAGCAGCGCCCCTACGATGACAGGCAGGGTCGGAATTTATTGAATCCATTGTGCTCTACGAGCACTGCAACGAATTTACGACTCAAGAGAGTAGGAGGAAGTCGATGCAATCAGAGGCAACCGCTACTTCGTTACGGAGTCAAACCGAACCGGCCTCGAAATCGATGCTCTGGACGGGACGCGTGATCAGCGTCCTGGTCGTGTTGTTCCTGCTTTTCGATGGCGTCACCAAAGTGCTCAAGGTTCCCGCAGTGCTGAAGGCAGCAGCTCAGCTTGGATTTTCGGCGCGGGAGATTGTCGGCGTCGGAATCGTTTTGCTTATTTGCACCATCCTCTACGCGATTCCGCGGACCGCAATTCTCGGCGCAATCTTGCTGACCGGCTATCTGGGCGGCGCTACCGTCACCAATCTTCGCGCCGGATATCCGACATTCGAGATGCTGGCGCCGGTGATTTTTGGGATTGTGCTTTGGGGAGGACTTTTCCTGCGCGATCGTCGCCTGCGCACGCTCATTCCCGTACGAAAATAATGTTGCCGAAATTCGTGTTGCCTGGCAACTTGAATGGCGGTTCAAAACAAAAATAGAAGAACCATACGACGCGATTCGCGCAGGGGTCATCCCGCGGAATTCAAGGAGAAAAGGATGAGCAAAGTACGGGTACTAGTTGGAACGCGCAAGGGAGCTTTCGTGCTGACCTCGGATGGCAAGCGCGAAAAGTGGGATGTGGCCGGCCCGCATTTTGCGGGATGGCCGGTCTACCATCTGAAAGGATCTCCCGCGGATCCGAATCGGCTATACGCATCGCAGTGCAGCGACTGGTTCGGGCAAATCATTCAACGCTCCGATGACGCCGGCAAAACCTGGATACAGCCGGGCACGCCGCCGGGCGAAGCGGCCGCTGCTCCGCCGGGAGTGCCCAAGACCGATAGCAACAAGTTTGCCTACGACACGTCGGCGCAAGGCGGAAAGCCGCTCACCACGCATCAGTGGTACGACGGTACGCAGCATCCCTGGGAGTTCAAGCGAGTGTGGCATCTCGAGCCTTCGCTCACCGACCGGGATACGGTTTACGCTGGAGTCGAGGATGCCGGGCTTTTCCGCTCGACCGATGGCGCGCAAAACTGGCAAGAGCTCGGCGGATTGCGTGGCCACGGCACAGGACCGAGCTGGCAGCCGGGGGCGGGCGGCTTGTGCCTGCACACGATCATTCTGGACTCCAGCGATCCGCAGCGGATATTCATCGCGATTTCAGCTGCGGGCGCGTTCCGCACCGACGACGGCGGCGAAACGTGGAAGCCGATCAATCGCGGGCTGAAGTCGCAATATATCCCCGACCCGAATGCCGAAGTTGGGCACTGCGTTCACCACATCACGATGCACCCGTCGCGTCCGGGCGTGCTTTTCATGCAAAAACATTGGGACGTGATGCGCAGCAACAACGCTGGCGATTCGTGGGACGAGGTCAGCGGGAACTTGCCGACGGACTTCGGGTTTGTGATTGACGTTCACGCGCACGAGCCGGAGACGATCTACGTTGTGCCAATCAAGAGCGATTCAGAACACTTTCCGATGGATGGGAAGCTGCGCGTGTACCGCAGCCGCAGCGGCGGAAACGAATGGGAGGCGCTCAGCAAGGGCCTTCCGGAACGAGATTGCTACGTCAACGTGTTGCGCGATGCGATGGCTGTTGACTCGCTCGATTCTTGCGGAGTGTATTTCGGCACCACCGGCGGGCAAGTTTACGCGTCGGCTAATGCTGGAGATAGTTGGGTGCCAATCGTTCGCGACCTTCCGGCAGTGCTGTCCGTCGAAGTGCAGACGCTGGCATGATCCGAGTGATACTTCCGGCGCATTTGCGAACGCTGGCGCACGTTGACGGCGAAGTCACGCTCGAGGTTCAGGGACAGGCGACGCAGCGGTCCGTTCTTGATGCGCTCGAAGCTGGCTATCCGATGCTGCGCGGAACGATCCGCGACCACGCCACGCA
>JBOGNE010000069.1:0-7045 GCA_050747005.1 Candidatus Acidiferrales bacterium
CGCATAAAGGGTGTGCTTCCAAACACCCAACTACCGACCCACAACCGCAGCCGTGCGCCAAGAATCCATCAGATTGAGCGCCCCGATCATCTCCACTTCCGAGAACTTTCGCTTGGACATGCTCTCCCCCTCTCCGCGTTCCGCCGCATCGACTCCGAAACCACACCCGTGCGGCCGAAAATCATATATCCTTCTGCGCGGAATGAGGGGAGCAGGTCAGACGGTCACGAGGGCAACGAGCATGGTGGCGCAGCTACAAGCGAGACAAACTGCAAGCCAGCCGCTCCTGGAGGCGCAGTAGGCGGTTCTTGTACGAAAAGCTCGTTGCCAACGGCTGCCGAGGATGACCAAGTTGCTGCCGCAGAAAAGGCGAAGGCCCAACAGCAGAACACAGACCAAAACCAGCAGAATCAGCAACCGTCATCAGCGTCGGGTGGGCCTCGTACGCCTGTCAAGGGCCCACCAAACACAAAAGTTAAGTACCCTAATGGCACTGAGAGAGAATTTGGTCCTGATGGTAACGCGGTCAAGGATGTGGACACCAAAGGCCATCCCCACGACCCTGAGCCACATGCTCACGACTGGGATCATGGCGGTCCCAAACCACAACGTGGACCCAGACGACCGCTCACACCGGAAGAAAGAAACAACATGAAAGTAGTCGCCGTCGGCATAGGAGCAGCGGGTGTGGTTGGAGTGATTCATACGGTCATTGCGACTGCCCCCGAGTGGGGTCCGTGGGTTCTGGGCGGTTTGGCATTTTGAGTGCTCAAGCGCATTGTTTCTAGGACCATTTTGAGACTGTGAGGCTCAGATGAGCGAATCAATCGTAAGGCGTTTTAACGGCGTTCGATGGCACGACTCCAAGCTGTTGGGTTTGTGTTTCTACAGAGACAATTCACAAGAGATGGTGAAGATTTCATTGCAGTTGCTTGGAGAGCAAGGTGCATTGAGGCCTGTCGAGATGGTCTTCAAGGAGAGCACCTATGTCAAACTAGAAGTAGATTTAGAGGGAAAGAGCCAGTGTTCCGATGATATCTCAGATGCAAACTGTTCGTCGGAATCCGACTGGCTAGCAAAGCTGTCTGCTAACAACACTTACGATAACTTCGAGGGCTTTTTGCACTTTAGGATCAATCTGATCCCGCCAGGGGGCACGATCAACATCCTCGCCAAGGATTTCGTTCTCGCGTCGGAAGCCTCGGCTTCGGTTGCTGGCGGTTAACGCCTCGCGCCGGGGAGCGCCGGAGGAGCGGTGCCGCAGGCACCGGGAGGGGGATAGACACGTCACCCCAGAAAGGGTGCTGCACAGCAACCTTGGTTGCTAACGACGGAAGCCACAGCTACACCTACGACGCCGAGAATCGCATCACCACGGTCGATGGCGGAGCAACCGTGATCTGCCCCCGGCTCCGCGCACGGAATCATACGACACTCCTAGTGATCGGTTTTTGAAAGCCCTAGAAGGGTAGGCCCCCTTGCCAAGCCCCTCAAATTCTAATCGACACAGCAGGGATTAGAAACGACGCTAACTCACAGAAAATAAAGGACGGCGGTGCAGCCTAATCGACAATTTTTAGGCCCTTCGAGCGTCGCCGATAAACAGATTTTCATGTCGCTCAGCCCTAGGCGGAAGGGGATTCGGGCATGCAAATGACAGCCGGTAGCGACCCGAAACTCTCGCCAGCGCTGCGTTATTTGCGCGTCCTGACGAACTTTGATAAAGTGACTTCACAATGCCATCCATCGTGAGAGAAGTCGGCGAAATCTTTGCAACTCTTTACAAAGGTTTCAGCGTCACCCTGAAAACCATGTTCGGCAAGACGACCACCGAGTCGTTTCCGGAAGTCCCGCCCAGCGTCCAGCCGCGATACCGCGGCATTCACGTCCTGCAGCGTGACGAGAACGGTCTCGAAAAGTGTGTTGGATGCTTCTTGTGCGCCGCGGCGTGTCCCGCCAATTGCATCTATATCGAAGCCGCCGAGAACACGGACGAAGCCCGCATTTCCGCGGGCGAGCGTTACGCCAAGGTCTACAATATCGACTACTCGCGGTGCATTTTCTGCGGATACTGCGTGGAGGCTTGCCCAACCGACGCCATCACCCACGGCCACAGCCTGGAACTCGCCCCCTACAACATCAATGCCCTCGTCTACCGCAAAGAACAGCTCTTAGAGCCCTGGCCCCCGAGCCCCAACTTAAACATCCACGATCTAAACATGACATAGTATTCATTCCCGGAAGCTACCAAACTAGTCGAAATCTACTGTTGGTAGTTAAGGCTGTCAAGTCGAAAATGTAGTTTTTTTGAGTTTTTGTAAAGGCCATCGAATCAACCGACGGGAGCCCTCATGCTGTTCCGCGTCGGCGCCCTAATCTCGGTTCCAGGGGGATTCCCGTGGATGGCCATCCATAACTCCACCACGCTTGTAATTCGTTTGCGCCGATCAACGCTCTACCGCGCAAGCATACAGTGGGTTACGTCGCGCCGATCTCCAGCGCTTCCTCCGCCTCCACTTTCTCCGCCCGCTCGATATCTCCCGCTTGCGCCTTCACTCCGTGGTCGGCCTGAAACACGTCGAGCAGCTTCGACAGCTCCACTCCCCAGAGCTTTCCCGCTTCCGCCGCTCGCGCCGCCCGGCTCGAAATCGTTTCATCAGGATCGCCATCGGTCAGGACGTTTACAAACTGGTCGAACCCCACCAGCGCGCGGTGCAAATACTTCTCCCGTCCGGCTTTGGCCTCTTGCTCCGCTATCTGCTCCGGTGTCAACGGCGTAATTCCGTCGGCCATTATTTCCTCCAGTTGTTGCGTCCTGCGCTTGCATTGGAATAGGAACTCAACGCTGCGCTGCGTACTCAAAAGCCATGCTTTCAGCGGGTGAACAACTTGCGGAAAAAGTTTCCTTATGGGTCCTGCGAACCCGCAGCGATTTCGAACCGTTTGCGGCATGGCTCCCTTCGGAATCCATCAGGGTAAAAGCCATCTCTCACGAAAAACTGGCGTAATCACAAGACTCCTTGGACCCTGCAGGGGAACTACACGTTTGTGGCTTCGGCGACCAAAGCCTTGCTGAATGGGAGCGCTTACGGAGGGGTTGAAACCCCGCCCTTCCAAGAATGCCTTCCAAATTGCCGAACCGATAGCGTCTACGGAGGCGTCGAAAGCTTGCGCTTGCAAAATCTCGCGGTTTCGCATTTTTCAAATTCCGCCCCTGAAGAGAGCCGCTTCCTTCAGCACCGCCCAAACGATATGCAACACGCGGGCCGCGCGTCCCGGCGGAGTGGTGGCTTTCTTCGTTACCGGCTCGACCATCTGAATCTGGCGGTTCGCGCTGGCAATCGCTTCGGCTGCCTGCTTGGTTCCTTCGGCCACGTTTTCGAGCGTTTGCGGAATGGCTGGATCCGCCGCCAGCTTCGCCGCCGCGGCTGTGACGTGCGCCGTATTTTCGAGCACCGGCGCCACGCTCTTCATCGCCTGCCGCGCAACCGTCTCGAAATTCAGCAGTGACGCGTTTTGTTCCCGCAACGCCGCTTCCGCTTCCGGCACGAGTTCCCCGTTAATCGACTCGTCCGTTCGTTCGACCATCTCGCGCGACGCGTCGAGCCCCGCGTTCAGTTTCGCGAATGCCGCCGTCGCTTCGCGCACCTGCTCGGCCGACGCTTGCCGCTCGTCTCGCAACGTTTTCTCGAGGTCGGTTGCCGCGCCGCCCACAATCGCCAGGTTGCGGTCCACGTCCGTAATCGACTGATCCAAATGAACCAGCCGCTCGTGCACGTCCCATTCGATCAAACAAAAAAGCGCGAGAGCGGCGATCCCCAGACTCCCGATCGCCACCCTCGCGCTTTTGTTCCACATCCTCACGGCAGACTCCCCCGCTACTTTGCTGGCGCCGCTGAACTCGCCGCCGGATGCAGGAACGCTTCCACTGCCGGAAGGATCGCCTTCACTCCCGCCACCAGTTCGGCATCAAGGCTTATGCTGATTCCGTTTGCCGCGGCTGCGTCGCCGGCATCTTTCACCGCCGCCGCTACCACGCCCCAAACGTCCAGCAAGTGCTGCTCGAAGGTTCCGCTTCCCGGTAGCAGCAGATTGCTCAACGCCTCCGCCGTCGGCGCAACCGTGGCGATCGCCGCGGCGATCTTCGGTTCTTCTCCCGCCACTTTCAGTATTCCGTTCTTGATCGCTCGTCCGATCCCGAGCAACCACGTTCCCGCCCGCGCGTACCACGCGGGATGAATCGATGCGCTTGCCATTCCCTTCCTCCTCTATTGATAGTTTTTTACCCGGTCCAAAACTTCGCTCGCGTAGGACGGATTCGACCCGCCGTTCCACGCCTGCAACGCATCTTTCACGCTGCCCTGATTCACGGCCAGCTTGTGCGCAAACACCCGGCAGCCAATCTCGAGCCCGTTCGACGGCAAGCACAGGCCCGGCAAATCGCCCACATATCCAAATTCCCGCGCCACTTCTCCCATCACCTGCATCAGTCCCCAACTGAATGCCCGCGCCCGCGCTTCGGTAATGTCAATCTTCCCTGCCGTAAATTGCGGCGCGACGTACTTCGCGAAGAATTTCTCCTCGGCGCGAATGGCCCAGGGGTTCCAGCCGCTTTCCTGCTCCACGATCGCGCACACCAGGTCCACGTCGAGCGTGTACTTCCCGGCGATTTGCCCGGCCAACGCACTGAATTGCGGATCGGGCGTCATGGTTTGGGGCGTCATGGCTTGGCTTGTGGCTGTTGTTGCCGCGGAGGCAGGTTCGCGGCGACATTTATTTCCGGCGTGTCGATCGTGACCTGGTCGGGGATTCCGTGCGTCTGCAAGTACATGCACATGTGCAGAATTCCAGCGATCGCGAACGAGATGCCCATCAGCCCGATCATGTGCCGCGCGCCAGCCGCTCCCAGGTTGAAATCTTTCGGGTCGATCAGCATGCTGCCGAACCCGGAAGACACAGCTCCCGAGCCGCCCTGAATGATCGAGCGCATGATTCCCGTCAACCATCCCGCCCAATCAAGCCGCCGCGCGTTGGCGATCGCCGTCACAGGAAGTTCGGTAGCGGGCTACTTTGATCGGCCGACCCCAAGAAATTGACTTGCGGCGCGAGCGTTTAGCATGGCATCGTATTAACATGCCAGCGCGGGATAAGCAGAAAAAGCGCCCCAAAGACGTGAACCAACTCGCTCACTTTTTAGGGGATCTTTCCACCCGAGAGCCGACAGAAACGGGTCCAGTATTTTCTTCCAGCCTATCGGCGTATATGTCCACCATCGGGCGCAAAGGTGGCGAGATTGGCGGTAAGCGCCGCATGAAAACTATGACCCCAGCGCAACGTAGTAAAATTGCTAAAAAAGCGGCCAGCGTTAGGTGGGCCAAAATCAAAAGAAAAAGCTCCTAAGCAGGAGGCCCTGGTTGTTGCGGCGGGGACTGAGGTTGAGGCTGTGGGATAGGGATAAACGGAAGCTGAAAGCCGATTTGCTGCTGTATTTGGAATTGACGCCTAAATCCTACTCCATAGGCATTCTCAAAGAACTTTACGGTATTGGTGCTATCCACAAACCATTCAATTTCGGCCCACAACTCAGATACCAGATCTCGCAATGGCGCGTCATCTCGTAAATCATAAATGTTCTTTATCTTAAGATCGGTCTTGAGATTCTCAATCGTGATGGGCCGTCCATGAGATAACCGCTCTCTGTGGCTCGAAAGATATTTGGTGATTTGTTTTGCGCGTTTAGTTGGATTTGACTCATCCTTGAGCAGATATTTACCTAGCCATTCCTTTACCAACGATTCGGCAAGTTTATTTGCATTCTTGCATATTTCAAATATATGAAGGTCCAACTTACTCAGAAGAGGCAAGTAAACACCTAAGCTGTCGGGTGCAGTTTTGATGGCCTTTTTGGCGTTGTTAAAGCCATCCATAATAGCTTGAGTGGGAACTGCAACTGTCTGCCCAGTTTGAGGGTCTCTCCAAACAATCTGGGGATCAATCGGCCCTAAGGCCGACGTATCATCAAGTACGAGGGCATCGCCTGCGGTCGCGAGCATGGTCGCTGCACTGAATGCTGAGTGAGGAATTATAAATCGTACCGAAGTGAATCTGGCCCGGAGAAGATGCACAATGCGCTCTGCGGCCTCGGCTAAACCGCCGGGACTATTCAAAAGTACGTCCACCACATTACCCTGAATAGTGCGGGTTAGATCATCGAAGGGGGTTATATCAGTGAAATCGATACTGTTTGGGATGTTCGGTTGCCGCATATTGGCGGCATAGACGATGACTGGTCTTCCGGTTTTCTCCTCAATCTTCTTCAGCAGTTCGATCCTGTGCTGAAGTCGTTCCTGACCAGTTCCCGGATTACCTATTAGCTGATGATAACGAGGCACTGATTTCCGCCTCCGCATTCGAACCGCCTGCGAGGTCTTGAACGATAAGACGGGATTGCGTCAGGTTGAGGTACTTGCCGAAAACCCCCAATGTACTATCAACCAAACGGAAATATTCAGCTACTTCGGGATGTGACTCTATATATTTCTTCGCTGGTTCCTCAAACGGTGGAGGAACAGGCGAGTTTTTCTTGGTTGCCATTGCATCCTCCTCTTCGACACTCATATCTTCGATGCCCGGAAAACTGCAAGCGTTGCAAATCCTAGCATAAGCGTACTCCAATGATACCATTTTCTTCTTGATATGCTAAAGCGGCATTAGTATAATGTTCGCATGAACAAACACATGGCCAGCGAGTTCAAGTTGTTAACTGCCTTATTGAGGGATGCTTATCCGAGCGACCGTCAGAATGACTGGCGTCTGCAAGAAAACAGTGATGCGTCTGCTACTATAGGCGAGGGCGGCGCAGTCCGCGAATCTTATCAGGATCGCATATTCCGCAATCTGTGCTGCCGCCGAATCCAGCTGTCGTTAGCAAATTAAAATGTCCGGTTTTTGTAGCAAGTGATCTGTCCGGTTTAGGTTAATCATTCGCCGCCGCTGTGGCTGTGGGAAAGTGGGAATCCCGCCGGTGTTGCGGGATTTCCAAGCG
>JBOGNE010000070.1:0-13002 GCA_050747005.1 Candidatus Acidiferrales bacterium
TTAGGCAAGTGCTCAGTACGCTCACTCGTTGCAGTTCCTTCTGACTCAACGGAAAGGTCTCCTGTCTCATAGGGTGACATTTTCACGTTGCCGTTCAGGGGTGACAGAATTATGGAGCTAAGACACATCCATTCTCTCCAATTGACATGCTTGCGCCCCTACTTTAGACTTAGAGTTTGTCCTTACAGGAAAGGTGTGACTGGGCAGATGCGGACGTATGTGGCGAAGGGCCGAGAGGCCGAAGAGTTGTCGGTTGGGAAGAATTGGTTCGTGGTGGACGCCAACGGGCAGGTGCTCGGGCGGCTGGCTACGCGCGTCGCTCGCCTGCTGATCGGCAAGGACAAGGCGAATTTCACTCCCCATCTTGACTGCGGCGACCACGTGGTGGTAGTCAACGCGGAACGCATCAAGCTGACGGGGAACAAGATCGATCAAAAGATTTACTACCATCACAGCGGTTATCCGGGCGGTTTGAAGGAAACGCCGATTCGCCTGTTGTTGCAACGCCGTCCCGAAGAGGTTGTGCGCGAAGCCGTGCTGGGTATGCTGCCGAAGAATAAACTTCGCGCGCGAAGAGCAAAGAAGCTGCGTGTTTATGCCGGAAGTGAAGCGCTCGCCCGCCACGCCGGACAAAATCCTCAGCCACTCGCGCTGTAACCCAGGGAATAGAGATTCGAAAAAGCCCGCGCCCGGCGGATAAATTCGCGCGGGCGCGATCCAAGCAGACGTTGAAGCAGGAGGAAACTTGAGTTCAGCTTCGAGCCCGATTGAAGGCGCTGCAGGAAAACAGTTTTACGGCACGGGCCGCCGGCGGGAAGCCGTGGCGCGCGTGTACATCAAGATGGGACCGGCGAAGTTCACTGTGAACGGGCGCCCGGTCGAAGAATATTTTCGTAACATCGCATGGCACACAGCCGCTGTCGAGCCGCTGAAATTCACGCAGATGGCCGATCAGCTTCAGGTGAAGGCGACGGTCAAGAGCGGCGGAGTCGGCGGCCAGGCTGGGGCGGTGCGCATGGGGCTTTCGCGCGCTATCGCGCGACTGAATCCCGATTTGCGCCACAGCCTGCGCAAGAATGGTTTCCTGACGCGCGATTCGCGCATGAAGGAACGCAAGAAGTATGGACAGAAGGGCGCGCGGCGCCGCTTCCAGTTCAGCAAGCGATAGTTTCGCAAGAACCCGGTGCGGCCGGTTTGCTCGTGGCAACGCCGCGCTTCCGTGCAGCATGGCTCTCGCTGCGGCTTCGATCTTCCGTGGCTGCGGCCAAATTCACGGCCGGCAAGATGCCGGCGGAAAAGGATGCTGGCGCCGCGAGGCGCAAATAAGCATCCCCTTAAGGAGGAGGTACTTTGGGAGTAGAAATTACGATGAAAGAGTTGCTGGAGGCCGGCGTTCATTTCGGCCACCAGACGCGGCGTTGGAATCCGAAGATGAAGGAATACATTTTCGGCGAGCGCAACGGAATCCACATTATCGATCTGCAGAAAACCCTCAAGATGTTTCGCGAGGCCGCACGCTATGTCGCCGACCAGGCCGGCCAGGGCCGGAGCATCCTTTTCCTGGGAACCAAACGCCAGGCGCAGGAGGCCATCGCGGAAGAAGCCAATCGTTGCGGCATGTTTTACGTCAACCATCGCTGGCTAGGCGGCACTCTCACCAACTGGGTGACGCTGCAAAAATCGATCAAGCGGTTGAAGCTGCTCAAGGCCATGGCGGACGATGGCCGCATCGCCCAATTTTCGAAGAAGGAAGGTGCGCGGCTGGATCGCGAACTGAAACACCTCAAACAGAATTTTTCCGGCGTGGAAAATATGGCCACGATTCCGGACGTGATGTTCGTGATCGATCCGAATGCGGAACTGATCGCGGTGCGCGAGGCGCGGCGAATGGGAGTTCCCGTTGTCGCGATTGTCGATACGAATTGCGATCCGAACCTCGTCGATTGGGTCATTCCCGGCAATGACGATGCGTTGCGCGCCATTCGATTGTTCACATCCAAGATCTCCGATGCCGTGCTCGCCGGACGCCAATCGTACGAACAGACGCAAATCGCCGACCAGAAAGCCGCCCAGGGGCTGGGCGAGGAGGGCGTTGATTACGTCGATACCAGCGCCTACGAGGTTTACGAAAAGCAGGAAGGCGAGTTCGTGGAAGCCGAGGCTAGCGCGTTCGTGACCGCCGAAGAATCAGCGCCTGTCGAGGAAGCAACTCCGGCTGCAACCGAGGATAAAAGCGTTCCGAGCAAACCGTAACCGCCGGCAGCGGTCCCCAGCGTGGATGGAATATCCCTGCTGGGCGGACCTGTAAGAGAATTCATCAAAAAAGGAATTGAGTCAATCCATGGCCACACCTGAAAAAGCGAACGTACCGGCGCAGCTTGTGAAGGAACTGCGCGACCGCACTGGCGCGGGATTCACGGCGTGCCGCGAGGCTCTTCTTGAATCCGGCGGCAACATCGAACAAGCGATCAACGTTCTGCGAAAGAAGGGGCAGGCGGCAGCGGCCAAAAAGGCGCAGCGCGCGACCTCCGAAGGGCTGGTGAGCTGCTACATTCACGCCGGGGGGAAAATCGGCGTGCTCGTCGAAGTGAATTGCGAAAGCGATTTCGTGGCGCGCACCGAGGATTTTCAAAAGCTATGTCACGACGTGGCGATGCACATCGCGGCGCTGGATCCGCGTTTCCTGCGCCGCGAGGAAGTGACGCAACAGGTGCTCGATCGCGAACGTGAGATTTATGGCGAGCAGGCCAAACAAACCGGCAAGCCGGAGAACGTGATCGAGAAAATTGTGAACGGCAAGATGGAAAAGTTCTACGAAGAAAACTGCCTGTACGAACAGCACTTCATCAAGGATGAAGGCACGACGGTGAAGGAGCTGATCGACCAGGCGATCGCCAAGGTTGGCGAGAACATTACCGTTCGCCGTTTTTCCCGTTTCAAGGTCGGGGAGATGGACGGCATCGCGCCCGCTCCGTCTGCATCGGAAGAGCCGGACGCAGTGGCTCCAGCTGTATAACTCACCAGATTCTTGTGATCGCCCCGGCCTCGCGTGAGCTTGCGTGAATTCTCTGTTAGAATGCCCGCGAGCCTGAGACTCGCTCAACACTCCATGACCACTCCAGATCCGGCAATACGAGCCGCCAACGCAAACGGACGTTCGGTCTACCAGCGCATCGTTCTAAAATTATCCGGCGAATCCCTTTCCGGGCCGCTTGAATCGGGCATTCACGCGGAAACCATCCAGGGCATCGCACAGGAAGTGAAAGGCGTGAATGATCTGGGCGTACAAGTCGCGATCATGGTGGGAGGCGGAAATATTTTTCGGGGGACGCGGCAGAAGCAGCTCGCGATCGACCGTGCGACCGGCGATTACATGGGCATGCTCGCGACCGTGATTAACGGCCTCGCCCTGCAGGATGCACTCGAGAAAGCCGGCTGCCACACCCGCCTTTTGAGCGCGATTGAAATGCACCAGGTAGCGGAACCGTTCATACGGCGCCGCGCCACCCGGCATTTGGAAAAGCAGCGTGTGGTGATCTTTGCGGCCGGCACGGGCAATCCCTATTTCTCGACGGACACCGCGGCGGCGCTGCGCGCCATGGAAATCAAGGCACAGGTGATTTTGAAAGCAACGCGCGTGGACGGCGTGTACGACGCCGACCCGGAAAAGGTGTCAAGCGCCAAGCGGTTCGAGACGATTACCTACTTGGACATGCTGCAAAAAGGCCTTGCAGTGATGGATTCAACGGCTATCTCGCTCTGCATGGACAACAAGATGCCGATCGTCGTATTCAACATGAACGTGCCGGGGAACCTGAAGCGCGTGCTGCTGGGCGAGCGAGTCGGCTCGACCGTAAGCGCCGCATAAGGCGAATCATGGAGGCGATACTTCGATGACCGCAATCGCGAACAGCAAAGACGCGCTGGTGCAGGCCAAGACGCGCATGGAAAAGGCTGTGGAGGATTTTCGCAAGGAGCTTTCCGGCGTGCGAACCGGTCGCGCAAACGTGTCGTTGCTCGACCACATTCGCGTGGACTATCACGGCACGGAGATGCCCATCAACCAACTCGGGACGCTCACCGTGCCCGAAGCGACGATGATCGTGATCTCGCCGTGGGACCCGGGCGCTGTGCCGCCAATCGATAAGGCCATCCGAACATCCGATCTCGGGTTGAATCCAACGAACGATGGCAAGGTGGTTCGCATTCCCGTTCCGGCGCTTACGGAAGATCGCCGCAAAGACCTCGTAAAGCATATCCACAAAGTTCTGGAAAATCACCGCACCGCGGTCCGCAATATCCGCCGGGACATCAAGGAAGGCGTCGAGAAGCTGGAAAAAGAGAAGAAAATCAGCGAAGACGAGAAGAAGCGTTCGCTCGACGAGCTCGAAAAACTCACGCACTCGGAAACGAAAAAGATCGAGGATCTGTCTGCCGCGAAAGAAAAGGAAGTCCTCGAATTAAAATGACGGCCCGCCGGAATCGTCATCCTGAGACGCGCGCATTTGGCCCATCGAAGAATTACCCCGTTACTTTTTGTTAGTCCATTACGTTCCGTTTGGCAGCCTGTTGAAACACTGATTTCAGTCGTCGCTCCGAGCGAAGCGAAAAATCTCTCTTCGTGAGAATGCCAAGGAAAAGAGAGATTCTCCGGTCACAAAACGGCCCTTGGAATGACGCGCGAGGTTTTTCAACAAGCTGTTACTTGACGAAGCCGGCCTGGTATCGTGGTAACAGTCAACGTTGAGAATGCCCGCGTTAGTTCGCAGCGCGGACGTCTTCCGGAAGCGCGAGCACAAAGACGCACGCGCTCGCGTCGGCTGAACACGACAGCGTGCCACGGCGGACAATAATTGCGGGCGATGCATCCGGGAAAACCGGTCCGTAATCAAGCAACCGGAGCCGGTCGGTGAACGGCCGCAATTTCGTACTTCCGCTCAGGAAGCGTACGGCATCGACCTTTGCGTTCGCGCCGCCCGGCGAGAATAGGACCGCGAAATCGGCTCCAGCATTTTCGTTCAATAGCTTGCCCGCGCTGACTGTGCGCGATTCGCGCAACTCGGCGCGAGCCTTGCCCACCGTGGCATCGGCCTGTTTATCGTTCGCATCGACCGCCAATATCGAAGCGAGATGTGCGCGCGCCCCTGGGTCCGCGTGAGGCGCGGCGATTGCAAGAGCGTACATGCGGATCGCGTCATCTCTTTTCGCTCGCTTTTCATAAATTTGCCCCAGATGGTCCGCGACATCGCTGGATTCGTCAAGCAGCCACGCCGAACGCACATATCGTTCAGCGCGATCGAGGTCGCCCTTCTGGAAATAGGCCCAACCAAGAGCGTCCCAATAGATTCCAAGTTTCGCGACTTCGGCGAAATCGCCACGCGTTACGCGAGAGAGTCTTACTTCCTGCAGCTCTTTGGACGTTGCATCGACCGCGGATTGCGCGTACTCCACGGCCTTGTCCAGACCTAAGCGGTCGCTGGTGAGATTGCGCGCAACGGCGTTCCACACCGCTGGCGACCGAGACGTCTCCGCGCTCTTCTCGAATGCCGCAAGCGCTTTGTCGCTCTGGCCGTCTCCGAAGTACGCCTGCCCGAGGCTGATTTGCAATGCGGCGTTATCGGGAGAAAGAATCGTGGCCTTGTCGAGCTCCGGAATGGCTTCCGCGTATCTGCGCTGTTCGAGCAGGATTTCGCCGAGCGCTGCATGCGCGACGGTGTCGAGCGGGTTGACCTCGATTTGTGAGCGGAATGCGGAGACTGCTTCGTCGCTCTTATGCTCCTTTTGGAGGGCCGCGCCGAGATAATTGTGAACCTGTCCATCGTGCGGGTTTACTTCGATTTGTTTGCGGAACGCACCGATTGCTTCTTCTAGTTTGCCCGCACGAAAATAGGCAAGCCCGAGATCCTTCCACGCTTCTTGGTGCTTAGGATCGAGTTCCACGGTGCGTTCCAGCAGCGGAATTGCGGAGCGAAGGTTGCCAGCGCTCATCGCTGCCGCTCCGGACTCGAATAACTCGCCGGCTTTGGCCGATGCGGGGACCACCGGAGCGCCGGTACCCACGTTCTCGGCGATGAGCGGTTGCGATTCATCGGACTCGACCGCAGCGGTGAATGCGAGATAGTCATTCGTTCGATCCGCGGGGAGGTCGCGCATTTTGAAATTCAACATACGCTCCGCGATAAGAGTGTGGTTCTCGAACCGGTAGCTCGACTTGAAGTCAGCGAAGTCGCGCTCGATTGCGGTTCCCACTGGCGGCCGCACCGCGCAATTCACCGGCAGAACAAGCTTCAGGCTGACGTTCACATTGAGCGGGCTTCCGAGATGAATCGGCGCCGCATTACCCCCGCTGATTTGCGGCAGTCCGATTGCCAGCAGCGGCAGCGCGACCCTCGATTTCTTAGCCGACCAATCGAGAAAACTCAATTGCGAGTACTCGAGATCGAGTTCGAACGGGCCTTTTGTATCCGTGGGGTCGCCCGGCTTTACGGACGTGACTTCCCCCTTGATTCCGTCCAGCGACAGAAGAGTTTGGCCGAGTTGTTTCCAATCAGACTGCGGTGCTTGTTGAAAAGCCAGGCGAAGCGCGAACCCGTTGTCCCCTCGAAGAAAATAGCGAAGTTTCGCGGTGAGCTTGCCGAGGTCGCTCACCTGGCCCTCAATTTCAACCCGTTGGGTCGAGAGAAACGGCGGGTCCGCCGGAGTCGTCACGATTTGCCCTGCGCCATCGGGCGCAATCAGCAAAGCTTCCCGATTGCGCAGAGAGCTGGCGAGAAACTGAAATGGCGCGACTCCAGTCGTCGAATCCAGCCAGATGAATCCTCCGGTGGTCCGGACGGCCGTGATTACGTGATCGAATTGCGCCGGGGAGGGAAACGTCCGGTTCAGTCTCCGCGAGGAGGGAACCAAAACGGCATAGGACGGGATACCAGCCGACGCGAGCATCGCGGCCAGGAGCGCGTGCTTGCCGCTGCCGTCGCCATACCGATCCTTGAAAACTTCGGCGGCCGAATGCGGCTTGTAACCAGCGACGCCGAATGGAAGGTTGATGTAATGGACGTTTTTCGCGACGTAATCGTAGATCGCGCGAGCTTTGCCGATCTCGGTGGAGCGGTCTGCGATCAATTCCTGCGTCTTGGCGCGGATATCAGCATTTGGTTCGACGCGGCTCGTTTCCAAGCCGGCGTACCAGCGAGACATCGCGCTCCACTGTGCAAACGTAGTGAGCTGAACCGACGGCGACTTGCTCTTGGTTCCTTCCGATGTGTCTTGCGACCTTTCTTCAGGCAGATGTGCGAGGTTTGTGTGTTTCCAGCGATAGATCGTGCGGCCGCCGGCATCAGCCGTCTCGTACTTGAAATCTGGAGATTCGAGGAGCACGGCGCGGCCCTGAGGCAGATCGATCGCAAGCCGTTCATCGAGGACGATCGCATCGCTGATAAAACTTTGCTCGTACCAGAATTCATTGGGTGCAAACGGCGTCGAAATATGTACCGTGGTCGCATATTCGAGAATGTCGCCCGGCTGAAGTCCGGGCGCGACAACGTGTTTTTCTTTGTAATTTGAGTAGGCCGGCGCGTCGCGAACGGCCGGCGGCGTCATATCTTTTGAGGCCTTGGCGCCGGCGGCGATCACGGTCCCATTGGGCTTGCGTACCCGAACGAACTGAATATCGACGGATTCGTTTGCCGCATTGTAGGCAAAGACCAATTCCTTCAATTGCTGCACGCCTGAGTCGTCTTGGACCAAAACCTTCGCGGACTGGCTGCGCTCCCCCGTGCCGTCATTCTGAAACCGAACGTTTGTATAAAATTGCTGAACGACAAAAGGTTCACGCGAGTAATCGGGCGATGAGCTTTTAGGCGCGTTCGCTGGCGCTGCCTTTTGCGCCTGTTGGAATGCCGCAGCATGCGGTGAGGGTGCCGACGTTTGTGTTAGCCCCAATAGGCACAGCAACACGATTGAGAGAAAACCCATCCACGCTCCCCTATGCAAGCGAAACTGCAAGTGTAGGTGTACCCGAGGCAGCGGTAAAGCGCGGAAATAATTCTCGTATGAGATTTCGCACGATGGTTACCGCGATTGACTTCGCTCGGGTACTCTCCTAACCTGATTCGTTCATCCAGATGATGTGCAGGTTCCGCGCCGCGCTCCAAAACCGTCCACGTCATGTTGCATGTGCGGCGCAAAGGAAATCGGGGGAAGCATGTCGGATATGAAGTTGCCCACGCGGGCAGAGGATTACTCGGAGTGGTACAACCAGCTCGTGTTGCGGGCGGAGCTCGCCGATTACGCGCCGGTGCGCGGCTGCATGATCGTGCGCCCGTACGGCTGGGCGCTGTGGGAGAACATCACGGCAGCGCTCGACCGGCGATTCAAGGCGACTGGACACGTGAACGCCGCGTTCCCTCTGCTAATTCCGCGCAGCTTCATCGACAAGGAAAAATCCCATGTGGCGGGATTTTCGCCTGAGCTCGCGGTGGTGACGCACGGCGGTGGCGAGGAGCTGGAAGAGCCGTTGGTGATCCGCCCGACGTCGGAGACGATCATCGGGCATGCCTACGCGAAATGGATTCAGTCTTACCGCGATTTGCCGGTGCTGATCAATCAATGGAACAGCGTGGTACGCTGGGAACTGCGCACCAAACTTTTCCTTCGCACCTTGGAATTTTTCTGGCAGGAAGGCCACACCGCGCATGCAACTGCCGAGGAAGCGGAATTCGAGACGCGGCAGATGCTCGACATTTATGCGGACTTTGCCGTGCGCGAAGCCGCGATTCCCGTGATTCCGGGGCGAAAGTCGGCGTCGGAGCGATTCGCGGGCGCCGACCAGACCTACTCGATCGAAGCCATGATGGGCGATGGCAAAGCTTTGCAGTCGGGCACGTCCCACAATCTGGGACAAAATTTCGCCAAGGCCTTCGAGATTCGCTATCTCGATAAAGGCGGCGTCCTGCAGCATTGCTGGACCACGTCGTGGGGGCTTTCGACGCGCTTCGTCGGCGCGATCATCATGGTGCATGGCGATGACCAAGGACTGATCATCCCGCCGCGCCTTGCGCCACATCAGCTCGTGATCGTGCCGATTTATAAAACCGACGAAGAGAAGACGGCGGTCATGGCGAATGCACAAAAACTGTGCGTCGAGCTCGCCGATGCTGGGATTCGCCTGAAGATGGACGAGCGCGAAGGCATGAGTCCGGGCTTCAAGTTCAACGATTGGGAAATGCGAGGCGTGCCGTTGCGGCTCGAACTGGGGCCAAAGGACGTCGCCAAAGGATCGGTTGTGCTCGCGCGGCGCGACCGGCCGGGCAAAGACGGGAAGTCGTTCGTGCCGCAACAGGGAATCGCCGGCGCTGTGAAGCGAATGCTGGAAGAGATTCAGAAGGCGCTCTACGACCGCGCGCTGGCTTTTCGCGAAGCGCACACCGCCGAGCCCGCCGATTACGCCGGGTTCAAGACGGCTGTCGAGACAGGATTCGCCCTAGCGTGGTGGTGTGGCAGCGAGAGCTGCGAGGAGAGAATCAAGCAGGAAACGAAGGCTACCATGCGCTGCATTCCGCTCGATCAGACACTGGGCGCAGACGGCTCGGCGCAGGCGAACCGTCCGGGCAAGTGCATCTATTGCGACGATCCTGCCAAGGAAAAAGGCATTTTCGCTCGCGCGTACTAGCTCGGATCGCAGCGGCACGCTATCTCTCTCCAGAGCTAATTTGAAGCCGCGACAGTCGGCATACACGGATTGCCACTCGTATCTGCATGATGTGCTGTATCGAACGGTGTGGCGTCATGTGATATTCGAAACTAGACGGCGTGCTCAAAGGAAGACGGCCAAGGTAAAGAGCCATGGAAGAGAAAAAACAGGAATTCCACGACATATCGCGCTCTTCAGCGAGTTCGTCCGCAAACGCGGGGACTCCCGCGGGCGGAATTGGCGGCAACGCGACGGACGTTGATTTCGATGATTTGCTCCGCCGCGCACATTTGCTGCTGCTCGCGGCTGGCGGAACATCCGAAGGCGAATAGAGGTAACGCTCGGAACTGCCCTGCCCGCAGGAGTAGTCGCCCTGTTGTGCTCTTGCCGCCCCACAACCCCAGCGCTGGCATTCTTGACCTGCGGCCGACGGTACCTGACCTCAATCGGCAAGAGTTTCAACTTGCCCGTATCCCCACGCTATAGCTTACTAACCGCTGGGAGGCGGGGAGCGCGTCCTCCCCGCTGCCTCGGATTCAGTCAGTCCTGGGCTGCTGAGGAGTTTTCTTCTGGGCGGCCGCCGTCCACGGGGGAACGACGCCGTTCATGCGCGCGTAAGCGATCGACTGACCGAGATGCTCATGCGCGTGGGTGACCAGGAGATAAACTACGTCGCCGTAGTTGGCATCCGGGCCGAGCTTCTTAAGCGGCTTTGCGAAATCCGCATTTGTCATTCCCTCCACCGCCGCTTCAGCCGACTCAAACGACTTGTTCAACTGATTAATGACCTGACTCTTGTCAGTGGTCGATTTTTCGAGGGTTTTCAGGTCCAACCCCGCGGGAATCGGAGTGCCCATGAAGCCTGGGATGGCGTAATTGGCTCCCGATACGTGCAAGAAGACTTCGCTCACCGAGCGCACGCCGTTGCCAGGACGCCAAGTGTATTTCTCTTGCGGGATTGCGCCGGCAAGATCAACGAATTTTTTCTGCAGGCCTTTCAAGTCGAGCAGCGCCTGAGGCTTCATGTCGTAGCTGGGCGCGGTTTTGTCAGAAGACTGCGCCGATTGCGCGGGCGCCGCGGAATCGGCGGACTGCGCAGATGCTTGCGTTGCCCCGAAGGCCATCCACAATAATGCGACGGCCGTAGCTGAGAGAAAAAGGTTCCTCATTTCCATTCTCCTTGAGAGCGAATTTCCGTCTCCTTCTGAACGCCAACTGGTGCAACGTCTCGAACGCTACGCATTGCATGATGCCGCGTTATCGGCGTTGCCTGCCTATGTTTATTGGCTGCCTGCCCCGGAATGGCACGCATCTGACGAGCCCTTCACGTGGCCCGTGAGGACGTGCTTTCCCGCTTAGACGGACGCCAAACGAAAAGGCTTTCCTGAAATCGACGGAATCTTCGCGCATGGAATGGAGTCACGAAGTCCTCAGACTGCGGCGGGGTTGATGGCCCATCTCGGCATCCCGGAGAAAACGTCCTCGGCATTCTGCACGTCGGCTTAGATGTCGTCGGGAACTTCCGGCAGCTCGGGGAGATCGCCATGCGTGACGCCGCGCAGTTCCGCGCGGATGATATCGGAGGAAAAGCCGGCGCGCAGCAGGCTGCCGTAGAGCGACGCGATCTTCCGCTGGTCGAGCTTGCCGCGGACATGCGAAAGGCGGCGCTTGAGGCGCGTGCGGACCGATGCGGATTCGTCCGTTTCGGCGAACGCCGAATCGAGCGCAGCTTCAATATGGCGATCGGGAACGCCCCGGCCGCGAAGCTCGCGCGCGATGCGGTAACGTCCCTGGCGGCGCAGTTGGGCGTGCCGATGCGCATAGTCGAGGGCGTAGCGAGCATCGTCGAGATAATCGAGTTCACGAAGGCGAGCGATGACCGGCGGAATCAAATCTTTATCCTCGGCGCGCCGATCGAGATACTCCTTCATCTCGTGAATCGAGTGCGCACGGCGCATCAGCGCGCGCAAAGCCGATGTGTACAGTTGCGGCCCGGTGGAAAACTTGCGTGGAGCGGAGCGAGAACGCATGTCCGAGAAAGCATAGCAGAGAACAAAGGCCCGATCCCAGCAAGTGTCGGAGTGAGCGATCGCGTAAACCGGCCGCCCCGCGAGCGAGTCACCCTCGTTCGCGTTTCGCCTTAGCAGCGACAACGCGCTCGTGGGTGACCCGCCAGCCGGTTCGGATACGGGGACTAAACCGAGGAGGAACTTGTTCCGACGGTGCTGCGGGCCGCGCGTGAGAACGACGGCTTGTCGGAATCGCTATCGCTGGCATCGCCAGCCTTATCGATTTCAATCGAGCCTTTGAAGTACGCACCATCTTCAATCATGATCCGCGCCGTCGTAAGATCGCCCACCACCGAGCCGTCCTTCTTGATCTCGATGCGGTCGCGCGCGCGCAGATTTCCCTTCACGTTGCCGTACACAACCACTTCGCGGGCGATGATGTCTGCCGTCACGCGAGCGCTTGCGCCGACCGTCAGCTTCCGGTCTTCGAGTTGCACCAGCCCTTCGACGCTGCCGTCAATGTGCAGGTCTTCGTTGCCGGTAATCTCGCCTTTTACGTGCAGGCTTGCTCCCAGCCGGGCAGTGCCGCTGGCGGAAGAAGTCGTCGTAGGATATGCGGAATCGAGTGGTGCCATTTTCTTAACCTCCCCAGGATAAGCTGTTGCACTCGGCGCCGCCGGTGCAAATGTTGCGGTTGAAGTTGGCTGCTGCTGCGGGAGCGGACTCTTATATGGAGTGTCCGGTTTTTTGTCTCCCCACATTTACCCTCCTTGGGCCCACGTGCGCCGGAACCAGCATGAATAGTAGGACCGGGACATTCAATCTATTCCCCCGCCGCGCGCGCTCCAAACCCAAAATAGGCCTCATGTGCCCGTTCAGCTAACTGTTCGAAACCTGTACTGGGCTGTGCAGCCGCAAATTCCGAAGCATTTTAGTGCGGATCGGAGCCGTGTCGAGCCCCGGATGCAAGCAACGGACTCACAGCCCTGTCTTGAATAACGAGTCGGCGACACTGCTTGGCAAGCGATCCGAGGCCGGAGCAACGATGTTGTGGGCGCACGGCCCGTTTGTCAAGCGGGTCAGGACCTCCCAGATGATCACCGGAATAGCCGAGACGTCCGGTCGCAACATCAAATGGCGACAATCAAATTTCGGTTCGAACTGGAAACGACAGTCTGTCGTTAGCAAATTAAAATGTCCGGTTTTTGTAGCAAGTGATCTGTCCGGTTTAGGTTAATCATTCGCCGCCGCTGTGGCTGTGGGAAAGTGGGAATCCCGCCGGTGTTGCGGGATTTCCAAGCG
>JBOGNE010000071.1:0-14310 GCA_050747005.1 Candidatus Acidiferrales bacterium
GCGCGTTCCTCCACGAACGCGTCGTCAGCAACGACAACGTCGTGCAATGGGAAGGCCGACGCTTCCAGATACCGCCGCAACACCGGCGCTTCAGCTTCGCGGGTGCCAAGGTTCAGCTCTATCAGGCACTCGATGGCCAGGTCTCGCTCTACTACGGCGATACCCGCTTGGCACATACAAACACCCAAGGGGGGTGACATTTTTATGTTGCCGTTAGGGTGACAGAATTACGTTGCTACAACATTGGAGAGAATGGATGGCAGTGAGTCAGTTTCAAATCAGCTTCCGTCCGAGTATTACCTGCCACGGCGCTTCTGAAGAATTAGGACTATCAGTGCAGACGGAAAGAATCCAGCTAGAAACCATGCCCCGACGCCCAATACCGACCAGGCACCGTATTCAGATGAATCAGCTCCGAACCACACCGGCAACCAATAAAGGGAATACGCTAAAACTAAAGGCACGATTACAACCCAGAGACAACGTAAACCCACTGGGAGAACGACGCATAATAACCAGACGATGCCCGCCGAAACGACGGCTACGAGAATTGCTCCAGAGCCGATGGATAATGATTCGACAAACGCCCTCATTCGCGACACGACTCATCCTAGGAATTTTCAAACTGACTCACTACCGAATAGATTGTCGCTGCAAAGCGAGAATGTTCGGGTTTCTAGGGGGCCTGAGCCCACGTAAGAATCCTGAACGTCGCGCCAACAACCTCCGCCGCAGAGGTGCCAAGACACGCGCTAGCGGTGGCCCAGGCGGTCGAATTCCGTCATGGCGCGTTCCATCTCCTCGCGCGCGGAATCGGCGGAGGAACGGATGCCCTGGATGCGAAGGCGGAAGTCGTCTGGATTGGATGCGCGCAGTAAAGCCTCTTCGATGGTGATGAGGCCGCGTGAGTAGAGGTCGAAGAGCGATTGATCGAACGTTTGCATGCCGTACTGGCTGGTGCCGGCGGCGATTGCGTCGCGGATCATGCGCGTCTTATCGGGATTGATAATGCAGTCGCGGATGTAGCTGGTGGAAACCATGATTTCGACAGCGGGCACGCGACCCTGGCCGTCGCTCTTGCGCACCAGGCGTTGGCTGATGACGGCCTTTAGCGTGCCGGCAAGCTGCAAACGAATCTGCTTCTGCTCGGGCGGGGGAAAGACGGCGATGATGCGCTGAATCGTTTCGGTAGCGTCGAGAGTGTGCAGCGTCGAGAGCACCAAGTGCCCGGTTTCGGCGGCGAGCAGCGCGGTCGAAATGGTTTCCAGGTCGCGCATTTCGCCGACCAGGACCACGTCTGGATCCTGGCGGAGCGCGGCGCGAAGAGCCGTGGAGAACGACGCCGTGTCCACTTCCACTTCGCGCTGATTGATGAATCCCTTTTTGTCGCGATGCAGATACTCGATTGGGTCTTCAATGGTGATAATGTGTTCGGCGCGGAGCGAATTGATCCGGTCGATCATCGCGGCGAGCGTCGTGGATTTACCCGAACCAGTGGTCCCGGTGGTGAGAATCAAGCCGCGTTGCTCTTCGCAAATCTGCGCGAGGATGCGCGGAAGCTCCAGTTCTTCAATGGTGCGGATTTTCGTTGGAATCACGCGCAGCACCATGCCGACGTTGCCGCGTTGCTGAAAGACGTTGACGCGAAAACGCCCCAGGCCCGCGACGCCGTAAGCCATGTCCAGCTCGGCAGTTTCTTTGAACTTTTGCTTTTGCCGGTTGGTCATCATGCTGAAAGCCATCGAGAGCATTTCCTCAGGCGTGATGCGAGGCACGTCGGCGATGGGGTTCAGAATGCCGTCAACGCGCAGGTAGGGATGGTTCCCGACTTTCAGGTGCAAGTCGGATGAGCGCGTTTCAACAGCCCGCCGCAATAGATCGTCAACGTTGATAGCCATGGCAGAAGCTCCAGACAAGAAGCGTCTAGTCACGCTAGCATGCGCGGTGGGGACGGGCAACAGAACTGGCGCGCGTGATTGCTAAGGGAGCAACTTGCAGATCGGGCCGAAAGGAGGCGCAAGCCTTGGTTCCAGCGCCTTGGACTTGCAGCTGCTGTAAGGCCCGGCCGGCGTCACGTTGACGATGTCTTTTTGGAAGGCGAAAAGGACGGCCGCGCGTACCTGCGGGCCAGCGCCCACGAGCCTCCCCACAGAGCGACAGCGATGAACAGGCTGGACCACTCGTCGGGGTTTTTCGGTCCGCCGCCACCGTAGAAGCCGAGAACTCTGGGCAAATGAAGCGTGAAGACCCAGATCGCGAACATCAGGCCGATGCAGGCCGCGCCCCAGCGCAGCAGGCAATTGAGGGCGATGCTCAGGCCGGCAGCGATGAATCCGGCGCCGAAGAAGGCGATCCAGAACACGTGCCACGGAATCCAGTTCGGTATAAGCGTTCCGATGGGCGCGAGAGCGAGGAAATGGTCCGCTCCGAAGACGATTAAGGACAACGCGAGCAAATAGCGACCCGCACGCACCAACCAACGCGTTGTTGCGTCCCGGTCCGGTAAGAGCCAGGCGAGAGCCGCGATCGCGAGAGGTTCAAACACGCCTGTTCGCAACGACATATTGCCTAGATTCGCGGCATATTTCGGCACTTCGAGGATTAGAGTGCACAGAAACAGCAGACTGCCCAGGGCTATCGCGGCAGTTTGCACCGTGCGCTTGGATAGAAGTCCAACGCCGCAGATGATCCAGATTGCGCCGAACACGTAGGCCAGCCAGGGGATTGGGGGTAGAAAGGGAAGGACCGGAATGACCATGTATCGAGGGCCTAATTCAATGGAGTAACGTGCGCACACCAGCGTCTCGACGCCCAAGGCAATGTTTGCGAACGAGAACACCGGGTGGCCCAGACTGAGCGCCGCATCCGTCGCCCGTTCGAGTCGCGTTCCTTCCGCCGAGATTGCTTCGGACATTTCCCCTCCTCAGCCGCATTGTACGGTCCGCTTTCAGGCCGGCAACTGGTCGCGCAGGAAAATGCGGTCGTAAATGACGGCGGCCAGGATGCCGCCGAATAGAGGACCCACCCAATACACGCCGTTGTTCGTCCAATGGTGCGCGGCGACGGCGGGGCCAAAGGCGCGGGCCGGGTTCATTGCGGCGCCGGTGAATGGGCCGCCAGCGAGTATGCCCACCGTAAGCGTGAGGCCGATGGCGAAGCCACTCACTTTGTTGAGTGCGCCGTTGGCGTCGACGGAAGTCGCGAAGAAAACGAAAACTAGAAAAAACGTCAGCGCCGCTTCGAGAGCCATGCCGTGCATGCGCGTGAAATCGAGCGCGAGGTCCGGAGTACCCAGGCTGGCCGGGCGCCAAACCGACTCTGGAATGATTGCCGCCAGCGAGTACGCTGCGGCGAGTGCGGCAACGATCTGCGCGGTCCAGTAGGCGAGCGTATCGAGAGTGCTGAGGCGCTTGGTGACCCAGTAGCCGATGGTGACAGCGGGGTTGAGATGCGCGCCGGAGATGTGCGCTAAGGCCGAGATCAAAATTGCGTAGATGAGTCCATTGGCGACAGCAATGCCGAAGAGGCCGATGCCGCCTGAGCCACTCGCGCGAAGATATTGATCGGCGCAAACCGCGCCGGCGCCGAGAAAGATAAGCGCGAAAGTCCCGAGGAATTCGGCAACCAGCTTTTGCGACAGGTTATACAAGCGCGGCCCTCCGGTGGCCGCGCGAATTCTATCGGACTTTGCGGGAGGAAGTCGAGGATGTTGGTGGGACAACGGCCAGAGCGAAATAGAACCTAGCGGACGGCAGCGCCAGCGCCCGCGGAAGCCGTGGCGTACGATAGCCAACTATAAGGATCGGGCTTTGCTCCCTTGGCAATCGCGAAATATTCATCCTGAATGCGCTTCGTAACGGGCCCGCGCGCGCCATTACCGATCTTGATGCGATCGATCGAGCGAATCGGCGTAACCTCCACTGCGGTGCCGCAGAAGAAGACTTCGTCGGCGATGTAGAGCATTTCGCGCGGAATTATTTTTTCCGCCACGGGAATATCGAACTCGCGGCAAATGGTGATGACGCTATCGCGCGTGATGCCGGGAAGCGCGGAGCATGTGAAAGGCGGCGTAATCACGTTGCCATCGTGGACGATGAAAATATTTTCGCCCGAACCTTCGCTGACGTAGCCGTTGACGTCAAGCGCGATGCCTTCGGCATAGCCGTTGGCGGTGGCTTCCATGCGGATCAGTTGCGAGTTCATGTAATTGGCCGCGGCTTTGGACATCTGAGGAAGCGTGTTTGGCGCGGGACGATTCCAGGAGCTGACGCAAACGTCAACGCCGGATTTCAGCGCTTCATCGCCGAGGTAGCGGCCCCATTCCCAGCAGCCAATGTACACCTCGATGGGAGCAGCATGGGGGTCCACTCCGCCGCTGCCGTATCCCCGCAAAACGATGGGACGCATGTAGCAGGATTTCAGTTTATTCATGCGGATCAGCTCGAGATTGGCTTCGCAGAGCTCATCGAGCGGGAACTTGACGGCCATGCGGTAAATGTATGCGGAATTCAGTAGGCGCTGCATGTGCTCGCGATTGCGGAAAATCGCCGGACCTTGCGGGGTCTCGTATGCGCGAATGCCTTCGAAGACCGCCGAACCGTAGCTCACGACGTGCGACATGACGTGGAGTTTCGCGTCGTCCCAATCGATGAACTTGCCGTTGTGCCAGATTTTCTCGGTCTTCGGGAAGGGCATATTGTGTCTCCACTCTTCAAAAACAAGTTCTTAGAGCGCTCGCAAAACCGAGTATAGCACATGACTTTTCACCGGCTCGCACGCGGAGGGAGCGCGAGCTGGATAGCTCGATACCAATTTGGACCGTCAAAGATTCGATTCCAAACAGATCCCCCTTGGCCCGCGATGACGTGGATGGTGGCCCGGGGGCGGGCACGTAGTGGGTACGGCTATTGCGGGAAAGAGTCGAGAAAATCCAATACGGCTCTATTGAACTGCTCCGGCTGCTCCATGTTGACGATGTGGCCTGAGTTTTCAATCACGATTTCTTTCACGCGAGGAATGCGCGCGCGCAACAATCCAGAGATTTCCTGAATGTCCGGCACGTCAAGATTTCCGACGATCACCAACACTGGCGATTTGATTTCGCGGAGACGTCCGATTGCCGGCGGGTACAAAACTTTTTCGAGCAGATAATTATCGAGATTCTCATGGGCGTTCTCGCGCGCCAGTTGCCGGAGATGCAACGCGATTTTCGGGTTCTTCATTGCAGGAGTCATGTATCCGGATTGTAGCCACAAATCCGTGACCTTGTCCCAATCGCCAGCCTGGGCGGCGCGCCAGCTTTCCATGAAGGTTGGGTCACTGCTGAAATTGAATCCGCTCAGACCCGGCGCTACCGGGATGATTGCGTACGTCATTTCAGGATACGTAAGTGCAAAATCGATTGCGATTCGCCCTCCAAGCGAGAGACCGATGATGACAGCTTTGTCGGCGTGCAGAAATTTCAGCAGAGCGGCGAGGTCGTCTTCGTCGGCATAAACGTTCGTTGAAGCAGGCGACTTTCCGAATCCGCGGACATCGTAGCGAATCACGCGATAATGTTTCGAGAAGAGCGCGAACTGCTCATCCCACATGCGCGAGTCCATTTGTCCGCCGTGAACCAACACAACCGGCAGGCCCAATCCGGCGGCCTCGTAATAGAGCTTGCTTCCGGAAACTGGAACGAAGCCCGACTGGACGCGGATCTGCGGAGCAGACTGTGCACCGGCAGAGCCGGCCACGGTAGCGCAGAGGATCGCAAGAAGAAACAAAGCATTTCCGATACGCGCAGATCGCATGCCTCACCTCCGCCCAGAGCATACGATATTCGTCATTTCGAGGGTGCATGCTAATTGCGACGACAGGTTAGCGTGCGTGACAGGCCGAAGAAATGAGGCTAAAACTGATGCCAGGAAGACAACGGAGTCTAACGGCCGAGCGCCATTTCTCCGCGAAGAATCATGCAAGTACACGAAGAACGGGCCACCAGTGCTCCCTTCGAATTCGTGATATCGCACTCGACCAATCCGACGGTTTTGCCGCCTTGAACCACTTTCCCAACAGCGACGAGCCTGTCCTTCCAGACCGGCCGCAGAAAATTGATTTTCAGTTCGAGCGTGGTGAATGATTCATCGTCCGCAAGAGTTGTCGCATAGGCGATTCCCATCGCCGCATCGGCAACATCGCAGAGGATACCGCCATGAAGCGTGCCCATCGGATTAGCGTGAGATTCGCCGGCTTCAAGTTCGACGGTCGCCTCTCCTGGACGAACGGACGTCAACCGGAACCCGATTAGTCGCGCGACCGGCGGAGCCGGAAGCTCACCACGAATGACCCTCTCTAGCGATTCCATCCGTTTCGTCATCACCGCCGAAAACTCCTCCGTTGGGAGCGGCTTACCCGGCGACTTGCAAGTCCATTCGCTAGTGATCGTCGGCGGCTGCGTCTCGCTGCGATTGCCCAGCGAATCCCGAAATGCGGCTCCACGCGCTCGTTTTCCAATTATCGGCGATTTCTTTCGCCAGAATCCACGGCGGAAGCTCCATGTAGAGGAACGCGGCGAGAGCCACAACGTAAGGCTCGTACATTTGCCGAAGCTTTGCGAGCTTGGAAAGCATCTCGGGGCTCTCGCTCAATGGAAAGCCTGTTTGCGAAAGGACCACGCGCAAGCGGGCAAAATCCTCGGGCGGCAAGCGGTCGTGGACCACGGTGCGAGGCGCCGCAGCGAATACCTGTGCTAAGTCCACGATCGCATGGCGGCACATGGCGAAAGTCAATCGCGCCTGCCGGGAACACACTTCGTCCGCGTGAACGATCATCAGCGCGCTGGTATCGAGGATGGCGGTGAGCGCCGCGAGCCAGGATTCGTTGTTATGCTGAGAGCGAAAGTAGCTCAGCACTGGATAGGAAATGTGGCTTTCGAGGAGATCCGCGGACCAGCGCTCCCAATCGCTCAGGAGCTGTTGCAATGCCTCGTAACCGCGAGGACTCGTGTGTCGGCGAAGAAGCTCCGCAGCCGTAGGCGGTGACCCGGCGCGCGCGTCGAGAAGAACGATACTCACTTCGCGGCGCGAGAAGGCCTGATAGATCACGGGCAGATAGCTGATGATGAGAGCCAGAAAGCCGAAACCCAAGCCGCTCTCCACGACGGCGAGGAACCGCTCGATCGAGGTGTGCGGTAAGACGTCGCCCAGGCCGAGCGTGAAAAAGTTAGTGCCGCTCATGTAAAAGCACGTGCCGAGCGCGGGAGAAAAGCCGTCGCGGCGTGAGGCGCCGTAATAAAGCAGGCCAAAACCGATGATCAGCGCGACGGCCCATAGGACGAAAAGCACCAGCAGCGAGAGCGGGCCATAAATACTAAGGAATGTCTCACGCCTTTTCCCGGCTCGGATCATGTGCGCGATCCCGCGCCACGGAACCCAAGTGGAGCGGTAAACCAGCACCGTGAAGCGAAAGCGGCGAGTCACCCGGCGAGGAAGGATGATCGTTTCGAACGCTTCCCACAGCACGACCAGTACGATAACCAGGCCGCCGATTTCCGGCGGAATCAAGCGGCTTGCTCCAAGTGAACGACGAGCGTAATTTCCGCTCTTAGCAGCCGGGAGATCGGGCAATTCGCTTTGGCGCTGGATGCGGCCGATTCGAAGGCTTCGGCCGTGATCCCGGGAATTTTTGCCGCGAGGTCCAGATGCACCCTCGAGACGGTCCAGCCAGCATCCAGTTTTTCCAGTGTGACCGTGGCCGTGGTGCGCAGGCTTTGCGGCGTGAAATTCATCGTGCCAAGCTGCGCGGAGAGCGCCATCGTGAAGCATCCAGCATGAGCTGCGGCAATCAGTTCTTCCGGGTTCGTGCCCTTTTGATTTTCAAAGCGCGTCGCGAAGGAATATGGTGTGTCCGAAAGGATGCCACTTTGGGTTGAAATTGCGCCTTTGCCATCTTTCAAAGCTCCCTGCCAAACTGCGGTGGCCGTTCGTTGCATCTGAACCTCCTATGAGAAATTTGATAACGAAGATCTCGTGCGCCACTGGTGGACTCCCGCCGGTGAGGTTGCCACTCTGCCAGCGCCGAGAAACCAACGGTCAAGCAGTATCCCTATTGGATGCCGAGGCCCTTGTACGAGCCTCCGCGGATATCATCGAGAAGGCTGTGCTGGATTGGCGACCAGCCGACGCGTTCGCGAGTCCGCTCCGAGGACACCTGCTGGTCAAGCGCCAGCGCATCGGCATATGATCCTAATTTTTTCCGTGCTTGTTCGAGAGGCCACGGCTCAACCTTGTCCCTCAGGTCAAGTATCTCGCCAATGGCTTCGGCAACGTCGCGGACACGTACGAATCCTTTATTCGTTCCATGAAACACGGCCCCCAGGGGAGCGTCGTCGAGGACGCGCACGTAAAGATCGGCAAGGTCGGAGACGTGAACGGTCGGCCAGTGATTTTCGCCATTGCCGACGTAAACCACGATGCCGCGCTCCTTGGCCCATTCAATCATAGACGCCGGAATTCCTGCGCCGCGTCCGTAGACGATACCCGGGCGGATGACGCCAGCGTGAACGAGCTTATTGGCGGCGGCGAGAACTTTCTTTTCGCAGTCGGCGCGCCACGCGACCAGCGGTATGGGGTCCACGACAGACTGTTCGTCGGCGACGCGATCGCCGGTGCGGCCAAGAACCCATATCCCACTCGTGTACAGGAAAGGTTTACTCGTGCCTTTGAATTCCGCCAGGATTGCATCGAGCACGATGTTGTCGAGCTCCGCCGACGTTGCGTTGTTCGGTGATGCCGCGTGAATCGCGGCGTCCGCGCTGCTAGCAGCGGCCCGCAGGGATTCTTTATCACGAAGGTCGCCGTGGTGCGGTTCGATTCCGCGACTTCTGAGCTTTTCGGCGGATTCGGTGGAACGAGCAAGTCCGATGACGTAATGGTTCGACTTCTGCAGCGCATCCGCAATCGCCGCGCCTATATATCCTGTAGCGCCGGTCAGAAACACCTTCATGATACGGCTCCTTTCTCACACGCCGACACGCCGTCCTTCACGAAACGGCGCGTCCGGCTAACCTCACTGCTACCGCATCCAGATAATTACGCCGCAATTATATCGCTAGCTCCCGGCGCTTCCGGACAATCGCCTTGTTGCGCGCAAGTGAACTAAGCCGACATCGTAAGGACTGCGCGAAATCGCGCTTTGCCTTCCGCGACGCGCTCGTATGCTTTTCGAGCCTCCGCAAGCGAATACGTTTCGGCGATCACCTTTACCTTTCCCTTGGCTACGTAATCGAGGGCCTCATACAGATACTCCGTGCCGTTCTGCGTGCTGCCCATAATTTTGATGCGCTTGCCAATCAGAAAGCCCGGCGATACCGGTATTGGCTTGCTGTCCGCCCCCATCGAAACGAACCGCCCGTCCGGGCGCAGACCCTGAAGGCTATCGGCCATCGCTTCGGACGAATTCGTGGTATTGAGAATAATGTCAACGCCGCCAAGCGCCGCGAGACCCTTTCCATCACGAACGATCCCGTCCGCGCCCAATGCATGAATCATTTTGTCTTTATCCGGCGAATGCGAAATAGCGACCGTCTCGAAGCCCGCCGCTTTCGCGTATTGCACCGCGAGATGTCCGAGACCGCCGACGCCCAGGACGGCGACACGCTCGTGTGGTTGCGGGTTGGCGCAGCGAAGGCCGCTCCAGACGGTGTAGCCCGCGCAGAAAATCGGCGCCGCCTGTTCGTAGGCCAGGTTTTGCGGGATCAGCATCGTGGCGTCCGCATAAATCGGCATGAATTCCGCGTGGCCGCCTTGCAGTTGTATGCCGGTCGCTTGCTGGTCCGGGCAGAAGTTCAGGCGTCCGCGGAAGCACCATTCGCAGCGCCCGCACGTTTTCTGTACCCAGCCGACGCCAACGCGATCGCCGACTTTTCTGGTGATGACGCCCGGGCCAAGCTCGACAACTTCGCCGACAGGTTCGTGCCCCAGAATCCGCGGAAATGGTCCCGGAATGTGGCCCAGCGTCTCGTGGACGTCCGTGTAGCAGACGCCGCTCGCGTGCAATCGTACCAGCACTTGATTGGGTCCGGGCTTGGGAACGGGCACATCATGAATTTCCCAGGAACTATTGACGGCAGGAACTACGGCAGCGCGCATATGATCGTCTCTCCTCTCTGCATTCGATGCAGCCGAGGTAAGTTCGACTTCGGATAATTACGTTGCGATCTGTCCGCGGATCAGCGCGACCGCGGCATGGGCGGCATGGATAGCTGTCCAGTGATATGTTGGAAATCCTGTTGAATGCGGGCCAGACGCGTACCGCTGGCATTTTCGTATGCGCCAAAGGCGAGGAACGGAACCAGCACGGCGAGCACCCAGAGTTTGGCGCGTCGCGACACTTTTGCTTCCGGTTCCCAGCGGAAAATCTGGCGCGAGATTTCGAACGCGGCATACAATCCGATCGCGAGCGCCAGGACGTCGGTGAGAATCTCGCCGGTGCTCACCAGGTTCGTCGTCGCGGCTTCAAGGCCCGTGGCAAGATAAGTCGCGGGATTGAAAAGGGCGCAGCGCTGTATCCATTGCGGAAAAATGGCTAGCGGAAAGCTGGCGCCGGAGAGAAACAGAAAAACGGTCCAGACCAACTGATTGATGATCTGGGTTTCCTGCATGGTGTTCGTGATGCTCGCGACGATCAATCCGAACGCGGAAAATGTGGCCGATCCAAATGTGACCAGGATGATGATGGCCCAAAGATTTCCCCAGGTTTCCATGTGGAAGGCCCAGCGGCAAACGAACATCTCAACCACCACGCTGGGAATGATCAGAAAATAATTCGAGAGAATGCTCGATGCCAGCAGGGGTCCTGCGCCTACCGGTGCCAGACGGAACCGGCGAAGAATTCCCTGTTCGCGGAACGTGACCAGTTGGACGCTAAGTCCCCAGAAGCTCCCCATCACCGTGACCGTCAGAATCGCACCGAGAATGTAAGCCACCAACCCCGGCGATCCTTTCGAAAAAATCATCACGCCAAACACCAGGAACCCAAGAGGCATCACGAGGCTGAAGAACAAGAACATGCGATTTCGCATGGCGAGGCGCATGCGCATCTTGGTTAGCGTCCAGGTGCGGCTCAACGCATTTTCTCCTTCTTCATTTTCCCGGCTTCATTCCCGCAAACGCCGGCCGGTCAGCTCAATGAAGACGTCTTCGAGCGACGGCGAAAACATTTCGAGGCTTTGCAATTCATTCTGCTCCGCCTCAAGTTCCTTGACCAGTGCGACGATCGTCACTGTAGGCCGCGCTGAGTGCAAGACGAACGTGCCGTCGAATTCGCGGCAATCGGCGACTCCGTCGAGCCGCGCCAGCGCGCCATCTTTCGGCGCATGCGCAAGGCGGACTTCAATGCGGGTCGTGCCGGCCGATCGGTGCTTGAGTTCGCGCGGCGAGCCAATCGCAATCACGCGCCCCTGGTCCACGATGGCGACGCGATCGCAAAGGCGTTCGGCCTCCTCGATATAGTGTGTGGTCAGCAGAACGGTTTTTTTGTCGCGTCTTAGTTCTTCGATGATGTCGTAAATTTCGCGGCGCACTTGCGGATCGAGGCCGGCGGTCGGCTCGTCAAGAAAGACCACCTGGGGATTATTGACGAGCGCCATCGCTAGCGCGAGCCGCTGCTTCTGGCCTCCGGAAAGCTGGCTGTAGAACGCGTTGCGTTTTTCTTCTAACTGAAAGCGGCGGAGCAGCCCCTCGGTGTCGGCGCGATTGCGGTAAAACTTCGCGAACAGCTCGATCGCCTCCCTGACGCGGATCTTGTCGGGCAGGGACGTGGATTGGAGGATGGCCCCTATACGCTCTTTATATTTTTCGCCGCTCTTTTCGGGATCGAGGCCGCAAACGCGAGCCACGCCGCGGTCGCGGGTCCGCAATCCCTCCAGGATTTCGATGGTGCTGGTTTTGCCGGCGCCGTTCGGTCCGAGCAGACCAAAGATTTCACCTTCGTCAACCGCGAAGCTGACGCCGCGGATGGCTTCAACGGTGCCATAATTTTTATACAGTTCATCGACTTGGATGATCGGATCGGGCACGAAAGAATTTCCAGTTCAACCAAAGAGCAACAGTCTATATCACAACCGTACCGCCGCGAAGCGAAGGACTCAGGCTGTCCGGCGATTTCAGTTGACATTCGACAACGCGATAATTAGTACTTGTTCTCCAGCCCAAGCAATAGGGGCGGACGTAGCGTCGCGTTCGGCTGCGGCATGCCGGGCGGAAGACGGGCGCGCCAAATAAGAAACAATTTGTAGCGCGCGATCGACGCAAGGAGGCATATTCGTGGGCTGGTGGCACACGCTTTGGCATTCGGCCGAATGGCTGTCGGAAGTGACGTACCGCCTGCAAGTCATCGCAGTGATCTGTGCCGTGTGCGCAGGCGGGTTCACGCTCGTCGCATTGATTGCCGGACGGCGGAGCAGGACTCTCGAAGCCGCCACCACGGAGAACCAGCAACGAAAGTGGGAAGCAGAACGAAAGCGGCTCGAAACGGAGGCTGCCACCGCGGCCCTTTCTGCGGAGAGCGCGACAAAACTGGCAGTACATGCGAAAACAAACCTGACGGTAACTCAACAGGAGCTGAATGAATTACGGCAGAACCAGGAGCCGAGAGAAATCAGCCGGCAGCAGCATTCGCTTTTGGTTTCCAAACTCTCCCCATTCCTGAATCAGGACATTCAAATCATGCCGCTTACCGGCGACCAGGAAATTCAATCCTTTGCAGAGCAGATTCAGGACATCCTTCTGGACGCGAACTGGAACCCGCAGACGATCGTTACCATGGAACCTCAAGCCAACTATCCGCCAGGACTGCTTCTGCAAGTTACCAACCTGAAAGATCACCCGGCAGCCGCGGATGCTCTTCGGACGGCGCTTCAGGAAGTTGGGTACACCGTGGCGATGGGGACGGCCAGCGACGTTCCACCGAAATCGATGCGACTGATTGTGGGAAGCAAGTCCTGACATTTCAATTTCCGCGCACGCGAGGCAGTTATTTCCTCTTACGCGCCTGTGTACGCCGGTTTTTACTCCTTGGCGCTTTACGCTTTGCACGCGTCCAGCCATAAATCTCTAAATCGACCACTCCTCCGTCGAATGCAACGGCTTCGGTTTCCAGTAGCCTGCGCTGGAGCGACGCATGTGAGTCGGGAACCCTGATGTGTCCGCCAGCCCCGAGGACGCGATGCCAGGGAATGCCGCGCCCATTTGGCGCCGCCGCCATTGCGTAACCAACAGCGCGAGCGCCGCCCCGGAGACGCAAAGCCTTAGCCACTCCTCCATAGGTCATCACGCGACCCCGCGGAATCTTCTTCACAAATCGATATACCGGATCCCAAGACATGGCTGCTTTATCTCCTTCTGCTATGGAGCTGTTGGTGCATGACTTCAAAAATGGGAACCTCGGCTGCTAATTGAGCGTCTAATAGGTTGAAGGCGAAGTTCGGCGGGAGCTTCGAATCGGAGGTCCCTCGAGCGCGCTGCGAACGTTGTGCCGCCCTCCGGGACCGCATCCTCTGTAATTCGGCAAGGCTAATAACCGATTCGAAGCAACCCTGGAAACTCCACAGCATCGTACCATTGACGATGTAGTGGAGCGACCATACACTACGCGAGCTTCGCCGGAATGAGGCCGGAAAGGGGGAAGTCGTGGCTTTCGTTCGGCGCAAAGGCAACACCTACTACCTGGTCCACAACGTGCGGAAACAGGGACGGGTGCAGCAGCTTCATCTAGCGCGGTTGGGAGAGCGGCCGCGAATCACGGATGACGTCGTACGAAAGGTCTCTCGCAACCATCCCTTCCTCGCGCTCGACTGGTCGCGCCTGCGGGAGCAGGTGAACAGCCGCGTGGAGCTGTTTGACATTCGTTCGATGTACGTGCAGGGGCTGATGCACACGCTTCGCAACCTTAACCTGGACCTGGCCGATCTGTCGCCGCCGATGTTGCTGCTGGCGGATCGCGCCAATTCGAGCCGTGAACTGGTCACGCAACTCCGATTGTTGCGATCGACGCTCGATATCAAACTCGATCAATTCGAGCGAACGCCGGCGCAAATTCGGGAAAGCGGAAGGAAGTTCCGGTAGGGAGCATTGCCATGGGGGCGCGCGCACTACAACTCGACCCAACTCAGCGCAGCGTGGAATCGCGGGATTTTGAGACGGGGCTGCGGCGGAAGATCGTGGGGCAGGATGAAGCGGTGCAATCGGTGGTGGACCTGTACCAGGTGTTTCGCGCGGGGCTGAATTCACCGGGGCGGCCGGTGGGGAATTTGCTGTTTCTGGGGCC
>JBOGNE010000072.1:0-24335 GCA_050747005.1 Candidatus Acidiferrales bacterium
CGCTTGGAAATCCCGCAACACCGGCGGGATTCCCACTTTCCCACAGCCACAGCGGCGGCGAATGATTAACCTAAACCGGACAGATCACTTGCTACAAAAACCGGACATTTTAATTTGCTAACGACACAGTTTGCGGCCCATGATGGCAGGCCAGTTTTTAATATCTTGATTTTGCGGGCACGATCCACGAGTTCTCCGGCCAGCTATTTTACTCGCAACCGGGCCGGCTACATGTTTTGAATGCGGTCAGGAAAGAAGAGCGAGATAGCGTGCTGACGTAGTCTCGAACTTTCTCGCAGCTAGGGGCCGGTGGCTCCCGCTCGCGCACTTCTGGCTCGCACAGGGGCGCGGTCAAAAGATTGTTGCCTCGAGGCCTCGCCAAGCTCGACGACAGTGTCGTCACTTCCGCAGGGACGGGTGGCCGTTTCTCTGGCGGCAGCGCCGGCCGGAGATAGCAGGATTTGCCACACCTGCAGGCGCCGCGCTCGGAACGATGCCGCACAGGCCAGGAGATAGAACTCCCACATGCGGTAGAAGCGATCGCTGTATCTGGTCCGCAACGTTTCCCAGTGCGCCTTGAAATTACCATACCAGGCCATCAAGGTGCGGTCGTAATCCGCGCTCCAATTCCGCCAGTCCTCCACCAGGAAGAGATCCTCCGTGGCTTTGCCGATTTGCGGAATCGACGGAAGATGCGAGTTCGGAAAGATGTACCGTTCGATCCAGGGATCCGTGTTGCGAACGGAGTGGTTCGAGCCGATGGTCGAAAGAAACATTCTGCCGCCGTCGCGAAGGGCCTTGCGAGCCACGTCGAAATATCTTCGGTAGTTCTTGCTGCCCACATGCTCGAACATTCCCAGCGAAACGATGCGGTCGAAGGACTCACGAACGTCGCGGTAATCCTGCAAGCGCAGTTCAACAGGCGAGCCTGCGCAGAGCACCTTGCCGAATTCCAGTTGCTCTTTTGACAGGGTAACGCCCACCACGCGGGCTCCGTATTTGTCCGCCGCGAATTTCGCGAAGCCTCCCCAGCCGCAACCGATGTCGAGCACGCGCATCCCGCGCTCGAGATGCAACTGGTGGCAGACGAAATCGAGTTTGGCCTCTTGCGCTTCGTTGAGGTCCGCCGCATGCTGCCAGCGTCCCGAGGTATAAACCATTCGCGCGTCGAGCATGTATTGGAAGAGATCGTTCCCCAGGTCGTAATGCTCTTCAGCCACTTTAGGAGAACGCGATTTGGTTTGCCGGTTGAAGATGAGCGACTTGAGGTACAGCGAAACCGCGCGCCAGGTATGCGCCGCGCGGCGGTCCGCGCCTGATGCGAACACTTTGTGGAAGAATTCATCGAGGCGCGGGCAATCCCACCAGCCGTCCATGTACGATTCGCCCATGCCAAGGGACCCATGGCGGAAGACGCGCGCGTAAAAGCCTTCATTGTGTACTGCGATATCCCAAGGGCGGGTGCCATTAATCTGGATGTCTGCCTGCGAGAGGATTTCCTGCATTCGGGTTGCGAGAGGTTTTGAGGGCATATCTGAGACCCCCTTACACTTAAGATGATTTAACACCCTTGTTGGATTCGTTTCAATGGCCGGTAAACGAATTTTTGCAGGGGCCGTTCTGCGCCTGACCGTCACTAATTTGACAAGAGGGGCAGGCATCGGTAGAATCGGCGGTTTTAGGCGAGGCATTTGACCTCACTGTGGGACTCAACTATGGATAAGAAGCGGCTCGATTATTATAAGAAAAAACTTGTCACTCGACGCGAAGAACTCGCGCGCGGCATTGCGCGCACCGAGCAGGAAGGCCGCGAAGCCGACGAAGATCCAACGGTGGATCTTGCCGATAAAGCGGCCAATTCCTACACCAAGGAATTTCTCTTCGGCCAAACGCATAACGATCGCTCGCTGCTGCAGCTCGTTGACGATGCGCTAGTCCGCATCCGCGAGAATTCCTTTGGCGAGTGCATCGCTTGCCATCTGGAACTTCAGCAGAAGCGCCTTGAAGCCGTGCCGTGGACGCGCTACTGCATTGCCTGCCAGGAAAAGAAAGAACAGGGTTTGCTATAGCTAGCCTGGTTTTTTTCCTGCCAGGCCTCCGCTAGCGCCCAGGGCTCCCTGCCTCTGCTACGCGGAACCTTGTACGTAGTTTTGCGAATAGCCCCGGCGTTCCCGCCGGGGTACGGTTATGCCCTCAGATTTTTGTCCGACGGAATTTCCCACGTTTCGCGACGCTATTAACGCGCTGGCCTCGGTGGTTTTCGCCGCGCCATGCCGCGTGTGCAGTGAGGCGCTAATCACGGCAAGCCGGATACCCATCTGCGGCACGTGTCTCGCTTCGGTGATCCCGATCAAGGAACCCTTCTGTGAGCGCTGCGGGCGACCGTTCATTTCGGAAGTGATCGCTCAATCCATTCAACCCATGTGCCGCCTCTGCCGCGCGGACTATTATTCGTTTTCGAGGGCGCGGAGTTTTGCGGTCTATGGCGACGCGCTCGCCGCGGCGATCACTCTACTGAAATATGAAGAAGTGACGCGGCTCGGGGATTGGTTTGCGGCGCAGCTCGCTGATGTTTTCGCTCGGAATGCAAAGGACTTACATGCGGACGTCGTGGTCCCGGTTCCGCTGCATGCAGATCGCCTCCGTGAGCGCGGCTACAACCAGGCGGAGCTAATCGCGCGACCTCTAGCTCGGCGGCTCGGCTTAAAGCTCGGGACGTATCTGCTGGTCCGCAAATTGCCCCGGCCGCCGCAGCTTCGGCTCTCGCGGACCGAGCGTTGGAAGTCGGTTCGTGGCGCCTACGCCACGCGTGAAGGCGTCCGGGTTGACAAGCTGCGCATTCTGCTGATAGATGATGTAATGACGACCGGTGCCACTCTCGATGCCTGCGCACGAGCTCTCAAGAAGGCTGGCGCAGCCGAGGTCTTCGGGCTTACGGTCGGGCGAGTCGTTTCTGATTGGACGTCCGGTGGCCAACTTCATCCTTCCGCGCAGCGGCGGGATCGAGCCTTGAGCGTAGGAAACCAGCGGGGTTCGGCGGGCATCTTTAGTAGCTGAGGAGATTCGTCGGCGATATAGGGGCGATTATGGAGAGTCGGTTAAAGCATGGCTTGCGGCCTAGGCCAAAAATCGGCCTCGCTAGCGCTGCGCCGGAAGCCGGAACTTTGAATCCCCTAGTCGCGATGCCGCCAGCAGCCACTTCCGCCAGCCGCCCGGCCGTGATGCAGGCGCCCGTGCTGGTTCTCAACGCAACGTTTGAGCCTATCAATGTGACGGCCGTGCGACGGGCGCTCGTGCTGATGCTCAAGGGAGTAGCACAGGCGGAAGAGACCAACCACGCGCAGGTGCATTCCACAAAAAAATCGATACAAGTGCCGTCGGTGATTCGTCTCCTCACGTACCGGCACATCCCGCAGCAGAGCCGCGCGCTCTCGCGCAAGAATATTCTTTTGCGCGACCGGAATACCTGCCAGTTCTGCGGCCATGCGCTGCCGGCTTCGGAGTTGACGCTCGACCACGTTATGCCCCGCTCGCGCGGGGGCCGCTCGTCCTGGGAGAACCTGGTCGCATGCTGCTACACATGCAACAACCGGAAGGGCGATCGCACTCCCGAAGAAGCCGGGCTGAAACTTCAGCGCCGTCCGCGGCCTTTTACACTGCACACCTCGCGGCAACTGATGCGACTGATTGGCCATCGCGACGAGAAGTGGCGTAAGTATCTTTTTTACTGACGTTTCGGCAGACTCAAATTTGAGGCAACTTTCTCTGTCGCTGCGCGTCTAACTAAGTAACTCACTTCTAGGACACACCCCGGGAGGCGGAACTAGTTCTTGCTGGTCCGCTTCCCTTCTTTTTTGTTCGCATGAATTTCCGCAGCATTTATTGCCGAAAAATAATTCGCAGACCACCCCGCCAATTCTCGTTGACTCCGATGCGTGTGATTTGAATCTCAGAAGAAAGATACTTCAGCAAGATGTCGGTTGCGGAGTGAAAGCGCAGCCCCGGAGCTACTAGCCATACAAGCGGCGGTCGCGGATCGAGTTCCTTGCCGCTGAAGTAGCCGCAGCGCTCAAAATCGCCGGCGCGCTGAAGCCTTCGAACTCGCAGCCAGTAATCCGCGGCTTGAACCGGCATCTGTATATCCTCCGACGCTTTCAACTCGATCACCACAAGCCGCCCCTGCCGAGTAACACCCAATAGGTCCAGAATGCCGCGGTCTCTGCCCGCCAGCGCGGGTACCTGCGAATACAACTGCATGGGGTCGAGTGTGGCGTCCAAACGCGCGGGATCTTCGAGGATAACCGCCTCAAGCCAACGTTCCGGAGCCGACCGGTACAGTGGATGATTCGTATCCTCCGCCACTGAATTCCGGTGGCGATCTATATTGCGGATCAGACGCTCGAATGACGGCTGCGTCGCGCCGGACAGCCTCTCTTGCGAATCCCCGAGTCCGAAAAACATCTGTCCTGCGTTCCAGCGCGCGAACTCCAGACCGCGAAAACAAATCGCTACGTCGCCGGGTTCCCGCTCCACACGGAGATCGATGGCGTGCCCCGCTGCGGGAATGATCGATCGAGTCCTGACCACAGATTCCGCGGCTGCCGCAAGCATCGATTCTATTTCGCGGCGTGGCGCCAGCCAACTTTCCAGGTTCCCCGCGTCGGCGTGCTCCACCGTTTCCATCTGGCCGCCCGGTTCGCAAATCTCGAAAATCTCCGTTCGCGCCGCGGCTCCGAGCGCCAGCGATCGCTCGCGATGAGAGAGGCTGGTTCCCTGGGGAACAAACAATCGTAGACCTTCTATCGCGCGGCGAGAGGCATGGCTGCGAACCCAATCGAGCCACAAGATTCCGAAAGCAAGAATCCCATCAACCGCGGCGGCGCTCTCCGCTGACGACACGGCCAGAAAAGCCCACTCGTGCGTACCCTCATGCATTCGTCCGCGCACGTACAGCCCTGAAAAAGAGTGTTGGAGGTCGGGGGCGGCCGTCATCGAATCGATCGAGGAATCCGGAAATTGTTCGGCAAGCATGCGGCGGAGGCGGGCGCGAAACTGTTCGCGTGAAACGCGGCCGAACGTTCGAGGAGAATCGGTCCGGCGAAATTCCAACCGCCCGGGCTTGGGACGGCCGAAGCGCTGCACCTCAAGAATGATCCGATCGGCCGAGCTTTCCTTGATCGCAAGCAACCGCCGCGTCAAGTTTTTCTCGTCGGACCAAAGGTGAACCAGAGGATGCTTGCCCGCCCGGCGAACCTCGCAATGCAATCCGGCGAGTTCGGCAAGCCATTCGCCATCTTCATGAACTTCCGCGTTGCCGGATGCTGCCATTTCTTCCAGCGCGCGCGTGATTTCGGCCCATTCATCCACGGTCGCACCGCCCAAACGTTTAGAAACAGTTGCACGACCACGCTTGATTACTCTAAAGCGAGCCCCGTGACCCGAATCGAAGGATACTGGTGATTCCACGTATCGGGAAGATGTTGGAGTGTGACCTGAAAATCCTGGTGCTGGCCGGCCGCGAGCGGCGGAGCCTGCGGTCCGATCAATTGTCGGCTCTCGCGCAGAATGACTTGGTTGAACGGATCGTGAAATTCGATGGTCACTTCGAGTCCATGCAGGGCGCGGACACCGCCATTGTCAATCGTTCCGGCCACATACGTGAAGTCTTCGTTCAAAAAGTTCTCGGCGTGAGCCATTTGAATGTTCGTGAAATGGATATGTTGCGAATATTCCTGTTCCTGGGGACCGAACGGAAAATGCTGGGCCGCGGGAGGAGGAGAGTGCCGCGCCACGTAGCGTGTCACCAGCATCAATCCGCCCACGATCAAGACCACAACAACAACTCCAGCCGCCATCGCCGCTGGCAAGCGACTCTTGTCCTTCATCTCAACCGAACCGGAAAATCCCATAGCTCTATTCTACGCCTAGCGCCCCGACGCAAGCCGGGAGATCAGCGACCGAGGGAGACCTGCACGGGCCATGCGTGTTTGAACCGATTCGATCTCGTAGGGCACACGCCAAAATTCAACGATCCGCTCGTCCAATTCCGCAATGGCAAACGCCGCTCGCGCGTCACCGTCGCGCGGTTGGCCTACCGAGCCCGGATTCAAGAGATACGTGGTGCCGTCCTCGATGGTCAGCCTCGAGAACATCGTTGCGTCTGACGGCTTAAAATGAAGCGCGCTTACCTTATCGTCGCGAAGCGTGAAGCCGCCTTGAAGATGAGTGTGACCAAAAAACGTCACGGGAGACGGCGCATCGAGCAGACTATCCAGCGCCTGGGCGGGTGCGAAAACATATTCGTCCTCGTCCCGCGCGGCGCCGTGAACGATCGAAAAGCCCTCGATGGTCACCGGACCGACGGGTAAGCTCTCTAGCCATTCGCGATTTTCGGGACGCAGTTGCTCCCGGGTCCAAAGCGCCGCGTGCCGCGCTACCGGATTGAAGTCTTCAGCATTTGCAAGGCCGCTGCTGGCTTTATCGTGGTTTCCTCGAATGGTCAAGGCGCCGAGTTCGCGGATGCGATCAATCACCTCGTTGGGATCGGGACCGTAACCGACAATATCGCCGAGACACACTGCCTTGTCCCATTGATCTCGTGCTGCCGCGAGGGCTGCGTCGAGCGCCGTCACGTTCGCATGGATGTCGCTGAGGATCAGGTAACGCATTCCAAAAGCCCCCGAAGGAAAATGCGAATTATAATCGAACGCGCTCCACGTTGCACACAAACTCACGAACCGGCGAGGAGCCTCTCGGCGCCCATCTGACGCGCTCCTAGCGCCTCGTCCCAGAGATCACGTCAACAGTTCCGGTCTTGATTCCGCCTACTCCTTGGACCGGGCCTAGCGGATCAGCATGCAGTCTCCATAGCTATAGAAACGATAGCTGCTCTCTGCCGCGTGCCGATAGGCGCGCAATACGCTTTCGCGCCCCGCAAATGCCGCCACGAGCGCGAGGAGGGTCGATCGCGGCAGGTGAAAGTTGGTGAGCAATTGCGTTACAACGTGGAATGGTTTGCCCGGGTAAAGAAATATATCCGCCTGGTACTTCCCCGGCGCTATGATCCCCTTCGAGTCCGGCTTTGCGATGGCATCTTCGAGCGCCCGCACGGCGGTCGTTCCAATTGCTAAAATGGGCCGGTGGGCTGACCTCGCTCGTTCGATAGCTGATGCGGCGAGGTCCGAAATTTCATACGTTTCCGTGTGGATTTTGTGGTCTTCCAATCGGTCCGTGCGGACTGGCTCGAACGTGCCTAGACCGACATCGAGAGTGATTTCGGCGATTTCAACGCCCCGCGCCCGCACCGACGCCAAAACCTCGGGAGTAAAATGTAATCCGGCTGTAGGAGCTGCTGCAGCCATTCCCTGTTTCGCGTAAACGGTCTGATAGCGTTCGCGATCGGCCGGCTCGTCATCCCGCTTGATGTAGGGAGGCAGTGGAATGTGCCCGAAACGGACCATCGTTTCGTAAAAATCGCCCTTCGAAGCAAATCGCAAGACGCGAATGCCGTACTCACCGCGGCTCTCAACGACGGCCTCCAGATCATCGCCAGCAAACACGATGCGCTCGCCGACGCGGATCTTTCTTCCGGGGCGGACCAAAGCTTCCCACCTGTTCGAGCCAAGTGGACGCACCAGCAAGACTTCGATGGGTGCGCTCAAAAACTCATTTCGAGCGCGATCGTTTGCGCTGGCGGCCTCTGCCCGGATTCCGGTACGGTGACCGAACAGCCGTCCGGGAAGAACTCTGGCGTTGTTCACGACGATAAGCTCGTCGCCTCGCAGCAGCGCAGAAAACTCGCGAAAGCGCCCGTCCTGAAACTGTCCGGAAACGCGATCCAGCAAGAGCATGCGAGATGCGTCTCGCTCACCCAGCGGCCGCTGGGCAATGCTTTCCAGCGGCAAATCGTAATCGAAGTCGCTCAGATTCATTGGCAGCGGTGGCTCGCGGCCTGGGGTAGCGGTGTTCGCTCTCGATGCACTCGAGACGATACGCCAAAAGCGTTGGCACCGCCCTTCAACTGTGTTAAGAAAAACAAGGCCTTTCTGGACGCTCCATCGCCGCACACCGGACTATTCGACCGGCACGGTCCAAGAGCGAATGCAGCGAATCGCGAGCAACCTGTTCGCTAAGGCAGTGATTGTGTCACAAGACTCCGTAGTGATCAGCGCGCGCGGCGCCGAGCGTCTGCGTTCAGGCCATCTCTGGGTTTATCGCAGCGACATTCACAAGGCGCAGGCCGAACCAGGCTCCGTGGTCCGGTTGACGGACGAACGGGGCCGTTTTCTCGGCCAGGCGTTCTACAGCGACAAATCACAAATCGCTATACGCTCGATCACCCGCGACGACGTAGCGGTAAATCGCGCCTTTTTCACCGAACGCATCCGCCAAGCTGCAGCCTATCGCGGAGTCGTGGTCGAGAATACCGATGCCTACCGCATGGTTTATGGCGAATCCGATCGCTTACCCTCTCTCATCATCGATCGCTACGGCGATTACTTCGTCTTGCAAACGCTTAGCCAGTCAACGGAACGCCACAAAAACATTTTCGTGGAAATTCTCGTCGAACTCTTTTCGCCCAAGGGCATCCTCGAACGAAACGATCCAAAGGTGCGATTGCTCGAAGGACTCGATCAGAAAGTGAGCGTTCTGTACGGAGAGATTCCGCCCGAAATTCTAGCCAAGGAAAACGGGGTCATCTTCGCGTGCGACCTGGCAAAGGGGCAGAAAACGGGATCTTTCCTGGACCAGCGCGAAAATCATTGGGCCGCGCGGCGCTATGCGTCCGGAGATGTGCTCGATTGTTTCGCTTACCAGGGTGGATTCGCACTGACCGTGGCGGAGAGGTGCGAGCATGTGGAAGCTATCGATATGGCGCCCGCGGCCATCGAAGCCGCGAAGAGAAACAAAGAACTCAATTCGAGATCGAATGTTACATTTCGTGAAGGAAACTCCTTCGACATACTTAAGGAATACGATGAGGTTGGACGGCGTTTCGACATGGTCGTTCTCGATCCGCCCGCGTTTGCCAAGAACCGCGACAGCATTCCTTCTGCCCAACGCGGCTACAAGGAGATCAATCTCCGCGCTCTCAAGATTCTCCGGCCCGGCGGATACCTGTTAACGTGCTCGTGCTCGTATCACGTAACCGAGCCGCTCTTCCTTCAGATTCTCGCCGAGGCGGCAAACGACGCGCACCGCAGCGCAGCGATCGTGGAACGGAGAACACAAGCGCAAGACCATCCCATCCTTCTCACAATGCCAGAAACACACTATCTCAAGTGCATGATACTCAAGGTATTGCAGTGACTCACGAAGCTTTGCCGCCACAGCCTGCGATTTTTAGTCGGCGGAACCTTCAATTTTTCCGCGTAGCACTGTGACGGAAGCTTTCGGCAACGTGACCGAAGCTCCATCAGTGCCCGACAGCGATGTTGTGACTGGAGAATTGTCAGGATCTGCATGGCTTTTCGCACCAGCGGAGTGCCACACGTACTGCTGGCTTCCGAAAGTCACCATCGTCACCGGAGCGGAAAAGTACTGGGGTCGATTCGCACCCGAATCGTCGAAAACGATGCGAACGGCGTGCGCGTTTACCTGATCTTTATTCACAAGCATCAGCGACCATTCGCTATCCGGGCGACGCACCGTATAGGCTGTGATGAGCGCGTGGCCTCCGCCATCGGTGAGATCGCAGGAAGCTGGATAAATCTTGTGGATGCCGGCACCGTGCTTCACCCATTCCAAATTGATGAGCCGGCTGACGTAGTACTGCGCGGTATGGCCCTTGATCTGCAGATTGGCATCGGCCACGAAATTCCCGTACGTTCCCCATCCCCGGCAACCGGGCCGAAGTTGTTCCGGTTGGATAGGAGAGTGATAAAACGCGCTGCCGCCATCGGTTAGAAACGCGCCCGCATTGTCCGCCAGCCACAGTCCGCCTAAAATTTCTGTCATCGGTTGCGTGAGGCCCCACGAAAGGTTGCTTTCGGTGATGAACATCGGAACATTGTCAGGCAAGCCATCGTCTCTCCATACCCGGAGAATCTGGCTGACGAGTTCGGGCTCGCGATAAAGATCGGACCAGGTGATATCGCACGGCGGAAACGGGTAATGCTCGAATGACATGAACGCAAGATCGCCGATCCGGCCGTGCGATTTCAGGTAATCGACGAAACGTCCGAGCCACGATGTTCGCCCCTGCGCGTCGGGCCACACCTCGATGTCTTGATTGACTCCCTCGAAGATGGGACCTCCGAGCTTGAGATTTGGATCTACTTTGTGGATAGCCGTCGCCCATTGGAGAAAGAGCGCCGCGTAATCCTCCGGAAGAATGTTCTGGCCGTCGGGCTCCTCCCCCATCTCGACGTACGAAATCGGATAGCCGCGGGTTTCGATATACGCAATCTGCGCCGCCGAATTTTCCGGGGTACCGTAAAGCATCGCAACGGGAATCATTGCCGGCAGATGATTCGTGATGCCGCTCGTAAAGAAAAGATCGAAGCCGGTGTGATCGCCGAGAAGTTCATCGAGATCGGACGCCGAATGCCACGGGTCGATCGAGGAGCAGTATGTCGCGGTTTGCCCTTGGTCCGGCGAATGCCGGACCAGATCGATGAACTTGCCGTCGTCGCTGACGTTGCCGGCATACACCTCGTCGATTGCATAGCCGATGCAGTCGCGGATATCGTCCGAACCGTGCGTGTCGCAAGTATTCGAGGATTCGGTCATCCAGATGCGAATAAATCTTGCCTGGATCGGCGCGATCGAAAGCTTTAGCGTTGCGACGCCGCCCTTTCCATCCGCCACGCTGCCCGCGGGAAATAGCGTCCAGATGCCGGTCGTGGGTTTCATCATCGGATCTTCGCCATTCCAATATTGCACGTCGTACTTTCGCGCAAAGGGATTGGCCCAATCGATCCGGAGAACCGAGATTTTCTCCGGAGCTCCCAGATCGATGACGATCCATTGCGGATGCAGTGAATCATTTCCGCCGGTGAATTTGCTCGTAAGATACGGATTGCTTTTCCAATAGCTGCTGGCATCGCCATCGGTTAGGCGAGAGTAACCGCTTTCCGCGCCGCCATTGCGCGTGGTTCCTCGATGGGGCAGGGAATACGCATACGAATGACGCAGCATTTCGTTTGGGTCCGGGCTGCCGGTGAAATAGCCGCTCTGATTGGACGCGTCGCTCCAGGTTCCATTGTGATTCCAATGCCACGCCGCCATGCGCAGCTCCGTATTATTTCGGTACGTGATCGGCCCCCATCCCGCAGACAGCGATTCTTTCAGAATTTGCTCGGTATAAACTTTATCGACGTCTCCGGGCCGCAGCGCGTCGATCGAACTTCCGAGCGCCTGATCGGGACGGAAAGCATGAGCGTGAGCTGCCGATGTATCCACGCGGACGGTTGCGATTCGCGACGTTGAATTACCTGGAACAGAAGAAGTTCCGCTCGATGTGGCCACCTGCGCTCGCGTTGCGGAGGCAAGCGCTAGTGTGAATATCGCGGCGAGGCAGCCCACAAGGCACAGAAAATTGCGGCGCCTGGCTATCAACTTGGTTGTTTGCAAACCGCGCAAATTATTCATATCCGCCTCCGATCTCGCGTAGTACCCAATCAAATCCAGGGCATTTCACTCTGTGAAATCAGATTTCACCACCGCAACAGCACATAAATTAGCTCAGCGCGGCTTGATGTCAAGCTGCTCTCCGCCTTGTTCGCATGAGGTAAGCACCCAGGAACTATGCAGGCCGGCGTGCATGGAGAACCGCATCGTTCTCACACAAAATTCAAGAAGCGACCGCCGCCAAGGTCGATCGAGAGCAGCGCACTCGTGTCATGCGACCCAGAAAGCGATCCGGCGAGAGATTGCAGCGCGGAGTCTTGCGCGTTGCCCCCCTGCATGCCGCCACCCTTGAACGCATCTGCGACGAACAAAAGTCCATGGGGCGCCGGACGATCACCCGGAAGAACGACACGATGCCAAATGGAAATACGCATCCGAATGCGCGAGCGCTCTAACTTTGGAAGCTCGCAAGAACTCAGAAGGAGGACCATGCCATTGCGCGCGATGGCGCGGTTGTAGCGGCCGACTTTGCCCTTTGCAATGAACGCGCTCGCGATTGGCGGCAGCGTTACGTCGAGCAGCATGGAAGACCAAATGCCGGAATCGAATTCACTCCACAGCGATCCCGCAGCGATCGAGCTCAGAAAGAGCACGCAAACCTCCTGATTCAACCCAACGCTTGCCGTCAAGAGTGTAGCGGTTTGAAGGGCGTGAAAAAATGCCCGGCCACCGTTCGTTGGGAGCGTCGCGATTCTTGTGAAGAACGCAACACTTCAACTTAGCTGCTGTCGTCGCCAACAACCACTTGCAACACTGCATCCTTCATTGCTAGCTTGTTCGCGGCATTATGAGCGGACAAAATGGCGCAGTGGACGGCGGCGTGGAATCGCAACACGAGTTCTCTGAATTGCGTGTTGCTCAATAAGAACAAGGCGCGGAGGTCAGTTCTAGCCGCCGCCAAATCGGCCTTGCACGATCCGCTCATCGTTCCGCGCCTTCGTCAATCACGGGCGCGATTGTGTTCTAACAAAACATCCGACAAAAATGACCGAACACCCAAAACATCACGATCGCGTCGAGGAATTGCGCAGGCTCAACGCCGAAGCCGAAGCGGGCGGCGGAGCCGAACGCCGCGAGCGCGAACACAAACAAGGCAAGCTCAGCGCGCGCGAACGCATTGATTTACTGCTCGATGAAGGCTCGTTCGAAGAGCTCGACAAATTTGTCCGCCACCATTGTGCCGATTTCGGCATGGCAGATCAGCGTCCGCCCGGGGACGGCTTCGTCACCGGCTACGGCCGCATCCACGGCCGCCTGGTTTACGTCTTCGCCCAGGATTTCACGGTCTTCGGCGGCTCGCTCTCCGAGGCCAACGCCGGCAAAATCATAAAAATTATGGATCTTGCCCTGCGCGCGGGCGCGCCCGTAATTGGCTTGAACGATTCTGGGGGCGCGCGAATTCAAGAAGGCGTGATGTCGCTTGCGGGTTACGCGGAGATTTTTCTCCGCAACACGCTTGCCAGCGGCGTGATCCCCCAGCTCAGCGCCATTATGGGACCGTGCGCGGGCGGCGCCGTCTACTCTCCCGCGATTACCGATTTTATCTTCATGACGCGCGACACTTCCTACATGTTCGTCACCGGTCCCGACGTGATCAAGACCGTGACGCACGAGGAAGTGACCAAACAGGAGCTGGGCGGCGCGATGACGCACAACGCAACGAGCGGCGTCGCTCATTTCATTTCGCGCGATGATACCGAGTGTCTCGCCATGATCCGGGAGCTGCTGCGTTATCTGCCATCGAACAACCTCGAGGACCCGCCGCGCTGCGAGACAACCGATCGGCCGGACCGCACGAGCGCCGCTTTGAATTCGCTGGTTCCCGAAGACCCACAGAAACCTTATGACATAAAGGACGCGATCCACGCGATCGTTGACGATGGCGAATTCTTCGAAGTTCACGAACACTACGCAAAGAATATCGTCGTGGGTTTCGCGCGGCTCGATGGCCGGCCCGTTGGGATCGTCGCGAATCAACCGGCTTTCCTCGCCGGCGTTCTGGACATCAACGCCTCGGTGAAAGGCGCTCGATTCGTCCGTTTTTGCGACGCATTCAACATCCCGCTTATCACCTTTGAGGACGTGCCTGGATTTCTTCCCGGCACGCAGCAGGAGTTTGGCGGCATTATAAAGCATGGCGCGAAGCTGCTTTTTGCGTTTGCCGAAGCGACCGTGCCGAAAATCACGGTGATCACTCGAAAAGCGTACGGCGGCGCATATTGCGTCATGGCGTCGAAACACATTCGCACCGATATCAATTATGCGTGGCCCACCGCTGAAATCGCCGTTATGGGACCTGAAGGCGCGGTGGGCATCGTCTATAGGCGCGAGATCGATCGGGCGCCGGAAGCGGATCGCGAAAAAATCCGGCGGGAAAAAGCCGGCGATTTTCGCGAGCGCTTCGCGAACCCCTACGCCGCCGCCGAACGCGGCTACGTCGACGCGGTCATCGAACCCGCGCAGACCCGCGCTAAACTCATCGCCGCGCTGCGCTCGCTTGAAAATAAACGCGACGCCAATCCGCGCAAGAAGCACGGCAACATCCCGCTATAACCTCTGGACGGTCTATGATATGCGAAGGTGTGGAAAAAACCGGCAAGAGATCCGCTCATGTACTAGCTTTTCGGCATGATTTCGATTAGCATATCGCGGTTTCGCCTCATACACATTTATTCGATAATACTTTGGAGATATTAGTGCGCAAAAAGCTGAAGCCTGTTCCAACATTTCTGGAATGCCTCGACGAGCTCATTGAAAAACACCACCTCCTGAAACATCCCTTCTACCGCGCCTGGACCGAGGGGAAACTCTCGAAGGAATCTCTCGCACTCTACGCCGAGCAATATTACCAGCACGTTCGCGCATTCCCGGATAATCTGAAGCAGCTCGGTTCCCGCACGAATGGCAATCTTGGAAAATTGATCCAGGAAAACCTTTCGGAAGAGCTCGACCCCATCACTCCGCATCCGCTCCTGTGGCGTCAATTCGCTGAATCACTGGGCGTCAGCGAAGCGGCGCTTGACGATGCGCGACCGCTGCCCGGAATTGCCGCGTTACTTGACAGTTTCGATGAGATATCGACCCACGGAACAACGGCGCAGGCAGTCGCCACGTTCTACGCCTACGAAGCTCAGGTTCCCGAGATCGCCACGCAGAAAATCGCCGGCCTTCGCCGTTTCTATGGGATCACGGAGCCGCGCTCGCTGGCTTATTTTGGCGTGCATGAAGAAGCCGATATCCGCCACCGCGCGGCTTGGCGCGAATGGCTCGAAAGCCAGAAAAACCTTGATGCTCTCAGCGTCATGTGCGCGGCGGAACGCGGCCTGAAAGCGCTGTGGGGCGCGCTCGACGCCGTGTACCCGCAGGGGTGCTCGAAGAATTAAAATTCGATCCGCGGATTTGCTGGCCGATGGAAAGTTCGAGCCCGACCCGAATTTCTGCGTCAGTTGTCGATCGTTCTTCTCAAAATTCGGATTCCATCGCGGCCGCCAATGATCGCTTCGGATGCGAGGCCCAGAAACAGTCCGTTCTCGATTGCCCCGACGATGTGATCCAGGTGGTTTGCCAATTCTTTCGGGTTCGCAATGGCATCGAATTTGCAGTCGATAATGTAATTCCCGCCGTCCGTAACAAACGTCTGGTTGTCTGAGCACGGTCTGAGTGTCGCGCTTGCGCCCAGCTTTTCCAGCCGCCGAAGCGTTACCTGCCAGCCGAACGGCACAACTTCGACAGGCACGGATTCTCGCGCTCCAAGCCGCTCGACGATTTTACTTTCGTCAGCAACGACGATCATGCGCCTGCTCGCCGCCGCTACGATCTTCTCTCGCAGCAGCGCGCCTCCGTGCCCCTTGATGAGACCGAGAGTGCGAGGCTCGATTTCATCCGCCCCATCGATCGTGAGATCGATGTGTCCGTGCTCCGCGAACGTTGTGAGTGGGATGTTCAGGCTTTGCGCGTGTGCGGCCGTCTGTTTGGAGGTCGGTATGCCGAGGATTCGCAGATTTTCTTCCGCGATGCGCCGTCCCAGAGCGCTCACCAGAAACGCCGCGGTGGATCCCGTGCCTAGACCAACGACCATGCCTTCGTCGACAAGTTTCGCTGCCGCTTCCGCTGCGGCTTTTTTCCACCGATCTTGCTCGGGTAAATTCATGGCTTCGTTCGTTGCCCGTAAATATCGATGCAAACCGCGGGAATCATATCTGGTCTTCCGCCAGATTCCAAATCGGTATCGCGCGCGATCCGCGAGGAAGCCCGCAATCGGCCTGCACCCAAACACCCCCGATGGGCCTAAATTGCTTCCAGGCAACGTCAATCTCTGTTACGATAAAACCCTCTGACCTTGAAAATCCTTAGCGCGGGAGCGAAGCGACAATGGCACTGGCATGTGAAATTTGCGGCAAGAAGCCGAGTTTCGGTAATACGATCAGCCACGCGCATAACGTTCGCCGGCGCCGGTGGAATCCGAATTTGCGCCGCGTGAAAGCCGTCGTCAAGGGCGTACACAAGCGCCTTCGCGTCTGCACCGCCTGCATCCGCGCCGGCCGTGTGAAGAAAGTAGCCTGAACCATCCCGCACATCAGAAGGAGTTCCGGTTGAAGCGGAGAATCACCATACTCGCGGTGCTTGCTGCCTGCGCTTTTGTCGCTTCCTGCAAGAAAGCGACGGCGCCTGGACCGGACGTGTGGGCCGTAGTGGACGGCAAGGAGATTCCACGAAACGAAGTGGAGAAATATTTTCGCACGCGCGTGAATGCCCAGGGCCCCGCGCCCTCCCAGGAAGAGGCGCTGTCGCTCAAGCTCAGCATTCTCGATGAGCTGATCAATAACGAGATCCTGCTTGAGCGCGCAACCAAGATGAACCTGATCGCCACCGACGGGGAAGTCGAAGAGAAATTCACGGAATCAAGAAGTCCTTACACCGAAGAAGAGTTCCAGAAAAAACTGAAGGACGCTGGCCTGACCGTTGACGACCTCAAGAGCGACATCCGCCGGCAGCTTTCGATTCAGAAGCTCCTGAACCGGGAAGTGGTGGCCAAGATCTCGATCACGGACGCGGATGTTACCGAGTTGTACGACAAAAACCGGGCGCAGTTCAATGTTGCCGAGCCTCAGTATCACATTCTGCAGATCGTCGTGACGCCGCGCCCGGACCCTTCCGTGCATAATCGCAAAAACGATAAGGCGACGAGCGATGCCGAAGCGAAACGCAAAGTCCAGTTGCTCGAAGAGAAGCTCGCGGCCGGCGCGGATTTTTCTCAGCTCGCGATGGACTATTCCGAGGATTCCACGGCTTCGACCGGCGGCGACCTTGGGTTCGTTCCCGAATCAGCATTGAATCAATCCGACCCCGCGCTTAAACAAACCGTGCTCTCGATGAAGCCTGGTGAAGTTACCCAGCCAGTCGGCGTGAAGGGCGGCGGTTACCGGATATTGAAGCTGCTGGCAAAGGAGGCTGCGGGTCAGCGAGAAATTTCCGACCCTCAAGTGCAGCAGTCCATTCGCGACATGCTTCGCAACCGGAAAGAACAGTTGCTGCGTGCTGCCTATATGGATGAAGCTCGCGACAACGCGCATGTGACGAATTACCTCGCCCAGCAGATCATGGAATCCGCCGGAAAACTGCCCTCAGCAAACTAATCCGCAACCGCGGCGGGTTATTCAGTCTCTCCGCTATCCGACAACCGCAACAACTTCACCGGCCGCCACCGCCTGGCCGTCCGCGGCGAGCAGGCGTTCCACCGTGCCGGACTTCGACGATCGAATTTCATTCTGCATTTTCATTGCTTCCACAACCAGCAAGGCCTGGCCTGCTTCCACGGCCTCTCCCACTTTCACGAGAACGCGCACAATTTTCCCTGGCATCGGCGTCACAATCTGCTGTCGTCCTTCGGCCCCCATCGCGCGGTGCCGGTCGCGATGCCATTCGCGCGGATCGCGAACCGCGGCTGTGTACGCGCGCCCTGCGACGAACACGCGCAGTGCCGCGCCCGATGGCTCGATGCGAACTTCGAAGGACTCGCCATCGATCAAAACCGAGTAAAATCCTGGCGTAATTTCGATCGCATCTACATCCGTTGCTCTCCCGCCCAATATTCCCCGCCAACGCCCGCCGTCGCGCGTCACCTCGACCGAGCGATTCTTTCCCTCGAGTTCGATTTCGAGCTTCATCGTCTGATCAGCCCTTCGGATCGTCCTTCATTGTTCGAGCCGTCCTTCCCGCTTCCAGCGGAACGCGCCTCCCGCCGGGTGAATCGTCGGCTCGCTGATTGATCGGCGGTTGCGCGCCGCGTGCCACAAAGCTACGGCTATCGCGGCAGCATCCTCCGCCGGTGTTTGCGCGCCGGTTTGCGCGGGAAATGATTCGGCGCTGCCTTGTTTATCGCTCAAGAAATCGTCAAGCCAGCGCGTGTGGATTTGACCATTCTGAAAATCGCGGGATGCAAAGATCTGGCGGAATAATGCAATGTTCGTCGTGATCCCGCTCGCGTAATACTCCCGGAGGGCGCGTTGCAGCCGCGCGATTGCCTCTGCACGATCCCGGCCCCAGGCAATCAGTTTCGCAAGCATCGGATCGTATTCATTGGGAACCGTCCATCCTGCGTAGACTCCCTCGTCAAGACGAATTCCCGGTCCAGCAGGCGCGCGAAGACTGATTATTTTCCCGGGCGACGGGAAGAAATTGTTGGCGGGATCTTCGGCATAAATTCGGCATTCGATCGCATGGCCGTGCAATGCAATTTCATTTTGCGCGAACGGGATCGGCTCGCCGGCGGCAATGCGGATTTGCAGCTTCGCCAAGTCAATCGAGGTCGTCATCTCGGTGACCGGGTGCTCCACCTGCAGCCGTGTATTCATTTCAAGGAAATAGAAACTTCGCCCCGCGTCCACCAGGAACTCAACCGTTCCGGCGTTTGTGTAACCTCCCTCGCGAGCCAGTTTCACAGCGGCTTCTCCCATCGCCCGGCGAAGGTCAGGCGTCATCACCGGCGACGGAGCTTCTTCGATCACTTTCTGATAGCGGCGCTGGACGGAACATTCACGCTCACCCAGGTAGCGGAAGTTATCGTGATGGTCGGCGACAATTTGAATCTCGATGTGGCGCGGCCGGAGAAGATATTTCTCAACGTACATCCGGCCGTCTCCGAAGGCGTTTTCTGCCTCGGACGAAGCTTCTCTCCATGCTGCCGCGACGTCGGCTTCGCGTTCGACCAACCGCATGCCTTTGCCGCCGCCACCAGCAACCGCCTTCAGCACCAGAGGAAAGCCGGTTTCCCGCGCCGTTTGGACCGCAGCCTCTGCTGTTTCAATCGGCTCGAGCGTGCCCGGCACGGTGGGCACGCCGATTTCCCTCGCGATGCGGCGGGCGGCTGTTTTCGAGCCAAGTTTTTCCATTGCTTCCGCGGAAGGGCCGATGAAGGTGATTCCCGCTGCGACGCAAGCTCTCGCCAGCGCGGGATTTTCGGCGAGAAAGCCGTACCCGGGATGAATCGCGTTGGAGTGCGAACGCTTGGCCGCCTCAACGATCTTGCCGATCGCTAGATAGCTTTCGCGCGAGGGTGCGGGACCGATCGGATACGCTTCATCGGCAAGCAGCACATGCAGCGAAGCGCGGTCGACTTCGCTGAACACCGTGGCCGAGCGCACACCGAGGTCGCGGCAGGCGCGAATGATGCGAACGGCAATTTCACCGCGGTTGGCAATCAGTATTTTCTTGAACATCGCTTTCCCGTGAACGAAGCCGAGATTCTAGCATGATGGGTTTCGCAATCGCGGCATTGGGATGATCCTCAACGCACGGCGGCGCGGCGTTGAAAACCGAGGAGTGAGAAACGTAGTGCTGTAGTTTCGAATGCGCTTGCGCTCGGGAACTGCTGGCAACTTCTAATGCCCCGTCTCGGAAATGAGCTCGATAACTCAGGCCACGTAACTCACTGTAGGGGCGCTGTTTGCCGCGCCCTGCTTATGCAACATATCTCCGGGATAGCACACTAGCCCCTCAGGGAATTTCGCGACCGTGACGCAACGGTAGGATGCCGATCCTCAGCGGCTGAACAGCTTGCGGAAAAAGATCGAATAATGAACTTTCTCCCAAGTCACGAATTTCTTGCCGTTGTAGCGCTTTAGCCCGGCATGCCGCCCCGATTTTTCCGCAAGCTGCGAAGCCGTGTCCTGACGCAAAAACTGAGGCGCTCACGCAGCATCCAAAGCCGATGGAGATGGTCGCCGTCGGACTGTGGCAGCACCGTCGGCGAGATAGTCATTGCGCGAATAAGGTCAGTTGGACTTCTTCCTCGGGACCTTCGCTCCTTTTTTGCGGGCTTCGGATAACCCAATTGCAATTGCTTGCTTCCGGCTTTCTACCTTGCCGCCTTTGCCGCCCTTGCCGGAGCGAAGCGTTCCGTGTTTCTTCCGCCGCATCGCGCTTCGCACGCTTTTGCCAGCCGCCTTGCCGTACTTTCGTCGCGAACCTTTCCTAGCTGCCATCGGATTCCTCCTGGTATTTAGAGGCAAAACGGCAGGCCAGAGTTACGAAGCTGGTGGATGGCCCACTCTTTCGATTGTGAATCCGGGGGCTACGTCCCGGTAAGCGACGAGCGCCGATCAGCCATCCAGTAGTGAATTCCAATCCACCCCTCGATTCCTTGTGTGCTCCCGAGTAGATCGCCGAAGTGCTATCATCCGGCTGCGTTGCCCGTCAAGGAAACGAAAGGATGGGCCACCCGCCCGTAGCGCTAGTCCACAATCTCATCTTTTCAAAGGGCGGGCAGGAGCAACGAAATATCAAAGAGGTCGCGAGGGAGAAAGGCATCAAAGACTGGAGGAAACTTGGCGCCGCCGTTGAGAAATTCAAGCGGGGAGAAGGCAGAGGTGGGGGCGATAATCCATCGTTGGATGAAATTAGACAGATTGCGGATGAGATGAAGGCCGGAGGATGGTGGGGGAATAAGTAAAATATGAATAGCTCTCAACCAGAACATGAAACTTTTCACGCAGGCGCGTCCTTTCGGATACAAGGAGTCGACCTGGATATCGATGGTATAACTCGCGGGGTTGGACAGCAGCCCACCGAAAGCCACAGGCGAGGAGCGCCAAACATGATTCGGAAACCATACCCAACCGATATGTGGCTTCTCGAGTCTCCACTGGGTCACGACCAAGACTTAGAGCTTCATCTCAATTGGCTGGCAGAGCGACTCTTGCCTCGCAAGCAATATATCACCTCTCTAAGCAAGGAGCTTAAGGTCGATATCTATTGCCACAAAACGTGTTACACAGAGCAGGCCAGTTTAACTCTATCGCCCAATGCCCTCAGAATCTTTACAGAACTGGCTATACCGCTTGACGTGAGCTTGATCTTCCTTCCAGATGAGCCGGACGAAACGCCGTTGTCGCCTCCTTCCGAGTAGATACTGACGTAGGCGAGCGACAGTGGGCGGGTGGCCCACTCTTTCGATTGTGAATCCGGGGGCTACGTCCCGGTAAGCGACGAGCGCCGATCAGCCATCCAGTAGTGAATTCCAATCCACCCCTCGGTTCCTTGTGTGCTCCCGAGTAGATCGCCGAAGTGCTATCATCCGGCTGCGTTGCCCGTCAAGGAAACTAAAGGATGGACCACCCGCCACAATTGGTTCCAGTACTGCAATTTACACTGCAAAAATGTGGTTCGGGGCGTGTTAAGTTTTCGCGGTTAGAATCATCATCCGCAAGAGAACGCCCGACATGTATAGAAAGGCTTCAACCTCGACTGGATTCGGGCTGTGTCTGTTTTCAGAAGCGTGCCGTTTGAATTCGTTCGCGTAATTGATGAAATTGCTCAACAAGGCTTTCCATTCCTGTGACAATCCCAGCCTTTGCATAAGCCCTTCACGGTTATTGTCTAAAGTCTTGCTGTTGCCCAGAATATTCCGGGCCACGCCTTCGACGGCGAGGTAGCAATTAATAATCACGTCATCCAATCTTTTGCTCGTATAAGCTGTCACGGCTTTGTCGTAATCGGCTTTTTCATTCGGGAAATCCGCCAACCACTTGAACGTCTCCTCCACAAGCGGTTCATCGAGTTCTCGTGCCCCAGTGGGATAGAACATCCCGTCATTCCAAGTAACGCCTAGGTCCACCGTCGCGTGTTCTAGGGCAGCCTCAATCCAGCCCGAGAGAATTTCTTGTTGTTTGGCATCTTGGTTTAATGCCGTGTGAAGAAAACCCAGCACTTTAAGGGTCTCCATAAAGTCGTCGTTGGTTAGAGAGCGTAGCGGTGGAACAAAAAGTCTCGGAACCGAAGTTCATTTGATTCGCCTGTGAAATCCGTGGGCGTGCGTTCGTGCCTAGGAAGTAGCAAACCTTCTCGAAAATTCTTTGATAGGGGAGTGGATACTTAAATTTTTCAATTTCTGGAAATGCCGACTGGTTTATTCGCTCTACGAATCTAGCCTGTTCCGTTAGAAGGTCGGCTTGGATGCCAAACGCTTTGTGGAATCGTCCCAGCATGGCCGCGATTGTACCTGAAATGCCGCTTAGCGATAGAACAGGAACGCGAACGCATGCGGGCCGAACTGGCACAGCCGGGGCCGGACGTCAGGATGCGTTGGACGCCGCGCTCGAAGGCGCGAGCGACTGGTTGGCAGACGTACAGCACGCCCCGAAGGACAATGTGTGCGGCAGATAGGTGGCAAGCGATGAAGTCGGGTTACACGACAATCACACTGCAAAAAGTTCTCTTACATACAAATCAATAAAAAAGCCAATAAAAACTGGGGGATTTAGTGGAGGCGCGGGTGGGAATCGAACCCACGTATAAAGGTTTTGCAGACCTCTCCCTTACCACTTGGGTACCGCGCCTCGGGAAAACCAGTATATCGAAAGTCGGCCTCGGATTCAGCCGCCAATCATGCCACCGGCGGCGTGGCTTGCACCCCGCGACATTACAGGCGTTGAAGCGTCTTGTCATCACGTCCAGCGCTACTTGATGTGGAGCTCGAAGGGCATGCGGGCCTGAACCGGGTCCATGACGCCAGCGATCCGGCGCAGCGTGTCGTCGAGCGATTGAGTCGCCCAGATCTGCTGATCCCGCTCGCGCTCGAGCAACTGCTGGAAGAAACTCTTCTCGACTGGGAATCGCAGGAGGTGAACCGATTGATTTTCGGGAATGTTTGCGAGTTGCTTGGCGGCTCTGACCGCCGCATCGATCCCGCCGAGCTCGTCGACGAGTCCGAGCTTCTGAGCTTGCGCGCCGGTCCACACGCGGCCTTTGCCGATTTTGTCCACGGCTTCCACGGACATGTGGCGGCCTTCGGCAACGCCCTTCGTGAAGTTCGCGTAGGTTTCCTGGAGCGATTTTTGGATGGCGGCTTGCTGGGCAGGCGTGAAATTCTGCTGCTCGGAAAACATCGTGGCGTTGTCGCTGGTGGCAACGTAGTCGGTGCTCAGGCCGAGCAGATTGTAGAGCCCGGAGACGTTGAATTTGCCGATCAGCACGCCGATGGAAGCGGTGATGGTGTTGGGATCGGCGACAATCTTGTTTGCCGACATGGCAATCCAATATCCGCCGGACGCGGCCACGTCCGACATGGAAACGACGACCGGCTTGCGCGCTTTCGCCAGTTCGACTTCGCGGCGAATCACTTCGCTGGCTACGGCCGAGCCGCCGCCGGAATCGATGCGCAGGACGATCGCTTTGATGTCGGAATCGTTGCGCGCGCGGCGAATATCCGCGGCCACCGAATCACCGCCCATGATGAATCCGCCTCCAGCAGTGTTCTCCGATTCGCCGGAAACGATCAAGCCAGTGGCATGCACGATGGCAATTTCGTCGCCGCCATCGGGATGAAGAAACGCGCGGTAACGGTTGAGCGAAATAGGATGCCATCCGCCGTCACGCATCTTGAAGAAGGTTTGCACCTGGTCCCAATAGGCTTTGCGATCCACCAGGCCGCCGGCAAGCGCGTCATCGGTTGAAAGCGGACCCTGGTTGACGAGCGACTCGAATTTCGAACGCTCGATACCGCGGGCTTGCGACGTGTCGGTGAGATATTCGTTGTAAATTCCGTAGAGCAGAGTTTGGACTTCGTCCTTATGCGCGGGCGTGAATTTTTTTTCGGTAAACATGTTGGTCGCGGTCTTGTACTCCGCGATGTGAAAGAATTGCGGGACGATTTTCAATTTATCGAGCGTGCCGCGCATGAAGAGCGCTTCGGCCATCATTCCGTGAATGCCCATCGGGGCGGTGGGAAGCAGCCAGACCTGGCTGCAGGCGCTGGCGACGTAATATTCGGGATTGCCAATGCCGTCGTATCCGAGGTAGCAGATGCTGGGCTTGCCGCTGCGGCGGAAAGCCACGATGTGATTGCGAATCTCTTCGAGTTTGCCCCAACCGGTCGAGAGCGGGCCGATGCGAACGATGATTCCGGTAATGTGGTGATCGTTGTAGGCGGCGTCGATGGCGTCCAGATAATCGTGGAGGACCGGCGTGGATTCGCCGGATAAGGCGCTGAAGATGTCCGCGGACCGCTGCTCGTCGATGGTGCCGCTCACGTCGAGAACGAGAACGGACTTCGACGCGATGTGCGCGGGCTTTGAAGCCACCCAGATGAGCGCGACGAAAAACAGGATTACGATGCAGATCACGATTGCTCGACGCTTGCCCCACGTCATGGATGTTCACCTCGGGTGAAGTGCTGCCGGAAGAATGCGCAGCAGACAAGGTAGCAC
>JBOGNE010000073.1:0-88412 GCA_050747005.1 Candidatus Acidiferrales bacterium
CTCTATCAGGCGCTCGATGGCCAGGTCTCGCTCTACTACGGCGATACCCGCTTGGCACATACAAACACCCAAGGGGGGTGACATTTTTATGTTGCCGTTAGGGTGACAGAATTACGTTGCTACAACAACCATCGCACGTTTACGTTAACACAGGGTTCTGAAAATCAATCGGGATAGAAGCTGTGGATGCCAACATTGGCTTGCCTCAGCGCGAGGCGAGAACGCGCAGGGCGGCCAGCGTGCGCTCGACTTCCTCGGAGGTATTGTAATGAACGATGCCGATGCGCAGGAGGCCGCCATCTTTTTCCACGCCGAGGCGTTCGGTGAGATTGAGAGCGTAGTAGTTCCCGTCCCAGGTGAAGATGCCGCGGTCTCCTAGAAACGTGGCGATTGCGAGCGGCGAATGATTGGCCAGGCGGATGCCGACCGTAGGGCAACGTTCGGAAAAATGCGCGGGGTCCGAGATGCCATAGAAGCGCAGGCCAGGGATTTCGAGCAGACCCCGGATTAGCTTTTCGGCGAGCGCGATTTCGTGGCCGCGGATGGCGCGATAGGCGCTGAGGATTGCAGCGCGGCGGTCGGAGATTTCGGCGGCCAAAACGCCTTTCTGCCCACTGGCATTTCCGTCGGAACCCGAGGATTTTGCCGTCGTGGCGCAGTGGCGGCCAAGATCGGCAAGGTAATCGATGGCTGCGGCGACGCCGGCGAGGCCTTCGTGAATTTGCGTGCCGGTCTCAAAGCGATCCGGGAGTGCATCGGTCGCAGCTCGCACTTTGTATGGCTTGAAACGCAGAAGATTCTCGCGCTTGCCATAGAGACAGCCCATGTGCGGGCCGTAAAACTTGTAAGGCGAGCAAACGAGAAAATCGCAATCGAGCGCGCGGACGTCGATGGGGCCGTGCGGCGCATAGTGCACTGCGTCAATGAACGCGAGCGCGCCAGCGGCATGGGCGAGACGTACGACTTCTTCGACCGGATTGATCGTGCCGACAGCGTTTGAAGCATAACCGACCGCGACGAGCTTTGTGCGCGAATTCAGCTTGCCGCGGAAGTCCGGCATGTCGAGCGTGCAGTCGTCTTCGCGAATGTCTACTTGTCGAACCACAACTCCTCGCTCTTCAAGGGCGCGCCACGGAGAAACGTTGGCATCGTGGTCGAGCGTGGTGACAATGATTTCATCGCCCGGCTGCAACTCGCGGCCGATCGAGCGAGCCAGCGCGAAGGCGATGGTGGTCATGTTGGGGCCGAAGGAAATTTCCTCCGGCGCGCAATTGAGAAAGTCGGCCATCGCGGCGCGCGCGCCGGCAATCATCGCATCGGTGCGGCGGCTCGTGGCAAATGCTCCGCAAGTGTTGGCGTTCGATTGTTCGAAGTAATCGCGGACCGCATCGATGACGCGCCGCGGAACTTGCGTGCCAGCAGGTCCGTCGAGAAATACGGCCGGATGGCCGTTGACCGTTTGCTTCAGCGACGGGAATTGCGAACGAACCCAGTCTAGATCGAGCGGTACGACCGATTCTTCTTTTACGGCAAGCGAGCCCATCACGTGTCCCCCGAAATTGAAGAGCACAATAGTTTCTCACACCACGATTCCGGCTGCGAATGCAGACGGTGAACGGGACCCAGAGAGCCGGCTAGACGCCGGACGCTACGGAGATGCGCTATTTGACGGCACGGATGAAATCAGCGAGGAGGCCGTAGGCAGTGGCGATGACGCCAGGCTTGTGTTCGATGATCGAAAGGCCGAAGACATCGAGGTCGAAGCGCAGCGCGGACGTGGTCCCTTCGAGGAGCGCGAATGGATCGGTCATCGGAAGCTGTTCCGGACGGACGCTGGCGCGAACGCCGTCGGCGGTGCGTTCGGCACGGCAGATCAGTTTATAGCGCATACCAGCGGCGCGGGCGGCGCGGACCTGTTCTGACGTGAGAGCGCGTATGCCGGTGCGGTCGATTTGATCGAGACGGAGCGGCGCGCCCATGAGCACGATGGCAAGCGCGGCAACTTTCACGGCGGCGTCCCATCCGTCGAGATCGTCGGAGAGATCGGTTTCGGCGACGCCGATTTCCTGCGCTTTTTTTACAGCTTCCTCGAGGCTGAGGCCCTTTTCCATTTCGGTGAGAACCACGTTGGACGTGGAGTTGAGAAGCCCGCGGAAGCCGCGCAGCTCGACTGCCGGAAGAGAATGCGGAAACATCGAGAAAATCGGAGTACCGTCCATCACGGTGGATTCGAAAAGAAATTTTAGACCCTTCGATCGAGCGAGATCGCAAAGCTCGCGATACGCATGCACGACCGGACCCTTATTGGCGCTGACGGCATGAGCGCCTGATTCGAGCGCGGCCTTGATATGGTCGATGGCCGGCTGGCCGCTGCGGCGTTGGAGCGAGGAAACCTCAAAAAACACGCCTGGATCAGCGTAGGCGAGCCACTGCCGCACGTTCTGCGGCTTTTTCCAGGCGGGCGCCTCCGGCCATTGATGGTTCAGGATCGATTGAGGATCGAGGCCGTTCGGGTCGGCCACCCAGCCGATTCGGCGGGAAGCAACACCCGTGATCTTCCATTCGATTCCATACTTGTCGCGAAGTTCCGATTCTTTCGCGACCAGCAAGCGAACGAATTCTTTTCCGACGTTGCCGAATCCGATGAGTGCGAGATTGAATGTTCGAATGGATCACCTTGAATGAAGCGCGCCGCGTTTCACGCGACGTCCTGAAAAACGTGCTTTCGTCGCGGCGCCGCAAAAAGCAAAAGAGCCGGTGGGACGCCGGCGCTACAATCGAAGACCCGGAGGCCGTTAAATTCCGCCGCTAACATCGGCGAGCGGGAATACCGACCCAATTGTAACGATAGTTGCGGAACGTTTGAAGAAGGAATCAACGGATTTTGTTTCGCGATTGCGGGAGGCAAAGAAGAGCCGGAGAGACGCCGGCGTTACGAGTGCCTTCGAGTTCATGCGGCCAGGCACACGCCGCTCGGTTTCGGCGCTGTACCCACCTCTTGCGACGGGAAACTTTGCGGTGTCGGCACGGCATAGGGCGTGGTTCCGACAAGGTTCGCGGCGCACTCCGCAAGTATCTGCGGGATCGCTGGAATGGTGGAGGGCAGATTGGGAATGGACTGGTCAGGCTTGGCGAAATTGAATGCGGTAGTGAGGTCGCCGACCGTGGCTCGGCGCCACGCGCTGAGATTAGGCACTTCGGCGCCGAAACGCGTCTCGAGAAACCGCAGGATCGAAGTGTGATCGAACAGGTCGGATGACACGAAGCCGCCGCGACTGAAAGGCGAGATAACCAGCATCGGCACACGAAAGCCAAGTCCAATCGGGCCTGCTATCGGCGGGCTTCCCAAAACGGATGGATCGGGAACGGGCGGCGCCGTGATGAATTCGCCTGGAGTCCCAGGCGGAGCCGTGACCGGCGGAACGTGATCGAAGAAACCGCCATTCTCATCGTAGGTGGCAAACAAAACGGTCTTTGCCCATTGCGCTGGATTCGCCGTCAGCGCCGCCAAGATTGCCGACAACGTGTTCTCCCCGAAAAGCGAAGGCGCGGGCGGATGATCGGACGTGAGCACCGAACCGATTATCCAGGAAACTTGCGGCAGATTCCCGGAAAGCGCGTCCGCCAGAAAATCAACTGGAAACTGAGGTCCGAACGCGTTTCGATACAGCACCGATGATGGGTTCTGAAAATTCTTGAAATAGGGGAGAACGTTGTCGGAGAGGAGGCCATTCAAAATATTTTCGTCCGGCGATGAATAAATCTTCCAGGAAACGCCGCGCGCCTGGAGCTGCTCGGGCATCGTGGGATAGGTCAGGCGGCCGAAAAACGACGAACGATTGGTGGTCAGCGTTTGAAGCAACGGCCCGCCATTTTTTCCATCGGGGTCTATCGACGCCGCCATGGTGTACAGGCGATTGGGATCGGTGGGCCCCATCACCGAACAAAAATAGTTGTCGCAGACGGTGAATGCGTCGGCGACAGCGTAGTAAAAAGGGAGGTCCGCGCGGGTGTAATAGCCCATCGTCAAGACAGCGTCGTTCGCATTGATGCCGAGACGCGAGGTGACGAATCCATCCATGGCACCGTTGTCCCAACTCTGGTGCTGCGGCACCCAATCGTGCGTGATGTCATGGGTACAGGCCGCGTTGGTCTTGGTGGTGTCGAGATGAAATGGCATCAACGTGCCGAGCGGCGGGTCCGTGGTGTTCGCAGCATCGGGTTGCTCGAACGCGGAACTCTTGTCGGCGAATCCGCGCACGCCGCGATAGCTCCCAAAATAGTGATCGAAGGAGCGGTTTTCCTGGATGATGATTACGACGTGGTCGATGTCCGTTAATTTCGCGCAAGAAGAAGGAACCACCGGCGGCTGATTTCCGGAGTTACCGCCAATGCTGCAACCATTCAGGAACAGGTCCGCTGCGGGAACACCAGCCGCGATGGCTCCCATCTTCAATAAATCCCGCCGAGTGAGCGTCCGTAAAGGCATCAAAGCGCTCCAGCTATTTAGATGCTATCGCTGGCTATCGTGGGTGTGCGACAGCCGCCACCTGTTTGCGCGAGGTGCCTCGCGTTCTCGTTTGATTGCGATTGGAAATTTGGAAGATTCTTTGCTTTCAGCGTCTTACAGACATTTCTGACGACTATTCACTTGACAAAGGGTACGGATTTGGAGCATGATTTTGTTATGGCGCTTACTCCTTACGCTTCTTGGATTTCAGGGCAATTGCACCCTCTGCCTCAAGAATCATGGTGTGTAAATCCTTGCGAATCTCTTTTAGTAGCTTCTTGTCGCTCATCTTTTCTAGTTCTGTCTTTGGTCTTTTTCTTCTAGGAGCCATGTTATGAACCTCGTTGAACTAAATGTTCGCTATTCCACCGAAGCCAAGTGCCGTGAACAATTGAAGCGTCTGCGTTGGCCAGAAGGCGTTATTTGCCCGCGATGCAAGAGTAAGACAATCTCGCGCCTGTTCACACAAAGTAAGTTTGAGTGCTCGGACTGCGAATATCAATTTAGCGTGACCGCTGGAACGATCTTTAATGATTCCCACTTGCCGCTCACAACGTGGTTTCTTGCTACTCTTCTTATTTGCGAATCGAAAAAAGGAATGTCTGCCTGTCAGATTCAGCGCACTCTCGGACTCGGTAGCTACAAGACCGCCTGGTATTTGTGCCATAGAATTCGCGCTTCTATGGTGGAAAGTCAAAGAGCAATGCTTAGTGGCAAGGTCGAAATGGATGAAACGTTCGTCGGCGGCAAGAATTGGTGGCAAGGCAAGAATTCTCTCCATCAGGGGAAGGAAGTTGTAATCGGCATCCGTCAGCGCGGCGGCGATCTGAGATTCTTTCATGCGAAAGACGCACGCAGCGGAACGCTTGAAAAATATATCCGCGAGAACCTGAGCGAAGATGTCGAGATTTTGTATACGGATGACTGGAAGGCGTACCGGAGTGCCGCGAAGCATCTTCGGAAAGACGGTAAACATAAGACGATTCGGCACAAACTGCGCGTTTACGCCAAGGGCGATGTCTACACCAACACGGTCGAATCGGCTTTCTCGCTTCTCAAGCGAGGCATCATGGGGACGTGGCATCAAATTAGTGCGAAGCATCTCCAGGCCTACTGCGAAGAAATGACTTTTCGATTCAATCGTCGCGAGAACCCTAATTTGTTTGTCGATACCCTGCGTCATATGGTCACGGCCCCCGTGCTCACGTTCGAGAAATTGACGGCATAGGAGAAATGATCGTCCGTCAACTAGCATCCGCCTCCTTTAGCAGGCGTAACCTCGAAGATACATCTTTAGCGGCAACCCCCGAATCATCCAAACTTGCCGTGGTAGTTCGGTTCTGATAGGCCTTGCGCCAATTTTCCAACAAGCGTGTGGGATACACCATTATGCGAGGCTCTCTTTTCGTGATTATGACAAGTAGAGGTGGGGGAGGGCCGACATACTGAGACTGGGAAAGATAAAGAGATTCGTAAACATGCAAAAGAGTACGAGGCAAGCCCATGTGAATGTTTTGTCCGCGCTTATTTAGGTGTCGCATCGCTGCTACTTGTCCGATACCAATTGCGTAAACGCCGGGACTAGTTTCTTCTTGCAAATTTTCCTTTTGGGAAGCCTTGAAGAAAATTCCATGATCTCCAATGAATCCGCCGACAATGAGTTCGCACTTGAATGGAGTCTGTTCCAAAATCGACAGTCCATATTGCACTATGAGCTTATGCATTTTCACCCCGTGCGGTAACTTGCCAATTGCCCATTCATGTAGGCTCACTCCCATTTTTTTCTTTATTTCCCAATCGTAGATGCGCTTCAACTCATGGCATCGCGCCTTATCTATCAGGGCCATGAGAGTCTCTGCGGATATATTTATTGGGTCTTTGAAATCGTCAACTAAGTGTGCAAATTGGGAATAAACCGCATGGCAGGTACTGAGCGATCCAGCAACGCAGACAAAAATTTTGTGCGGTTTCAGACGATACTGCTTTCCAGCTTCGTCGTTGGGGTTGATCTGCACGTTCTCTGTTGCGCCATAGCTAGCTCTCTTTTCACTTCCGAGAACGATCGTCTCTCCACCGTCACACAGAACGCCGATACCAAGGGTCATAGCTCCCCCATTCCTCTCGGCCATAAGCAGAGGATGGGTAAGAGGGTACTCCTTGCCGTACCCTTCGTCAAAGGGATAATCGTCACATTTCTAATCTTTCCGGTTGCGATTAGAAATTGCCGATTTTGCTCGCCGTTCGACCGTTCGTTATTTCCGTGTCTGCTCTTTTGCGTCATCCGGGAATAAGGCCAGCAGGCGGTGCAATGAGTGCGAGCGAGCGAAGCGGTGGACCTTTTCGAGTTCGAGGCGTCGAGTACCATTGCTGGGATCGCGCGGACATAGCCGGACCCGCGACGCATAGTCTTTTCAGATAGTTTTCATATAGAGTTGGCAGGATTTACAGGAAACTGGTGCGGCGACCTGGCAAAACTCCTGCGATTTTAGTTCGCGATTCGTAGCGTGGGATGGGAGCGCATGATGCATCGAAGCGGCGATCCAAAAGACCGGTCACTCACGAGAATGCGAATGCGCAACGGTCTCATGCTCGCCGCCACTGTCGTGCTCGGGATTGGAATCCGAGCACAAACCCCTATGCAAGAGGCGAGCACCTCGAAACCAAGCTTCGTAGGGTCGGCAAGCTGCAGAAGTTGTCATCAAGAGGAGTACGACGGGTGGAAGCAGACTCGCATGGCGAACGTGGTACGCGACCCGCGCAAACATTCCGAAGCCGTGCTCGGAGATTTTTCGCATCCTAATCCAAACGTGACGTTCGACCTCAGCCAGGTGGCATTCGTTTACGGAAGCCGCTGGAAGCAAAGGTACTTCACGAAGCGCGGCAATGACTATTACGTGCTGCCGGCGCAATGGGACATCAAGCATAGCCGATGGCTCCCGTACCACGTCGAAGCGGGAGCGGACTGGTGGGTTCCCTTCTATCCCTCCAGCAACAACGAGCGCCCGACCGGGCCCCTGTGCGACGGGTGCCATTCCGTGAATTACAATCTGCAAACCAAGCAACCGACGGAGTGGAACGTCGGCTGCGAAAAGTGCCATGGACCCGGGAGCGAGCACGTTGCGCATCCCCGGCGCGACAATATCGTGAATCCCGCCAAGCTGGATTTCGTCCGCGGAAATGACGTCTGCATCCAATGTCACAGCCAGGGAAGGCCGGTGAAGAACCCCATCGAAGGCAAATACTTCGATTGGCCGGTTGGCTTTCTTCCGGGACAACGGCTGTCGGATGTTTGGAATCTCGAAGAGCGAACACTAGGGAAAACCGATTTCTTTTATTGGGCCGACGGCACCGCGCACAAAAACCGGATGCAAGGCAACGATTTCGCGCAAAGCGTGATGTATCACCGCGACATCCGCTGCTTCGATTGCCACGACGTGCACAGCAATAAGAACCCGTCCGATCTGATTGGAGCCGGAAACGAGCTTTGTTTGGGCTGTCATAACTCGAAAAACCCCGCCGGCTTGCACGGCACGGTCAGCGAGCATACGCACCACGCCGCGAGTAGTGCCGGAAGCCAATGCATTGCGTGCCACATGCCGCAGATCGAGCAGACACTGGGCGATAATTTTGTGGCGAGCCATACGTTCCGATTCATATCGCCGAAACTCACCGAACAGTTTGGCGTTCCTAATCCATGCACGTCTTGCCACAAGGACAAGTCAACGCAATGGGCGCTGACGGACTTGAGGAGCTGGAAAACAACATCTCCGTGGAGGGTGTTGCAATGAAGCGGCAAGCAGGCTGGGCAGACCGGTAATGCTGGGGACGCGCGAAATTCATTTTTTGTTCTGGGGCGTATGAGGAAAAGCGATCTCCGCGGTGCGAGCGTTTCGCTCGTTCTCGCTTTCGCAGTGTTCGCCAGCGTGGCCGCGTGCGGAGGGCCGACTTTATTTGCGATGCCGGCGCACTGAACGGAAAGTGCCAGGTTGAAGCCGAGCGCTACTATCATCACGGCACGAATAAAAGCGGCGACGGCGCGACTGACCGTCAAGCAGGGCGCCTATCGGCTCGCCGAAGGAACCGTTTACGTGGGAGTCGAGGGCGAGCCGCCCAATCATCCGACAATACAGTTCTACGACGAAAAGACGCGGCGAACCGGAACTCTGGAACACGGCTCAGGCCAGGAATACCGAAGCGACGGCTCCCCGCCAATGAACTTTGTATTGGATTCGCCAGTTTCTTCAGTCGTGGAGAAACCAATTATTATCGAAAGTGGAGCGGATCGCCTGGGCGCATCGCTATGGCACACTCCGGGTGCCGAGCGCCGCGCGACCATCGTCCTGATTCACGGCGCCGACGACGAGGCGCGCGAGATGGGTTTCCTCATCCCTTATTTTGTTTCGCATGGACTCAATGTGGTCACCTACGATCAGCGTGGCACAGGCGAATCTACGGGGAACTGGCAATATACCGGTCCCGAATCGAAGGCCGACGACGTCGTAGCGATACTGCGGAAACTTGAAGGGGATCCCGTAGTGGACGCGCGGCGAATCGGCGTTTGGGGATTCAGCAATGGCGGGTGGGTTGCGCCGATTGTCGCAACCCGCTTTCCAGTGGCGTTCATGATTTTGAAGAGCGCGCCAAGCGAAACCATCGCGGAAAATGTGATCTACGAGATCGGACAGGATTTGCGCGAACACGACGGGTTCACACCGAAACAGATTTCCGACGCGCTCGCGTTTGAAAAAATCATGTTCCTCGCGCTGGAGACGAACTCGAACTGGGACGAAGCGTTGGACGCGGCAAAGAAGCAGCCATGGTTCCCCTCTATGCGGATTCCGCCGGGGATGACCGCGCCCCCGCCCCACCGATGCTGGACGCTTTGCGCGCCGCGCTGGTCTACGATCCGACTGCAACGTTGCAGCGCGTTCGTACACCGACTCTCGCGCTACTTGGAGCGCTTGATAAGAACGTCGATCCTGCCGACAGCGCGGCGCGGTTTCGCAAGGCGTTCAATCGAGCGGGCATGAAGGACCTCACCATATTGACCTTCGCGGGAGCGGGCCACACATTGGTGAGATCAACGACGGGATACGAAGACGATCCGTCACTGCCTCAACGCACCGTCGAGGGGTACCCGGAAGCTGCCATTCATTGGCTCGATGATCGAGGTTTCACGAAATAGCGGCATTCCCAATCAATAGGCAGCGCCCGTACGAAAACCGCATGCTTGGCGGGCGATCGCTCGCACCCAACCGAAGATGCCGAGCTGAAGGGTCTGTGTGAGAAGTGGTTCGACCGACCCTCAGCGGCTGAAGCCGCGTCGTATTTCCGACACGAAAACAAGACTCTGACGCGGGCATCGCAAGCGGCGAGTATCACGACGCGCAAAGAATTGCGGCCAGAAACGCGCGGAGAAAAGCTAAGGGCGCGGCCCGGCGAATAGCCGAGCCGCGGCTCGAAAGTCGCAATTACTTGGGGAAGCTTTGGATGGCGGCCGCTTCGCTATCGTAGGTGTCAAAAACCGTCATCAGCTTGGTTACTTGCAGGACTTCCTTGAACTTCGAGCCAAGGTTGGCGAGCTTAAGGGTGGCGCCCTGCGAGCGGGCGCTATGAAACGTGGCGACCAGCGTGCCTAGGCCGGCGCTGTCGATGTAGCTGACCTGCGAAAGGTTCAGCACGATTTTTTTCTTCCCCGCCGCCAGCAAGCCTTTCACTTTTTCGCGGAAGGCGTTGCTTTCCTCGCCGAGCACGATACGTCCTTCAATCTCAAGTACGGTCACGCCATCGATATCCCGTTCCGTCATTCTCAGTGCCACGTTCGCGCCTCCTGGAAAATCTCAGAATTGTTGTTGAAAGCGTCCCGGAAGAAGCGGCCTGCGCTAATTGGCTGCGGCGCGCTCTCTCAGTAAAAATCCGAGCAGGACATATAATAGCCGCAAACGGTGCAAATCATCTTGCACTTTTGCGGCTCCAACTGCGCCGAGCAGCGCGGACAATAGGCGGAAGGCAGCGGTTGCTGCTGCCTGATGTTCCGGCTGCCGCCGTTCGACTGATTCGGCGATGCCGATTGGACCAGCGTTCCCGGCTGTGCCAGCTTAAGCATCTCGGACGATGGTTATAACACATACAGGGCATCGGAGAAAGCAATGCCGAATGAAGGTCCGCAGGGAATGAAAGGAGTGAAATTTAAGCAACCGGCGGGGTTGGCCGGGCGTCAAATAGGTAGATAGATAGTAAGCGTTCGATTGGGTGGCTGCCGTGAGTATTAAACTCGAAGTCGCCTTTACCGCATTAGCTTTACTGGCGCTGCCGTCTCTTGTCCAAGCGCAGCGAGGGGCGCATGCGATGAGCTCTGGGCAGATGCGTGGAGGCGGAGCGGTTCATGTTCATGTGTCCCGCGCGCCAGTCGCTCGCGTCAGCGTGACTCCAAGCGACGTCAGGGCAAATCGCAATGATATTTCGACCGGCATCGTATTTGCGAACGGGACTTCGCTGCCTCTCGACGAGCTTTCAACTTCGATGCCAGGGCTGGGACTCGACCCACACCAGTTCGGGGCGAGTAACGACGATTTGGGCGTCAAAGCCTTCATCGATCCGGCGACGCAATTGCGTCTGGCAACCATTGAGAGGTTCCGGCGAAATCTGCAGTTTGGGGGCGCGTTCATTCCCTTTTATGGCGGGTACGGCTACGATGAATCGCAGGATGCGGTCGAAGAACAGCCCGCGAATCCGCAGCAACAACAACCGCAGGTGATCGTGATCCAGGTTCCGGCCGCGAATCAGACGGCTGCGCCGGCGGCTTCCGAACAGCAAGCTGAAGAAGAGCCCGCGCGGGAAGCCCCTTTGCCGGACGTAGGGCAATTCACGCTGGTGCTGCACAACGGAACGCAGATTCAAGCGGTAGCCTTCACACGCTCAAACAATAAGATCGTTTACATCACCATCGACGGGTTCCGCCATACGGTCTCCGCCAGCGACCTCGACACCGACGCCACGCAGCGGATCAATCAAGAGCGCGGCACCCCACTGCAACTTTCCCTTTAACCCTCTATTTCCTGCGAATGTCGTCCGCGTCCCTGAATGGGTGTTCCATTCGTCATGGCGAAAAGAAAGAGAGATTCCCCGCGATAGCGTCCGGGACGCCGAAGGCGCGCTTCGGGCCACAAAACGGCCCTCAGAATGACGGGGTCATAGAATTTCGGCAGGAGGGGAATCACGCTCCTGTGGGGTGGACAGGTTCCGGCATATAGAATCCGTCATTCGGGAGGCCGGCACGCTCGAATTGAATGGTGGTATGGGTGATGTGGAATTCACGCGCCAAAGCGTCTCGGATACCAGTCAGGACCTTCTCGCAGTCTTCCAAGTGCATGTCCGGGATGCGAACGTGGCAGGAAAGCGCATACAAGTCTGTTCCGAGCGTCCAGATATGAATATCGTGGACCTCCTGAACGCGGTCAACGCGCAGAACGGCGGAGGCAACTTCTTCGAGGCGCACGTGGCGCGGCAGACCTTCGAGAAGAATGTGCATGCTCTCGCGCAAGATTCCCGTCCCCGACCAGAGGACCATCACACCGATCCCAATACCGATGAGCGGGTCGACCCACGTCGCACCCGTCCAGCGAATCGCCAAAGCGCCAATGATGATGGCGACGTTCGACAATGCGTCGCCGAGGTTGTGAATCCAGACGGAGCGAACGTTCAAATCGCTTCGGCCGCGATGTACAGCAAAGGTAATTCCACCGTTGATTACCAGTGCAACGACTGCGACCCACAGCATCAGTCCGGTTTGCACGTCCACCGGATTGCGCAGGCGGACGATGGACTCGAAAATCAGAAAACTGGCTACGATTGCGAGAAGCATCGCGTTTATAAAGGCCGCCAGGATTCCGGCGCGATGGTAACCGTAGGTTTTTTCGGCGGTTGGCGGGCGCATGGCCCAGCGCGTGGCAAGCCAGGAAATCACGAGAGAAGGCACGTCGGTAAGGTTGTGGACTGCGTCGCTGACCAGCGCGATGGAATGGCCTCTGTAACCCGCAATCAGCTCGACGGCAACTAGGGCGAAGGTCGCGATGACCGCCGCACCAAGAATGCTCGTCATTCCTTCGCTGCCAACGTGGAAATGGCCATGCAAGCCGTGGCCATGCGCTTGGTCATGCTCGCTTTCGTGCGAATGCGCTCGGGCATCATGCGCGTGGACGTGCATCATTCGAATTCTACAGCAGATAGGCTCTTGCCGCAGCCATCTTGGCGCAAACGTCAACGACGCTCTGGGACTGCAGGCAGCGAACACCAGAGCCGAAACTCGATTGACTTCCCTCGCCGCGCCCGCCTACCATGAACCCGTTCTGATTCGAGCAAAGGCTTCCGAGAGGCGCTAAGTCCGCGTCACGATCCACCCAGCAATGACGCAAAACGTAGCCAAGCTGGTCTTTTGGGGCGTGCGGGGTTCGATCCCGACGCTCGAGCGCGACACGTGGCGCTACGGCGGGAACACGCCTTGCCTGGAACTAACCGCGCCCGGAGGAACCAAATTCATTCTCGATTGCGGCACCGGGTTGCGGATGCTCGGCAACCGGCTGGCGCACGCGCAGCGCAATGGCATCGAGGCGCACATCCTCGTGACGCACTACCATTGGGACCACATTCAAGGCATTCCGTTCTTTCACCCATTCTTCGAATCCCAGAATCATTTCCATTTTTACAGCTTTAAGTCCCCGTTTCTCGGGCCGGATACCCTCCGGCGGGTTCTGGAAGCTCAACTCGCCAGCCCGTATTTTCCCGTCGACGCGGCTACGATGACGGCGGGCCGCGAATTTCGCGAGATCAGCGGCGGGGAGAAATGGGAAATTCACGGCACGCGAATTTCGACGGCAGCGCTGAACCACCCTCAGGGATGCCTTGGGTACCGCCTGGATACGGTGGCCGGTTCGATCGCTTATGCGACCGACAACGAGCCGGGCGTCGCCGAGTACGACAACAATTTGAGGCAGCTTGCCCATGGCGCGGACGTTCTGATTTACGACGCGCAATATTCGCCGGAGCAACTAGCTTCCGACCGCAAGGGCTGGGGCCATTCGAGCTGGCTCGAAGGCGTGAAAATCGCGCGCGAAGCGCGAGTCCAAAACCTAGTTCTTTTCCATCACGATCCCGATTCTTCGGACAAGACTATTGACGGGTTCCTTTCCGCCGCGAGGCAGGAATTCCCCGCAACGTGGGCCGCCACGGAAGGAATGACGCTAACGCTCAGCGAACGCGGCGTGGATGTAGCGATGCGGGATGCGCGGCTGGCTCCCAGGCGGAGATTGCGCTTCACAGCGACCGTGACCGGGCAGGCCGACGACGGCAGCGCGTTTCAGGAGCCGGCAACGGTTCGCGACCTGAGTTTGCTGGGAGCGTATCTGTGCTTGAAGAACCGGCCGCGATTGCAGTCCGAAGTCCGCGTGGTGATCGAAGCGGCGGGAGATAACAACCGGTCGAGCGTGCTGACGCTGCGCGGCATCGTGGTTCACTTCGAACTCAGCCGGGAAAAAAGCCAAAACGGCGTCGGCGTCGTCTTCATCGAGGACGCGGATGCAGGGCGTCCGCATGATTGAATTCCCTACCCCGATTACCGACTGATCTGAACCGGGAATACCGGAAACCTTCCGACGTGATGCAGCGGAAATTTTCACGGATGGAGGCCGGAAATTTCGTTCATGCGAGCAAAAGCGTGTCGCAGATGCGGAATGACGATTGAACCGCCCACTACGAGCGCGACGTTGAGCGCGTCGATCACTTCGTCGCGCTTCCATCCGGCTTTCCCGCACTGAACCAGATGGTACGTAATGCAGTCGTCGCAGCGAAGCACGGCCGAGGCGACCAAACCGAGAAGCTCCTTCGTTTTGCCGGAAAGCGCGCCGTTCTGGTACGCCTGATGATCGAGGGCAAAGAAACGCTTCAGCCCTAGATGACCGCTCTGGTGGATTTCGTCATTCATGTCGCTACGAAATTTTTGAAATACATCGAGACTTTCCGCGCTCACTTAGTCCTCCACTCTTGTCAAGTGGACTATTATGCGCAAATTGCGGGCGGCTTTCCAAGGCTGGCAATCGACGGGCACAGACAATACGAGCAAACACAGCGGCAAAAGTGTTGCGACGATCGGGAATTTTATTCTAAGAACCTCGCGACGCGAATTGAACGACGCGCCGCTCGCGGGGGTTCCGCGGCGGGAAGCCAGCGAATACTAGGCGTCTTTCAGCTCGGCCAATTGGGCGTCGAGATCGGTGAGAGCGCGATTCAATTGTTCGCGATAACGTGGATCCTGGCTCGACTGCAAATCCCGCTGAACGCGAGCCCGAGAAAGAAGAAGCACTTCCTTGCGGCGACGGGCATCAAGCTGATCGTGCGTGAGCTGTTTATTCCTGGGCTTGCCATCCGATTCCTGGTGGTCCTGCACCTGATCTTCAACCGACTTACTTTCCCATCCTCTAGCCATGCATAAATTTTACGCTGGTGACCCGTTCTCCGCTCAATTATTTTTGGCACGTTTCGTTCCCGAGCGGGCTGCGAAAAAGGTGTCTCGCTTGCCATTTAGATGGAAGCGGGTCAACTCGAGAATCGCATTCGAATCTGGAAGGACAGCACAATGAAATTCGACGCCATCGTGATCGGCTCGGGCCAGGGAAGAAATTCGCGGGCGTTCGGGCTGGCGGATAAAGGATGGAACGAGTCAGTCAGATTGCTCGATCGACTTCACATGAATGATGCTACTCGCGGCATCCAGGCGCCCCGTGACCTTTACATGCTTTCCTGAAAACTTGCTGGCTTCGGCCTGGTCGTCGAGAATGTAGAAGGCTTTGGCGGTGTCTTCCTCGAGCACGAACTTATGATCTGCATTTTTGGTTATGATTCCCGTGAACGTTTCAATCTCGTCAGGTTGCTGCTGGCTTTGTGCTTGAGGCGAAAAAGCGCGCGAAGAGCCGGGACGCGCCATCAGGAATGCAGGGCTCGTCGCGAAGGCCAGACTTGCCACTCCGATTCCTAAAATCCATGCTCTCATTTTTCACCTCGCGACGCGGTGAGCGCCTCAACGATTGATCGATAGCGGCAGCATCACTTTGCGGCGGCCTTGTCTTTTATAGCACGCTGCACTTGGACAAGACAGGCAATATCCTTGGCGGGTAGCGCCCGATTTGGAGTCTGCGCGGGAGCTCTTGCGGCTACCGCCAGTGGCTTTTGGAGTTCGCATTATCCTTCCAAGTGCATAAGCAGGACGCAGCAAGCACCGCTCCTACAATGAATTGCACGTCAGAAATTATTGAGTTTATTTCTCGGACGAGGACTTCGTGCTCGGCTCGGTGTAACGGCGCGGCGGCGACATCTTGGTCTCGCCGCTGGCGACGATGGAGAATTTCTTTTCGGCAGGTATCCCGTCCACGCCATCAGCCTTCAGCTTTACGGAGAACGTACCCCCGTACGTGTAGGCATGGGTGACGGCTGCTCCATCGGCAACGATTCCGTCACCGAAGTCCCATTGATAGCCTACCGCCGGAACCCCGTCGGCGGTTGCTTGGCTGAAGAATTTGATTGATTCCCCGATCTTGGCCCGGTCAGGAACGTGCGCGGTAACCGAAGGCGCCGCTGCGTCTATCGATGTGTCAACGATCTTGATCAACCTCACCGAGCGAGCGGGCTGGTTATCGAGCCGGAGCGAGCCACCATGGAGAACGACGGACTGATTGGGATTCAACACGTCCGTTAATTGGTAGGAATGTTCGCTGGGAAGATTCAGGCCGGCAACGTCGAACGTGTGAGAACGGGGCCGGTCGGTCCAGTTGAACACGGCTAGCATCGATTGGCGCTTGTCTTCTCGCAAGAACATCACGCTCGGCTGCTCGTCCTCCGGACGATAGGTAAGCAGATCGAGGGGCACTCCTGCGTGTCCAAGCTTGGCCATTTGCAACAGGTCTGGATTTTCAACCAGCGCCAGCCGCTCCGGACTCGATCCCAGAGTGGGAAGATCGTCGCCAATTTCGTACATTCCGCCGGAAACAGCAGCGAGCACAATGGAAACCTGCGCTTCGTTCAGAGTGAGGGCGGTTGGATTCGGCCGCTCCGTGAGAATTTGCTTGGAGACGGTGAACGCATCAGGATCGTTGATGAAAAAATTGCGGTTCATGTAATAGCGGGCGAAGATCCCCGGCGCGGCGCCCTTGCTCAGATAAAATGCGTGACCCGTATCGGTCGAAACGCGCCCTTCATTCACTAGGCCGACCACATTCAACATCGGACTGCCGTCCTTATCGAGGAGGACTTCGTCGCCAATGGCCTTGCGGATCGTCTCAATTCCAATTCGCTGCGCTTCGAGAGCCGTGGTATTCGGCCGGTAGTAGTAGCCTTCGATCGCACTGGTATCCATGAAATCGAGCTTGATGTAGCGAATGCCCCAATCTCGCACCAGCGTTCGATACGTCTTGCGAAGATATTCCTGGGCGCCCGGATTCGTAGCATCGAGGGCGAAAAGGCGGTCGGGTATGCCCTCGCCGACTTCGCCGATTGGGATCGGCTGTCCGCTTGCGTTATGAACCAGCCAGTCTTTGTGTTTCTGATAGACCCAGCTTCGATCCGTCGCTTCAAAAGGCGCAGTCCAAATTCCGGCGCGCAGTCCGAGCCGGCAAATCTGATGCTCCAAGTCGAGCATTCCTTCAGGAAATCGAGTGGCGTCAGGCGTGGTATATTCGCCGCGCGCAAATTGGTATCCTTCATCGATGTGGAGGTAGTTGTAACCGAACGATTTCAAGTGCTGGGCGAGCCATTGCGCGTTGCTTAGAACGTCCCCACCGGTAATCTTGTAGTAGAAGGCGGTCCAACTCCACCAGCCGAGCAGGTTTTCTCCGCCCGCTCGAGCGTGATGCAGTTCGCGTATCGCAGCGCCATAGTTTTCAAGTTCAGCGTGGTAATCGCCGCCGGCGGCGAACATCAGGCGTTCGGAAGACATCGAGGCGCCCGAGGCGAGCGGAAGACTTAGCTCGATGCGATTTTCGGCCGGTCCTTCTCGCACGCCAGATTCGTCATCGGTAGCTTGTATCTCCGTGGTGCCCGTGGAATCCACAGTGTACGAGGCAATTTGCGGATTACCGGATGAGGCATCACGTACTTTCAGATGAAGAATGCTGAGAAAACGATCGGAAGTGAGCGCGCCGAAGAACAGGCTCTGTTTGCTATCGCGATTGTAAATGAGCTGGCTGCCAACACCGAGATGCAGCCCGTGCGGCGCTTTCCCCAGATCGTAGATCCGCAACGGAGGCCAATCCTCGCTGAAGCTGTCCGACAGAACACAATCGGAACTTTCATTCTCGCCCAAATCAACTGGCCGGTCGCCTATTGCTTCCACGCTTCGAATGCTCTGGACGGTTATCGTCTTTCCCGTTTCGTTTTGAACCGTAACTTCGATATCTCCATAAGGATGCGTGTCATAAAGACGCACGACATAGCGTAGCTCGGGTTTACCGGCAGACCCTGCCGAAGTAACTGTTATTTGGTGGCCCCTGCCAAGTGCGTCTTCAAAACTGGATTCCGATACTTGGTGTTCGGGAAAATCGACCGCCTTAATCCAGGCGCGATCGACCTCCGCTCCGACGGTTGCGCGAATCACCGGATGGCTTGTACCTTGGGATTCGATCTCGTAGGAGCCATCGGCGACGCGCACGGTTACGGACAACTGCTGATTCCAGATCGTGGAATCCTTGGCGTATGCGAATTGCGAGATGGCTAGCGCGACCACCGCCGCAAGAAACGGCTTCAGCAGAGAGAAGCGATTGCTAGGAGTATTTGGCATAGATGTAACGAAAGAGCTCGCGATGCCTAGTGCCTAGAAATAGAATTTAAGCGCGAACTGGATGAAACGCGGATCTCGCGCCCCCTGCGCAGCGCCAAATTGCGGAGTGCCAAATTCGAGCGATGTCGGCTCTTCGCTGATCAGGTCGAGAGGCTCGAAAAGAGGATTCACGTGGTTCCAAATATTGAAAAACTCCGCGCGAAATTCGAAATGCATCTGTTCGTGAACCGGGAACGTCTTAAAAATCGAAAAATCCCAATTCTGAAGGCCGGGACCGCGCACGATGTTGCGTCCAGCGTTGCCAAAGGTGAACGGAATCGTGTTGTCCGCGAAGGCGCATCCTGATGGCTGAGGAACTCCGGGAACCACGCCGGTATTGAAGAGCGTGTTGGGCAAGCAGTGCGGCCCATTTGGATTACCAATCACGTTAGGCCGCGTTTCGAAAAAGCCAACGCCGCCGCCGCCATCGGTGGAAGAAACGCTCGAGAACGCGTCAGTGATCGTGAACCAATTGCCGCTCTGTGCCGTCGTGATTCCCGCCACTTGCCAATTTCCGATGAGCTGGTCTTTCCATCCCGTGGCGCTTCCGCCGAACCTTTTGCCGTTGCCAAAGGGAAGCTGATAAATGTAGCTGATTACGAACCGGTGCCGCACATCAAAATCGGAATTGCCGTATTCGAGAAACGGAAATCTTTGATCGCGAAAATCGCCGTTATTTAACGAGCCGAGAGCGGCGCTCGACGCGTCGTCCAAAGCGTGCGCGTAGGTGTAGGCCGCTTCCATCTGGAATCCGTGCGAAAAACTTTTATCGTAGCTTAACTGGAGAGAATTGTAGTTGGAGAATCCGTCGGATCGCAGCTCAGAAATCGAGGTGTCGAACACCGGATTGCAATTTGGCGGAAAGACGGAGGTGTCGCACTGGCGAGCCGGCCGACGCGCGTCCGTGGGGCAATTGCCGGGCGTATTTGGCGCTGTCGTGCAGAACGTGGGGTCCACGACGGCCTGGTTTCCATTATAGAAATTGTAAAGGTCGGAACCGTGCGATCCGGCATATGACATCTTAAACACGCTTTGCGCGGGAAGCTGATACTGAAACCCAAGGTGCCACTGCTGCGTGTAGGGAGTACGAATCTTCGGATTGATGGAAAAGAGAATCGGGGTGTTGGGATCGGTCAGGGAATTGGCGGGAAAACCCTGCGATAAGACGTTGAAATTGGGTATTGAACAATCGTCCGCTGGCGTGGCCGGGTTCGCGGAAGGCAAGAAACACGGCTGGTTGAATGATTGCGTCACGAAGTAAGGCGGATTAAATCCGGGACTAGGATTCGAGTAAGGACCATTCTCCTGCCCGCCGTAAAAAATCCCGTAACCCGTGCGAAGCACCAGCTTGTCCGTAATCTTATACGCCAGACCAATGCGCGGCGCGAAGTTATTCAGGTCCGGGTTGATCAGACCAGCGCTGCCGGTTCGCTCGATGGGGATGTTGGCGGCTAAAAACGGCGTGAGTTGCGCGGTTTGCCCGGCGGGAACGAGAATCGAATCGTTGGCAAAATCAAACGTTCCCTGCTCGTTGTTGGCCGCTTTGATGGTCGCAAAAAGCTCGTACCGCAGCCCCAGATTAAATGTAAGACGCGGCGTCATGCGGAAATCATCCTGCGCGTAGAACGCGTACGTCCAATGCTGGTATTCGACATTGTGGACGTTGGTGATGGAGCCGCCATCAGGCAGACCTAGCAGGAAAGTGGCGAACGCATCCCCGCCAGTGGTGGTGGCGGCAGGGTTGTCAGTGAAATCGCTGCCGAAATTTACGGTCCCGCGCGCTGCCGAAGGTTCGAGCAAGGTGAATTGTTCGCGGCGAAGCTCCGTTCCAAATTTCCACGAATGCCGGCCGTGCAACCATGTGAGATTCTCGGAAAGCACGTAGCTATTTTGTTTTTCGATCGCCGGGAGGAATCCAGCGCTGCCAATAGTGGCGGTGCCGTCGTTGATGCTGATCTGAGGCAAGCCGCCGAGGTTCGGACCAAAAGGAACGCCGGGATAGCCAAGCTGCGCGGAAATATTCGTGTTGGCATTCAACTGGAAGCGGTGGGAATTGATCCGGTTGTAGCCGAGCCGGAATTCGTTCACGAGATTTGGAGAAAAGATGTGCGTTTCACTTAGCGCGATGCTGCGGAAGGAGTCATCCTCGGAACCATCCGAAAACGCTCCGCCGTCCAGCTCATTCGGAAAGGGCGCCGGAGTGAAGCTGGGCTGATTTTCGTAACTGAAGCGGCCGAAAATACTGTCCGCCTGCGAAAACCTGTGGTCGATGCGAACGTCGCCGTTGTCGCGCCCTTGCGTTTTCTTCGGCTCGGAAAGAAAGTTGCCGCCTGCCAAATTGACGTTTGGCGCAGGGAATAGCGCAGCGAGACGAGCCGCCAGCGGATCGATGGAGCCCTTCGGGAAGATATTCGTTGGCACGCCCGCTCCGTTGACGGCAATGGGCACACCACAGAATCCGCTGGGATTTAGAGCTGAAGGCTGAGTCATGCGGGCGTTGAAAATCTCACCGAAAAAAGTGGGATTGCCGCTGCAATCGAGCGCCACGCTATTGGGAATCACGTTGCCATTCACGTCTACCTGGGGAGCCGGCGTGTTCGTCAGAAACGACGAAAAATCACCGCCGATTTCAGCAGGGGTCGGAACGGTTGAGAGCTGCGGAGTTGCTTGAATGACCCGAAAACCTTCGTAATCGATGAAGAAGAATGTCTTGTCCTTAATAATCGGACCGCCGAGAGTGGCGCCAAATTGATTCTGGTGATACGGCTGCCGTCCGAAGGCATCGAAGGCGTTCCTCGCGTCGAAGGCATCGTTGCGGAAAAACTCGTAGACGTCGCCGTGGAAGCTGTTGGTGCCAGATTTGATCACGGCATTCAAGATGGCACCGTTGCCGCGCCCGAATTCGGCGCTGTAGGCGTTTGTCTGGACCTTGAATTCCTCGATCGCATCGACGGAAGGTTGAATGACGTAGGCCTGGCCCGTGAGCACATCACCGAGATTGGAATTGTTGTCAACGCCGTCGAGAAGGAAATTATTTTGCAGTGAACGCGCGCCATTCGAGCTAAAGCCGTAGCTGCCTTCCACGCGCGAGCCCGGTTCGCTCGGCGCAATACCAGCGCCAAGCAAGGCAAGTTGCGCGTAGTTCCGTCCATTGAGCGGCAAGGTCACGGCTTGCCGGGCGTCGATGACATTGCCAAGGTCCGACGTCTCGGTTTCGAGAAGCGGGCTGGCACCAGTTACTTTGACAATTTCGTCAGCACTACCCACCTCAAGCGTCAGGTTTACCGCCGGGCGTTCTTGCACTTGCACAACCACGGGACCCGCAACGGCCTTCTTGAAGCCGCTTTTTTCCACCGTCACCGTATAGCGTCCGACCTTCAAGGGACTTGCAACGTATTCTCCGACGCCGTTCGTCGCGAGAACGAGCTGCTCGCCACGATCCACGTCGGTGACCGTGACTTTTGCACCCACGACAACTCCGCCAGATGCGTCCTTGACGGTTCCAGCGATACCGCCTGTATCTTTCTGCGCCCAGGCGCCAGAAACGACGATGAGGAGAAAAATCGCGGCCGAAGCAAGCAGCTTTGCCAGACGCAAGCGCCGTGATAACAAGCCAACTCCGCGTTCCGAACGTTCCGTAAAAAAATCAGCAAGCACGAACTTACGCGATCGACGCGCGATTGCCATTGCACGGCCCCTCTTTCCGGCGCGCAAATAGACGATTTTGAATATGCGGGCCGATAGAACGATTTTGGCGTCGTCCTGCGAACAACGACGGCATACGCATGCATTGTTACTACAAACGAGCAAATAATTGCCCTGTCGTGAGCGGTTGTCAACTATTTTTTACTTTATTTTTGCCTGCGGGAAGTTTTATCATTCGCGCCGGGCATTTCGGACGGGCAACTTCGCAATTGCGGCGGAAAGATCGGGAGAGCGAAATGAGCATCATGGCGGAAGAAAGAAGGTTTCGGATTCGCGAGATGCTTTCCGTTCAGCGCACCGTGTCGGCGGCCGAATTACGGGACGTACTGGAAGTGACGGCGGCCACGGTTCGCCGCGATTTGGCCGTGCTTGAGAAGGAAGGCGTCCTCGTTCGTTCGCATGGCGGCGCCGTATCGCGAACATCAAGCACGAATTTTCAGCCTTCCTACGATGCCCTGGGACGCAGCAACCGCGTGGAAAAGCAAGCGATCGCGCGCGAGGCGGAGCGTCTGATTCTCGATGGCGAGACGGTGTTTCTCGAAGGCAGCACGACGGTCTATGAACTGGCGCGGCGTTTATGCCACCGGAATCGCCTCACCGTGGTGACCAACTCTCCGCCCATTGTTTTTCAGCTTCAGCGCAGTCCGAACGTAGCGGTGATTTCAACCGGAGGCGAACTGCGCAAGGATGTGTTCTATCTTTCCGGCGTCTGGGCGCAACACGCTCTATCGGAAATTCGAGTTGATAAAGCGATTCTCGGCGTAAGCGCGATCGATCCCGTGTACGGAATTTCCACCGCGAGCCAAGCGGAGGCGCAGATCAAGAAAATGGTACTGAAAGCCGCCAAGGTCCGGATTGCGCTGGCGGACCACAGCAAGTTTGGCACCCAGGGATTCGCGTACGTCGGACCGGTCACTGACATCGATATTCTGGTGACGGATTCAGGGGCCGATCCGAAATATCTGCGCGCGCTGCGCGAAACCGGCGTGGAATTGATTTTGGCCGACGTTCGAGGGACAGCGGCCGAGACCAGCCACGGCGAGACGACAAAGACCCGGCCGCGTTCGTCACCTTCTCGGCACTAAGGCTGAATCCAAAAGATTGCGCCGCGAAGGTTTCGATTTCACCGTCCGTAACAGCGTTGCACTTTTTAGACAGCGAGGTGAGCGTTGAAAAAACGAATCGTTCTAATGGCTTTCTGCGCGGGCCTGATCGCCGGAGTGTTCCCGCTTTTCAGCTCCCATGCAATCGCGACCTTTGGCGCCCAACCGGAGGCGCAGCCGACAGAGACCACGACAGACGCAGAGGCCTTGAAAGCATTCGCAACGGTAAATCCTATCGACACGCACACGCATGCGTTCCACAGCGATGCGGAGTTTTACGCTCTGATGGAGCGGCTGCATTTGCACGTCCTCGATATCGTCGTTGCCGATGACCACAATATATTTCGTTCGCTGCGCCCGGAGTTGGCCAGCGCCCGGAACTTCATCCAGGGAAGCCACGGCCACGCGACTCTTTGCACCACGTTCGATCCGTTCAAATTCGAGCAGCCGAATTTCGCGGCAAACGCAATCCAACAGCTAAATCAAGATTTCGTCACGGGTGCGGTGGCCGTGAAGATTTGGAAGAACATCGGAATGGAATTGAAGAGGCCGAATGGAAAATACGTAATGCCCGACGATCCCGTTTTCGAGCCGATTTATCAGGACATCGCGGCGCGCAATAAAACTCTCATCGCGCATTTGGCGGAGCCCACTTCGTGCTGGCTGCCCCCCAATCCCGATAGCCCCGATTACGACTATTACAAGGAAAATCCCGAGTGGTACATGTATCTGCATCCCGATCATCCGGCGAAGGAGACGATCCTGGCCGCACGCGACCGGTTGCTCGCCGAGAATCCGCACTTGCGCGTGGTCGGCGCGCACCTTGGCAGCATGGAAACCGATGTTGACGAAATTGCGCGGCATCTGGACCGTTATCCAAATTTTGCCGTTGATACCGCTGCGCGGATGGAATACCTAATGATCCAGCCGCGGGAGAAGGTCCGCAATTTTCTGATCGAGTATCAGGATCGGGTGCTCTATGGCACCGACTTGGAATTTCTAGTTAGCGAATCGGCTGCCGACTCCACGAAAGAATGGCAGGACACGTACGCACGGGATTGGAAATTTCTGGCGACAGATGATTCTTTGACGTATCACGACCGCAAGATTGAAGGGCTGCGACTCCCTGTTGCCGTGCTGAAAAAGATTTACCACGACAACGCTGTTCGCTGGATTCCGGGCGTTGTGCGGCGCGTAAATTGATTCGCAGGTGTTCTGTAAAGGCGAGGCAAATGACTCTTCATCCCGTTGATTCATTCCGAATGCATTCCAACAGGTTTTTCGGAAGCAGCGCGTTCGTAACCCTCGCGGCGATCACTATCTGTTGTCTCGGGTGCAGCCACAAGCAGCCGCTCGCGCCGCAACAATCTTCCGCCCGAGCTTCGGGAATTCGTGTGACTCCTACCGCGGCCTCCCTGGAAATCGAGACAAAGACCGCCAATTTCGCTGTTTCGCCGGCGGGGTACGTGAAGGCGAGCCTTATCGACGGCTCGAAAATGGATTCCCTAGACGACCCGGGAAACGATTCCGGCGTCAGCATCACGACTGCCGGAAGGAAAATCGATGATTTCCTTTTCGATCTTTCGCACGCACACATTTCCGAACCGCAAGGAAAGCTGGGGTCGCAGGGCAAGCGGATCGAGATTGAAGGCAAAAGTGCAGCGACGGGACTCGAAATGACTCTGATCGTCGAAGCATATGACGAATTTCCGAATCTGGCGTTGGTTTCCGGGATTCTGCGAAACTCGGGGAGCAGCCAGATTCCTCTCGATCAGGTCGATATCGATCAGCACCGCCTGAATGCTTCATTCGCTGACTCGAATGCCGCTCCCGATGAAATGTGGTCGTTTCACGGAGCGAGCATTCGATGGGGTAAGGATGACGTGTTCGAGATTCCCAAAGATTTCTCGCAGCAAAATCAAATGGGCTCACTGGTCGAAGTCAGCGGCGATTTGGGCCGCGTGGGCGGCGGCATCCCAGTCGTCGCGTTCTGGACGCGGAAGGTCGGAGAAGCGATCGGCCACGTCGAGACGCTGCCGCTGGCGCTTTCAATTCCAGTCGCGACGGATCCCAGCCAGCGCGTTCTAGCAGCGGTGCAAATCGCTCCGAATGTCACTCTCAAGCCGGCCGACATCTACTCGACGCCGCGCACTTTTATTGCGGTGTACTCAGGGGATTATTATCAGCCGCTGCGAATGTATTCCGATGTGATCGATCGCGAAGGCCTTACGCGAGTCAAAACCACGGACGAAGATTACGCCGTGAGCTGGTGCGGGTGGGGATATCTGGCCGACGTCACGCCCAAGCAAATGATCGACACGATCCCGAAGCTTAAAGAACTGGGAATCCATTGGGCGACGCTCGACGACCGATGGTTCAACAATTACGGCGATTGGGAGCCGCGCACCGACACTTTTCCCGGCGATGCAATCCGCAAAATGGTCCAGCAGTTTCACGCTCAAGGAATGAAAGTTCAGCTTTGGTGGCTTCCACTTGCCGTGGAAGATGGCGGCCCGGGCTACGAATCGCACAAGTATGGCGTGTCCGATGTCGTCAAAGAACATCCGGACTGGGTGATACTCGATAAGAACGGCAAGCCCGCGCGAATGACGCGCAACCTTGCGACGCTGTGCCCCGCGGTGCCAGGCGTGCAGGAGTACTACAAGAAGCTCACAGAGCGATTCATCCATGATTGGGATTTTGACGGAAGCAAGCTCGACAATATCTACAGCGTACCAAAGTGCTACAACCCGAAACACCATCACAAGTCGCCGCTTGATTCCGTGTATGCGATGGGCGAGGTATACAAAACGATCTTCGAGACGACGCGCTCGCTCAAACCGGAAAGCGTCACGCAGAGCTGCCCATGCGGCACCCCGCCGAGCGTCGCGTGGCTGCGCTATCTCGACCAAGCTGTTACGGCAGATCCTGTCGGGTCGGTGCAAGTTCGCAGGCGAATCAAGATGTACAAAGCGCTGCTCGGGCCGAACGCGGCCGTTTATGGCGACCATGTGGAGCTTACCCGGATTGCCGATCCCAATGGAAACGAACGCGATCTGGGCGAGGACTTTGCTTCGACATTGGGACCTGGTGGCGTGCTGGGCACCAAATTCACTATCGAGGGCGGCGCGAAATACCGCGACGTATATCTGACTCCGGAAAAGGAAACTCACTGGAAAAAATGGATTGGGCTGTATAACGAAAAAATGCTGTCTCGCGGCACGTTTCGGGATCTGTACGTCTATGGCTACGATATTCCTGAAGGCTACGCAATCGAGAAGGATGGAGCGATGTATTATGCGTTCTTCACACCGGCTTCGGCCGAGGGAGCCAATGCCTCACAACGGAGGACGTGGTCTGGAGAGATAGACCTTCGCGGCCTTGGTCCCGGAAAATATCACGTAGTCGATTACGTGAACGGCAAAGACTTTGGGATGGTAAGCGGTCCTGATGCACATCTGACTGCAAGTTTTACCGATCACCTTCTGCTCGAAGCATCGAAACAGTAGGAGCTGCAGCCTAAGCCTTTCACGGCGTGCGACGATGCTCGCGAAAGAATCGCGCCATATTTTCGCGGTCGCGAAAGGCTTCCGTGCCTCCCTCGCGCGTGGTCGAAAACGCTCCCGCAACATTCGCACTGGCAAGGCATTCATCGAGATTCGCGCCTGCGAGGAAACGATGAATGAAGCCCGCGTTGAAGCTGTCTCCAGCGCCGATGGCATCTACTGGCGTTACGCCGACGCCTGCACAGCGCCACTCTTTCGATCCCTCTCGCGCCACAGCTCCCTCGCCGCCGAGCTTGATCACAACAATCCGCGACAGTTTCGCTAATTCTTGGATGGCCCCCGCTAAATCATGCGTCCCTGCGATGGCCATTGCCTCGCGTCCGTTCGGCAAAAAGATATCCACGAACGGCAGCACTTCCAGCAGATCGCTGGCCCATAGCCCTTCGGGGTCGTCGTTGGTGTCGAGAGAAGTCGTGAGACCTTTTTCCTTTGCCCGGCGAAACAGGGTTGCGATTTTTGGCCGCAAGGCGCGATGCAGAAAAAAAGACGAGAGGTGCAGATGGCGCGCCAAAAATACATATTCGAGATCGATATCTTCGTAACAAAATTCGAACATGGTTCCGGGATAGGTCAGGATATAGCGCTGGCCGGCTTGAGCGAGGATGACGGTCAATCCGGTAAGCGTGCGGTTCGACTTCACGACGCGCGAAACATCGACGCCTCCTTCGCTGAGCCTCTCGACGGCAACTTTGCCTAGCGGATCGTCTCCAGCCCTTGCAACGATTCCAGCGCGAGTACCAAGGGCGGAGAGATTGTGGGCAAAAATCGCGGAGGAGCTTCCGAGAGTCAGGCGGATACCTTCCGCGAGCAGTTCCCGCTCAGGCTCAAGCCTCGGCAAACCATAGAGAACCAAATCGCAGTTGATCTCGCCGACCACGCATACATCAGGTGGCTGCACTAGCCGGACCTCCGTTGTCATCGCCTTGCAGCATCACAACGCGCGTCAAATGACGCGGCGCATCAGGATTGAAACCTTTTCGCATTCCAGCGTGGAAACCAAGCAACTGCCCCGGGATTACGGCAGCCGGGGCGCGCGCGGCTTCGGGAACATCCAGCGACAGCTCAATGAGATAATCCGCCGATTTCCGAACGTCCGCGGTCGCGGAGTTCGCAATGACGAGCGTGCGAGCGCCGAGATCCTTGATTTCCTCAAGCACGGCCGCTTCCGCCTGGAAGCCGCTCTCGCTCAGAAAAAATGTGACGAGCGTTTCAGGACTCACGATCGCCTTGGGCCCGTGGCGGAACTCGAGAGTGTGAAAGCATTGCGCGTACGAACAGGACATCTCCGCGACCTTCAGCATCGATTCCTGCGCCACTCCATGGAACGGCCCTTGCCCCAGGAAAACGTAATCCGCAAAGACATTCGATTCGACCAGCGACCGAATGACCGAGTGTGCTTCCGGCAGAAACCTCTCCGTCTGTGCCGGCAACGATTGCAACGCTTTGAGAAAATCAGGGCGTTTGCCTCTTTGCGCGGCGAACGACTGCAGTGCGAGCAGCATGGACGTGAACGAGCGCGTCATCACGGTGCTCTTCTCATCAGCGGGGGAAAGACGAATCACGTGCGTGCATGCTTTTTCGAGCGGAGTCTGGTCGCCGCAGGTTATCGCGAGCGTCCGGATATTTTGCCGGAGTTCCAGATACTTGGCTGCGTCTAGCACTTCGGATGTATGCCCGGAGCGCGAGATAAGAACAGGCTGGCACGGCTTGGGCAGAAGCTTTGGGAATAGCAGAATCTCCGACGCGGGCATCGCCCGGGAATTAGCGCCAGTTAAAATAGACCATGTGGCCGAAGCGGCCTGGGCAAGATAAAAACTCGAACCGCATCCAATGAACGCGAATTCAACGTTGTCCGGCAGGTTCTCATTCAGACGTTGCAGTTGTCCGCTACTCGCGAGCCCGGACAAACACTGCTCCCAAGTGCGAGGCTCGGAAAGGATTTCATCGATAGTGTTCGCGCCAATTCTGGAATCCGCCAAAACGACCTCCGAAAGTACCCCACGTCTTCGGGACGCTCTACTAGCTGGACGGGCAAATGACGCCCCAAAGAACTTTTCAATTCCGCTAAACGACTGTCACCTTCACGCCCGCTTCGCGAAGCCCGCGCAAATATTTCTGTGAAACCTTGCCGTCAGTAATCGTGTGATGCACCGCGGAAGTGGGGGCAATCATGGAAAGACTCCGCCGTCCGAATTTGCTGGAATCGCAAACCACGATCGTAGTCTTCGCGTTATCGATCATCACGCGGTTCACTTTGGCCTCCAGCAGATTGGGCGTGGTGAGTCCATACTCCAGATCGAATCCGTCTACCGCCAGGAAAAGTAGGTCGGCTGTGACGTAGCGAAGCGACTCTTCGGCGAGCGGGCCGACAAGCGAAAAGGAATTCGGCCGCAGCGCGCCGCCCGTAAGAATTACCTCGACGTCCGTGCCGACAAGCTCTGCCGCAATGTTCACCGCGTTCGTAATGACCGTCAGGTTGCGGGTACTTTTGGTAGCCCGGGCCACCGCCGTGCTTGTGGTGCCGGAATCGAGGATAATCACGTGGCCGGGACGCACGAGCCGGGCGGCTGCAGCCGCGATTCTCAATTTCTCCTTGCGATGCAGCCGTTCTTTTTCGCGTAGAGTCGGGTCGCGGAGCGCCGCCGCATCGATGGGAAGCGCGCCACCGTGAGCGCGTTCGATTCGGCCTTGCTGGTGCAAATATTCAAGATCTTTTCGGACGGTGATCAAGGACGTTGAGAAACGCCGGGCTAGGTCTTTGACGACCACACGGCCTTCGCGTTCGACCAACTGCAGCACTCTCCGGCGTCGTTCTTCGGCGAGCATGATTTTCAGAGCGATCTTCCCCGGTGTTGCGATTTATTTCGTTTGATTACGTTTTGCTGCGAACTGTGGTAGCTTGGCACAAAGGAGGGTTGCTAAGCAAGCCCTAATGACCGAGCGAGCCATTGTCTGCATTAGCGCCAATCCCGCGTTAGACCGCCAGCTTCGCGTTCCTGTTCTCGCTTCTGGCGAAGTGAATCGGGCTACGCGGGCGCTTGCGCTGCCGGGTGGAAAAGCGGCGCACGTGGCAATGTCCGCCCACACTCTGGGAGCAAAAACTTTCTGGATTGGTTTTCTGGGAGGCTCAATCGGTGAGGAATGTGCGGCGGAGTTGCGCATGCTTGGCATCGAGGTCGTCGCAATTAGAACGAAGACCGCGACGCGAGTGAACCTGGAAGTAATCGAGGATTCCGGACGGATCACGGAAGTGCTCGAACCGGGCTGCGCTCCCGATGAGAGCGAGCGCGCAGAACTGCTCCGCGTCGTATCCGATGGATTGCGGACGCGGTGGAAGGACGCGCTAATCGTAATCTCCGGCAGCCTGCCTTTGGGAGTGCCGTCGAATTTTTATCAACCACTGATCGGGTCCGCACGAAGCGCCGGTTCAAAGGTATTTGTGGATACCAGCGGCGAAGCCCTGCCCGCGAGCATCGAGGCTGGCCCTAGCTTCGTAAAACCAAATCGAAGAGAAGTAGAAACTCTGCTCGGCCAAAGTCTAGGTGATTCCGCGACGGCGGCGCGCGCGGTACAGAAAATTATCGAACGCGGCGCAGATAGTGCGGCGGTAACCCTCGGTCCCGGGGGCCTCGTTTGGAGCGAAGGCAAGGGCGGCCCAGTGTGGAGCGCACAACCGCCTCGCCTGAAGGCGATCTCGACTGTAGGCTGCGGCGACGCAACGCTCGCCGGTTTTGCGTACGCATCGCTTCGAGGATGGAGCGGCGAACAGGCGCTGAGACTCGCCGCTGCGTGCGGCGCCGCAAATTGCCTCGCGGAATTCGAAGGACGAATATCGGAAATGGATGTGAAGTCCCTCATTCCACAGATCGACGTGGAATACCTGACAGGTTCGTAGCTGCACCGCCGTCGAAATGTTCCGACGGCGTCCCTTCCATCGCTAGCTCATCCAGGGTGTTCCGCAGGCCGGCTGACCGCGTGCAGCGGGCGCGATCGCGCCATGATGCCGAGCGCCTTCTGCAACGTTGCGTGCCGGCCATCGCATGCGCGGAGTTTCGATTTGCGGTAGGATGATGCAGCATCGGGCCCGTAGCTCAGCGGTTAGAGCAGCGGACTCATAATCCGTTGGTCCAAGGTTCAAATCCTTGCGGGCCCACCAACCTATACGTGGCAGAGACGCCGATAGTCACTCTGCCAGCGCTTCTCGACTAGCGGTCCGAATTCTTATTTCGAGCCCGGTTCTCGCGTGCTCTGCTCCTTTTTCGCTTTTGATTTACCGCCCTCATAGGCCTGTACGTTTATGGTTCCTCGGGCCAGTTGTTATACCTCACGTCCAGCCATAAGGTTGTCGATCAACGCTTATGGCGAACCCTTTGAAATCGTCCAGGATATATCTGCCGATAGGAGTGCTAGCGGCCCTTCTAGGGGGTATCATTCTGCTTTTTTCCGGGCAGGCCATATCGACCGTAACTGCATCAGGCAACAGCCCTTATAGCCAGTGGTCAAACGGTCCTTCGACCAACGCAAATTTTTTCCCGATTGGCGTCTGGCTTCAAAGTCCCGATCACGCTCAAGAATTCAAGAATATTGGCGTGAATATGTTTATTGGTTTCTATGGAGACCTCGATCAGACGAGTCTGAGCCAATTGGCGAGCGCCCAAATGCCTTTGGTTCCAACTCAGAACTCTGTGGGCCTTACATCGCCTCAGCGTACATGGATTCAGGGGTGGGAGCAGATGGATGAGCCAGATAATGCCCAGCCGAATGGCAGTGGCGGATACGGACCTTGCATTTCCCCTAGCACACTCTTGGCGGACTATAACGCGATTAGAGCAAACGACATGAATAGGCCGGTGTTACTGAATTTCGGGCAGGGTGTGTCGCAGGTCGATTACATTGGGCGTGGCTCTTGCACCGGCGACACAGCCTACTATTCCCAAGCGATGCAAGGCGGTGACATCATCAGCTTCGATATCTATCCGGTTTCCGATTATAACGGCCAGTTGGAACTGGTTCCCAATGGAATTGACAATCTTAAGATTTGGTCCAACAACACTAAGATCATCTGGAATTTTATCGAGGCGTCGGCAATCAATGGCGGCGCCGTGCCTACCGCGGACCAGGAACGAGCCGAAGTCTGGATGTCTCTTATTCACGGTTCTCGGGGGATCATGTACTTCGTTCACCAGTTCTCGCCCACATTCAGGGAAGACGGAATCTTCAACTATCCAGCGCTCGTCCAGGCCGTTACGAATATCAACGCGCAAGTCGCCGCATTGGCCCCGGTTCTAAACAGCCCGACAATTCCGAATGACGTTCAAGTCGCGTCGAGCCCGACTAGCGTGCCGGTCGATCTGATGGAAAAAAACTACGGCGGGTCGGTCTACGTGTTCGCGGTAGCGATGCGCAACAACCCCACGCAAGCCATCTTTACGGTTCCCGGCGCCCAAACCGGTTCGGTCAGTGTGATTGGAGAAAATCGCCAGATAACGATTACAGGCGGCCAGTTTCAGGATAGCTTCGGTGGTTACGCGGTTCACCTGTATCAATTTGCGGATGGCAGTGGCTCTGCACCCGCTCCGCCTACCGGCCTTACCGCCAGCGTTCAGTAGACGCTAGCGCATAGCTCGTTGCAATTTCTTGGTAGTCTTCACCAACTGGCGCTTGAGAGCGTCTACTTGCTTGGAAAGCTCCTCAAGCTCGTCTTTCGCCGCCATGCCTGCATTGGCCATTCGGCGAGCGGTCCCTTCCGCTCTTCCCACAGCGGAACCGATTTTCACAGCTGCCTGCGTAAGCTTCGACTTTTTGGCCATTCTCGTTTCCTCCCAGCCGAACTGATGTAATCGTACCCGCCGTATACATAGCTCGTCAATGAGCCTGCAACTGAACCCGCTGCCGCCAATCGCGACGGGTCGCGCGGGATCACTTGTCGACATATTTCACGAATACAACTTCGTTGTGCGCTTCGTTAAAGAGCAACTCATCCACGCTCGCCTGGGCCATTAGCAAGCCGAAGCCCCCTGGGCGCAAACCTTTCGCGTGCCGAATCTCGGTGTGCTTTGTGGGCTCGCTGGTCAGGTTGCCGATCGCTGCGTGCTTCAAGTCCCCTATATTGAACCCCGGCCCCGGATCGGCGATCCGGTAAAGCAACATGCGTTTTGCGCGAAGACAGGAAATGCGCACCTTCCGAGTGGGATCGAGTTTGCCACCCCATTCGATCGCATTCAGCAGCAATTCGTGAAACGCTTGTCCCATCGAGCGGCTAACATCCTCCGGTAAACCGGATTTTAAACGTTCCATGAAGCCCTCGATGCGCCCGGCCACTTCGAGCGAGCATGGCACGACGAGCTCGACCCACTCGGGTCTCGCGGAGATCACTTCAATCGGCAGCGTGTCCGAATTCCTCTCGAGAGACTCGCGGGCCAGAGCAACGAGATGCTTCGGATCAAATGGCTTCGTGATGTAGAGATACGCCTGCTCGCGAATCGCACTCAAGAGCGTTTCGGGCGCGCCGTCAGAGGTCATGACGATCACCTTCGGACGGATTTTCTTTTTTCGTATGGCCGTTAGAACCTCGATGCCATTTTTCCGCGGCATCCTGATGTCCAGGAGCACGAGATCGAATTTGCTTTCTCTCAGCTTCTTGAGTGCGGCCGCGCCGTCCGCCACCGCGACGACGGCGAAATTCTCGCGGCGAAGCGTTTCGGACAGCAGCAGGCGGGTCGTGCGATCGTCGTCGGCTACCAGAACGCGCGCCATCGGTTTTTCTCCGGGGAATATGAGACAGGAGCGACATCAATCTAGCCGCCGCTTCCGTCCCCACACATCTTATTGGGTTGGCACAAACGGCGTCAATAATCCGAGCGTTTACAAATGGCTGTTGCCAGCCGCTGCGACGCTAGGCTTTTCTCCGAGCCATTCGCCGATCCGGTCGAGGGCCTTCCGAAGCTGCCCCAGGTCGCCACCGAATCCGATTCGAATAAACGATTCCATTCCCATGGGCTCGCCGGGAACCAGCAGCACGCCTTTTTTCGCACGAAGCTCTTCCGCCATTTGCGCGGAATTGCCGCCGTCGCGCAAGCCGATCCACGCCATCGCGCCAGCCTTAGGCGGCACGTGCGAAAACAACCGGGAATGAGAATCGATCCATTCGCGCAAAGGGGGGTAGTTCTGCTTGAGGAATTGTTGCGTTCGGTTCAGAATCCATTCGCGGCGTGCCGGTTCGAGCGCGACGGACGCCAGACGATCCGTCATCACTGACGGCCCAATACTCGTGTAATCGTGGTAGCTCCAGAGCTTCTCGACTATTTTGGGCGGACCCACCACCCAGCCAGTGCGCAATCCCGGCAGGCTGTACGCCTTCGATAATCCAGCGGTACACAGAACGCGTTCGTACGCGCCCCAGAAAGTGGGAGTAATCGGGCCGTCCATTTCCGCGCCCCGATAAACCTCATCCGCCAAAATCCACGCTCCCACGCGGGCGGCTGCTGCCACAATCGCATCGCACTCATCTTTGCGGAGCACAGAGCCCGTGGGGTTATTGGGATTGCAAATGGCCACCAAACGGGTCTTCGGCGTGATCAGCCGCGGCAGTTCGTCGATGTCGATTCCCCACTGAAGCTCTTCGCGAAGCCATAGCGGCTTGACGGTCGCTCCGAACGATTCGACGATCCCCTTGATCTGCATATAATTCGGAAGCATGAAGACCACTTCGTCGCCTCGCTCGATGAGCGACCACGCGGAAACAAAATTCGCCTCCGATCCGCCATAGGTGACAAGAATATTTTCAGGTGTCGCGCCTGGGTAAAGTTCAGCGATTCGTGCCCGCAACTCTTCGCCGCCGTTTGTCTGAGGATACGATTGCGGCAAATCCAGGAAGCCTTGCAATCTTTCGGGATCGCCCACGAGTTCCGCCGCCGTCAGCGGATGCACGCCGCTTTCTGAAATATTCAGTTCAACTTTGTTTTCCCAGATGGATTGCCATCGTTCCAGTTCAAATGATTGTACTTGCATGACGACCTCTCGCGGAATCGATTAGTTGGCGCGTCACCGAGAAATGTAAGCGAACACCGGCCATTTCCCCAAGGATTTTTCGCGCCATCGGCATCGGCATTGCCATCGCATGGCAGGTCGCGAGAGAATGTGTCGCGTTCGGCAACGATCGGAGACACCTGAATGAAGACGCTCAAATGGCAGACGGCCTTGGTAGTGGCGGTTGCATTCTTCACGGTACTGTCCGAGGCCGCCGTCGCGCAAACCGGCTCGCGCGAGGATCGTGCCGGCGCTGCGAGCGCGGACACATGGAGCTTTGCGGCTTCGGGCGATTCCAGGAATTGCGGCGATGTGGTGATGCCCGCGATCGCCGCCGGCGCGAAACAAAGGGGGGCCTCCTTTTATTGGCACCTGGGCGATTTCCGCGCCATCTATAAATTCGACGAAGATATGCAGCACCAGCCGGAGAACGTTGCGAAGCCGATGGTTATCATTGATTACGAGCGGCGCGCCTGGAACGATTTCCTGCAGAATCAAATCGCGCCGTTCGGCGATCTACCGGTTTTTCTCGGCATCGGCAATCATGAGACGATCCCGCCGAAGACCCGCGATCAGTATATTATCCAGTTCGCGGACTGGCTCGATTCCCCCGTCTTGCGCGCGCAGCGCCTCAAAGACGATCCGCACTCCCATGCCCTCACGACCTACTATCACTGGATTCAAAGAGGCGTGGACTTCATCAATCTCGATAACGCCACTGCCGATCAGTTCGATCGCGCGCAAATGGCCTGGTTCAAGAAGACGCTGCGGGCCGACGAGTCCAATCCGGAAGTTCACACCATCGTTCTGGGCATGCACGAAGCGCTTCCGGAAAGCATTTCGAAGGGCCACAGCATGAACGAATCGCCAACCGGGACGGAAAGCGGCCGCGAGGTCTACGCTGATTTACTGAAAGCGCAGAACGACGCGCACAAACACGTTTACATTCTCGCAAGCCATTCACATTTCTATATGGAAGGTATATTCAACACCGAGTACTGGCGCGCCAATGGCGGAGTTCTGCCCGGATGGATCGTCGGCACGGCCGGGGCCGAACGCTACGCGCTTCCGACGGGTTCGGACAAGGCGCGAGCCGCGAAAACAAACGTTTATGGCTATCTACTCGGCAGCGTCAAGCCGAATGGCGTAATCGATTTTGCGTTTCGGCAACTGAATGAATCGGACATCCCCGCGGCGGTGACGGAGCGGTACTCGCAGCAATTCGTTCACTGGTGCTTTGCCGAGAATTCCGAAGGGCATTAGAAACCGAATGCCATGCGGTGGAACAAGCGGCGAATCGAGGTTATCCAAGCCGCAGCCCATCGCACCGCATTTCGATACGGAGGAACTATTTTATGGCAACGCCGCAAACCCAACCGACTCCCGATCTGATCTTCGAGACGCTGAACGCTTACCAGCGAACGGCTGCGCTCAAAGCTGCCATCGAGCTCGACATTTTCACGTCAATCGGCGAAGGCGCCACGACATCGCAGGAAATCGCCAAACTCCGCAGTGCGGCGGAGCGCGGAGTGCGTATTCTTTGCGACTATCTGACGATTATCGGCTTTCTCACGAAGAATGCGGAGCGCTACGCGCTGACAACCGAGTCTGCGATGTTTCTCGACCGCCGCTCGCCCGCTTGCGTTGCTTCGATAGCGGGGTTCGTGCTTCTGCCTGAGATGGTCGACACGTACAAGGACCTGGCGGCTGCCGTCCGGCGCGGAGGCTCCGTCCTGAAAGGCGAGGGGACAGTCGAGCCTGAAAATCCAATCTGGGTGGACTTCGCGCGTTCCATGGCGCCAATGCAGGCGATGCCAGCCGAGGGAATCGCGCAAATGCTAGATGCGGAAAAGATCGAGACATCGAAGGTGCTCGATATCGCCGCCGGTCACGGAATGTTCGGCATCGCCATCGCGAAGCACAACCCAAAGACGCAGATATTCGCCACCGACTGGGCCAGCGTTCTAGAAGTGGCGAAGGAAAACGCTCGTGCGGCAGGAGTCGATTCGCGTCTCCATGCGATACCCGGCAGCGCCTTCGACGTGAACTTCGGCTCGGGTTACGACATTATTCTACTCACAAATTTTCTTCATCATTTTGACCAATCAACCGTCGAAACTCTTCTGCGAAAGGTTCACACGGCCCTCGCGCCGAACGGCCGCGCCGTCACCGTCGATTTCATTCCCAACAACGATCGCGTCACGCCGCCCCAAGCGGCTTCCTTCGCCGTCATCATGCTCGCGACAACGCCCGCTGGGGATGCGTATACATTCTCCGAGTACGAGCGAATGTTTCGAAAAGCAGGTTTTTCTTCAAACGAGTTGCGGCGGCTGCCGGCGGGGCCTCAGAGCGTTATCATCTCTCGGAAGTAACGGATGCCCATCAGAAGGCGCGCCATGGGTTTTCGGAATAGTGTCGTACTATTCGCTGGCGTGCTGTGCAAATGCCAGCGCGAGCAGCGTGTGCTGCTCCATTTCGTGGGCCTTGTGCGATCCGGTGGATGGGCTGGCGCTCGCCGAACGTTTCACGGATAGTACCGGACGTCCACGGGCCAATCGCTCGATCTGCGGCAAGACGAACGCGAGCGCGCCCATATTCGCCGGCTCTTCCTGGACCCAGATAAACTCGCGCGCATTTGCGTGGCGATCCATTTCCGCCGACAATTCCAAGTCAGGAAATGGGTAAAGCTGCTCGAGAAACACAATTGCCGTCGAGTTATCGTTTCTCCGCTTCCTCTCCGCCATTAACTCGTGCCCGATTTTCCCCGTACAGAGCAGGACACGCGTTGCCGATCCATCGCCGGAATCAGGAATCACGAGCTGGAATCGCGCGACAGCCAATTCCGCGAGCGAAGAAGAAGCCGCCGGCTGACGCAACATGCTCTTCGGCGTAAATACGATCAAGGGCTTGCGCCATTTCCGCATCGCCTGCCTCCGCAACAGATGAAAATACTGGGCGGCCGTCGATGGCTGGCAGATTTGGATGTTGTCGCGTGCTGCAAGCTGCAGAAATCGCTCGATTCGCGCGCTGGAATGTTCGGGCCCCTGCCCTTCGTATCCGTGCGGCAACAACATCACAACTCCGGAGAGTAATCCCCACTTGTCCTCGCCAGGCGCAATGAACTGATCTACGATTATTTGCGCGCCGTTCGCGAAGTCGCCGAATTGTGCTTCCCACAGCACAAGCGCTTCCGGATAATCGCGGCTGAACCCGTACTCGAATCCCAGCACCGCGGCTTCAGACAGCGGCGAATTGTAGGCTTCGAACCACGCCCCGCATTCCGCCAAATGTTCGAGCGGCAAATATTCCTCGTCGTTCTCGATATCGGTAAGCGCCGCGTGGCGCTGATTGAACGTGCCGCGCCGGGTGTCCTGCCCGCTCAGCCGAACGGGAAATCCCTGCTTAAGCAAGGACCCAAAGGCAATGGCCTCCGCCATGCCGTAATCGACCGCGCGTTTGCCGCGCGCCATTTCGACGCGCTGTTCGAGTAGCTTCTTCACCTTCGGATGAATGTGGAACTCCGATGGAAAACTCGCGACCGCTTCGCCGATTTCAGTCAATTCCTCTTCCGGCAGACCGGTGTCCACCTCAAGCGAGGGGTTGTAACGCCCGCCGCTATACGCATCCCAATAGCTCGGCAAATCCCGCATCAGCGGATTTTTTTCGAGCTCCTCCGACGCCTTCTGTGCCGCATCCAGTTCTTCGCGCACGCGTTTGACGATTGGCCCGGCGTCCACCCCGATTTTCTCGGCGTAGATCTGCCATACGGGCGGATGGGCTGCGATCTTTCGATAGCGCAACGGCTGCGTGATTGTGGGATCGTCCACCTCACTGTGGCCGTGCCGCCGATAACCAATCAAGTCCACTAACACCGGAGTTCCGAATGCATAGCGATAATCGAGCGCGATGCGCCCCACGCGCGCCACGGCCTCGGGATCTTCCGCATTCACATGGAAAATTGGGATCGGCAGCCGCTTGGCCAGGTCCGCCGAAAAACGGGACGAATGCGAGTCGCGCGGAATCGTCGTGAACCCGATCAGGTTGTTGACGATGATGTGCACCGACCCGCCCACATCGAATCCTTGCAAGCCGGCCATATTCAGCGTCTCGGCACAAATCCCCTGTCCCGCAAACGCGGCATCGCCATGCATGAGTATCGGAACAACTTGCCGGCGGCCTCGCTTTCCGAGCCGCGTCTGTTTTGCACGCGTCCGTCCGATCGCCACGGGATCGACCGCTTCGAGATGGCTGGGATTGGAAACAAGGTGAATCCGCAGCTTGCGGCCGCTCGCTGTCGGGTAATCTCCCGTGGCACCCATGTGATACTTCACATCGCCGCCGCCCAGCACGCTGCGCGGATCCACATCTTCGAATCGCGCAAAGATTTCAGCCGCCGGCCGGCCGACCGTGTGAACCATCACGTTGAGGCGCCCGCGATGGCTCATGGCCAGGACAGCTTGCTCCGCGCCCTCCTCCGCTGCCGCGTTCAGGATTGCGTCCAGCAGAGGCAATAAACCCGCTTCTCCTTCGATCGAATAACGCTTCGTGCCAAGATAGCGAGTTTGCAGCACTTGCTCGAAAATCTCCGCCCGCACCAGCAACTCAAGTATCCTCGCGCGATCTGGCTCCGGCGGATCCGCTTCCATGCGCTCTTGAATCCACAGGCGCCGCTCGCGATCCGAAATGTGCATGAATTCCACGCCGATGCTGTCGCAATAATATTCCCGAGCGGCTTCCGCTTCCGCTCCAGGCACGTCCAGTTCCGGCATGGCGAGAGGCTTCATGTCTCCCAGCGGATCGAGGTTCGCCTGCAGATATCCCCAGCGGCGAAACGCATCCCATACGCGTTCCTGCTCTTCCTTTGTGGTCCCTGATTCCACGGCTGACTCGGACCGGCTCATTGAAATTCCCCTATAAATGTCATCTCTTAATTATAACGGCTGCGCGGCGCTGACGTTGCCTCCAATCATTGAATTTTCCAATCGCCAAGCATCCGCCGGAGCTGCACGAATTGCCCCAGATGATAGGAACTGTGGTCCGCCACAAGCAGGACTTCTCTTAAGATCGTTTGGCCCGTGCCATGCAGAATCGGCGCCATCAAATCGATCTCGGGATTCGTGACGAGGGCCTGCAGAGCCTTCAGATCATCTTCAAATGATTTGACGCTCTTCCCCCATGCGACCGGGTTTAGCGGCCCTGCCGACTTCGGCCAGTACTCGGCAGGCCATTCCGGAGATACGTGTTCGGCGTTTCGGCAGAACTCGAGAATATCCGCTTGCGCGATTCGGGCGTGTTCCAGCAATTCCCAAGCCGAGTGCGGCGCGCCCAGCGGCTTCGTAGCATAGTGCTTCGCCGGAAAATCCTCGAGCGCCGATTTCCAGTCCGCATGAGCGTCGTGCCAGCCCAGCAGATTCCGCAATTGCTCCCGCAATGCCGTTTGATCCATTTCTTCGCTCCCTCATTGAATTTTAGCCCGAATTGCCAATGTCAGGCGAAACTAGAATCCACCAACGCCGCCGCCGCAGATTTCTGCGGGTAAACTCAATTGGCGTGCTGCCCTGCGGTCGCGAGTTCTTGTGGTACGCCCTGAATACAGCGTATCATCCGTGCGAAACCGCATTTCAGGAGAGTGTGATGCCTTCATCCCCTGTTTCACGGCGCGATTTTGCGCGCACCGTCGGGCAATCGCTCGCGGTCGCCGTTGCCGCGCCGGGGCTTCTCAGCGCGCAAGCAGCGAATCGACATCAGCCCGAACCCGAATCTGGCATCCGCCTGAACTACAACGAGAGCCCGTACGGACCTTCGCCAAAAGCGATGCAAGCCCTCGTCGCGTGCGGACACATCGCCTCCCGCTATCCTGACACGGCCCACGGAAAAATGACGGATGCGATCGCGCACATGCATGGCGTTCAGTCCGAAAATGTGCTGCTCGGCTGCGGTTCGACGGAAATTCTCCAGGTTTGCGATGCAACGTTTCTCGGCGCTGGGAAAAACGCCGTCGTCGCGGAGCCAACCTTTGAAACGGTCCTCGAGTACGCGAGCGTGATGCAGGCGGATCCGGTGAAGATTCCGCTCACAGCCGATCATCGGCACGATCTTCCGCGCATGGCTGCGTCTTGCACTTCGAAGACCGGTCTCGTCTACGTTTGCAATCCGAATAATCCCACTGGCACGATCGTGACCCGCGATGAGTTCGCGCAATTCGTTCCTCGGATTCCGCCTTCGACGCTGATCCTTGTTGACGAAGCGTATTATGATTTCGCGGACGATCCGAAATATGGGACAGCGCTCGGCTGGGTCGACGAATCGCCGAATGTGGTCGTCGCACGCACATTTTCGAAAATTTACGGAATGGCGGGAATGCGATTGGGTTATGCGATAGGCGCGAAAGAAACGATAGCGCAAATGCGAAAGGAAATCCTTCAGATGAACGGCAACGCGGCGGTCTTGGCGGCAGCGTTCGCCAGCCTGTCGGATCGAGAGTGGATCAGCGAAACGTTGCAAAAGATGAACGGCTCCCGCCGCTGGCTCTGCGAGCAACTCGCAAAAGACGGCCGTGCGTTCATTCCATCGCAGGCCAATTTCGTGATGATCGATATGGGAAGCGATGTTGGCCCGTACATCGGCCAATTCACCGCCCGCAAAATCTTGGTAGGCCGGAGATTCTCTTCGATGGGCAGCTTTCTGCGCGTGTCGATCGGCACGCAGCCGCAGATGGAATCCTTCGTTGCGGCGTTGCGCGAAATCGCCCCGGTGAATGGCGCTCGCGCCGCATAGCAAGACCTCAAGATTTTGCGCTCGGCTTTTCTCGGTTCGCGAGGAAACAAAGAGCTTCTACTTTGAGCCAGGGACTCGAAGAACTTTGCCTCGCGCTTCGAGATCTGTTGCGTCCGACCCGGTGGTCGCATCGGGAGTTCCCATTCCGGACAGGGGCGCGTCGAGAGGTTTGAGCGTGTTCGATTCCGGTACCTCGTTCTCCCACTCTTGGGTGGGACCGCCATCCTCCGCGCCGTGACTCCGCAAGATGTCTGCGGCGCGGTCGGCCCCGCGTTCGTTACTGGTCCTCACAATTACGATAGTCCGGCCGGAGTTATATTCCTGCTCTTTCGCATAATCCGTGGTTTCGTTTTTGCCGGCATGATGTTTTCCGGCGTTATTCGATGAATGGAAAAAATGAGCAATCTTTTCGCCCACGCCTTCCTTGCGCCCCTCGTCGGCGGAGGACACGATGCCCCGGGTCCGGACATCCGCATCGGCATCGCTGATCACTTCCACCTCCGCGCCATCAATGCCGATCAACTCAAGTTCCTGGACAACTTCCTCGGCCTTTGAATACACGTCGAAAATTCCGATCACGGTTTTTCTCATTTGCCGCGCTCCTCGTGTTTCCTGTCTTCCCGTGTCGGTACAATTAGCAGTTTTATACGAGACTTGCCATACCACGAAATCTCTAGGTTCAGACCGCGGACCACGTATCTACCTTTATTCCAAAACTTCTTGGATCGCCAAACGGCCTTGTCGAGCGCGGGAGTCGCTGCGGGAGGTAAACTCCGCACGACCCGAGAACCCAGGGTGAGTTGCTCGTCGAAGCAAATACACTACGCCGCGCGGGGACGGAACCTACGCTGTCGCTCCGGGGGCCGCGACGGGCCGCCGCTGCTGGAAGCATTCCCGGCAATACACCGGACGCCCCTGCGTCGGCTTGAACGGTACGGTGGTTTCTTTTCCGCACTGTGAGCAAACGGTTTTGGTTTCGACGCGCTGAACGCTTGCCGCACCGGAACCTAAACCGTTGCCTTGCGCGCGGCCGGCCTTACATGCCTTGCACCGTTTGGGCTCGTTCTTGAAGCCCTTGTCTGCAAAAAACATCTGTTCGCCGGCGGTGAAGACGAACTCAGCTCCACAGTCGGCACACTTCAAGACCTTATCGTGGTATTCCATGCGCTGCTCCGAGACCCTTGCTGGGGCAGGACTGGCAGCGGCACAGCCGCTTCAGACGCCAAGTAGAACCGCGCCACATCCGCGGTTGCCACCTGGCGGCCGTTGCATAGCTGCTTGATGCGAGTGATGCAGTCGCCTAATCCTGCTCACGCCGTTGTTTCTTACGGAGGCGTTTACGCGAGAGGGCTTCCTTGGCGCGACGCCTTTCTCCGGGCTTCATGTAGTAACTGTGCTTTTTGATCTCTTTGATGATGTCTTCCGACTGCACCTTACGCTTGAAACGCCGGAGAGCGTTCTCCAAAGATTCTCCCTCTTGAATGACAACTTCTGCCACGCGTATTTCACCCCCATTCACCTTTGAAAATTGAGTTGGACTGATAGGCTCAATCAGTGTATCCGGTTGTACGCCAACCGGCAATTACCAATGCTTCTATCGAAGGCTACCGCACAAGTCAAGGAATATATTCGGCAACCCGCTCTCCGCGCGTGGTGATGACGAGTTGGTTAGTCTCGTGCCTTCGATCGCGTGCGCGGCCCTCCGTTGCCGCCACGAAATCCGCTAAAATCTCCCTGCAGGCGACAGTTGAACTGCGAGTCGCCTTCGGTTGCTGTTAGAATGGTTTTCCAACGCCGCGGAAAGAATCGGGAGAGATGGTTCATGCCTCTGATGCGTAATGCAATCGGCGTCTTGCTGGCAGGCGGACAGGGCGAGCGCCTATGGCCGCTTACTCGCGACCGCGCCAAGCCGGCCGTTCCCTTCGGCGGGGTTTATCGCATTATCGACATCACGCTTTCCAATTGCCTTAATAGCGATCTCCGCCGCGTCTTCGTGCTGACGCAATACAAGGCCTTGAGCCTCAACCGGCACGTGCGGCGCGGATGGTCCAGTCTGATGGGCCTCGGCGAATTCATCGAAGTTCTTGCGCCGCAGATGCGCGTTTCGCAGCACTGGTACCTCGGTACGGCCGATGCGGTGTATCAAAATATTTACTCGATCGGCAGCGAGCAATCGAATTACGTCTTCATCCTATCCGGCGATCATATCTACAAAATGAACTATCAGAAGATGCTCGAGCAGCACGTCGAGGCCGGCGCGGACGTGACCGTGGCAACTCTTGAGGTGGACGTCACCGAGGCGGCCAAACGATTCGGCGTCATCGAAACGGATAAAAATTGGCGTCTTCTGGGGTTTCAAGAAAAGCCCGAGCGCCCGAAGGAATCCAGCGTTCATCCTGGCAAAGTGAATGCCTCGATGGGCGTCTATCTGTTTAATACTCAACTCTTGGTGCCGATTTTGATCGCCGACGCTGAAGATCCGAATTCCGCGCATGATTTTGGCAAGGACATTCTACCGAAGATCATCGACAAGTATCGTGTCTTCGCCTACAACTTCCGCGATGAAAACAAGAAAGAAACTTCCTACTGGCGCGATGTCGGAACCGTCGAGGCGTATCACGAAGCCAATATGGATCTCGTCGCGGTTTCGCCAGTCTTCAATCTCTACGACAAAAGCTGGCCGCTGCAGACGTGGCAGCAGCAATATCCGCCTGCGAAAACCGTGTTTGCCGATCCTGGCCGCACCGGCGTGGCGATCGATTCCGTGGTTTCCGCGGGCTCCATCGTTTCCGGCGGCCGCGTGAACAAATCCATCCTTGGCTACGACGTTCGCGTGAATAGCTACAGCGACGTGGAAGAGTCAATCATCTTCAACCATGTGAATGTCGGGCGCCATGCGCGCATTCGCCGCGCGATTATCGACAGGCACGTGAGTTTGCCCGAAGGTACGGTCATTGGTTACGACCTCCAGGCCGATCGCGAACGATATTCCGTCACCGAAAGCGGCATCGTCGTGGTCGTTCGCCCTGAATCCATGCTCGAAGAGCCTGAATAACCCTCGAGATGCCCGCAAACTTCCAATCGCGATACGGCCAAGCGGCTGCCGACTACCTCACCTATCGTCCGGATTATCCTGCGGAAATTTTCGAAAGGATACTCGCCGTAGTTCCTGCTGAACGCCGCAATCGCGCCATTGATCTCGGAGCCGGCACGGGCAAATCCACCCGGATACTCGCGCAAAGTTTCGCCGAAGTGATTGCCGTCGAAGCCGACCCGTTGATGGCGGAACAACTTCGCGCCAACGCTCCCAGCGCGATTGTGCGCATCGCGATCGCGGAAGATTTCGCTTGCGATCCTGCGAGCGCCGACCTCGTCAACGTCGCCACCGCGCTCCGCTGGATGGATGGGCCGCGCGTACTGGAAAACGTGGCTCGCTGGCTTCGGCCCGATGGGATACTGGCCGCTTACGGATATCACCCTCCCGGAACGCCGGAGCCGATTCGGTCCATCGTCCGAAAGGAATTCGAGGATCATTGGAACCAGCACCTCGATCCCCGTTTGCTCGACACAAATCTTGAACGCGGATTGATCCAACAGGCTCGCGGGCTCCGCGTGGTCGGCGACCGCCAGATCGCGAACTTCGTTCCTTACACGGCGCAGGATTTTCTCGGTTTCTGCCGCTCGACGTCGTATGGCAGCGCTTACGCCCGCACGCTCGCTGACCCTGAAAGCTATTGGCGAAATCTCGAATCGCGCTTCCGCGCCGCTTCCGGAGACGCTAAGATTCCAGTGGATTTCAATCTTTGGTTTATTCTCGCCCGGAGGGATTCATAGTGCCCGCTAAAATCATTAGCGTTCGCGGCCGCGAAATTCTTGATTCACGCGGCAATCCTACCGTCGAAGCGGACGTTCGCCTCGAAGGCGGCGCCATCGGGCGCGCTGCGGTCCCGTCCGGAGCTTCCACCGGCGAGCATGAAGCCATCGAACTTCGCGACGGCGACAAGTCGCGCTACCTCGGCAAAGGCGTTTTGAAAGCTGTCGCCAATGTGAATGGAGCAATCGCGAAAGCCGTTGCCGGGATGGATGCGGCCGATCAGCAATCGCTCGACCGCAAGATGATCGACGCCGATGGCACGCCCAACAAATCGAACCTTGGCGCGAATGCGATTCTCGCCGTCTCGATGGCCGCTGCGCGCGCCGCGGCGGCCGCGTCTCGCCAGCCACTCTATAAATATCTCGCGCGCTTCTCCAGCGATCCATCCGCCGTCACGCTTCCCGTCCCCATGATGAACATCCTCAATGGCGGCGCGCACGCTGATAATTCCGTGGACGTTCAGGAATTCATGGTGATGCCGCTGGGCGCGCTGAGTTTTCACGAAGCTCTTCGCTGGGGCGTAGAAGTCTTCCACCACCTGAAGGCCGTGCTGAAAAAGAAGAATTACTCAACCGCAGTGGGTGACGAAGGCGGCTTTGCGCCGAATCTGAAATCCAACGTCGAAGCCATCGAGCTGGTGCTCGAAGCCATCACGGCTGCGGGCTACAAGCCCGGCGAGCAAATCGCTATCGCGCTCGATCCCGCGGCGAGCGAATTTTTTGATCGCGCGAGCAAGAAATACGTATTCAAGAAATCGGACAAGTCGGCACGGTCCCCCGAGCAAATGGCCGCGTTCTGGCAGGATTGGGCCGCGAAGTATCCGATCGTTTCCATTGAAGACGGCCTGTCGGAAGACGATTGGGCTGGCTGGAAAATCCTTACACAAACAATCGGAAAGAAAATTCAGCTCGTTGGCGACGACATTTTTGTCACCAACCCAAAAATCTTCGCACGCGGCATTTCCGAAGGTATCGGCAACGCCATTCTCATCAAGCTCAACCAGATCGGCACCGTGTCGGAAACAATCGAAGCGGTCGAAATGGCGCGCAAGGCCGGCTATGCCGCGATTGTCTCGCATCGCTCGGGCGAAACCGAAGACGCCTTCATTGCCGATTTCGTCGTCGCCATGGGCACGGGCCAGATCAAGACCGGCTCCGCCTCCCGCACCGACCGCGTCGCCAAATACAATCAGCTTCTCCGCATTGAGGAAGAGCTGGGCTCCGCCGCGCGCTTTCCAGGCCGCAAAGCGCTGCACGGCTAAACGTGAGGTCGATCCGCGGAAGTTCGCGACAATCGCAGCGACAAGAAGACTTTAGGTTCAGCAGGGCTCGGCGTTGAAATAATCACGAAAATTCCACTCGTAAACCAACACGATCCGGCTATTTCTTTTTGCCGTCCTTCGCCAATCCGCGGACGTACTTCACCAGCTGCGTGATTTGAGCGTCGGTCAGCTTGCCGCTGTTGGGCGGCATCTGTCCCTTGCCGTACGCAATCACGTCCGTCAATTGCTTATCCGTTTGGCTCTGAACGGCTTTCGAGCGAAGATCCGGCGCACCCAGAGACTTGCCCACGGCGCTTCCGCTGCCATCCGGTCCGTGGCACATCGAACACCTGCTCCTAAAAAGCGTCGCGGCGTCCTGAGCATGCACCGGAACGGCGAAAACAGCGGCGAGTGCAACGATCGAGCAACCTGCCAACATCGTTCTATATAGCGGATGATTCACTTCGCACCTCCGAGGATGTTCCAAAACATAGCACATTCCATTTCGTTCCTGGCGGTGCCATTTCAGGACTATCTAAGAGATGCGCAAGAGCTTATTACGAGATGCGTCTTCCGGTTCCCGTAGTTACGCCGATGCCGCCGCTACTCAACAAATGGCTTAGCCCTTCCCGGTCATGTAGTAGTGAACGGCCGGCGTAATGACCAGCGAAAGCAGCATCGAGATGAGGATGCCGCCGATGACGGCGATGGCCAGCGGCTGCAGCATCTGCGATCCGGCACCAAGAGCAAGAGCCAGCGGCAACATGCCGGCTACCGCAGCCACGGCAGTCATCACGATGGGACGCAGCCGCCTGCGGCCGGCCTGGATCATTGCGTCACGTGGCGGCATCCCCGCCGCCCTGAATTTCACATCGGCATCCAGAAGCAGAATGCCGTTCTTCGAAACGATGCCTACCACCATGATGAGGCCCATGAAGGAAGAGATATTGAAGTCGGTGCCGGTAATCAGCAGCGCAAGGAATACACCAGAGGTGGATAGGACCGCGGACGCCAGGATCGAAACGGGCGCTGAAAAACTCCTGAACTCGAACAGCAGCACCAGGAAGACCAGCATCAGGCCGACGAACAGCACCAGCAAGAGGTCGCGGAAAGATTGCTGCTGCGTGGCGTAGGTGCCCCCGTACACCACGCGGATTTGCGGAGGCAAGTTGACCGCAGCCACGGCTTTCTTCACGCCCACGATGGCCTGCCCAAGGCTCGTTCCCTGCAAGCGCGCCGAGACTTCCACCAGACGCTGCAGGTTCTCTCGGAGAATTTCCGTCTGCCCCGGCAAGTTCTCGACGGTGGCCAGCGACCCAAGCGCCCCCGTTGTCCCGGTCGAACTAACGAACACCGTGTTGTTCATGGCTTCCGGGGAGGCGCGGTTCTGCTCGGGGAAGCGCACGCGAATATCATATGCGCGGTTATTCACCACCAGAGGAGTCGGTGCGGTCTGCCCCTCGAGCAGGGCGTTCGCGTCGGTCGCCACCTCCTCGGGCGTGAAGCCGCTGGTTGCCGTTACCGACGGTTGAATGTGATACACGGTTTCCGGACTGCTGATGGTGCTGTCGATGCCATTCAGGACGCCAACCACGCCGGGCACCCCGGAAATTTTATCAGCTACGATGGGCGCCCAATGGCGCAACAGCGCGGAATCTTCGGAGAACATCTGAATGACCACCGGCTGCGGCGCATTCGTCAAATCGCCGATCATATCTTCGAGCGTCTGGTGCATGTCGATGTCCAACGCCGGTTCTTGCTTGCTAACTTTGTCCTGCACCTCGGCCATGATCGCATCGATGCCCCGCCTTCGGCCGGTGGTCAGGTTTACGGAAATGTCTCCCGTGTTGGCTTCGGTCACGGCGGCGAGACCCAGTTGCAGCCCTGTGCGGCGAGAAGTCGCCGTGACCTCCGGAATCGAGTGAATGATCTGAACGACATGCCCTACCACCCGATTCGTCTCCTCGAGCGAACTGCCTGGGGGCATGATGTAATCGATGGTGAAGTCTCCCTCATCCATGGCGGGCAGAAGATTGGATCCCAGCGAGATATAGCAAAAGTAGGAGATGATGATCAGCACGAGCGCGAACCCAGCCAGCCACCACGGATGGGCCAGCACCAATTTCAAGAGCCTCTCGTAACCTCCGATCACGCGCTTCATGAATCCGCCGATCGTGGCTTCTTCGGCTTCCATCAGGCGCTTCGCTTCTTCTTCCGGCGAGGCGGACTCCTCAGCCCGATCTTCGGGCTTGACCTTGTCCTTACGCCGGACGAAGTACTGGCTTAACGTCGGAGTCCAGGTCAGCGCCAGGCCCAGCGACGCGATCAGAGCCGCGCTCATGGTCACAGCGAGAGCGCGGAAAAAAGTCCCTGTCACGCCAGTGATGAGAATCAGCGGCAAAAAGATCACCACGGGAGTCGTGGTCGAACCAACCAGCGGGACTTTGAGTTCACTTAGAGCGTTTTGGACCGCCCGCATCCTTTCCTGGCCCGCATCGCGATGCATAACAATGTTCTCGACCACCACGATCGCGTCGTCGATCACTAAGCCAACGGCGGCGGCCAGACCGCCCAGCGTCATCAGGTTGAAGCTCTCGCCCAGCAGCTTCAGCACGACGAAAGTGATCGTAATCGTGACCGGAATCACCAGCCCAGCCACCAGCGAGCTTCCCCAATCGCGCAGAAAAAACACCAGAACGATGCACGCAAGAATAATGCCAATCACAATCGCATCGCGGACGCTCTTGATCGCCTCTTTTACTAGTTGCGCCTGATCGTAGAAGACCGAAAACTGAACGCCTGGGGGAAGACCCTTCCTGATCTGGTCGAGTTCCTTGTAGACGCCGTCGGACACCGTTACCGTGTCGGTGCCGGGTTGCCGATTGATGCTGAGCAGCACTCCGGGTTTGCCGTTGGCCGTAACCACCGTATAGCGGGGCTTCACCGCCGGCGCCACTGTCGCGATATTGCCGATATGCACGGGAACGCCCGCCGGAGTTTTCTTGATGACGATGTCGGCGATTTCGCTGGGATCGTGGACTTGGCCGTCCACAAGGTCGAGCACCAAATTATGGTGAGTCGCGATCAAACCGGGAGATTCGATAAGGTTAGTTCTTTGCACCGCCGCGAGGATATCCGGGACCGTCACCGAGGCTCGCAGTAGCTTCACTGGATCTGGAGTGATGTCGTACTCAGGCACGTCTCCGCCCTGAACGAGCACGGTCGCCACGCCGTTCACCCGATTCAGCCGCGGCGTGATTTCGTAAGTCGCTAATTCCCATAGCTTGGTCGCAGGCATGGTGTCTGAGGTCAGCCCAAACCCCAGGATGGGAAAGCTCGAAAAACGAAGCCGGTTAGCTTGGATCTTGGCCGTCGGCGGCAGCGAGGCTTGCACTTGCGACATCGCGGCGTAGACCCGCTGCAGCGTCTGGAACATATCCACGTTCCAATCGAAGAACAGGTCTACTTCAGCGGTGCCGCGGCTGGTAATCGAGCGAACGGTCTGGAGCCCCTGCACGCTGTTGACCGCCTCTTCGATCGGGCGGGTAATGGTGACCAGCATCTGATCGATGGGCATCACGCCGTTGTCGATGGCGATCAGCACGCGAGGAAAGTTGGTGGTTGGAAAAACGGCGATGGGGATGCTTAAAGCGGAGTACGCGCCGATGACGGCAAGCGTCAGGATGACCGCGATCAGAGCTTTTGAAAAGAGAGTAAACCAGTAGACTTTGCGGGGCGGTTCCTTTTTCGGCTCGTTCTTTGAATCGGAGTTATTCGAATCGCTGGTCGCCATTCGGGATCCTAAGACTGCGAGCCGCTGCTCGAGTTCGCGGGCGCGATCTTGACTTTCGTCTTATCCGGAAGCCCATACGCCCCCCCGACAATGACCTCTTCACCCGGCTTGAGGCCGCTCAGGATTTGGATAAGCGGGCCTTGTTGAATGCCGGTCGTCACTGTTTGCGAATACGCCAGACTGTCTGCCCTGACCACCATCACATGGGTCTCTCCGTTTTTTCCGGTCAGGATCGCGGAATCCGGAACCACCAGTGCGTTCGGAACGGTCTGGGCGATGATCGAAACCCCTACAGAAGTGCCCGGTTGTAAATCGCCCTTGGTGTTGTCCGCCTGCACCCATATTTCGAGCGTGGTGCTGTTGGGGTCAAGGGCCGGGCTAATCACCGTGACCTTGGCGGGGACTTCTGTCTGCAATCCCGGAACGTGGAGCTTGGCCGAGTCGCCCAGCTTCAATTGCACCGCTTGCGGCTGAGGGATATGCAGCCGCACCACCACCTTCGACGTATCCATTACGATGAGCAGCGGCGTGCCCGCAGGCGCGATGTCGCCCGGGTACGCGCCCCGGTCGGCAACGACGCCATCGATGGGACTCCGCATTTCGGTGTATCCCAATTGCGCCGCGGCATTCAGATACTGGCCGTGAGCCGTTTCGAGTTGGCCCGTTGCGGCGCGCTGCTGCTGTTCGGCCCCAGACGCCTGCAGGTTCTTCAAGTGCTTTTCCGCAGTCTGGTAAGCGCTCCTCGCAGCCGTCAGTGCAACCTCGGTTGCATCAAGCTGCTTGCGCGCAATCGCGCCTTGCCGGTACAGCTTGCTTTCGCTGTCGTAGAGCTTCTGCTGCGCGGCCAAGCTGGTTTTGGTGTCTTTCAGATTCAGATTTGCTGCCTGGATCTCCTCCGGCAACGTCGAAGAAGTGGTTGATTCGTAGGTAGCTTGGGCCTGATCGTAGGCTCCTTGCGCGGAGACCACGCCAGCAGCCAAGTCTTTATTGTCCAAGACGGCCAGCAGTTGTCCGCGATGCACGCGGGAGCCGCGGTCCACATAAAACTTACGGACGGGCGCGCTAATCTTGGGTGTGAGAGAGGCTTGATGGATGGGAAACAGCACGCCCTGCGCGCTTACCACGTTAGCGATGGGCTGCACCTTGGCAACGGTGGTTTCCACATTTACCACGGGTTCAGTCGTCGAGAGATCCGGATTGCCTTCGCCACAGCCTGACGGAACTACCCAGATGGCAGAAATAGCGGCAGCTAAAGATAATAATGAGAATAGGTTGCGTGAGGGAGATCGTGTCATCGGCTATAAGGTCCCCGTCAGCGTCGCCAGATTCGCGAGCGCGGTCGCGTAGCGCATCTCCGCATCGTAATACGCGTTGCGCTCCAAGCTGACCGTGGCTTCGGCATCCACCACTTCCAGCGCTGTGGCCTCGCCACCTTTGTACCGAAGCAGAGTGAGCTTACGGCTCTCCACAGCGTCGTCCGCTGCTTCATGGCGGATATCCATATCCGTTTTTGCTACCTGTGCCTCGCGATAAAACTGTTCGAGATCGGCAGTGAGCTTGCGACGGGTGTAGTTCAGGGCTGTCGACGCCTGCTGCTTGCGGTACTCCGCCTCCTTCACCTTGCTTTGCGTGGCGCCCCAATTGAAGATCGGCAGCGTCAGAGATGCCAGCGCGGAATATCCGAGGTTCTGAATGAGCTTGCCTTCAGGCGTCGTTGATCTGGTGGCAAACTGGTTGGCGTCAATGCCGTAGATATAATCGAAAGTCAGCGACGGCAGGTAGGCAGCCCACGCCGCGGTCACGTCTCTTTGCGCCGCCCGCTCCGTCCTCGACGCTGCATCCACGTCCGGATTGTCGCGTTGCGCGTCCGTCTGCGCTTCCGCGAAAGCGGGCAGGAGCAGCATCTGGCCGGGATCGTCCACTACTTCAAACTTCTGGTTGATGTCCTGAAAAAGCAGCAACGCAAGCGAGATACGGGCCTCTTCGCGGGCAAGTTGCGCGTTGTTCAGCGCTACCTGGCTGTCGCTCGCCTGAATCCGCGCCTTCACCACATCCGCGCCCGCCACCTCGCCTCCCTTTTCAAGCTCCTGGCTCGTCTTGAGGAACTGCTGGGCTGCGTCGAGCGTCTCTTGGACCGTCTTCAGCTTGCCGTCGGCTGCCACCAGCGCGGAATAACTCTGCACCACCGTCACTACCAGGCCACGCTGAGCGATTACCGCCCGATCGCGCGCCAGGGCCTTCAGCACAACGCTGCGCCGGTACTGTATCAGCAACGGAACCGAGATCGTTTCGTGAACATCTCCCTGCGCGATGTACTCATGCACTCCGTTGTTGGCGATGAAACGGGCTGCCAAAGTTCCGTTGCCCTCGGTATAGAGATACTGGCTATTGGCGGAAACCGCGGGAAGGTTCGCGGCTCGGGTCTGCACGATGCCCTCGGCCGCGATTTTTACATTGGTCAGCGCGGTCTCGAGCTCCGGACTCATAGCCTTGGCGCGTTCAAGTGCATTCGCCAGCGTAATCGTAAGCGTCGCGTCGGCGACCGGGGGTTCTTCCGGCACCCCGGCTGCCGCCGGCGCGCGCTGAAGATCCAGATTTTGCCAATTCGCGTGGTCGAGCGTTTGCGCCAGAGGTTGGGCCTGCTGGGGCAATTGCTGCCGCTGCGCGCATACCGGCCCCGCAATCCCCAATGCTATAAGGATGCAAACCGCCATTTCCGCACGTCGGTTCACCGTTCATGCCCCTTTTTCCAAAAGCGAATGCAAGACTAACTTCAAAACATGAAAATCACCTGAATAAGCCAGGCCACGCGAAATCGCTTGGCCGAGAATAGCAAGACAATCACTCGGTTGAAAGCGGGAGCTTGACTCGAAACGATGAGCCTTTGCCTGGCTCGCTCTGAACTCGTATTTCCCCGCCATGCGCTTCGGCGATCCATCGCCCGATAGCCAGGCCCAAGCCTGAGCCGCCTGTATCGCGCGATCTGGCCCGGTCGGCCCGGTAGAACCGTTCGAACACACGAGGAATGTCTTCGGAAGTTATGCCTATGCCACTGTCGAGAATGTCCGCAAAAGCAAAACCGTTTTCCGTATCGAGTCGTACCTCAATCCGGCCGCCCGGTTGCGTGTATTTCACGGCGTTATCGAGCAGGATCAAGAAGAGTCGCTCCAAAGATGCCGGATCGCCACGAACCCACACGGGCGTTTCCGGCACGCGCTCGAAAGATTTCACCTGCTTTGCTTCGGCGAAAACGCTCGATTGGCGATACGCTTTCTCGATGCTCGCGGTGAGGTTGGTGCGCTGCAATGGCATTGCAGCGGCTCCAGAATCCGCGCGGGCAAGCACCAGCAATTGCTCGATCAGTTGCGACACCCTCTCCGCTTCATGGAGTATCTGCGAAAGAGCTTCCCGGTATTCATTTTCGGAACGCGATTTCCTAAGCGTCAACTCCGCGCTGGTTCGCATGACGGAAATTGGTGAACGCAGCTCGTGGGAAGCATCAGCAGTGAATTGAGCGATTCTTTGAAAAGCAGTCTCCAGCCTTGCGAGCATCTCATTCAGCGTGCTTCCCAGGCGTTCGAGCTCATCTCCCGTTTGCGGGACCGCCAAGCGGTTGGCGAGATTTTTTGCGCCGATGTTACGCGCCGCGCTCGTGATTTCGTCAACAGGCGCCAGCGCCCGGCGGCTCATCCAATATCCGCCAAATGCCGCAAGCAATAGAAACAATGGCGCCGCGAAATACAGTAGCAAACGGAAATGATCCAGCGCGCGATCGTAATCCCCGGTGAAAATCGCAATTTCCACATCGTAGCGCACCCCGGCGACGTCAAGATTTTCCCTTATCGTCCGAAATTTTTCGCCGTCGTCGCTTTCGTAAAAAGGACGATCGAGCGTCTGCCGAAACGTGTCCCTGTTTGGATTCGCCATGCCGGGCGAAGCATAGAGAAGATCGCCGCCGGCAGTGAGAACCCTAACCCGGCAGCCAGTTCCCTGGCCTTCGGCAAATTCGCGAAATTCATCCTGCAGGGCCGCCCGACCCTCGGGATATTCCTCGGCAATAATTGCGCGGATGCCTTCGACGCGCTGCCGCAAGCCCGCGTCCACAGTCCGCCGGATGCTGTGATTCATCGCGAAGTACGCAAGCCCTCCGAACGCACCCAGTGAAAGAGCAAGAATCACGGAGTACCACAGCGTGAGCCTCACGCGAATCGGGATTGATTTCATTCCGCAGATTCCTGTTTTGCGCAATACCCGAAGCCGCGAACGGTGTGAATTAAGCGCTGTTTGTATCCGTGATCGACTTTGCTGCGCAGCAAGCGGACGAAGGCATCAAGCGTGTTTTCTTCCACCTCAGCCTCCAGACCCCAGACCGCCTCGACAATTGCGCGCCGGGACGCGGCGCGGCCCGACCGCCTGATTAAGAATTCGAGCAGCCTGTACTCGGTTGGAGTAAGCCGGATTTCATGGCGGCCGCGAAACACCTGTCGCGTTGCGAGGTCAAGCGACAGGTCGGCAATTGTGAGCCGGTTGGAAGGCGGGCCGGCAATCGGTCTCCGGCCCAACGCCCGCAATCGGGCGAGAAATTCGGCGAAGGAAAAGGGCTTGGTCAAATAATCATCGGCTCCAGAATCGAGCCCTTTCACGATATCGGGAATCGCGTCTCGCGCCGTTAACATAAGGATGGGAGCCGCCTTTCCTCCCCTGCGAAGCCGTCGAGCCACTTCCAGCCCGTCCAATCCCGGCAACATCCAATCGAGTACGATTACGTCAAACTGATACGATTCCCCGAGTTCAAGGCCGGTGCGTCCATCCAGGGCGAGGCTTACGATATGGTGATCTTCTTCGAGCCCCTTCTGCAGAAGCCCTGCCATGTTCCGGTCATCTTCAACGAGAAGCACTCTCATACAGGAGCCTTCCAGAATTGTCTTCCACTTCCCTGAAAGATATCTGAAATTGCGAAAGGCGGTTTCGAAATGTTACTGTTTGTCGCGACGCCCGAAACATCGCACTCTCGCTGTTCTCGGTGCTTCTCTTAGGAACAAAGCGCCCTGCTCGTGTCGTCAAGGAACTGGCCGGAACGATAGACTTGGCACCCGCCTCATGAGCGTTTTCCCCCAGGTCTTCCTTCAGCGTCTTCCTTCAAGGTAGCTTCGACGTGGCGGATATCGTATCATTTATAGTTTCGGGCCTGAGAGCGACCGTATTTCGGGGAGTGGTCACCGTCGGGTGATGCGGGTTCGCAGCAGTTGGCGTTCAGAGATCAAAACTTGGACGGTGTTCCATGTCGGCGCGCGACCTAGAATATCGAGGAGGAAACATGAAGATTGCCGTTCTGGGCGGAGACGGCTATTGCGGCTGGGCAACTGCCTTATATCTTTCAAAGAAGGGACATTCCGTCTCGATCCTCGATAACTTCATACGGCGCCAATGGGACCACGAATTGGGCGCACAGACTCTGACTCCCATCCGCTCTCTTTCCGAAAGGCTTCGCGTTTGGACCCAACTGACCGGCAAGACAATCGATTCCTTCGTCGGCGACATCACCGATTACGATTTTTTAGCATCCACGATTCAGTCCATTCAACCCGACGCGGTGATCCACTTCGCCGAACAACGTTCGGCCCCCTATTCGATGATTGACCGCAAGCATGCGGTCCACACGCAGGTAAACAACGTGGTCGGCACCCTGAATCTGCTTTTTGCGCTGCGCGAACTCCAGCCCGATTGTCATTTGATCAAGCTGGGAACGATGGGTGAGTACGGGACTCCCAACATCGACATCGAAGAGGGTTATCTTACGGTTGAACACAATGGACGCGAGGACGTGCTTCCATTTCCAAAGCAACCCGGCTCCTTCTACCACCTATCCAAAGTACATGACAGCCACAACATCATGTTCGCCTGCAAGATATGGGGACTGCGAGCTACGGATTTGAACCAGGGCGTCGTTTATGGAACCATGACCGAGGAAACCGCACTTGATGAAGCGTTGATCAATCGTTTCGATTACGACGAAGTATTCGGCACGGTGCTGAATCGATTTTGCGTGGAAGCGGCAGCCGGACATCCGCTCACCGTCTACGGCAAGGGCGGCCAAACGCGCGGTTTCCTGGACATTCGCGACACGGTGCGGTGCATCGAGATTGCCTGCATGAATCCGGCCGCCCCGGGAGAATGCCGCGTTTACAACCAGTTCACCGAGCAGTTCTCGGTTCTCGAATTGGCGCGCATGGTCGAAACGGCGGGGAAAAAGATGGGGATCGCAGCGGAGATCGACCATCTGCCGGACCCGCGCGTCGAATCCGAGGAGCACTATTACAATGCCAAGCACTCGAAGCTGATCGATCTGGGCCTGACGCCCCATCTGCTTTCCGATTCGCTGCTCGATTCGTTAATGAACATTGCCGTGAAATATCAGGATCGGATCGACACGTCGATCTTTCTGCCACAAGTGAATTGGCGAAATGCGCGGAACGAGCGGCGGCAGCAGGCCACAGTGAAGCCAAAACTCGAAAGTGCCGGTGTATCGGCCGGAAAAACCAACGGAAGCACTCGCTCTGCCGTCAAAGCAGTAAAGCGCTGATTATCCGCGTCTAGCAGCCTCCAGGAAATGCAGTTTTGGGGCGAGCTTTTGGCCGATCAATGGTATCGGTGTCGACTTCAATGCGGCCGGGGAATGTTGGCGAATCCGTAGCTTCAGACTGCGCTTCAAGGTTACTGCTCGTAACCCTGTGATAGAGTGCAGCGCGGTCGTTGGTCGCAGCGGAAAAAGGGGCGCGTAGGTTCGTCCGCGGTTACAAGGTGAAGCAAGCGTGTGTGGCATAGCCGGATTTACACATCGAAAACGGGTATTTGATTCGGATCGCATTCAGAGTGCGGTGAATTCGTTATTCCACCGCGGTCCGGATCAGCAGGGTGTCTACCAGTCTGAGTTTGTGTCTCTCGGCGCCACGCGCCTCAAAATCATCGATCTGGATTCCGGCGACCAACCCATTATTTCCGAAACCGGCGATACCGTCATCGTGTTCAATGGCGAGATCTACAATCACGCCGAGCTGCGAAGCGAACTCGAAAAATGCGGGCGCCGCTTTCGCACACACTCGGACACCGAAACGATCTTGCACGCGTTCCTCGAATGGGACACTGATTGTTTTGCCCGGTTGCGCGGAATGTTTGCGATTGCGCTGTGGACGGAGTCGCAAAAGCGACTGGTCATCGCGCGCGATCGCATGGGCATCAAGCCGCTCTACATCGCGCGCCGCGGCGGCGATCTCTTCTTCGGATCGGAATTGAAGGCCATCCTCATTCACCCAGAAATCGACCGGCGCTTGAGCCTCGATGGCCTGGATTGTTACCTCGCGCTGAACTATGTGCCGTCCCCGTGGACGCTGATCGAGGGCGTCGAAAATCTCGCTCCTGGAACGTGGCTCGAATGGCGGAATGGAAAAATTTCCTCCGACACTTACTGGACCTTGCCGTACGGCCCAAAGGATCACTGCAACTTAGACTCGGCGAAGGAAGAACTTGGGAGTCTTCTGCAGCAATCCGTCAGCGATCACTTGATTTCTGACGTGCCGCTCGGAATCTGGCTCAGCGGCGGGGTCGATTCGTCCACAATCCTACACTACGCCTCAACCGCCAGTTCATCCCGATTGAAAACTTTCTCAATCTCGTTTCAAGGACGCAGTTTTGACGAAACCGCGTATATCCGTGAAGCCGCCGCCCATTACGGCACCGACCACCAGGAGTTTGACCTGAATGGCGGCGAAGATCTACAGGACGCCATCGAGGAATTCTCGCAGTATTCGGACCAGCCGAACGCGGATGCTGGCGCGCTGCCCGTTTGGTACCTTTCGAGACTCACTAAGAGAAACGCCACCGTGGTTCTCAGCGGAGAAGGCGCCGACGAGCTCTTTGGGGGCTACCTGACCCACCGTGCAAATATTCTGTCGAATTACGTACGGCATGCGCCGCCCGGATTTCTGCGGCTGGCGCTTCGAGGGTTGAAGCATTGGCCGGTATCTGACGAAAAGATCAGCTTCGAGTACAAACTGAAACGCTTCCTCGAGGGCTCTCTGATGCCTCGAGAGCGCGCGCACGTCTACTGGAACGGCACATTTTCCGATGCTGAAAAACGCGCCATGCTTCGAGGCCCGGAATCTAGCGCGCTTCAGGACATTCTGGGCGAGCTTCGAAGCCTGTCGTCGTCAGGAGACGGCCTATCTCCCTATCTTTGGTTCGATCAAAAACACTATCTCCAAAACGATATCTTGATGAAAACCGATTGCATGAGCATGGCCCATTCAATCGAAGTCCGTCCGCCTTTCCTCGATCATCGGATCGTCGAGTTCGCCGCTTCTTTGCCGGCAAGCCTGAAAATTCGGGGCTCGCGACAGAAATTCATCCTCAAGGAATTGATGAAGGATAAGCTGCCTCAATCGATTCTGCGGCGTAAGAAAATTGGTTTTGACATTCCGGTTCACGAATGGCTTCGCGGTCCGCTCCGTTCGCTGCTGATCGAAACTCTCTCGGCCGGCGCTTCCGAACACTCGGGTTTGTTCCGTCAAGGCGCGATCGAAGGACACCTGCGCCGGCACCTTGAAAGGCGCGCGAATCTCGGTTATCACCTCTGGGGTCTGACGATCCTATTCCTCTGGATGAAAAGATGGCGAATTCAGTCGGTACCGGCCACTACACTGGGACAGCCGGTGCCGGACGCCGTACTTACCTCTATCTAGCCGTCCTCCTTTTTTCGGGAGTGGTATACCTCGGTTGCATCGTTTCCCCGCCTTCATTGATGGATGATGTCGACGCCGTGCAGGCCCAGATTGCCCGCAACATGCTCACTTCGGGCGATTGGGTAACGGCTCGACTGAATGGCGTCATCTATCTCGAGAAAGCGCCGCTGATCTATTGGGCCATGGCCGGCTCGTACAAAATATTCGGAGTTCACGACTGGTCCGCACGTATTCCGGTAGCTCTCTCCGCTATTGCACTCTGCTTGCTTACGGCTGCGTTCGGGATGTGGGCTTTTGGCAGGCGGGCTGGCTTCTACGCTGGCTTATGCATGTCAACCTGCATCGGGCTGTTTCTCTTCACTCGAATCTTGATTCCCGATGTGATGCTTACTTTCACTGTTGCGCTCGCCATGTGGGCCTTCTTGCGTGCGCTGGACGACGAAGAACCGCACCCGCAACGATGGGCCTTCATCCTCGCTGCAAGCTTGGGGACTGGCCTTCTTCTGAAAAGCCTGGTGAGCATCGTCTTCCCGATCGCTGCCGGGCTGATCTATATGGCGTTCACCCACCAGCTTTTTTCCGCCAAAACGTGGAAACGCCTTCATCCGTTCACTGGGCTGGCCATCCTTCTCGCAATCGCCGCGCCGTGGCACATCCTGGCTACTCTGCGAAACCCTCCCTACTTCGCGTGGACATTCCACAGCGGCCCTGGGCAGTATCACGGGTTTTTATGGTTCTTTTTCATTAACGAACAGTTGCTGCGTTTTCTAAACCTGCGTTACCCCCGAGACTACAATACCGTGCCGCGTCTGTACTTCTGGCTGCTGCACCTTGTCTGGCTATTCCCGTGGAGCGTGTATTTGCCGGCTGTGGCTAAATTGTCGTTCAAGCCAGTCGACCGAGCCGGACGCACGCGCCTGCTGGCGCTCTGCTGGACGGGCTTCGTGCTGGTCTTTTTTACGTTTTCGACGACGCAGGAATATTATTCGATGCCGTGCTATCCGGCGCTGGCGTTGCTGCTGGGCTCCGCCATGGCCCTCGATCACCCCTGGGTTAGGCGCGGCACTCGCGCATTGACCGTGATTGCAGCGTGCGCTGCCGTGGCCGCATTCACCATAATCTTGCTGGTACGCCACGTCCCGTCGCCCGGAGATATTTCCGCTGCTCTCTCCGCCCATCCGAAAGACTACACGCTTTCGCTTGGGCACATGCTGGACCTCACGCTGGACTCGTTTGCATATCTTCGTTTGCCGCTTTTTCTTGCCGGTGTTGCGTTCCTGATCGGAGCGCTTGGCACGCTGCGCACCAGCAGGCAGCGCGCGTTTCTTGCTGCCGCCCTGATGATGGTATTGTTCTTTCACGCGGCGCGGCTGGCCCTGGTAGCTTTTGACCCATATATGTCCTCGCGCCCGCTCGCGGAAGCGCTGCTGCGATCTCCCGAAGGTAAGCTGATCGTGGACCATCATTACTACACATTCTCGTCCGTTTTCTTCTATACCGATCGTTCGGCGCTGCTCTTGAACGGCCGCTGGAACACGTTCGAGTACGGCTCCAATGCTCCCGGCGTTCCTAACGTTTTCATCAACGACTCACAGTTCAAGAATCTTTGGTTTCAGCCCGAGCGGTATTACCTCGTGGCGGAGCGCTCAGCCTTGCCGCGATTCGAAAACCTCGTGGGGCTTTCCGGAATGCACGTGGTCCTGGAGAGTGGCGGCAAATTTATCTTCACCAACCATTCGATCGCAGCGTCTGTTTCCCTGAATCGTCCTGAGAATAAAAGCGCCGTGCCAAGCACGAGTTCGCTTTTCGGGAAAGCCGCATATCGTGCCGCCCTCTAATTCAGCGCCGCCTCCCAAAGATATATCTGCAAAGCCGAAGCGCAACATCTTGCTTACAATCCTTCGATTAGCCATCGGCATCGGGCTGCTGGCCTATCTTGCCAAATCCGGGATCATTGACCTGCGTGCGCTTTCCAAACTCTTTACGGAATGGCCGATTACGCTAGCCGCCATTGTCCTTTTGTTGTTTGACATCGCGTTGATGTCGGTGCGGCTCTCGTGGCTGTTCAAACCGCTCGGGCTGAACCTATCCGTTGCAAAGTCCATGAAATTGACGCTGGTTGGCTTTTTCTTCACCACGTTCTTGCCCGGGGCTGCCGGCGGCGATCTCGCCAAGCTATTTTACGCGGCCAGAGAGAATAGCGGACGCCGCACGGAAATCGTCACGATTGTGATGTTTGACCGGGCCATCGGCCTTTTTTCGCTCCTGATTCTGCCGCTTTTTTTCGTGCCGTTTTTTCTGCCACTCATCCGAAGCGTACCGGCGCTCCGAATTCTGCTGCTTGCGGTGGCGCTCGCGGCCGCAGCGCTGTTCGCGGGATTCCTGATCTGCCTCTTCAATCCGGAATTCGTAAATCGAGTCGTGCGAACCCTGCTCAGATTCCTGCCCGTGAAAAACATTCCCGAAAGAATCTTTCGCACCGTGGCTGGCTACCGTCACAGTCCGCGCGTGCTGCTTTCCGCTTTAGGCCTGGCTCTCGTCGCCAATCTTTCGGTTGTAGTCGTCACGGGTTTGGCCGTGTTGGCCCTGAATCCCGCCAGTCTTTCCATGAAAATGTGCCTGGTAATACCCATTGGCCATATCGTGAATAGTCTGCCCATCACGCCCGGAGGATTGGGGGTGGGCGAGGCCGCTTTCGGAGCGCTTTTTCGTCTCACTGGAATTCGCGGAGGCGCCGAAGCAATGCTGTGCTGGCGCGTTTGGAACGCCATGGTGGGGCTGATTGGACTGGGATTCTATCTGCGCGGAATCGGACGTGTTGTTTACGGCGGAGAAAATCCGGCGGGTCAGCCACAATCCGAAACCTCAAATCCCGAAAGCTTGCCGCTGGCTGAATTCGATAAGCGCCAAATATCGGTGCCGAGCGATCAATGACGCTCAACCGTTCATCGATTCCTCATTCAGGCGTTGAACCGGCTGGCACGAGTACCCCGTCCCGAATGTAGTATTTGCCATCGCGCCAGCGGATGCTGTTGCGCGAGAAGCTCGTCAGCCAAATCAGAGACGCCAGCGCGTCCCACGCGGGAATCAGTGGCATTTTTTTCCATATTCCCCGCTGCTTCAAACCAGCGATGCCAATAATCCAAGTCATCGCAACGCGCAGCGCGAAATATGTCCCTAGATACCCGACAGCCACACTAACCGTAGGATGAATCGCTATCGCTGCCAGGCACCACGGAAAACCTTGCGTGAAAAGCAAGCCAAGATGCCCCCACGGGCGCATGTGCCTCATCACTACGATCCAGCGCAAGCGCTTCTGAAATAGATCGCTCAGCGAGCGGTAATCGGCAACGGTTAGGATGCTGTACGGCAATAATGAGACTTCGTATCCGCAATCCGCAATCAGGCGACCCACCAGAAGATCATCCGCCGGCCGGTTCTCGATCGATTGATAGCCTCCAAATTCGGCCAGATGCTTCTTCGTGGTCGCAATCGTCGGCCCGAGCGCAAATTTCACGCCATCCAGTTCCTTGGCGACAAATATGCCGGCGTAAAAATCCGAGAGCATCCCAATTGTTTGAAGACTGTCGGCAAAAGTCCTTTCCTCCGCGTGTACGTAAAGGCAAGTCACGGCCCCGATCTTGGGATCCGCAAGAGGACCCACGACGCTTCGCAGATAATCTGGCCGCACCCGCACATCGCTATCGCTGATGACCAGCACGTCGTAACGCGCTTCTTCCGACATCCGCGCCAGCTTCGCTACTTTGTCATTCGATGCTTCGCGCCCGGAACCGAAAAGCACCCGAATGGTCCGCTCGGGAAAGTCATGGCGCAGTTTCGCGATAACCGGCAGAACAGGATCCTGCTCGTCTCCGACGCAGAAAACGATCTCGTATTCGGGATAATCCTGCCGGCAGAAGCTCGCGAAATTCTCGTATGCGTCAGGATCGAGGCCTTTGATGGGTTTCAGGTTACTGATTGGCGGGCTGAACGCAGGATTCGACACGTGCCGCGCGGGCAACTGGTGAAAAAAACGCAACGAGCTGTAGACCGCGATCAGATAATAAATGAACGGGATCGCTGCGATCCCCAGAAAAACGCAGGAAACGGTCGAAAGCGGCACTTACATTTTCCCCGGCGTGGAATCACTTACTACAGTCTGCAAAATCGTCAGAAGTATTTTTATTGAATCGCTCCCAACGTCCTTCATTTTGTCCCGTGGAAGAACGGCAAATCGAATCGGCTATTCAGCTTAGCAAAAATCGCTTGCCACGGGATGCTAATGCCGCAGGATGTCTTCAGCGTATAGCGCACCCTCTGGCGTGTCTTCGTGTTTGAAGTACAGGAAAACGTCTCCAGCCTTCGCCAGGCGTCGAATCTTGGTCGCCAGCTTGCTGCGAGCGTCAGCCGGGTAACTCTCTTTGCGCATCCGAAAGTAAGAGAAGTTAGCAGTCTGGACGTCCGGCGATTCTAATTTGTCGCTCTCCGCCTGGCACAACGCGGCATTCGCCTCGTGCAACTCGGCGAATACTGCATCGCAAAACCACGACTCGTGGCGGAACTCAAAAGCCGCGCGAGTTGAACCAGGCAATTCGCCGAGGAAATCCTTTAGTAGACCTGCGTCGCATTGTAGATTTGGCGGCAATTGAAATAATACCGCGCCCAGCTTCTTCGCGTTCTGCAACGGCCAAAGCGCATCCACAAACTGCACCGCCAGCTCGCTCGTATTCCGCAAACGTCTGATGTGAGTGATCGTCTGCGGCGCCTTTAGCGAGAACTGAAAATCCGGCGGCGTCGCGGAAATCCAGCCGTTCAAAAGCTTGGCTGTCGGAAAGTGCCTGAACGTGTAGTTCACCTCGACTGAATTCAGGCGCGTCGCGTAAAAGGCCAAGAATTTTGCCGGAGCGAGCTTTTCCGGATAAAACTGCGGTCGCCAGTTCGCATAGGACCACCCCGATGTCCCCGCATGAATCGTCTTCATACGCCCGCCAGTGTAACCGCAAGAAAGAACGTCGCGGCCAAGAGATTATCGTACAAGACGGACATGAGAAGAAAATGGTAGCGATACCGGGACTCGAACCCGGATTTGAGCCTTGAGAGGGCTCCGTCCTAACCTTTAGACGATATCGCCGCAGCTTTGCGGGCAAACGGTTCGGAAGCGCGAAAAGCCCCGAGCCAGCCTTCGACAAACGCAACCTCACGCAAAGCCAATCCAGAACGGGCGCGGATGTGATTTTCGCACGGCCAAAGTGCGCGCGCAAGCGACGGTCGGGGTCATCCAAAGCGAATCACAGCAAGTTTTTTTGTGCGGGCGAGTTGAAGAAAGGTTTGTGCAACGCGCTCGAGAACAGCCCGCACGCTGACTTGTTGCGGACAGAAAATATACGAGGAGGCGGCAGCGAGCCGCCTCCTCGTTTAGAATCTCACTCTTACGGCAGGTAGTAACGGAACGAAGTGAACACCATGTTCTCCACCTCGTGAGGTGCAAGGCTCGTGCCTGATGTGGCGCCCGCGCCCGACCACGCGATGCGGTCAATGTACGAGTACTGCGATCCCCACTGAATGGCGCCCTTCGGACCCTTATAGAATCGATACCAGAAACCGAGCGTGCCTTCGATAATCCTGCGTGTATCCCCCTCGCAAGTTCCGACCGCACCGGGAGTGTTTTGATTGGTCGGCGGTGTTTCCGTAAAGCAACCGGCGTTGGATACCAGAGGCGATCCATAGCCGAACCCCGTGAGTGCAGTTTTCGTCACGGGCGGCGTGCCCGTGACTGTTGTTAGGGTCGCGGCATAGCTCGTGCGACCATCATATTCCCCGCCGACGTACGTGTAGATGTCGAGCCTCGGCCCAATGTGCCATTCAAGCGAACCGAGCGCTTGGTAGCTGCGGATCGGAACCAAGGTTCCGTCAGGATGGTCCGTTACGTTCGAGAGACCTGTTGTTCCGTAGCGGCCGGTACCGTCGCCGCCAAAGAAGTGGATGCCGGCCTCCAGACGCTTGGCGAGCAGCGGAACTCGCGCGTTCGCGCCGATGCCGCCCGTCGTGGTTGTGTCATTGGTCGCGCCAAGCGCGGAAGGCTTGGTCGATCCATCGATTGAGCAAGGCACTACGGCATTTGCCCCCGCACAGGGAAAGATTCGCGTACGGGCTGTGCCAACAACGCCGAACAGTTCGTAATGCCCCCATCCCGGCTCGAAAGCCGCTTTGACCACGAAGTCCGGCGTCTCATTGAAAGAATAGTTGGCTTGATTGTTGAAAAGGCCGCCCAGCGTGCCCGGCTCAGCGACCAATGTGTCTGCTATGGGAACCTTTCCGCCAAAGGTGGCCTCTGGATTCTCGACGGCCATTGCCAGCCACAATTTGTCCCCAAAATCCTTGGATATTCGGAAACCAAACTGCCGCGCCCAACTGAAACCAGTTGTATATTGCGCGTCGATCGTCAACGGCGCAGCTTCGGTCCGGTTGTCGACCCCGTGCTTGGTCTCCGTCACCAAGCTCCACATCTGCCCGCCGGTAAACGTCCAACCACTCTCGAGCGCCGCCTGACCCCAAATCTGTCGTTGCCGCTGAACGTAGCTATTACTCTGGTTGTTATTCGAAGTGGTGCCCGCGCCAAGCCAGTCTGTTTCGTAATACCCTCGCAATGTCACCCCGCCCAGCTTGCCCTCGGCCAGCAAGCTGATGCGTGACTGCCGGGCGGAGAAATTCAATTCCGAAAGCCGGCTCTGCGAAGCGCCGGGAAACGGAATTGAGTTGAAAGGGGTGTTGACGTCGGAGCCCAGCCCGCGCTGCCGCCATACTCCTTCAGCAGCCAGAAACCCTCCCGGCGTAATCGTTATGCCCTTGTAGCGGATCGCCGCCGGCGAATCAGGGTTACCGTCTTGCGCTGTGACTGCTGGTTTCGCTGGAGCGGCCGTTGGAACGGCGGCTGTCGCAACAGGCGTCCCAGGCACGCTGGTCGCGGAAGAAGCGATTTTCCCTGACGCGGGCTCAGCCTCTTTTTCTTTTATCTCGCTTTCGAGAGTTTCCATTCTCTGCTGCTGTTTCTGCAATTCTTCGCGGGTAGCCTCGAGCTGCTTGGACTGCGAGACAAGCAGTTCACGCAATTGTTGCAGTTCACCTTCCAAGCGTGCCGCTTCCGGTTTCGCAGGAGTGTCGGCTTTCGCGCCATCCGCTGCCTTGGACTTCGCTGCGGACCCATCCGAATTGGCAGATTTTGCCGAAGTCTTGCTGCCCGAGTCGTCTCCCGGGGTTCCAGCCATTGCCGGCAGTCCGGCAAGACAAAGCACAAGCACCCACGCCGCCTTCAGTCGCATTCACTCCTCCTTATGATTTTGAAAGCAAGATCGTCAACCAAACATTTAGAACCGGTAGCCGTGATCCCTTGGGGATTCGCGGATATCTGCTCCGCTCGGTTGCCTGTAAATGCCGATATCGACACGAGGTTGGCACTTGCAACTCAGACGCAATGATCCCGTCAAAGGATTCATTCTTCCCGGCTTCGTATTCTCCGGGCCAACCGGATGTCTTCCGCATACACATCTCTCGAACGCCAAACAGTAATTGCCACACTTGAATATTCCGTGACAACGCGATTAATTCCCGGTAACTTTTGTTGAAATCAGTGATTTGAGAAATGAGAAGAGTGAGATAACACGGTCTCAGATTCGCCGAAGATTACGTCTAGAAGAAGTCTTCTGCCGAATCCGCGGTCCTAGGTCGTCCGGCCGCCGGAATGTCCCGCGGGGAATTCTTGCGCGACTGAACCGAGCAGAGCATCGACGGAACAATACGGTGGAAGCGTCTCACGCTGAAGAATCGTTCCCGGCAAGGATCGCAGCGATAGGCTGGGAACCCCAGCAGCCGTTTCCAGAAAACGAAGGCGCCCTTGTCCACCCTCTCGCGAGAAATAGGATCGATGTCGAAGTTTCCGCACCTCGGGCAATGAGCGTATTTCTGAAATACCAGCGCGACCCGGCGCGCGTAGAAGCGTTTGTCGCAGCTATGGCATCTCCATGGCCTCATGCCGAATATCGTGCATAGAAAATCCGCGGTGCGATTTCGACGCGACCGGAAGCATTCCGCGCTCCGACATTGCGGACAAATCATGCGGCTGGACTCCCAAGTTTGCTGGGCCGAGCATATCCAATTCCAGCAACACCGGCAACACCCATAGCCCGGTCGTGCGCCGGCCGAAATAGCCGGGCCGATGTACAATATCCGAGCGAGGGCGAATGACGAACTATACTGACGTGCATGCGCGAGCCGGAATCGACGCGAAACTCCCGGAACTGGAAACGTGGCCGAATCACTTTCCCGGATACGTCATCACCACGCGCTATCCCGAGTACACATCGGTCTGTCCCAAGACGGGCCTTCCCGATTACGGAGTCATCACCATCGAGTACCAGCCGAAAAAGTTTTGTTTGGAGCTCAAGGCCCTCAAGATGTACCTGCTCGGATACCGCAATCTCGGAATTTTCTACGAGAACGCCGTGAACCGCATGTTGCGCGACATTGTCTCAGCGGTTCAGCCGGTATGGTGCCGCGTGCATGGAGAATTCACGCCGCGCGGCGGATTGAATACGACGGTCGAAGCCCTCTGGCCGTTCCGCGATAGCAACACGAAGCGACGCGGGAGATAGACTTCGCGGCTCGCCTCGGAGATAATCTCGCCCGTCATTGTGCGGCTCACGCCGCGTTGAAGGAGGCTCGATGAGTCTGACCAACAGCACCCCTCCCGCTGCCGAGACGCCCGAAGTCGGCGCCACGCCTCGCTGGGTCGCATTGCTATTCGTCGTCGCATTTGTGCTGGTCGCCTATCTGATTTACGCGAGCTATACGGAGAGGCAGACGCTTCGCACGAATCTTGCGGACGCGGACAAAAAAACGCAGGCCCTCGGCGCCGAGCTCGACAAGACGAACTCACGCATCGCGGACCTCAAAGGTCAACTGGACGTCACTTCGCAGAAGCTCGGCTTGACCGAAGACGAATTGGCCCGCGCCCGGAGCCTGGCGCAGACGATCAAGAAGGATCAGCAGAAAAGTGACTTACAGCTCCGGCAGCAAATCGGAGAGGTCCAACAGGATACGTCCACCAAGTTCGGCCAGATGGCCACCGACCTGAACGGTACGAAGACTGATGTGGCAGCCGCCAAAGCGGATATCGATGCCACGAAAACAAAATTGCAGAGCACCATCGGCGATCTGGGGGTTCAAAGCGGCTTGATCGCCCGAAATCACGATGAAGTCGAAGAGTTGAAGCGGCTTGGCGAACGCGATATTTACGAATTTTCGCTCAAGAAATCAAAGAGTCCTCAGCACGTCGGGCCAATTCAACTCGTGCTTCATAAGGTGGATACCAAACATTACCGCTACACCATGAATGTAATCGCCGACGACAAAAGCATCGAAAAGAAGGACAAGACAGTGGGCGAGCCCGTTCAGTTCTACGTGCGTGGCGCACGGGCTCCCTACGAAATCGTGGTGTTCGATCTTTCGAAAAACCTGGCTAAGGGTTACCTGAGCACGCCCAAGGGCGGCGCGGAACCTTCGGCGGCTCCGGCTTCGACGCCTGCTTCCGCGCCATCGAGCCATTAGGCGAAACTGGCGATTCGTGGCGTTGGCGCTCGCCACGGAAGAACACGCGTTTGCGAATCCCGTGGCGCGTATTTTCGTCGAGTTCCCTCTCGGCGTTGGTATTTTTTCGCGGCGGATGGTGGAAAGACCCAAACGGCGTTTATTTTGATTCGTATTTGCAATGACGCGCGGCAGTCTCTTGTCAAGCGCCTCATCATCGCAGCGGTTTTTTGTTCCTTATTTTTTCTGCCGCTCGCATGTGCCGCTCAAGCGATAAGCCATTCACCCCCGGCGCAATACCCCCTTCACGCTTCGACCCAATTGGTGAAGATAGACGCGGGTGTTAGAGATAAACAGGAGAATTTCGTCGGTGGCCTCGAACAAAAGAACTTTCGCATTTTAATCGACGGCTCTGAGCGGCCAATCGCTTTTTTTGCTCCTGCGGATGCGCCCGCCCGAATCACCGTTATGGCCGAGGCCAGTCCAGCCGTCTACCTAATCAGCAATCAGCATCTCCTCGCGTCTTACGCTCTGCTCGATGGCCTTTCCCCCGAAGACCAGGTGGCGCTCGTAACCTATAGCCGAGCGCCGCGCGTAATCCTCGGGTTCACTCCCGACAAATCCGCGTTCGCCATCGCCCTCGGCCAAATTCAGTACGATCTCGGAGCGGGCCAGTTGAATTTTTACGATTCCCTCTCCAGGGCCTTGGATTGGCTGAAATCGTTTCCCGGCAAGCAGGCGATTGTGCTGCTCACGACCGGCCTCGACTCATCTTCGTCCGCACGCTGGGACGCGCTCACGGAAACGCTACGCGCTACGGATGCGGTGATTTATCCCGTGGCTCTCGGCGGCGCGCTTCGCGATTACACGGCGAACGCCCCGAAATCGCACAGGAAAAAACGCGAGGCGGGTTCCGCCCAGGAATCCGCTTCGGACCAGCCCGCAAATCCGCTCAGTTTTGAGCAAGCCAACCGCGCCTTGCTGTCACTTGCCGCATTCACGGGAGGCCGCGCCTACTTCCCTCGTTCCCTCAATGACTTCGTGCCAATTTACCGCCAGATCGCCGGGGCGCTTCGGCATCAATACGTTCTGGGAATCGCCCCTGAGCATGACGGCAAGTTTCACGCGATTGCTGTGGAAGTTCTCGATGCCAGCGGCCAACCCGCTTCGGGCAACACGAAAAAAACCAAGTACAGCGTCTCCGCTCGACAGGGGTACCTGGCTCCGCAAGATTAGATCAGCCGGTATCGCTCGCATTCGGCCATCACTGCGTTCACAATCCGAACGTGGACACGAACGTCGGCAGCTATGTCAGGGTTGCGCGGTTGCACGTATAATCTGTTGGCTCTGCGAATGCGCGGTTCGTGCGCCGGTAACCGCGCCAAGTGGCGGGAGGTTCCGTGAATCGCCGAAATCTTTTTTTTGCGTTGGGGCTGTCGCTGCTGACGATTCCCTGCGCCGGATGGTCCGCTCATCGGGCGCAATCAACCGCATCGCCAAACGCTCAAAATATCGCGGCAGCACGCTTCGCTTTCGGGGGTAATGCCGCTGAGGTGCCTGCGGAGTTTGTGGAAGGCCTGGTATTCCTGCCGGTGCGCGTGAATGGGAGCCAGCCGTCGCTGTTTGAACTTGATTCAAACGCGCCTATGTCCTCCATCGATCCCAGGCGAGCGGCCGAGTTGGGCCTTCCATCAGTTCCCCTCCCGTCCGGCGCCACGGCATCGAGCGCTTCCGAGATTCGAAGCGCCGTCATTACGCTTCCCGGCGTCGACGTTGCAATACCGTCGCTTCCCACCGCAAGCAAAGAAAATTTCGCGTCGCTGGTGGGCCGCGCTTATCAAGGAACGCTCGGAAATGACTTTCTTAGCCGCGTAATCGTCGAAATCGACTACGCGCGGCAAACCGTGCGCCTTTACGATCCGGCAACGTACGTTTATTCCGGCAAAGGCGCGAGTTTCCCGTTGTCGTTTTCTGGCTCGATGTCCCTGATACACGCGAAATTCAGCTTGCCCGGACAAAAAACTCGCGAAGGTGATTTCAATATCGACACGGCGTTGAATCAGAGCGTGGTTTTCACCGAGACATTCGCACAGTCGCATCGCCTCTTCAGTTCGCATCTGCGCACGATTCCCGATGTTTACCAGCCAACCGACGATAATAAGCAGCTTCTGGTTGGCCGGATTAAGACGTTCGACATCGGCAAGTACCCGGCCGAGGAAGTGATTGCCGCCTTTTCCCAATCCGCGCCCGGAGCCCAGCGTGAACCCAAAATCGCAGGCGCCATCGGCGGCAGATTCTTGAGCCGCTTTATCGTTACGTTTGATTTTCCTCATCAGCGGTTGTTTCTCGAGCCCAATTCGCACTTTGGGGATTATGCCGAAACGGACATGAGCGGACTATCAATCGTCGCTCGTGGTGCGAGCCTCAAGACATTTGAGATCGTTCGGGTGGAACCGCACACGCCGGGCGCCGAGGCGGGACTGAAAAAGGGCGACATCATTGCCGCAGTCGATGACGAAGCTGCCGCCGATCTTACCCTTGCCGAACTCCGAACGCTCTTCCGGCAGATCGGCCACCAGTACAAACTCTTAATTGACCGGAATGGACAGACCCAGCAGATAACCGTCAAGATGCGGCGCTTAGCCTGACTTCCTTCGCGAGCAGATCTCACGCGCCTTCGGATGCGGAAAAACGTTCATTCGAATTTATGAAGTGCGATAGCCATGTGGTGCAGCCGTGCGTCAACTTTTCCGAAAACAGTTCCCGTCTCGAATTTCCCGGAGGAGCTCCGCTGTCCGGCATGAACGCCAGTAAGGATCTCGATGCCCTGCGCGACGGTTGACACCGGATAAATGTGAAACTGTCCTTTCGCTACCGCTTCGATCACTTCGTCGCGCAACATCAGGTCTTCCACATTTTCCGAGGGAATGAGCACGCCTTGATTGCCGGTAAGCCCTTCCAGTTTGCAAACGTCGTAAAAACCTTCAATCTTTTCGTTGACGCCGCCGATGGGCTGAATATCACCCTGCTGATTCACCGAGCCGGTAACTGCCAAATCCTGGCGAATCGGGATGTCTCCCAGAGCGGAAAGCAGAGCGTAAATTTCCGTCGAGCTGGCGCTGTCTCCGTCGACGCCGGAGTACGATTGCTCGAAGCAAACACTGGCCGCGAGCGATAGAGGCTTGTCCTGCGCGAACGTCCGCCGCAAATAGCCCGAAAGGATGTGCATGCCCTTATCGTGAAAACGCCCGCTCAGATTTGCTTCCCGCTCGATATTGATGATTCCAGATTTCCCAAGAGAGGCGGTCGCCGTGATGCGCACCGGCTTGCCGAACGCATATCCACCCACTTCGAGCACGCTCAGCCCGTTGACCTGCCCCACGCGCAATCCCCTCGTGGAAATAAATAGCTGTTTCTGCTCGATCATTTCCCGGATTTTGGTTTCGGTAAGATTGTGCCGCTCGATTTTGCTTTCCAGAGCCTGCTGCACGTGTTCGGCGGTGACGACCGTTTTATTCGCTTGCGCCGCCGCGTATGACGCCTCGCGGGCGGCGTCCGCCAGGTCGAAGAAGCGCGCCGTGATCTTGCCGCGCCGGCCGGCGTGGCGCACGCCCTGTTCCATGATCGAAGCAACCGCCGTCCGGTCAAACGGCAGTAGCTTCTCGTCATCGGAAAGCTTTCGCAGCCGCCCAGCGTATTGCCGCATCACCGCGTCGCTCCAGGCCAGTTCTTCATCGAATTCCACGCGAACCTTGAAGATTTTGCGGAAATCATCCTCATACTCGTAGAGCATTTCGTACATGTTTCGGTCGCCAATCAAAATGATTTTCACGTGGATATCGATCGGCTCCGGCTTCAATGCCGCCGTGCTGAACGGAAAAAAAACATCCACCGGCTGGATTTCCAGCTTCCCATGATTCAGCGTCCGCTTCAGCGTGCGCCAGACGCCCGCCTCCGTAAGCGCGTCCAGCGCGTACATCACCAGATATCCTCCATCGGCGCGAAGAAGCGAACCTCCTCGCAAATCCACGAAGTCCGAATTCCAGCCGCCGCGCGTGTCGTAGCTGCGATGGATAGTGCCAAAAAGATTCGCGTATGTGGGGATCGTTTCAAAAACCACGGGCACTTTTTCGTCCTCGCCGTGCGCGAGGATTACGTTCACGCCGTAGACGCGGAAAGGATCTCGATCCGTGCGCTCCTGCCTTGTTCCTCCGCCGCCTTCCGACGGAGGCTGGTCCTCTTCTCCTTCCCGCTCTTTGAATGGATCGAGATTGTCGAGGATATGGTGGCGCACTTCCTCGAGGTACTCCGTGATTTGCACCGAAGGATATTTTTCCTTCAGCTCTTCGATCACGCCATCCACTAGGACCGAAGCGGCTTCCTGCTCGAGGTAACTCAATTCGCTGGCCAATTCGCGCGAGAGCGAAAGAGTCTTGCGATACACGACGGTGAATTCCTGCCGGAACTGATCGTACTTTCGCTCGAGTTCTTCGGCAGCGGTGCTCTCGAGTTTTCCGTCCTGCACCATCTTGGGAATCTCTTCGATCGGCACCATCTGACCTTCGAGAACGGGAAAAATCTCCGGCAGCGCCACGGCGCCTACCTGCATGCGCCCCAGCGCAAATTGCTCGCGCGCGATCCGGCGAGTGAAGTCGTCCATTAGCTCTTTTTCGCGCTGTGTGAATCGCTCGACGATCCGGGTTTTCTGCCGCTGGAACGGCTCGCCTTCAAAAACCTGAGGAATCCTGCGGCGAAGGAAATCGACGCCCGATTCAACTTCCTTCTTGAACGCGTTTGCCTGGCCGCGTGGCAAGGTGAGAAGTCGCGGGCGGTCCACATTCTTAAAACTGTTCACGTAACAGCGATCCGGCGCCGGCTCGGTTTCCAGTTTCATTTCTTCAATCATGCGGACAATCGTTCCGCCGCGGCTCGTTCCTGAAAGCCCGCAGACGAAGAGGTTGTAACCGGGCGCCGTAAGCTCAACGCCCATCCGCAAAGCGCGCAACGCCCGTTCCTGCCCCAGATCGCCGCTCGCCGGATCCAGTTCTGCCGTCGTTTCAAACGGCAGAGTCGCGGGATCGCAGCGCCAGCGAAGCTTCTCCGGCGGAAGACTTGCGTGTACGGGATTGGAATTCTTGCTCATTCTTGTTGTAATGCGCGCTACTCTAGCACGGACACTTCCGCTACGCCTTCCCTTTGGATGTTGAAGTCTTCGACGCAGCGCCGGGCGAGTAAATTTCCAGCAGAGTGATAGCGGTGGCTACAACGATCGGCCCGAGGACCACGCCCAGCACTCCGAAGACGGCGATTCCCCCCAGAATGCTTATAAAAACCACCAATTCGCTGAGTTCCGCACGTCCGCTGATCAGCCAGGGCCTCACGAAATTGTCCACCAGCCCGACGATAAGCCCGCAAATAACGCCTAGAATAATTCCGCGCGTCACGTGGCCTTGCACAATAAGACTAATTGCCGCTGGAACCCAGATCAGCGCCGACCCCACGACGGGAACGAGCGAGAAGAAGCCCATCATCACTCCCCAGAAAATCGGCGCTCGAATGCCCGTCAGCGCAAACGCGAACCCTCCTAAAACGCCGTGCGCCGCTGCCGCCATCAAGCTTGATGTCACGCTCGCAAATATCAAATCATGCCCTTCGCGAAGAATTCGCTCTCGGTGCGTGTCTTCGAACGGCAGCACTTCGCGCAATCGCGCCATGATCGAATGCCCTTCGCGGAACAGATAAAACATGGCGAGGATCGTGACGCACAGGTGAAACACGAATTCGGCCATGTGGCGCAAAATCGTCCCGAGCTTTGCCGCCACAAAGCCCGCAGCCATCTCTGCATAACGGTGCAACAGCGTTGGCAGATCCACGGAATTGGAGCCGGCGAATCGCGCCTGCAGATCGAGCCAGGCTCGATTCACCCACTCGAATCGTCCATTCGCAATGCCCTCTTGAATCGAGCGGGCCGCATCCACTCCCTGGCGCACAAATCCGCCCATCACCAGCAACGCTGGCGCAATGAGGATCACCGTCACGCCTGCGGTGGCTGCGATTGATGCAGTGGTCGGCCCCCATCGCCGCGCAAGCCGTTCGTAAACGGGATAAGAGACCACCACGAGAACAACTGCCCACGCCAGCGGAACAAGAAATGGCCTGAAAATCAGATAAACGAGGTACGCCAGAATCAGGACGATCCCGTAGAACAGGGCAGCCCCAAGCCGTTTTTGCGAACTCGAATCCGTTGTCACCCGCTCTCGCTTCCTCGCTGGCAAACAGACTGATAGTGGCATTCGCGAAGTTTGTCAACTCCAAGCCCTCGCGGTGCCGCCGCTCGGACCGGTTTTGCCGATGGTATAATTCGTACGTTCCAAACGGACGCCATGCCAGAATCAGATTGCAAGCATACACGCACCCGGTTGATCGCCCGCGATGACGACGCGAAGTATGTCGAGTGCCTCGATTGCGGAGAAATTCTTGAAGCTGGGGAGATCAAGGAATCGAATAGCTTCGGTGAATCGCTTTCCGACGCATGACGCGCTGCATGAATGCGACGGTGCGATCGCGATGTGGACCGTTTCGATACTTTGGTTATGTGGCGCGGGCTGTAGGGGGCTTCAGCGCGTCGCGCCGCGGCGAATGACGCAAACGGCTGCGATATCGGCTCAGCGAATCTTCAGCTTCTCAATAATTCGCAGAACGTCCTGAGAAGCAACATCGTAGAGCGCATGCTCGTCCTCTTGCTCGAGGCGTTCGCGAAGATACTCCCCGGCGATGTAACTTGCTTCGCGATCGGAAAGAAATCGTCCGGCTTTCTCCTGGAAAGAAACGAATCCCGGATGCGCCAGCCCAAGCACCACTCCTTTGCCGTCCACGAAAAATTTACAGTCCATCGTATCGGCGTGGCGCGTGGCGATTCCGTTCCAGCAATGTGAAAAGCGGCAATGGTAAACGAAATCCGTCACCTTGGACGGAATATCGAACGCTCCGATAAACTCATTCATGGCGCCTGCGTTCGCAATCGTCGGGACTGGGGTCTTGGCCATTTCGACATTCACCTCTTCGCGCCTGCAACGGCCGGTTGAGACGATTGTTGATAGCTCCGAATGGCCGCGCCAACGCCCGCTCCAGCCCCGACCCGGAAGCCCATATCGAGCAGGACTTTTTCCATCGCGGCAAGCAGCAACAGCACGTTTTGCTTCTGGCTCGAGTAACCCATCAGTCCGATGCGCCAGATTTGTCCCTTCGTGGGCCCGATGCCGCCCGCGATTTCAATGTTGAATTCGTCCAGAAGTTGCTGTCGTGCTTTTTTGTCCTCGATGCCCGCGGGGATCTTCACCGCTGTCACAGTCACCAACCGGTCCGCAGGGTTGGGCACAAACAATTCGAGACCCATCGCGTCGAGGCCCGCAAGAAGCGCCATTTGATTGTGCATGTGACGCTCCCATCGCGCTTCCAGAGTCTCCTCCAGAACGATCCGGAGGGCTTCGCGCAATCCATAAATCAGCGAAACGGGCGGCGTGTGGTGATACGTCCGTTCCTTGCCCCAATAATCCATCACCGGAACGAAATCGAAATACCAGCTTTGCACCGGCGACTTTCGCGCGCGAATCATTTCTTCCACTCGAGAGTTCACGGTGATCGGCGCCATTCCGGGCGGCGCGCTCAGCGCTTTCTGCGAGCCGCTGAAACAAATGTCGATCTTCTGCCGGTCTACATCCAGTGGATAGCCGGCAAGCGTCGCCACAGCGTCCACGATCAGCAAAGCGCCAAGCTCGTCGGCTGCTTTGCGAAAATCGTCGATCCTCTGCACCACGCCCGTTGAAGTCTCCCCATGCGCGAGCCCCACAAACTTGATTTTTCGCCCCTTGCCGGCGCGGCGCACATCCTCGGGATCGACGGCGCGTCCCAGCGGAGCTTCCACGCGCGTCACTTTCGCCGAACTGCGTTCCGCAATCACCGCCATTCGTTCCGAAAACATTCCGTTCGAGCAGACGATGCACTCATCGCCCGCTTCCAGCGTGTTCATCACCGCCGCTTCGATCCCCCCAGAGCCCGATGCTGAAATCGGATACGTGATGCGGTTTTCCGTCTGAAAAGCGCGGCGGAGCATCACCTGAACGTCGCCCATCATCTGCATGAACCAGGGATCGAGGTGTCCCACCAGCGGCGCCGCCAGCGCCCGGTACACGCGTGGCTCGATACAGGAGGGGCCCGGTGTCATCATCAATCGAGTTGGAGGAAGCAATTCGCCTATCGTCTCAACCATGGTTGTCGTCCTTGTTGAAGCGTTTCGAGCATCGCTGCGGTCGAAGTCGTACGGCTATACCGGTGCACAAGATATAAACACGCCCGCGCCAGCGCCCCTAGTCTCGCTAAATCAGGCGGCTCCGGTCAACATCGAATCTGGCGGGGACGATTCCAAAATGGCTATGCGGCGCAAAGCCTCTGCCATCTTCTCGGAAGCCTGCAAACGGGCTGAAAACAAGCTGTTAGCGGATTCGCATACTACCGCCGGGGTTTGTTGAAAGCCCTATACCCGTGTGTTAGATTTCAAAACTGGCTCCAAATCAACACATGTCAGACGGAAAATTCACGGCAGCGGCGAAGCCCAAGGTTTCGCGCGTAGAAGTCTACTGGCACACGGTGCAATATCGCACCGTAGTGCTATATGTCGTCGTGATCCTGGCCATCGCGCTTGCAGGAACCTATATTGCATTCCCGGGAATGTCAGCGGGCGTAATCAAGAAGATTTCAGATAAGATAACACCCGCGGATACGGGCGTCGCAACGATCTCATCCCGCCAGGCGCGTTTCGTCAATCTCGACGGCAAAGTACAAATCAAGAAGGTCAATTCCGTGCAATGGATAAATGCGGATTATCAAGTCACGCTGGATAAGGGAGACTTGATCCAAACCGGCCCCGAAGGAGTCGCACGAATCGCGTTCGCCGACGGGACAACGTACACTGTGAAGGGCGACACGCAAGCCACGGTCGAAGAAAATCTCGTTTCAAACGACAGGGCTAGCACCGTCGGCGTTCACATCACGTCTGGTCAGGTTGATCTTGCCACTGGCTCGTGGGAAATTCCCGGATCGAAAGCCGAGGTTTCGTTTGAAAACGCCGTCGCTTCGCTGCGCGCCAATAGCCGCGCCGCCGTGAGCAGCGACCCGGCTACAAATCAACAACAGATTACCGTCGCTTCCGGCAGCGCGGAATTGACGCGCGGCAACGAGCACCTGGATATCGGCCAGTGGGAACGAGCTTCATTTCCCACGGGGGGCGCGATAACGAAGACAGACGTGCTGGCGCCTCCCGAACTGGTCGAGCCGATCAATCTGGCGCCAGTGATCGTTGCCGACCTGAAGCACGATCCGGTGCATTTCTCGTGGAAACCCTCGACGACCGCAAAGCTTTACGACTTTCAGGCCAGCGCCACTGCGATGTTTAACCGCGTGCTCGTTGATAAGAAGACCGCCGCGAACAGCGTCGATATTACGGGATTGGCCGCGGGAGATTATTTCTGGCGGGTCCGGGCCATCGACGCGAACAACGCAACCAGCGAAGCCAGCGACGCCTTCAAATTCACGCTCGTTGCGCAAGGTAAAGAGCAGGAAATGCTCCTGGAAGTGGATAACACGGAGCTGGAAGGAAATGTGGTCGAGGTCATCGGCAGGACTGAACCGGGCGCCGCTCTGATCATCAACGGCGAGCAAGTCGCCGACATCAAGCCTGACGGCCAGTTCCGGTTTTTCACGCAGCCAATGATGCGCGGAAGCCACACCATTGTGATTACCGGCCAGAACCGCCGGGGCGGCACAGCCATCAAGCGGGTCGACGTCGTAATCCCATAAGGAACGCGAACCGCCGGAAATCGACACGCCACCCGTAGCGGCGCTTGCGTGACACCTGAGGGGGAAGCTACAAGTGAATAAGAACGGCTACAACATGAGGTCGGTCTTCAGTCTGTTCTCATCCGACCTGGCCATTGATCTCGGTACCGCTAACACCTTGGTCTTCGCGCGAGGCAAAGGAATCGTTGTCAACGAACCTTCCATCGTGGCCATCAATAAAAACACTGGCGAAGTTGTCGCCGTCGGCCGCGAAGCCAAGGACATGCTCGGCCGCACGCCGGGAAACGTGGTCGCCATAAAGCCAATGAAGGACGGCGTCATAGCCGATTTCAAAGTCACCGAGAAAATGCTCACGTATTTCATCCAAAAAGCGCACAACCGGCGCGTGCTCGTTCATCCGCGAATCGTCATCGGCGTGCCCAGTGAGATCACTCCCGTGGAAAAACGCGCTGTGCAGGATTCCGCCTATCGCGCCCGCGCCAGCGAAGTGTATCTCGTCGAACAGGCCATGGCCGCTGCCATCGGCGCCGGCCTTCCCATCGAGGAGCCATCGGGAAACATGGTGGTGGATATTGGCGGTGGCACCACGGACATCGCGGTCATCTCCATGAGCGGGATCGTCTATTCACGCTCCGTCCGCGTGGCCGGCAACGAAATGGACGAAGCTGTGATGCACTATTTGAAGCGCAAATACAATCTGCTGGTCGGCGAGCGCACGGCCGAGCAGATTAAAATCGAGATTGGCTCGGCTTATCCGCTCGATAAGCCGCTGACGCTCGAAGTGAAAGGCCGCAACTTGATCGAGGGCGTGCCCCGCACCGTAACGATCGATGACAACGAAATCCGCGAAGCTCTTTCCGAGTGCATCGCGACAATTGTGAATGCCATCCGCGTCGCGCTCGAACGCACGCCGCCAGAACTCTCGGCCGACATCAGCGACCGCGGTATCGTCCTCACCGGCGGCGGCGCTTTGATCAAGAATCTCGATAAACGCATCCGGGAGGAAACGGGCCTGCCCGTTTCCATCGCCGACGATCCGCTCGCGTCGGTCGTGCTCGGCACCGGGAAAATGCTCAGCGACTTCCGCTTGCTACGTCTGGTTTCAATCGATTGAAGGGGGCGTGTCTCTATAACTCACGGAAAGCAGCTGTGATCGTCATTCTGCTCGCCCTGAACGCTCCTGGCGAAGGGAGCGAAGCGAAGAATCTCTCTTCGCGAGAATGCCAAGGAAAAGAGAGATTCCTCGGACCCAAAGAGACGCAATGACCCGGATCTTTTTTTCAGCAGGCTTCTGATATGCCCGATCTATACGTCCATCGCCGCCCTTTCGCTCCGTTGGCCGTGCTCGCCGCTGTCGTGCTTGCGCAGATATTGTTGCTCGCGTTTCAAATCAAGCGTGATAACCGTGAGACTTTGATCCGCTACTGGGCAGCGGAACTCATCACTCCCGCCGAGCGCGCCGGAACTTGGACGTTCTCAAAAATAGGCGGCGTTTGGACGGGGTACGTCGGCTTGCACAACGCTCACAAACAGAACGCGCTGCTGCGCGACGAAGTCGATCGACTCGAGCTGCGCAATCGCGAACTTGAGACCCAATCTGCCGAAGCCCAGCGCCTCGCCATCCTCCTGAATTTTCGCGAAGTGCATCCCGAAGCCTCGATGCTCGCGGCGCAAGTGATCGGCGCGAGCTCCGACGCGGCTTCGCATACCCTCTTCATCAATCGCGGCGAGCGCGATCGAGTTCGCCGCAACATGGGAGTCATCACGCCGCAGGGCGTCGTCGGAAAGATCGTCGAAGTTTTCCCCTCGGCGGCTCAGGTGCTTCTCATCGACGACAGGGAAAGCGGTGTCGGAGCTCTCTTCGCCGGCACTCGAACCCATGGAGTCGTCAAGGGCAGTGGCGATCCCGAACCGCACATGGAATATGTGGTGAACGATGAAAACGTTCATCGCGGCGAGGAAATCTTGACTTCGGGCGAAGATCGCATTTTCCCGAAGGGCTTGCTCGTCGGAACTGTTGAAAGCGCGAATCCCGGGAATCCGTTTCAGATCATCCGGGTGCAGCCTGCCGCGCGCCTCGACCGCCTAGAAGACGTTTTGATCCTGATGAACCAACAGGAATTGGCGCCGAAGGGCGGCGTCGCGCCTCCCGAGCTTCCGGCACAAGCGAGCATCGCGACGCCCGCCGCGCCAGAAAAGAATTCGGCAACGACTGCGGCGAATTCTGCCAAGCCCAACGCTACGAGCTCTGGAGCTGGCGCCGCCCGGTCCGCATCTTCCCCCACGAAACCCACGCCATCCAAGCCCGCGGGGCCGCAACGGTGAACGAATGTCCATGCTGAGCGTCGGCGCACAATCCGAATCGAACGTTGAAGTTCACAAGTTTTACGGCGGCTCGGTTGTCGCCGTCGCCTTCCTCGCTTTGGTTCTTCAAGCGTTTCTGCACAAGTACGGCCGTTGGTCCGAATTGCTCGACCTTCCTTTGCTCGTCACAATCTATTTCGGAGTGAGCCGCCGGAATCCGGTGTCAGGATTGTTTCTCGGCGCCGCGATCGGCATCGTGCAGGATGCGCTGAGCCACGATTTCCCGATTGGAATGTACGGCATCGCGAAAACGCTGGTCGGTTATTTGGCCTCATCGATTGGCGCGAGGATTGACACGGAACATCCCGTGAGCCGCTTCAGCCTGATATTTTTCTTCTTTTATTTTCATCAAGGCGTTCTGGCCATCACGCAGCGCGTTCTGCTGAACCGCCCCACCCGATTCTTTACGCTGCACCTGCTGGCCGACTCGCTCGTGACGGCCGCTATTGGCGTCGTCCTGTTTGCCGTGCTCGACCGTCTGCGGCGTTCTTCGTAGCGCGCAACCGATTCCCCAAACGCAATTCGAGGCAAATTCACCGGCGTGGGTTGACCAAAAGGACATGCGTGGCTTGCGGGTCGCTGCGACGGATGATAGCTTGAAGATCGCACCGAATCCGCCCGGATTCGGATGGTGTAGCGTCAGGGCCGAGCACGACCCGCCGCGCAGGAGCTCCGTTGGCACTGTGGAACGTTAACGACCAGAAAATCCCTCAGGGTCGCTTGGCGCTGTTCTCTTACCTCTCCGTGATTTTTGTCGTCCTGCTTCTGGTGGGCTTCTGGAAGCTGCAAGTCGTTCAATCTGGCCACTTCGCCGACCTCGCCGAAAAGAACCAAATCCGGTCGATTCCCATAATTGCTCCCCGCGGAGCCATGCTGGACCGCGAAGGCCGCGTCCTGGTGGATAGTTATCCTTCATTCAGCATTTTGCTTTTGCGGGACGACGCGAAGCTGCTCCAAAAGGATTTGCCTCAAATCGTGGACGGGCTCGGCATCAGCAAGGAAGAGCTGGATCAGGATCTCGAAACTGCCCGGAACGAACCTAAGTTCCAGCCCGTAATCATCAAGCCGGCGGCCAGCGAATCTGATATCGCCTTTGTTGAATCGCATCGCGCCGACCTGCCCGTCCTCGAATTGCTGATGGTGCAGCGCCGCCGCTACCCGCACGGCAAAATGCTGGCCAACACGATCGGATACGTGGGTGAAGTGTCGGAACAGCAGCTCGACCAGAGCGATGGGCGGTATCGCCCGGGCGATATCGTCGGCAAGGCCGGCCTCGAAAAGGAATATAACAGCGACATCGAGGGTACCGACGGCATGCACCGCGTCGTCGTCAACAGCGTGGGCAAAGTGATGCGCACGCTCGACAACGTGGAAGCGATTCCCGGAAAACCCATTCAGCTCACCATCGACTACGATCTGCAGGCCATCGCCGAAACTGACATGCTGGATAAAGAAGGCGCGGTCGTGGCGATGGATGCCCGTACGGGCGGCATTCTCGCGATGGTCAGCCGCCCGACTTTCGACCCGAACGATTTCGCGGTGCGGATTCCACCTGCCGAATGGAAAAAATTAAACACCGATCTCGAGACTCCCTTGCTCAATCGCGCCATTCAGGCGCAGCTCGCCCCAGGCTCCGTTTTCAAAATCGTGATGGCCACGGCCATGCTCGAATCGAAAGCGATTCCGGCGACGATGACGGTCTATTGTCCCGGCTACGCCAACTTCTACGGCCGCACGTTTCATTGCTGGCGGCCTCAGGGACACGGCACTGTGGACCTCCACAAGGCCATCGTGGATTCCTGCGACATCTTTTTCTACAACGTGGGCAAGGATCTCGGAATCGACCGAATTTCGTTCTACGCTTCGGCGCTTGGCCTTGGCCGCCGCACTGGCATCGATCTTCCCAGCGAAGAGCCTGGGCTCGTACCTTCGGAAGCCTGGATGGAGCGCGTGTATCACCGCAAGTGGTACGCCGGCGAAACAATTTCCGTGGCCATTGGTCAGGGAGCCGTTACCACCACGCCGATCCAACTCGCGCGTATGATCGCTGCCGTCGCAAGCGGCGGAAATCTTGTTCAGCCGCATCTGCTGAAAAATTTTCAGCCTCCGAAAGAAGAGCGCTTCCCGATTTCCGATGCCACCGTGGAACAGGTTACCCAGGGAATGTATGGCGTCGTAAACGAAGCCGGCGGCACCGCAGGAAATGTAAAGCTGCAGAACATCGAATTTTGTGGCAAGTCCGGAACAGCCCAAATCATCAATTACGATTTGCGTTCGCGGCTCGGTAAGCAGAAAGAGTTCAAGGATAACGGCTGGTTCGTCGGCTACGCACCGCGCCGCAATCCGGAAATCGTCATAGCCGTCCTTGTCCAAGGCGGAGGGCATGGGAGCGAAATCTCTGCTCCAATCGCTCGCGACATCGTGAAAGCGTATTACGACAAGAAAACATCGCCCCAGCAGCCGCAGACCACCGCGCAGAATCCGGCTCCGCCTGCTCCGGCTCGTCCGCTGGTCGCCACCGTTAGAGCGCCGCGCCCATGAAGGACCGTCCTCGCGTCCAGGATTTCGACTGGCCTCTTCTCGCGATAGTCGCGGCAATCAGTGCCATTGGCGTCGCCGAAATTTATTCGTCCACTCACGCCAGTGCCATGGCGGGAATGCAGTGGAAGCAATTGATGTGGATCGGCGTCGGAATCGTTGGCATGTTCGTGATCTCCCGCATCGATTACCACGTCCTTCTCGATCAATCTCCCGCCTTGTACATGTTCGGCATCGCCAGCCTCCTCGTCGTGCTCGTGATCGGATATTCGCGGCTGGGGGCGAAGCGATGGATATCCCTTGGCGGGGGCGTAAATTTACAAGTGTCAGAGCTAATGAAGTTGATTATAATCATTGTGCTGGCGCGTTACTTCAGCGAAGTGCGCACCGACCGGCTGACTCTCGCGGATTTGGTAAAGGTCGGCCTTCTGACCCTCGTTCCGGTAGCGTTGATTCTCAAACAACCGGACCTGGGAACAGCGATGGTGCTCGTTCCCGTCGCCGTGGTCGGAGCGATCCTCGCAGGTATCGAATGGAAACATGCGGCCGTAGGCTTGGTCCTGCTCGGGATTTTGATTCCAGTCGCATGGCACATGCGCTATCGCCTGAAACCATACCAGCAGCAGCGCATCGTGACTTTCCTCCATCCTGAGGAAGATCAGCGCGGCGCCGGCTATCAGATTCTTCAGTCGGAAATTGCCGTGGGGTCCGGAGGATTCTGGGGCAAGGGATTCGACAAGGGCAGTCAGAACCAGTTAGGCTTCGTCCCCGTCCGGTATTCGGATTTCATTTTGGCCGCGCTCGCGGAGGAGCAAGGATTTATCGGAGTTTGTATCGTCTTACTGTTGTATCTTGGTTTGATTCTGCGGCTCGTGGATAACGCGCAGAAAGCGAAAGACAAGGCCGGAATGTTCGTCGTAATGGGAGTCACGGCCATTCTTGGATTTCACGTTTTGGTCAACGCTTCCATGGTGATTGGCGATATGCCCGTCACAGGTATTCCGCTCCCGCTGATGAGCTACGGTGGATCGGCGACCGCTTTTGTATTTTTGGCTTTGGGCTTGGTGATGAACGTCCGCATGCGGCGTTTCGTCAACTGAGCCGTGCATATTTAGAACCCGAGTCCGGCGCAAGATGCCCGCGGCCGGGGAATCCAGTCTTGAATGAGGAACGCATCGGGTGAGGAAAGCGATCGAGCATTCACGCGAATCTTTCCCGGGCGGGCCGCAGAGGCTTGCACGAGCTGCCGTCTGCCGTCACGCCGGATTAGCGCCAGCGTTGATCTGCGCCGCCGCGCGCCGATGCGCCATGAGGAGTATCCATGTCGAAGGAATTGGTTATTTCCGCGAATCCGCACGAAACGCGGGTCGCCATTTTGGAAGAAGGCCAGCTTTGTGAGTATTACGTCGAACGCGAAAAAGAATTTGCCTTAGTCGGCAGCATCTACAAAGGCCGCGTAACGCGCGTGCTGCCCGGCATGCAGTCCGCATTCGTCGAAATCGGCCTCGATAGCGACGCCTTCCTGTACGTTAGCGATTTCCTCGAAGACATCGAAGAATTCGATCACATCGTTACCACCGTCGAGGAAAAAGTGCAGAAGATGGCGGACCAGGGCGGACAAATTTTTCCCGCCGGTTCTGCCGCTCCGATGATCGAGCCGGCCGATGTTGAATCGGCGCCTGTTCCCTCCGCGGAAGGTGCATTGTCTGCGGCAACCGGGGAAATCGATTTGCATCAGAATTTCCACCCTGCCGCTCCCGTTGCTGCTCAACCTCCGGTTGCCGCTCCGGCCCAATCGCCTTCGCACGGCCATGGTCCGAATCACGGGCGCTTCGATAATCGCGCCGGGCGCGGAGGACGAGGCGACTTCGGCCGGCGGGGCAACGGCGGCAGACACGGCGGTCGCGGCGGACGTGGCGGCGATCGCCGCTTCGGCCGCGAACTGCCTTCATCAAAATACGCATCGCCGCATTTGCCAGCAGAAGAATCAAGCGACTCCGCCCCAGCCGAAGGGCACATCCGCATAATTCTGCCCGGCGAATCGCTCGCGAAATATAAGGGCAAAGTTCCCTCTGCCGGCTCGGAAACCGCGAACGCACAGCCAATCGAAGCAACGACAGTCGAGGCAACGCCATCTGTCGCGGAAACGCCAGCATCGTCCGAGCCCATTCACGACTCACATCACCAGGATGTCGGCCCGGCTTCGGCTCCTCGTGATTTTCGCGCATCTTCATCGGCCGGTCTCGAGCCTTTGCCGGGAGAATCTCTGGCGAAATGGAAAACGCAAAAGTCCAGCCAATCGGACGCGCCGCCCAAACATCTTGAACCTTCGATTCGGCCGATTGAAACGCACGACGAAACGCGTTACGCCGCTCCCGGTTCACCAGCGTCGGCGGAACTTGATGAGTTGGATGACTCGCATGAATCACGCGGGATCGAATTCGATCCTGCGGAACGTGCCTCCAACGAACTGAGCCTCGACGAAGCAGCTTCCGTCGCCGAGCACATCGCCGAGGCCCAAGTTGAAGAGCAGGCCCGCGAAGCCCGTGCCAGTGAGTTCGCCGCGTCCGAATCCGAGGAGTCCGGCGAGGCAGAGGTTGCGGAACAAGAAGATTTTGCAAACGCCGGAAACGAAAACGAAACACTCCTTGCGGATGTAGAAGCTGGCCCCGAAACGGACTCGGAAGCCGTTCTGGATCACGAGGATGCCGAGAACGCGCTCGCGCCGTCCGAGAATGACGCCCGCGCCGGCGTGGACGCGATGACAGACGCGTCGCAAGCCGAAAGCGGCGAGCCCGGCGATTCCGGAAATCCTCCGGCGCAGCAATCGCAACCTTGGAAAGCTCGCGTCCAGAACGATTTCCGCTCCCGGATGCAGCATCCCGCGCGCAAGGGACGCGATCGCGGCCGTCGCGATGACCGAGGCCGCCGCCCCCAACATGGCCCTCATCACGGCCACACCGGCGGACATCACCGCACGCAGCCTCGCCGCACCCAGCTCATCGCCGACATGCTGAAGCAGGGCCAGGAGATCATCGTTCAGATCGCCAAGGAACCGCTCGGCAAGAAAGGTGCGCGCATCACCAGCCACATCGCCCTTCCCGGCCGCTATCTCGTCTACATGCCCACGCTCGACCACACCGGCGTTTCGCGCAAAATTGCTTCCGCGGAAGATCGCGCGCGGCTCCGCCAGTTAGTCAACGAGGCCAAAGGTGCGGCGGGCGGAGGCTTCATCGTCCGCACGGCCGCCGCCAGTGCTGCACCGGAAGATGTTCGCACCGACGTCGAATTTCTCACGCGTACGTGGTCGGAAATCAAAGCGCGTTCCGAGCAGCGCAAGGCGCCATCGCTCCTGCATCGCGATCTCAATCTTGTCGAGCGCATCCTGCGCGATTACCTCACCACGGACTTCACGGCCATCTGGGTGGATGTCGAAGAGGAATACACCAAGGTCGTGGATTTCGTCAGCCGCTTCCAGCCGCAGCTCGTCAATCGCGTGAAGCTCTACACCAAGGAAACGCCGGTTTTCGAGGAGTTTGGAATCCAGCAGGAGATTGACAAAGGACTTCGTCCGAAAGTCTGGCTAAAATCCGGCGGCTACATTGTCATCAATCACACCGAAGCGCTGGTAGCCATCGACGTCAATACCGGGAAATTTGTCGGCAAGGGCTCGAACCGCCTCGAAGACACCATCGTCCGCACCAACCTCGAAGCCTGCAAGGAAATCGTGCGCCAGATGCGCTTGCGCGATCTCGGCGGCATCATCGTCATCGACTTCATCGACATGGAGGAGCGCCGCAATCGCGAAAAAGTGATGGCCGCGCTCGAAGACGCCCTTCGCGCCGATCGCGCTCCGTCAAAAGTTCTCCGCTTCAACGAATTCGGCCTCGTGGCCATCACCCGCAAGCGCACCAAGCAGGCTCTCGAGCGCACGCTCTGCCAGCCTTGCCCTTATTGCACTGGCTCCGGCATGGTGAAATCCGTGCCGACGCTGTGCTACGAAATCCAGACCGAAGCGCGCAAAATGGCCCCCGAACTTGATTCCGGCAGTCTCACCTTGCGCGTCCATCCTGAAATTTCGAAGGCGCTCAAGACGCGCGAGTCGTCTCTCATCGAGGAACTCGAGCGCTGGACCAAAAAAAGCGTCATCATCCAGGCCGATCCCACGTTGCACTGGGAGCAGTACGACATTTATTGAGAATCTGCCGGAACAGGCCACGCGTCATTCTGAGGCCCGTTTTGCGGGCCAAGAAATCTCTCTTTTCTTGGCATTTTTTGCCGAATTCATTTTTGATCGCTCAAGCGAAGAATCTCGATTGGCGAGGAATGCCGTTTTGCGCTCGCACATATTTCGCCGGGGCGGAATTACGCTAATCGACCCTCATTCCACTTCCACTTGTATTCCGCCGATGTATCGGGCGGCAACATTGTAAATCGCGGCGCTCAGACCGCCTCCGATCGCGCCGGCTACCGCAAAGAAAATCGGCAGGAAAATGATCGAAAGCCCTCCAAACATTACGCCGAAAAATCTAGGTATCTTCGGCGCGCCAGGCGCCGCCGCAAACGGAACAATGGAGAATACAATGCTGAAGATCACCCCCTCAAACAATCCCAAAACCGCATAGCCGATTGCCGCGATTTTCATCACTGAAAGAGGCTCGAAACGTTTCACTTCCCTCATTGCTTCCTCCTCACCGGCTCGGACGTGTCGACAACTCGCGGAGCCTAGCAGGTTCCAAGCACACGAACAATGGAATGGGATGCGTGTCCCGAACCGTACCGTGTCGTTAGCAAATTAAAATGTCCGGTTTTTGTAGCAAGTGATCTGTCCGGTTTAGGTTAATCATTCGCCGCCGC
>JBOGNE010000074.1:0-44181 GCA_050747005.1 Candidatus Acidiferrales bacterium
CAAGCGAGCGCGCGAATTCAGATGCGGTCCTGAATGGCATAGCGTTTGACGCGGCCCATAATCGGCTGTTCGTTACAGGTAAGCTGTGGCCCAAGCTATTCGAAATTCAGATTGTCTTGAAAAGCGCGCATTGAAAGCGATAGGACTCGCTTGCCTAAAGTTTAGCCATTGTCAGGCTTCGCCAGCAGTGACGATTTATTTTCCTTGAATAACTTCAGGTCAATTCCAATTCCCATTCCTGTCCAATGAGATCCTGGTCGAAGCTATGATGAGGCTCTTCTTTCACCAGGCGGAAACCGGCTCTTTCGTAGATGCGATGGGCAGCGGTAAGAATACTCTGCGTCCAGAGAATGACCCTCCGATACCCTGCTGTGCGAGCGAAGCGGATACACTCGTTCACCAAGGCATCCCCAAGGCCCATGCCTCGGGCACTTGGCTCGACAAACAGCAGACGAAGCTTAGCGGTGTCTTTTTGGCTCGGATGCTTGACCAAAAAAATGTGGCCCACATTGTGACCATCGACCTCGGCAATCCAGCAGCGTTCCCGGATGGGGTCGAAATTCGAGATGAACCCATCAACAATTCTCGCAACCAGGGCTTCGAATGCCCCGTCCCACCCGTACTGCTCCGCGTAGCCGACGCTCTCTCTATAGACGACCCAGCCCATATCGCCAACGCGATGCGGGCGCAGGACGAACGGCATCCGAGTCCGGTCAACTTTCGTTAGAATGCCCTCGATGGACTGCATGCAACGGATGATCTCCATACGAGCCGTGGGCGGCAAACCGTCAAGAATGGCTCGCGCCTGTTGCTCGGAAAGATCGTTGAGCTTTTTGAACGCGGATTTACCGCGCGCGGTGAGCAGCAGTTCGGTGTAGCGGCCATCTTCTTCTGAAGTCTTCTTGCGCAACAGGCCATCGCGCTCGACCTTTCCCAGCAGACGGCTGAGGTATCCGGGGTCCAACCCAAGCCCTTCCGCGATCTCACGTGCCTTGGGTGCCGGACGGGTAGCCAGTTCGTAGATGACTCGCGCCTGCGCCAGACTATATTCGCTGTTCAGCAGTCCTTCATTCAAGATTCCGATGAACCGCGTATACATCCGGTTGAATCGGCGAAAGCTCTCGGTTTCGCTGGTCAAGCCTGACGGCTTCGTTTGACGCGACGCCATATCGGATATAGAATCGCCTGTCTTAGTTGCTTATGTCAAGTAATATTGGTAATTAAGGCACGTTTAAATTCGATGCTGCCGGACGAGAGAAGTGGAAGCCTTTAACCTTCTGTAAGCGAGACGAAAAAGCAATTGAAGCCATAAGATCATGATTCTAGACTGGATTTGAGCCAAACAGGAGAAAGCCAATGAGTACCCCAACGCAATATCCGTACGATACCCGCCTCAACCTGTTGTACAAGCACCTGGAGTTGATCGATGAGAAAGCCGTCTCGGATTCGGCCCCTCACAAGTGGTACAACCAGACGCTTTGTCAAGTGAACGGTTCGGTGGTGCGATTAGGAGTGATCGAAGGCGAATACCACTGGCATAAACACGATCGCGACGACGAGTTCTTTTACGTCGTAGATGGTAAGTTACTGATCGACCTGGAAGAGCGAATTGTTGAACTCGCACCCCGGCAGGGCTTCGTCGTGTCCAAAGGCGTGCTCCACCGGACGCGCGCGCCGCAGCGTACTGTGATCCTCATGATCGAGAACGCCGGAATTGTCCCGACGGGAGACAAGTGAGCACGAGAATTGGCGCCTCCGGACAATTACTTCGACGAACCACTTCTGGCCAGTTCGAGCACCCTCATTCCTCCGAAACAATAGCGCACTGTTTCGGTGCGATCACGCTTGCGCGCTACGTTTCCGGGTTCGCTGTTCCTTGCTTCCCGACGCCCGCGTTCCGAGACTCGTGCGCGAGCAGCGCGCGTTTGCGGTCCAGGCCCCAGCGATAGCCGGCCAAATTGCCGTCCTCGCGAACAACACGGTGGCACGGGACAACCACCGATACTGGATTGGTGGCGCAGGCGCGAGCGACGGCGCGAATGGCGCTGGGTTTGCCGATGGCTCTGGCAACTTCACTGTAAGTTTTCGTTGTGCCGTAAGGAATCCGCCGCAATTCCTCCCAGACGCGCCGCTGAAAAGCGGTTGCCTGTACGTCGGTTGGCAGATCGAGGTGCGGCTCATGTCCTTTCAGGTGTGCAAGTATGGTTTCGACCCACGCTTCGAGGCCGCTCCGATCACGCCGGACTTCCGCGCGCGGGTATTCTTTTCGGAGTGAGGCTTCCAGTTGCGGCTCGGATTCTCCCAGATACAGCGCGCTGATGCCCCGGTCTGTCGCCGCGACCAGCAGGCGGCCGAGTGGCGAACCGGCGATGGTGTATCGAATCTTCATGCCTGCGCCACCCCGGCGATACGTTGCCGGAGTCATGCCCAGATGCGAAGGCGCACGTTCGTAAAGGCGGCTGCTGGAACCGAAGCCTGCCTCGTAAAGTGCCGTGGTCACGTTGTCTCCTTTTCTCAATTGCGATTTCAGCCGGCGTATCCGCCGCGCGTCCGCATACTGCCGCGGGGTGATGCCCATCACGCTTCGAAAGGTGCGTTCGAGTTGGTACGGACTCATTTGAAGCGATGCACTGAGAGCGCCGAGAGTCAAACTTGCTTCGGCCGAGCCCGCAGACGCGTCGCCGCTTGCTTCCAGTTTCGTTTCGATTTCCTTGCAAATGCGAGCGGCGATTTCCGCCTTGGGATCACGTAGCCGGGCTCTCTGCGGGCGGCATCGAAGGCAGGCGCGAAATCCTCTCTGTTCCGCGGCTTCGGGAAGCGGAAAAAACACCACTTGCTCTCGCCGAGGCTTGCGTGAAGGGCACGATGGGCGGCAATAAATGCCGGTGGAACGCACGGCATAAACGAATGCGCCGTCAGCTCCGCGGTCCCGATCCTGAACGGCGTGCCAACGTGCTTCGCCGCGGTGGAGCGGCAACGCGCTGTTACCAAGTCCTGTGCTGCGCTTTCGGATTGGGCTTGTTCTCATTGAATCGCCTCTTGTATCGAACGAAGCGAAATTAACAGGGTGCGTGAAGCAGTGCTATCCGAATCTTGCGACCAAAACTCTTTTTCGTACAACCCGGGGAACCACCGCTTGGAATGAGCCAAACGGGCCTGCGAGGCGCGTGTTCCGGAATGTTACATATACGTCAACTTTCGCTTGACTTTCGTTGACGCCCCTCGACGTTACGCGCATATTGACACAACTGAATGGGGGTCCATTCACAGCAAGTGCTTGGGGGATATGAAAATGGGGGCTGCTCCGAATCGTGCAATCCAGCAGGCGGCAGCATCGCCGCAGCGTGATTTTGAAGGGCTTCAAACAATCTCCATAGCAACAGCGCGCAAGCCGGGACCGAGACGCTTTGCGCGAGTTCCCACGTACGCGATTGGCGTGGCGCAAGAGCGCAGATGCAACCCGCGCGCTAAACTTTCGCTGCCGCTGCGTTTGATTCGCGTAGAAGACGTGCCGGAAGCGTACCCGGTGACGCTCGTTACGCGGAACATCAGTTCGAGCGGCATCTTTTTCCTGGCTCCGCGCGACTTCAAGCCGGGTACCGCGATTGAGCTGGAAGTGGCGCTGGTGGACAGGCCGCTGGGCATGGGCCGAGTCCAGATGTATACGGCGGCTCACATCGTTCGCTCCGAGGACGTCGAGGTTCCGGGCTGGCGGGGCTACGCCGCAAGCTTCGATGATTTCGCCCTGCGGCACGACGACAGCGTCCCGGTTCGCTAGGCCGGCTCGACCGCTGCATTTCTCTGCTACGATCATCGCATCGTGAAACGCACGCGTTTTTCTGCACGGTTCATCCTTTTCGACTGGGACGGCACGCTGCTCAATTCGTACGACGCCGATATCCGCGCCTATATCACCATGTTTCGGGCATTCGGGATTGAGTGGGGGCCGAAAGAGCTCGCACGGCATTACTCCCCCAATTGGTACCGTGTGTACACGGCTGCACGGTTGGCTCGCGCACATTGGAGCAAGGCTGACGTGCTTTGGGGGCGCGCGTACAGAAATGAGAAGCCGGGATTGCTGCCGGGAGCGAAACAGGTACTGACGGTTCTCCAGAGTAGCTTCATTTTGGGGATCGTCACGAGCGGGAATCGCGCACGGGTTCGTCGTCAGCTCCGCGAATTCGATCTCGATAGGTATTTTTCCGCGCGCATCTGCAGCGAGGATGCTGCGAAACGGAAGCCGCATCCGGCTCCGCTGCGGACGGCGCTCGCGAATCTCCGCGCGCGACCGGATGAATGCATCTACGTCGGCGATACGGCCGAAGACGTTCAAATGGCTCGTCGGGCCGGAGTGCGCGCCATTGGCGTGCTAGGACCTTTCCCAACCGCAGAACGCCTTCGAGCAGCACGACCCGAGGCGCTTCTGCGCTCGATTCGCGAACTCCCTCGATATGTGCGCCCGACGGCTGACTCGAACGATTGCCCCTAACGTAACAACATTTCGTTTTTCCCCGGCTGGCGCAAACCTCGTCGCGGCTGAAAAGCTGGCAGGAAATCACGCAGCATCGTCATTCAACCCACACGTTCGGCTCGAAGAAAGATGCCGGGCTGAAGCCCGGCGCTACAAAATCCTTAAGGCTGCAAGGGCGGAGGGGGATTCACTGTTGGCGAAGGCGGTTGGGGTGGGGGGGTCTTTGCGGGGGCTTCTGCGCCTGGCACAGAGCTGCCTTTCAGAGGCGGAGCAGCGGCATCGGCTGAACTGAGCCTGAAATCGGTGGCGTGGATGACCAGGTGCAGATGCACTTCATCGCCCTGCGCTCCATCGATGTAATCGTCCGACCGGGTGTAGGTTGGCAGCCAGTACTTGTCCTGAAAATTTTCGCGGAACGTTTCAAACATTGTAAAGGGAAGCTTCGTTCCCTCGGCTTCCATTTCGCTCACGAATTTCCCGTAACTCTTGACGATCGCGAAATCATGATCGTCCACCCAGACCAGCCCGTCGAAAAACCGGCGCTTGCGGCTCAATTGTTTTGGCTTGACGCGAAAAACGTAGGTATGAAGCTCGTCGAGCTTTTCATCTCCCACGTATTGAATATCGTAATTTGCCACCTCATCGGTGGTCAGCACGAAGAGCGGTACGCTCATGATGGTGCGAACGTCTTCCAGCGAAAACGAGATGCTTTTCAGAGTGCCTTCAGGAGGTTTCGTGACGCGAAAATAGCGCTTCCCATCCGGTTTGTCGTATACCTCGCCAGCGGTTGTAAATTTACTGGGCGGATCTCCCGATTCTTCGATTCGGATCGCGTCGTCGAAATCGTAAAGCTGATATTCCTTTTTCATCACGTCTTCGTTCGCGGTGAATTTCTGGATGATTTCACCGGCCGGAATAGGCGGAGGTCCGGGATGAGGAATATTCGAGATGCGATGCACCTGAAACTTTGGCGGAGGCGTCATCGGGCCGTTGTCCTGTGCCCGCGCATGTTGCGCGGTTGCAAGAACCATGAAAGCCAGAAAGAACGTGAAGAATATCCGATGCATCTTGGGGTTCGTTTTCAGTACGTCTAGCAGCTTGTTAAAAAAAGTCGGGCGTCATTCTGAGGGCCGTCTTGTGGCCCGAAGAATCTCTCTTCTTCTTGGCACTCTTGCAAGAGAGATTCTTCGCTTCGCTCAGAATGACGATCGCAGCGAATCTTGCAACAGGGTGTTAGATGCAACCAGTAACCTTGGCGTCGTATTGCCCGAGCCCGGAAATTCACGGCTCGTATTGCGACGCGCCAGCAATTCTGCCATGTTTCTGGAAACTTCAGCCATGCTGGGCGATATTTCTCGGGGTCCGATGAGCGGGTCGTCTGATAAAATCTGGCGTTTCGAGCGCAGGGTGCCCGATTGGCAGTCCGTGATACAAACGAGGCGCGTCGATACTACATCACCGGAATGGTGCAGGGGGTGGGGTATCGCTATTTCGCGCGGCGAGTGGCGCAGCGGCTTGGGGTGGCAGGATACGTCAAGAATTTGCGGGATGGCCGCGTCGAAGTCTACGCCGTCGGGCCATCGGCTGTGCTCGCGGCTCTTCGAGCGGAACTCGAGCGCGGCCCGCATTCTGCTTCGGTTTCGAATGTCGCGGAGCAAGACGCGCAGGTCGAAGCGGGATATGCGGAAGGCTTTGTGGTCGAGCGCGACGCCTGGTGAAGGAGGAGATCATGGACGATCTGAAAAATCTGATTCGCGAGATTCCCGATTATCCAAAGCCGGGAATCCTGTTTTACGACCTGACGACGCTGCTCATGGATCCGCGAGGATTCCATTCGCTCGTGGACCGGCTCTGCGAACACTACAGCGACGGCAAGAAAGTTGACCTCGTGGTTGGAATCGAAGCTCGCGGTTTCATTTTCGCGCCGGCGCTGGCATACCGCCTGGGCGCGGGATTCATTCCTGTGCGCAAGCCAAAAAAACTCCCGTGGAAGACGGCCTCGGTGACGTACCAGCTTGAGTACGGCAGCGACCAGCTTGAAATTCACGAAGATGCTATCCGGCGAGGGCAGCGCGTTCTGCTTTGCGACGATTTGCTCGCCACCGGTGGCACGGCAGCGGCGGCGATCGATCTCGTGCGCAGGCTCGGAGGTGAAATTGCAGGCGCGGCATTCGCGGTTGAGCTGAGTTTCCTTAACGGTCGGGCAAAGCTGCCCGGCGTGGATGTATTTTCATTATTGAAATACGACAAGTAGGCGCGCTGGATTTTCTACGATGGTTGCCGCTGGCGGATGACTTCGAAGAGCATGACGCCGGCGGCGACGGAAACGTTGAGCGAGCGAACCGGTCCAGCCGTCGGAAGCGAAACGAGAAAATCGCAACGCTTGCGCGTCAGTTCATGCAGCCCCTCGCCTTCGCTGCCAAGCACGATGCCAACCGGTCCTTGCAGATCGACTTCGGTGTAACGCTTTTCCGCTCGCTCATCCAAACCTACGAGCCAGTATCCAGCTTCCTTCATTTCTTCCATGGCGCGAACGAGATTCTTCACGCGGGCAACCGGCAGGTGTGCCAGCGCGCCGGCCGACGCGCGTTCGACGGTGTCGGTTAATCCAGCGGCGCGGCGCTCTGGAATAACGACGCCGTCGGCACCAGCGGCGAGTGCCGTGCGGACAATCGCGCCCAGGTTGTGCGGATCTTCCACGCCATCAAGAAGAACGAGCAAGCCACTCGCTGCACCATTCCTTACGCCAGCGCGAAGTATGTCTTCGAGCTCGACTGCCGGCTTGGCAGCGGCAAGCGCGGCTACGCCTTGATGCTCGCGCGTCCCGGCCAGGCGATCGATTTGCTGGCGATCTTCAAATCGCACCGGAACGCTACGCGATTTTGCAAGGCGCACGACCGCTTCCACGCGGTCGCCGTGGCGGCCGCGAGCGATAACGATTCGGTCGAGAGCGCGGCCTGCTGTTAACGCCTCCTCGACCGCATGGAAGCCCGTGAGCCAGTTCATGTCTTCGTCTTATCTTTTGCTACCATTCGATCGTTCGAGCGGCAACACCCGGAATTCAATTCGCAAACGCGCTATTTTTTCTGTTACGGCGCTGAGCATTCAGCCGGCATGAAGGGCGGCGCTACACGCGTATTTTCGCAGCCCGCAAGACTGGCTCAACCTTCGAGCGTGGCGATCGTGTGGGCAGCGACGGCTTCGCCCCGGCCGATTTCGCCGGTGCCTTCGTTCGTCTTCGCCTTCAGATTGATACGTTCGGGCGAGATGCCGAGCGAGTTCGCAAGGGCCTCGCGCATGGCAGGAAAATGCGGGGCCAGCTTGGGCCGCTCGAGGATCACGACGGCATCGAGATGGCTGATGCGCAGTCGCCGTTCATCGAGCAATTTTTTCGTGTGCTTGAGAAAAAGCAAGCTCGCCGCACCCTTCCATTTGGGGTCGGTGTCCGGGAAATGCGTCCCGATATCGCCGAGTCCGGCCGCGCCGAGCAGCGCGTCGCACAGAGCATGGCTCAAGACATCACCATCGGAATGGCCTACCGGGCCCTTGTCGAAGGGAACTTCGATACCACCGATAATCAACTTCCGCCCTTCAGCCAACCGGTGCAGGTCGTAGCCGATTCCACAGCACACGACTCGCCGCTGCGAAGAAACGGTGTCCGAGTGTGTCGCAATGGCTGAGGAAGGATGGCGCGCAATAAAGGAATGAATGTCCGCCTCGGGTAGCCCAGCCCTCGTAAGACTCTTCTGCAATCGCGCATTTCCCCGAAGAATTCCGAGCAGAAGATGCACCGGCTCGATACATTTGGATGCCAACTTCGTGGCCAGAGCGCCGGCTGAGACAATCGCATCCCTGGCGTTCTGATCCAGCGGGACTTCCCTTGATGGTTCGTTCTTTTCGACTTGCACGACCGATTCCATCGAAAGCTCGGAAGCTTCACGCACGTCGAGACCAGACTCGCGCATTCTGAGGTTTGAAAACAATTCAGGCATTTCCTTGCGAATTCCAGCAAGAAGATGGAGCACGGATATTTCCTGCGATCGATCCAGCGAAGCGGCGTTGCGCGCCCAGAAGATCGCGCTTCGCGCCTTTGCGTCAAAGCGTTCGAACATGCTTATGCCTTTCGGCGCTCCTGATTGAGGTAGAAGCGTGCGAGGTCCATGTCCGCCGGGCGAGTGATTTTGAAATTGCGCTCGGAGCCGAGCACAACGAATACGTTATGGCCGAAGCGCTCAACCAGAGCGGCTTCGTCGGATGCCGAGGCGCCGTCCTGCTGCGCCTTGCGAAAAGCATCGCGCAATAAGGGATACGCGAAGGCCTGCGGCGTTTGCGCGAGGACGATGCGCTCGCGCGGGATGGTAGCCGTGATGAGCGCGACATCCTCCGGCAGGCTCGCGCGCTTCACTTCCTTCACGGTGTCGATCGCCGGGATGCCGAGAATCGCCGCGCCGCGCGCGCGGGCTTCGGCGATCACGCGGTCGAGCTGTTCGGGCGTGACAAACGGGCGTACGGCGTCGTGAACCAGAACGATTTCGGTGGAGGGATCCACCTGGGCGAGCGCATTCGCCACCGACTGCTGGCGCGTGTCGCCGCCACGAACCACGCGGGCAGGACGGCCGAGCGCGGCTTTCGCAACTTTATCTTCGAGCGAAACCACGTCATCGGCTCGCGTGGCGATGAAAAAATCCGTGATCGCCGGGCATGCCGCCAGGCGCCGCAGAGCAAAAATAATCAACGGCATGCCATCGAGCTCGAGGAATTGCTTTGGCTTGTCGGCACCCATGCGGGTGCCAAGTCCGGCGGCAGGAATGATTGCGGCGATTCGGCTCATGTGCGGGGCAACAGTCTATCGCAATGATGCGGCGGGCGCGAGCGCAAGCGCGTTGCGCGCAGGGTCCGCGGCTTGCCAACTGCTCGAGGATGGTTCGGAATCTCGTGACTCCGCACGCCCTACGAACAAAATCGCGATGGCGACTAAGATTATTGCGACGCGGGCGCGCATCAAGCCGATAGGTCCTCCTTAACCAGATGAGATGGAACCGGTGAGACCTTCTTGTCCGCGGCCTTCATCTCGCGCGAATGGAACGCCATGCGCACCACTTTACTTTCTCGCAGGTTGGCGCCATGGAACGGCGCCAGAAGCAAACCGCGCAGCACATCTTTCAGCAGCGCCCGGTGCTGGCCGAGGCGCATCAGCCCTCGCCAGCCGAGCTTTCCCAGAAGAGCAATCCGCAAACGTGCGAGGCCGAACATCATGCTGGACACGGATGCCGGAATATCCTCCTCGCGGTGGTATTCGTAGAACGCGGCGTTCATCGAAGCGCCGGACTGCACTTTAATAAAATTACTGGCTGCCCGGTTCTTCGGATTGGCGCTAACCTGCCGGATAAGCTCGTGGAACTTTCTGGAATCAGCCTCCAGTGTTTCGAGTTTGACGAACCGGTTGACCACTTTCACCATGCGTGGATCCCACAGATACCCGTTCATCAACAACGGAAGCGCAAGATGGAAAAGTTCGGTCACCGCCAGATGCACGCCCAGATGGCACTGGTAGGCGTCGCCCATGCATTCGTACAGTCGCGTCGTATCTCGCGTCACTCCGCGTTGAAACGCGGTGATCGCGGTATCGAGGTCTTTCGTGAACTCGCGCGTGTCGTAGCCGTTCAACTCTCTTTCGATCATCGCCGCAATCTGCCGGATCTGCACCGACGATAAGGCCATCCCCACGCTGTACAGCGGATCAACCGTGTCGCCCGCATCGCCGATGATGTACCAGCCATCGGATGAATAACGCTGGCGGCATTCCCACATATAGGAGCTGTAGAAATTCGTGTCGACGACGGAGCCGCTGCGCACGAGCTCGACAATCACCTCATGCTCGCGCCCCACGCACTCCAGGAATTGTTCCATCGTGCGGACCTCGCCGTACGGATAGATGTCTTTACGGTACGTGATGCCAACGCTCATGAATGCCGCGTCTTCGGGCGAGCGCATCGGGATGCACCAGATCCAATTGCCTTTGCCAAAAAAATGATGGGTCGCGAAGTAAGGAACGAAGGCGCGATTCTGTTTCTTGAGAGCGCGAATACGGCCCAGAATGTCGGGATTGAAATCCTTAAGCCGGAACCAGAACACGTTCTTCTGTTCTTGCACCCTTTCATGAAGCTGCAACAATTTCGAAAGCACGCGGTTGCGCCCGGTTGCGTCGATCAGCCAGCGCGCATGAAACGTGCATTCGTCCTGCGCGGAGTCTCGCACTGTCAAGGCGTGCGGGCCGCCATCATTGCCAAGAGCGACGCCGCTCACTGCGCCGTCAATCATTTGCACCCCGTTCTCCAGGTTGCGCCGCCGCACCTCGCGATCGAATGTAAAGCGGTTTATCTGGAAGGAGAGAAGCGGCGGCACCGTCGGAGCTTCATCCACCACGTAAGTACGGTCCGCGGGATTGTCGATGTCCGGCTTGAAATAATAGGTGAGCCCGTACTTCGGATAGTGCTTTTCAATCAGGTACGCGCCAAGTCCGAGTTCCAGAAGGAAATCAACCGTGATTTCGACGAAGGACTCGCCGACGATGGGACGGTTCTTGTGCGGGCCCTCGACTACGGCCACCTTCAGGTTGGGAAAGCGCTTCCGCAGGTAGGCGGCCGCAAGCTGCCCAGTTGCTCCGCCTCCCATAACTAGGACATCGCTCGTTGCGGGTTCCCGGTTTTCGGCCATCTTCGCGCGCGCCCAGTCTCAGGGTTTAGTAAGCGCATTTCTTATATACCACACGCAGCGTGCAGAGCGCGTTGACACCACGCGCCCCTCTTCTGGGCGAGCGGCCACGCGCAGCTCCGAATTGACCGCCTGCAACCTCCTAGGGTATGCTTCATAGGTTTCGGGAGAAACGTGTTGCCCGTGCCGAGCATCATATAGGTGTAGGGGAAGGCGCGAGCAAAGCGTGATCGGGCGCAGGGTTCGGGAATCGAATCGAAAATTCGTCTTCATTATCCGTCCATTCGTAGCCAACGAAAAGCCGCGCCGTGGTGTCGGCGTTGGCGGCTTTTGCATTGCACCCGTCCTTGCGCGCTGGCGCAGGTCCGGAGGGGGAAATCGTGACGCTGGCTCTTGAGGAAAAATACGATCAAGTAAGGCAGCTCATCGCCATGGGCAAGGAACGCGGTTACCTGCTCTACGATGAGGTCAATGATATTTTGCCGCCCGAGGTTCATTCCTCGGAAGAAATTGATGATTTGCTCTCGACGTTCGAGCGCAACGGCATCGATGTGTACGAAGATTTGGCGGCTGCCAAGGCCGCGCTCGCCGCGGCCGATTCCGCCGAATCCGTCGAAGTGGTCAAGGAAGAGACGGCCTCCGAGGATGGCGATCTCGATCTCACGCCCGGCACGCTCGAAAAGACGAACGATCCAGTCCGCATGTACCTCCGCGAAATGGGCACCGTCCCGCTGCTTACGCGCGAAGGCGAAGTGGCGATCGCCAAGCGCATCGAGCGCGGACAACTCCTCGTTCTGAAAACCATTTCGCGCGCTCCGCTGATCCTCAAGGAGCTTTTGCAGGTCGGCGAAGATTTGCGCAGCGGCTCGCGCTCGATCAAGGAAATCGTCCAGTTCGACGACGAAGAGCTGACCGAAGAAAAGATCGAGGCCAAGACCAAGGAAACGCTGCGGGAAATCGACAAAATCGCGAAGCTGTATCTGCTCGCGATGAAGCTGGCCGCAAAACTCGAAAAGGTTCCGCGTTCCAAGAAGCGTCCGTATCTGCATGCCCGCTTCGCGCTTGGCCGCGCTCGCGTCGAGATGTCCAATCGCGTGCGCGATCTCGATTTCAACCCGCTTGAGAAAAAGCGGCTCATCGACAAGATTCGCCAGACCGTCGAGCGCGTCCATTCGCTCGAACGCGAGGCCGTAAAGCTCGAACGCCGCGTCGATGCCTCGAAAGCCGACGTGCAAGCCGAAGCCCGCAAGGATTTGCGCGCGCGCCGCCAGGAGCTCGATGAAATCGAGCTTGCCAGCGAAGTGAGCGCCACGGAACTGAAGCGCAACCTTCAGGTGATCCTTCGCGGCGAAGCGGAAGCCGAGCAAGCCAAGAAAGAATTGATCGAGGCCAACCTTCGCCTGGTGGTTTCCATCGCCAAAAAATATACGAATCGCGGCTTGCAGTTCCTCGACCTGATTCAAGAGGGCAACATCGGCTTGATGAAGGCCGTGGACAAATTCGAATGGCGCCGCGGCTACAAGTTCTCGACCTACGCTACCTGGTGGATTCGCCAGGCCATCACGCGCGCCATCGCCGATCAGGCCCGCACCATCCGCATCCCGGTGCACATGATCGAGACGATCAATAAGCTCGTTCGCACGCAGCGGCAGCTCGTTCAGGAACTTGGCCGCGAGCCGACCTCCGAAGAAATCGCCAAGCGCATGGACATCCCGGTCGCGAAAGTCCGGAAAATCCTGAAAATCGCGCAGGAACCCATTTCGCTCGAAACTCCCATCGGCGAAGAAGAAGATTCGCATCTCGGAGATTTCATCGAAGACAAGGCCGTGGTGTCTCCGTCCGACGCCGTGATCAACCTCAGCCTCAAGGAACAGACTTCCTCCGTCCTGAAGACGCTCACGCCGCGCGAAGAGAAGGTCATCAAGATGCGTTTCGGACTCGACGATGGCAGCGAGCACACACTCGAAGAAGTGGGCCAGTCGTTCGCGGTCACGCGCGAGCGCATCCGCCAGATCGAAGCCAAAGCTCTCCGCAAGCTGCGCCACCCGTCGCGCTCCCGCAAACTCCGCGCCTTCCTCGAAGGCTCGGCCAACGACTACTGAGTAGAAAAAGCACCTCGAAAAGAGCCGATTTTTTGTCGATTAGACTCGGCCTCCACTCTTTGTTTTCAGCTAGTTGCATCGATTTCTAATCCCTGTTGTGCCGATTAGAATCGCTCCCTCCCTGCCTTCATTTTTGGCGTCTACTTTTTTCTCCGGGGCCTACTCTTCGCTTTCTGAGCTGGTGCTCGTTCGGGGATCGCAGGCGCGTGAGAGACGGAAATTTTGACGTGGCGAGCCGGCTCGACCCATTGGAGCGTGGGCTGACCGTCGCCGGTGAGGCAGGTGCAGGCGCGCACTGCGCGGATAATGGCGTCGGCGGTGGGCGTGACTTTCTCCGCCTGTTCGATGATGAGTTCGAATGCGGCTCGCAGATTGTGACGGCGAAGCACGCAAAGTCCCGCGGCGCGAGCGTGCCGGTAAACGCAGCGATAATCGTGGAGTTCGTAATGAGTGGTAATTCGCGAAGGGCTGTGCCAGTTCAGGGATTCTTCCTCGATGGACTCACGATCGGCGTGGTGGCAGATCACACATTTGCGGCTGTGCCGCTCAAAGTCGGCCGCGGCGGCGCGTTTATCGCGGCGAGCGCTCACGAGCCGGGCGCGAGGCTTGCGAGGGATAGCCGTTGGGGTTGCTTCTGGCGGGGCGATGGCTGCGGTTTCAGGAGCTTCAGCGCGGCTGGGTCTGACCATGATTTCATACCGTTTTTTCGGTTCCTCCCTCCACTTTCGCTCTTCCTCCCTCGCGCGCGCCAGGGTCCCTTCATCGAACAATTCACGTAAGATAGCGTCTGCGTCTGACGGTGTCTTGCGGTCGCTTTGTGGTTCATCTTCCCGGTTGTTTTCCAAGCCGGACATCGACTTTCTCCTTGTTTTCGTTCGCCGCAGCGCGCCGCGGCGCTGATTTGCGCCTCGGATGCGGAGGCGAAAACAACCTAGCAGGTTCGGCCAAGGCTTGTCTCAGTAGGATTATGTGGACTTGATCGAGATAGGTCGCGATGTCAGGCTTGGGCCTACGAGGTGATCCCATGACCCACTCACACGCTGACGCTGGCTCCGATCTTTGCGCGGCGCTGGTGGAGAGTTACGCCGTAAACGAGCGGATGAATCAGATCGTCCTCGAAAATCTCGATCCCGCCGCATGGCGCGCCAAATTGCCAGGGAGCAAGGGACGAACGATCGCCGCGATCGTCGCGCACGTCCACAACATCCGCCGCAAATGGCTGAGGTTGTCGGCCCCGCATCTAAAGCTCCCCGCGCCGCTCGACCGCGCTAGCTGCACGCAGAAACAAGCCCGGGCCGCGCTGGCTGAAAGCGCCGCGCGCTGCTCCGAGATGCTTTCGGACGCTCTGTGCAAGCCGCGGAGCCGGGTGAAAACGTTTCGCCGCGACGGCTGGGCGAGGCCGTGGCCCGCGGGCGCAGCCATGGTGGCCTTCATGCTTTCGCACGACGCGCATCATCGCGGCCAGGTGTGCATGCTGGCCCATCAGTTGGGATTTCCGCTGCCGATGAAGGCCGCCTCTGGGAATCTGGGTTTGGGAAAAGCTATGGAAGGAGTGCGGATTCACGCATCCGCGATAAGAATTGGTCATGGGCTACCCGATGATTTCAATTCTTTCTGGCTCGATGACTCCCGGTACATAGGAAAGCCAGCGACACAGAGAGCGCAGATGGAGTCGCACGCAAAGAAAACTAAAACCAAAATCCACACGCTTTGCAGGAGGCGCAAAGCATGCACCCGGCCGGGGATCTTCACGGCTATCATCATTGGTGGTCGGAGCAACTTGTCTTACAATCAAGTTACGAGGTTGTTGCGTGATAGGATCACGTCGACACAATGGCATCCCCGGCGAACACTTTAGAGCAGCTCGACACCGTGACGGTAGGCGATTCTCGCAACGAGCTACGAACGTTACCATCTGAATTGGTCCATCTGATTTTGAGCGATATCCCATATGGGATCGGCGTTGAGGATTGGGACATTCTGCATGACAATACAAATTCAGCTTTTTCTGGGTCGAGTCCGGCTCAGGAAAAAGCTGGGGCGATCTTTCGAAGGCGTGGGAAACCCATAAACGGTTGGTCGGAAGCTGACCGTGCTATCCCACGAGAATACTACGACTGGTGTTCAAGCTGGGCGTCAGAATGGCTGAGAGTGTTGAAACCCGGAGGCTCTGGAATTGTCTTTGCCGGCCGCAGGTATGCACATCGATGTGTGTGCGCACTTGAGGATGCAGGGTTTTCCTTTAAGGATATGTTGGGCTGGATTCGTGAACGCGCACCACATAGAGCGCAGCGCGTAAGTGTTGTTTTTGATCGCCGAGGAGACCGGGCTGCGTCGCAAGAATGGGAAGGCTGGAGGGTCGGAAACCTTCGTCCGTCGTTTGAACCGATTCTGTGGTTTACGAAACCCTACAAGATTGGCACCACAATCGCCGACAACGCGCTCAATCACGGCGTGGGGCCATTCAACGAGGACGAGTTTATTCGCTATGTTCGACGGCCCGACAACATAATCGAATGTGGAGCCTCAACCGAGGAAACCGGGCTACACCCGACGCAGAAACCGACGAAGCTCATGCAGGCTCTAATCGCACTGACAACTAGGCCGGGTCAAATAGTACTCGACCCATTTGCCGGAAGTGGGACCACGGCAATAGCCGCCAAAAATCTTGACCGTCACTTCATAGCGTACGAGATAAATCCGGAATACGCAGCTATCTGCCGTAAGAGGCTAGAAAACAAACCTTCGTTGCTCTTCACGCCATAGAAAGTATTCCGTTGTCGGCCACGGCTTGAATCACTTTTTCACGTCCATCGATATTTCGGTCCTTTATCAAGTGCGCAATCGCCTGTTCTCGGGTCATTTCCATAATGTGCTTGCGCTCCTCAGCAAGGAAGATTAGGGCCTCCTCTTTGGCCACCGCAAGGCTCTCCACCATTGCCACTTTTTCTATACGCCACAGCGGACCGATAGCCTCGTGGAAGTCAAGCATCGTCCGATTGAGAGAAGTCCAATAGGCCACCGAATCCTTCGTTGGATTCAAGCTTTCAGCGCATCTTAGCGCGGCGAGCACTAGACCTTGAGCGGGACGCTCACCCAACTCGTCGCAAAACTGCAGGACCACTGCCAAATGAGAATAGGAAAATATACAAACGCTTCTGGTGATAGCTTGCTGGTAGATCTGGCTGGACCTAGACGGGAGTTGATATATCGGGCAAACCACCATTGCGTGGCGTTTCCCACGCTTCCAGCCGTGCATGGCTTCAATCTTGAAGTCCTTTTGGTTCTTGGCAGTTCGGCTTAATCGAAAAACCTTTGCATCGGCCACGAGGTCGTAGTCCTCCCCGACAGCCTCGACATCCGCGGCGTCCGCCCGCTCGTCGATCACGATGCTTGCGAGACCAATGTGCGTATAGGCGGCTGCAAGAAGAGCATCTGTATATTTGGAGTACAGTTTTTCTTCGCTGGAATCCTGCCCGTAGCGTTCTGGAATGGAACCGCATAGCCGAAGGTGGTCGATCAATGCGACGACACCTTCACGTTCGACCTCTGCGGTAAGCTCCGCCACAATTCGGCTCGTGTCCTCTCCGAAACGACCGCTAATTTTGACGATTTCATCGACCCAGTAGGCACGCCTTTCGATGCATTTTGGGGAGACAACTTCGAGCTTCGCCATGTTGGCAAACACTATCACTAGAGAGCAGAAAACGAAAGGTGACCCACTTTTCAAGCTGCGCCATCCTTTGCGCTCGCGCAAAGTCCGCGCCTTGCTCGAAGGCTTCGCCAGCGACTAGGACGACTTCCCATTCCGCTGACCTCAGGGGTTAAAACCCCTGAGTTTCCGAGACTATTCGGGACGGCTGAAGCCGTGCCCTGACGAAAAACTGCCGAGGTTTGTATGTCGGAGCTAAAGCTCCGACGCCCTAGACGACATTTATGAGATGGGTTTTACTGATTTTCGTCACGCGCGCTGATGGGATTGCTGGGCTGGGTGCGCTGTGCTTGGGTGGAAGATTGGAGGCGGCAGCGCGCGTAATTTTCTGAGGCCGGCCCAGGTGGAGACGCAGGCCAATAGAAAATGCGATGGCGGGTATGGCCAAAATCAGGTTGTTTGCAAATGCGCCCGGGCGGGTCCAATTCTGCAAGAAGATGAAAATCGCGGCGAAGGAAAAGAGCAGCGCCACGGAAAACAGTTTCAACATCCTGCGACGCAAACGGCTGCCACGCTGAAGCGTGGCGCTACAAAACCCGCCTCGGTACGCGCGTTGTCTTTGCGGCAAACGAAACGGCGCCATGGCAAACTGGACATTCGCGTACCGGCATAGGCAATCTATAGCGGAAATTTGCGCCGCGGTGTGATCCCGCGTTTTATGATGTTTCCATGGCGATACGGCTCGACGTTCGCGGGCTTACGGTTGAACTGCCGACCGAGGCAGGCTGGATTCGTCCGGTAAACGATGTTTCGTTTACGCTCGGCGAAGGCGAGACGCTCGGCATCGTCGGCGAATCGGGCTCCGGCAAGACGATGCTGGCGCTGGCGCTGATGGGCCTCGAGCCGCCGGGCGCGCGCGTCACCGGGGAGGCGTGGCTTCAGCGAGGAGCCGGCTTCGGGCAAGACGTCGAGAAAACAGCAGGTTCCTCGCCGCCTACGGCGACTCGGAATGACAAGCAGTACATTTATCCGCAAACCGCTCAATCGCTCGGCGAATCCGAACGAAATGCCGGGAAAACAGCGGGTTCCTCGCCGCTTTCGGCGACTCGGAATGACAAACGGCGCGATTTTTCGCAAATCGTGCAGCCGCGCGGCGAATCGAGCGACGGCCATCGCGGCGCAACAAATCCATCGCGCGCAAACTTGATCGCCGCGACGCCGTCGCAGATGCGCTCCATTCGCGGGCGCGAAATCGCGATGATTTTTCAGGAGCCGATGACGGCGCTGAATCCGGTGATGCGAATCGGAGCGCAGGTGGAAGAATCGATTCACGTTCACGAGCCTGGAGCCGCTGCCGGGGAAATTCGACGGCGAGCGCTTGAATCGCTCGACCGCGCGTCCGTGCCGGATGTTCCGCGCCGCGCGCGGCAATATCCGCACCAGCTTTCGGGCGGCCTTCGGCAGCGCGTGATGATTGCCATGGCGCTGGCCGCCGGTCCGCGCGTGCTTATCGCGGATGAACCGACCACGGCCCTCGACGTCACCGTGCAGAAACAGATTCTCGAATTGCTCGCGAAGCTGCGGCGTGAACTCGGGCTTTCGCTTCTTTTCATCACGCACGATCTTGGCGTGGTCGCGCAAGTGGCCGATCGCGTGGCGGTGATGTACGCCGGGCGCGTCGTGGAAGAAGGTCCCGCGAGTGAAGTTTTGCGCCGGCCGCGGCATCCTTATACGGAAGGTTTGCTGCGCGCCGCGCCGCGGCTTACGCGCGAGAAACTCGTCCCGATACCCGGCACGGTTCCGTCTCTCGACGCGCTCCCTCCGGGGTGCTCGTTCGGGCCGCGATGCGCGCTGCACGTCGCGCGATGTGATGATGCGATGCCGGATCTTCGTCTGGCATCGCCGGAGCACAACGCAAGGTGTATCCTTGTTCCGTAAATTAGTGGGCGTATCCCGGGGAGCACAAACAGGGCACAGCAGAACCTCAGGGGTTGAAACCCCTGAGATTGGGCATTTTTCGGCACGGCTGAAGCCGTGCCCTGACGAAAAACTGGCGTAATCACGCAAAGTCTTTAACTCGGGATGCCGCCCTGAAGGGCGGCGCTACGCTCTTCAGGTGCTAGAGCGGGATTAGCCCTTCCAAATAAACCAATTCCAAAACGGATGCGATGATCATGAATACTCCGGAACAGCAAAGCCAAAAAGATCTGATTCGCGACCGGTTCACGCGCACCGCCGAAGTGTTTGGCGAATACGCGATCGCCAATCGCGCTCAGGAAGTGGATCTGCTTGCCAGCATGGTTGCGCCGCGCGCGACGGATCGCGCCGTCGATATCGCGTGCGGACCTGGGACTCTTGCGCTGCGTTTCGCGCCTCAAGTCCGCTGGATTTGCGGCTTGGACTTGACGCCTGCCATGCTGGCGCGCGCGCAACGGTCGGTTGCGGAGCAAAATCTTCGGAATCTGGTTTTCGCAATCGGCGACGCTCAGGCGCTGCCATTTCCCGATGCCTCGCTCGATGTTGCGGTGACCGGCTACAGCTTGCACCACATTCCGGATCCCGCGCGCGTGGTTCGCGAGATGGCTCGCGTGCTGCGAAATGGCGGCCGCGCCGGAATCCTTGATTTGCAGGCGCCGGAAGATTCGAAAGCGGCCGAGCTCAGCAATCGCATTGAAAAAGTGCGCGACCCTTCGCATGTCCGCACGCTGTCAAGAAAAGAATTCCACGCGTTGTTTGCCGCCGCGGGCCTTCAGGTGCTGACGAGCGAACCCGCGGAGAAGCTGCGCTCGTTCGATAGCTGGATGCACACCGCCGGCTGGAGCAGGGGCGACGAAGTCTACGCTCAGACGCGGCGCCTGCTCGAAGCGACGATCCCCGGAGATACCGCGAACCTGCACCCGCAATACGCTCCCGCCAACGATGTCATCAATTCTGGTGACACCGACATCAACATGGTCACAACGTCGATTCTGATAGCCGGCGAAAAAATGTGACGGCCGTGGCTGAGTCACGTAATGACGCGCTTGCGGATGTACTTGCAGACGCGCCGCTGCTCGAAGCCCGCGATCTGCGAAAATCGTTTGCCGCTTCTTCGGGCGCATTCACGGAATCGTCGCAGCGCGCGATGGCTGTTGACGGCGTCAGCCTTTCCGTGCAGCCCGGGGAGACGCTGGGGATCGTCGGCGAATCCGGGTGCGGAAAGACCACGCTGGCTCGGATGCTTTTGCGGTTGATCGAGCCTGATTCAGGCGAAATCCGTTTTCGCGGGCAGGATTGGCTGAAAGCGCAAGGTCCGGAACTCCGCGCGTTGCGCCGCCGCATGCAGATGATTTTTCAAGATCCGGCGGCATCGCTCAACCCGCGCATGCGCGTGGGCGCGATCGTCGGCGAGCCGCTGGCGATTCACGAGCCGCAACTTTCGCGGGCCGAGCGCCGAGCGAAGGCCGCGGAAATGCTCGCAGCCGCGGGACTCGGCGATGATGCGCTCGGCCGCTACCCACACGAATTTTCCGGCGGGCAGCGCCAGAGAATCGGAATCGCGCGCGCGTTGGTCCTGCGGCCGGAGCTCATCATCGCGGACGAGCCTGTTTCGGCGCTGGACGTCTCCGTCGGCGCGCAAATCCTGGAATTGCTCGCCCGCCTTCAACGCGAATTTTCGCTCACGCTGATTCTGATTTCTCACAGCCTGCCGGTCGTCGCGCAACTCGCTTCCCGGGTCGCCGTAATGCAGGCAGGGCGTATTGTCGAGACCGGTCCAGCGGAGCAAATTTTATCCGCGCCGGAACATCCCTACACGCAAGCTCTTCTCGCCGCCGTCCCCGAAATTCCGGCGTAGCGCTGCAAGCCGGCTCGTACTTCCATAGTCCGTTTGCGAACTGAAATTTTTTCTTGTGCGGAGGCGTAATGGGAATAGAATCGCCGTCAACTTATCCTTGGGGGGAACCAACGCATGGCTACAGTCGCCGCACCTGCGCCAGAAGCACCGGTCTCGGCCAATTCAGTCAGCCGCCTCTTCAACGTGCTCTTTGCCCCTAAAGCGACGTTCGAATCCATCGCACAGCGGCCGACGTGGCTCTTGCCGCTGATCATTCTGTGCGCCCTCTCGGCGGGGGTTATCGCGACCTTCAGCGCGCGCGGCGCCTGGCGCAGCTTTATGGAAAAGCAGGACGCCACTCCGAAAATGCAGCAGCGGATGGAGCAAATGACGCCCGACCAGCGCCAGGAAATGATCGACAAGCAGGTGAAGTTCGCGCCGATCTTTGGCTACGTCGGCGCCGTTGTGTTTACGTTCGTGGGAGCGCTGATCGCGGCGGCGGTTTTGTTGGGAGTCTTCAATCTCATGGGCGGCCAGAAGATTACATTCGGCGCCTCGCTGGGAATCGTTTCCTACGCGTGGACTCCCTACATCATTGTCAGCATTCTGGCCATCGTGATTCTCTTCCTGAAAGATCCAACGACCGTAGATCTTCAAAATGTGGTCGCCTCGAATCCAGGAGTGTTTGCGGGGGACGACGCGCCGAAATGGCTAGTATCGCTGCTGAGCTCGCTCGATCTCTTTACGCTGTGGGTTTTGATCCTTCTGGGGTTCGGCTACAGCGCGACGAACCCCAAGAAACTTTCATTTGGCAAAGCCTTCACCACCGTTCTCGCCGTTTGGATTATTTTCGTCCTGATCAAGGTCGGCTTCGCGGCTGCATTCTCCTGATATAAACTCCGTCGGATGGGATTTCAATTTGAGGTTATCGCCACCGATCCGACGGGCGCCCGACTGGGCCGCTTGACGACGCCGCACGGCGTGATCGAAACGCCTGCGTTCATGCCTGTCGGCACGGCCGCAACGGTAAAAAGCCAGACGCAGCAGGATTTGGAAGCACTGGGCGTTCAAATCCTGCTCTCGAATACGTATCATCTATTTCTTCGTCCGGGTCACGAACTCATCCGCCGCATGGGCGGCCTGCACGAATTCATGGCCTGGCGCGGCGCGATCCTCACGGATTCCGGCGGCTACCAAGTATTCAGCCTCAGCGATCTGCGAAAAGTAAATGACGACGGCGTTCGCTTTCGTTCCCACCTCGACGGCACGGAGCATTTTCTTTCGCCCGAAAAAGCTCTGGAAATCGAAATCGCGCTGGGTGCGGATATCGTGATGACGCTCGACGAATGCATCGAAGCTCCGGCGGCGGAATCGCAGGCACGGGAGGCGGCTGCGCGCACGCTCGCCTGGGCGCGCCGCTCGCGCGATTATTTCGCGGAGCACGGCGATCCGGCGCGGCAAATGCTTTTCGGCATCGTGCAGGGCGGCACATATCCAGCTCTTCGTCGCGAAAATGCGGACGCGCTTGTCGAACTCGATTTGCCAGGTTACGCCGTCGGGGGTCTGGCCGTTGGCGAATCACATGCTGTGACTTGCGAAATGGCACAGGTTGCGGCGTCGCGTCTTCCCGCCGATCGTCCTCGTTACTTGATGGGAGTCGGCAAGCCGGAACAAATCCCCGATTACGCCGCGCTCGGCGTCGACATGATGGACTGCGTGCTCCCGACCCGCAGCGCGCGCCATGGATGCCTCTTCACTTCGCAAGGACGCCTGCTGATTCGCAACGCGCGTTACGCGGACGATCGGCGGCCAATTGACGAAACGTGCCATTGCGCCGTCTGTCGGCGATATTCCCGCGCGTACTTGCGCCATCTCTACGTGTCGGGAGAGTCGCTCGCGGCCGTCCTGAACACCCACCACAACCTGTACTTTTACCTTGACATCATGCGCGAAATTCGCGAGGCTATCCGTTTTGGAAAGCTCGAAAGATTCCGCTCTGACCTTCAGGCACGCCTCAAATAGGCAAACCCAAGCTGGCGTTGGGAGCAACACAAGGCGGAGCAGCATCTTCAAGTAGTTCTTGAAGGCGGCCTGCCAGCCCCGGCAGACGCGCCCGCTTCGGCGGGAAAGGCGCGAGGATTGTGATACCTGGAATGACGAACCCGGCGGTTCTCGCCACGCTACAGGCGCAATCGGGACCCGGCGGATTCGCGCTTTTTCTGCCCCTAATCCTGATCGTGGTCATTTTTTATTTTCTAATGATCATGCCGGCGCAGCGGCGGCAGAAAAAAACCGCGGAAATGCTAAGAAGTCTGAAGAACGGCGACAAAGTGATCACCAACGGCGGCATGTACGGCACGATCGTCGGCCTCGAATCCGATTCCGTGCAACTGCGCATCGCCGAGCAGGTAAAAGTAAAGCTGGCGCGCAACGCCATCGCCGGACTCCAGGCAGAACCACCGAAGGAGAGCTAGCTAGTCCTCATGAATTCCCAGCTCAGATGGAAGTTCATTTTTATCTTTGCCGTCATTTTAATTTGTATTTACGGTGTGATTGGCTTGCCGGACTTTCCTACCTCGGGCACGCAGATCGTTCAGAACCTCGCCGACCGCATCAAGCTCGGACTTGACCTCAAGGGCGGCAGCCACCTGGTTCTTCAAGTGCAGGTCGATGAAGCAATCGGCCTGCGCTGCGATCAGGCGATCGACGAACTCACCAAACAACTTCACGACAAAAGCATCGGAATCGGCGAGATTCGGCGCGTAGACAACACGCATATTCTCGTGCGCAACGTGGACCCTGCCACTTCCGGGAGCTTTCGCGACCTCGTTACCAGCCAATTCGGCGATTGGGCGATTTCGCCCGCTGCGGGCGAGACCAACGGCTATTTGCTGACCATGAAGCCTTCCATCATCGCGGACGTTCGCCGGCAAACTATGGACCAGTCGCTCGAGACCATCACGCGCCGCATCAACGCCCTCGGCCTGACAGAACCGACCATCGCCTTCACGGGCCGCGAGGATAATGAGATTCTGGTGCAGCTCCCGGGCGAAGGCGATCCAACGCGCGCGAAGTCCGTGATTCAAGCCGGCGGCCAGCTTGCCCTTACGCTCGTTCTTGACGACCAAACGTATCCATCGGAAGCGGCAGCCATCGCCGCTCACAACGGTGTGTTACCGCCTGGCGCCGAAATCATTGCTGGGCGTTCGGAGGCGGCGGGAGAGGGGCAGGCGCAGCAGGTGTATTACATCGTGAACCGCGCCCCCATCGTTACCGGCCTCGATCTTCGCGGAGCGAACGCCGCTCCGAGCGGCAAGAATCCCGGCGAGTACGAGGTGGATTTCCACCTTTCCAACGCAGCGGCGGCCCGCTTTGGCCCGTTTACGGAGACTAATATCAATCGCCGCATGGCTATCGTGCTGGACCACAAGGTTTATACAGCTCCAACCATCAATGGACGCATCGAAGATTCAGGCGTAATCGAAGGGAGTTTCAGCCAGGAATCGGCGCAGGACCTAGCGCTCGTTCTACGGTCGGGGGCGTTGCCGGCCACCATCAAGTATCTGGAAGAACGAACGGTGGGTCCCTCGTTGGGGGCGGATTCCATTCGTGAAGGCGTTCGTGCTTCGCTGGGCAGCTTGATCGTGGTGATGATTTTCCTGGTGATCTATTACAAGCTGAGCGGTGTCAATGCAGTTGTGGCTTTGATTCTCAACCTGGTGATCTTGATTGCTTTCATGGCTTTTGCCGGCGCCGTGCTCACCTTGCCCGGCATTGCGGGCGTTATCTTGACCATAGGCATGGGTGTGGACTCAAACGTTCTGGTATTCGAGCGCATTCGCGAGGAATTGCGCAATGGCAAGGCCAACGCGCCCGCTGTCGATGCGGGTTTCGCCAATGCGTTCCGGACGATTATCGATACGCACGTCACCACTGTGATTTCGGCTATCTTTTTGTTTTTGTTCGGCACTGGCCCGGTCAAGGGTTTCGCGATTACGTTGACCATCGGTTTGATCGCCAACATTTTCACTTCGATCTACGTGTCGCGGGCAATCTTTGATTTCCACCTGTCGAAAATGGGACGACAGGAGCAGTTGAGCATCTAAGTATCGAGGGATCGGCCAGGGTACCGGGACTCAACAGAAACTTTATGCTACCGGGAACCAATTCGGGAATAGCGGTGTCTAACTCACACGGATAGGACTACGCATGGAGTTTTTTCACGAACCGAATGTTGATTGGATGGGGAAGGCGAAGTACTTCGTCGCCCTGTCGCTGTTCCTCCTTGCGGTCGGCTGGATTTCGGTCTTCGCGCATCACGGCTTGCGCTACGGCATTGATTTCCGCGGCGGAACCCTGGTGTACGTTCGGTTTGCCAACACACCTCCAATCCAAAAGATTCGCGATGGCCTGCAGGCCGCCGGGTTGTCGAACAGCACGATTCAGGGCATCAGCGACATTTCCAATCCCAATTCTCACAATGACGTGGTCATCGGTCTCGAGCAGAAGGGGCAGGGCGACCAGGCGCTCGACGCCGGCAAAGAAGCGATCATCGGAGTTCTGCACAAAACGTTCCGAATGGACTCGTCGGGCAAGCCGGATTTCAATTCCATTACTCCCTCGGCCCTCGCCGCCTATCTGACGCAGCAGGACCCGCTCGCGCTGGGAACGAATGCGGGCGATCGCTACAACCAGCTTGCGCAGCAATTGCTGGATGCGCGGGACAGGGATCACGGCGGCATCGTCACGAATTTCGATGAACTGAAAAGCGTCAGCGGCGTAACTCCACCCGTCTTGAGCGCGTTGAACAGTGGAATGGCGCTCGGAGACTTTGCGATTCGCAACGTCGAAATTGTGGGACCGAAAGTGGGAGCGCAATTGCGGCGGCAGGCCATTTTCGCGACGCTCTATGCTTTGGGCGCCATGCTGTTATATATTGCATTCAGGTTTGAGTGGATTTATGGCGCCGCGGCTGTAATCGCCGTCTTCCATGACGTGCTGATTACTCTGGGGTTCTTTTCGCTTTTTGGAGGAACGTTTCATCTCGAGATTTCGCTAACCGTCATTGCGGCATTGCTGACTCTGGTCGGCTATTCGATGAACGATACGATTGTCATATTTGACCGCGTGCGGGAAGATTTGCGGTTGATGAGGCGGGACAAGTTTCCCGACATCGTAAATAAGGCCATCAACCAGACGCTGTCTCGAACAATCCTGACGAGCGGGCTTACACTTCTGACGGTTTTGGTTCTATTCATCATGGGAGGCGAAGTGCTCCGCGCCTTCTCTTTTGCCATGGTGATAGGAGTTGTGGTAGGAACGTACTCCAGTTTCGGGATTGCAGCACCCATAGTGGTAGTCTGGAATAAATACCGAGGGCATGGAGCTCCCGGAGGAGCCGCTGCCCGCGCCGGAACCGCAGCCGAGAAGCGCGTAGTGGCCGCAGCGAGGAGGTAGATCATGTTTGACGATCTTGTTGTATCGAGCCCGGTAGCGAAGAGGACTAACGCTTCGTGGACCATGGTCGTCTCAACCATCATTCAGGTGGTTATCCTGGGCGTCTTGGTTCTGATTCCTCTTATTTATACGGAGGCTTTGCCCAAGCAGATGCTGACCACGTTTCTGGTCGCACCGCCTCCGCCCCCTCCTCCTCCTCCTCCTCCAATCGCACAGATTAAGATCGTGAAGCCCGTGGTTCACTTGATTCAGCAGAACAAGCTGATGGCCCCCACGGTCATCCCCAAGAAAGTGAATATTATCAAGGAAGAGGAGACCCCGCCGGATGTAGGCGTTCAGGGCGGTGTTGTTGGCGGCGTTCCAGGAGGCTCGGCTGGCGGAGTCCTGGGCGGCATCATCGGTGGCGCGCCAGGGTCGAACCTGCCTCCTCCACCGAAGGCGGCGCTGCAACGCATTCACGTTGGCGGCAACGTGCAGAGCGCGAAGTTATTGCGGCAGGTTATACCAACGTACCCGCCCATCGCCAAGACCGCACATATCTCCGGAACCGTGATATTGCATGCCGTTATCGCGAAAAACGGGACGATTCAAGAGCTGACATATGTTTCCGGCCCGCCGCTGCTGATGAGGAATGCGATGGAGGCAGTGCGGCAATGGCGTTATCAGCCGACCTTGCTGAATGGCGAGCCGGTGGAAGTGGATACCACGATTTCGGTTGTGTTTACGCTGGGCGATTAGGCAGGGAGCGGCGCGGGTCCTGGGGTACGGGATTCTAGCCGGTGTAAGATTTTTGCGACCGGCAGAATCTTGCTGCCGCGATCGATCGGTAGGAATGGAGGAGGAGCAAACATTATGGTTGCGAATTTACTGTGGGCCAGCATAACGATGTTGCAGCAGCAGAGCGGCGAGGTAGGCTGGGACCTGGTGACCATGTGGCACAACATGGGCATTCCCGCCAAGATCGTTGTTGGAGTTCTTTTCGTCATGTCCGCAGTCTCGGTGGGCATCATGATTGACCGATACCTGATGTACAGCGCGGCGCGCAAGCAGTCTCGCGTGTTCGTGCAGCAGGTTGCGGGCGCTCTGAAAGACAACAAGCTCGACGAAGCAATTTCGATTGCCGAGCGCAACAAGAAGAGCCACATTGCCAAGGTCGTTGCCACGGGGCTTTCGGAATTCCAGGCGGCGTCATCGCAAGTCGGCGATCAGGAAGTGATTGAAGCGGCGCGGCGCGGACTCGAGCGCTCGGTCGCGATCGTTCACGCCGAGATGAAGCGCGGCCTTTCCGGCCTCGCCACCATCGGTTCCACGGCGCCCTTCGTCGGTCTCTTCGGCACCGTCATGGGCATCATCAACGCGTTCAAAGGCATTTCGGCCGCGAAGGCCACCGGCCTATCGGCGGTCGCCGGCGGAATCGCGGAAGCCCTCATCACCACGGCTCTCGGACTGCTGGTCGCCGTACCGGCCGTGTGGGCGTACAATTATTTTACGAACCGAGTGGAAGCTTTCGACGTCGAAATGGACAACTCCTCGATGGAGTTGGTCAACTATTTCATCACGCGTCGAGGCGGAAAGAAGTAAGCCATGGCTTATAAACCGAAAGCACCGCCAGTGATGGTCGATCCGAACGTCATTCCGATGGCGGACATCATGCTGGTACTGCTGATCATCTTCATGGTGATCACGCCGATGTTGCAGAAGGGCGTCTCGGTGGACATGGCCAAGGCGCAGAACGCTCAGGATATGAAGAACGCGGATCGCGACGACGCCGTCATTCTCGCCGTCACCCGCGACGGCAAAATATACCTCGGCAGCAAACAAATCACGCTCGATCAGATCACATCGTCCGTCAAGGACCAGATCGCCAATCGTCTCGATAAGACGGTTTACGTCCGGTCCGACGCGCGGGCCAAGTACGGCGACGTCGTAAAGGTGGTGGACGAAGTTCGTTCCGCCGGCGTGGACAACCTCGGTCTCCTGACCGAGAAGGTCGAGACCAACAAGAAGGCCCCGGGCGCTCCGCCATCAGCGCCGCCACCCGGTGGCTCTGATTAGTTGTAACGTAGACGCACTAAAGGAGTATTCCAATGGGAATGACAGTCGGACATGGCGGAAGCTCGATGTCGGAACCGAACATCGTTCCGTTGATCGACGTGCTCTTGGTGCTGATCATCATCTTCATGGTGATCACGCCGACCACTCCCAAGGGGCTTGATGCCCTCGTGCCCCAGCCGCCTCCTCCCAATCAGAAACAGAACCAGGACCTCCTGAATAAGACGATCGTGGTCCAGGTGACTTCCGGCGGGGGAGTCATGATCAATCAGGACAAGACCACTTGGGAAAATCTCGGGCCGCAGCTTTCGACTATCTTCGCGCAGCGAGCCGAGAAAGTTGCCTTCATCAAGGGTGATGACAACGTCGAGTTCGCCGATGTTGCCCGCGCGATTGACATCATGCGCGGTTCCGGCATCGACCACGTTGGCCTGATTACCGCCAAAATCGAAGCAGGCCAGTAGCAACATACTGGTAGAGATTCAATATCCTGCCGGTTCGGGCAAGATTTCACGCCGGGCGGCACAGCCACGGTCAAGGAGAGCAGGATGCAGCGGAAGCCCCACACTCTTACTCTGATGGTCGTCCTTTTCGCATCAGTCGTCGCTATCGCCGGCTGCAATAAGCTCCGCGCGCGCGACAAGCTCAATAAGGGAGTTCAGGCGTTCAAGAACGGCCAGTTCGATCAGGCCATCGAGGACTTCAAGCAGGCAAAGGACTATGACCCGGATCTCATGAACGCCCGGTTGTACCTAGCCACTGCTTATGCGAACCAGTACATCCCGGGCGCTCCGTCCGAAGAAAACACGCGGCTGGGCCAGCAGGCTATCCAGGAGTATCAGGACGTCCTTCAGAAAGATCCCAACAATCTTTCGGCCATTGATGGCATCGGCTCGATGCTCTACAACATGGGCGGGACGCCGTTCGATCCCCAGAAATTCGAGGAATCGAAGACCTATCACGAGAAGCACATTCAACTGAAGCCTGAAGACCCGGAGCCTTATTATTGGATCGGCGTCATCGACTGGTCTATCGCGTTCCGCGGCAACAAGGAAATGCGAGCGGACTACAATAAGACCGCGAAAAAGCCCGTTAAAGATACGGACCCGATGCCCGCTCAGCTGGCCGCGCAATTCCAGCAGAAATATGGCTCGATCGTTCAAGAAGGCATCGACAATCTTCACAACGCCATGACGCGACGGAACGATTACGACGATGCGATGGCGTACCTGAATCTTCTTTACCGGCAGAAGGCCGATATGGAAGCCACTCCGGAAGCTCGCGATGAAGACATTAAGCTCGCGGACGATCTGGTGGACAAAGTGAAGGCCATCAAGCAGAAGAAGATGCAGGGGGGCTCGGCCCAACCGACTTCGTAGTCTTCTTATCGTCGTCCAAACTACTTTAGCCGGCGGGTCCCTAGGCTCGCCGGCTTTTTTCTCTTCACGCAATTGCACGCGATCGGGTCGCACGATCCCTGCCCGGCAATTTAAAAATTCGTCTACAATAGTTTTCATGGCAATCGACCGACGGCCGAACGGTTGCAAAATATCACCCGCACGGTTCACGATATCTCGCGATCGGTCCTCGCGCGGTGCAAGAATCAGAACGCACCTCGGCTTCACGCTAAGTTTTGCGATTGGACTGGTTAGTCTCTGGCTGTTTGCGGCACACGCCTTCGCGCAAAGTTCGCACGACCCGTGGACGCTTGCGCAGACGGTTCAGCCTGGCGACCTCCTGAAAGAAATGTCCGATCCGAAGGCCGCGAGCCGTCCAACCGTCGTTTGCGTCGGATTTCGCCCGCTATATGAGGGCGCACACGTGCCAGGCGCCATCTTTCACGGCGCCGCGTCATCCTCCAAGGGCATGGACGATCTAAAGAGATGGGCGCAGGGAATTCCACGCAGCGCCAATCTCGTCATCTATTGCGGATGCTGCCCGCTCGTTCACTGCCCAAACGTGCGACCCGCGTTCGAAGGTCTTCGCTGGATGGGCTTCCGGCGTTTGCGGGTTCTTCTCTTGCCCCGCGATTTCGCCACGGACTGGGTGGCCAAGGGCTACCCGGTTGAAAAAGGCAACTGAACGTCTCGCGGCGGGGAGGATGTTGGTCTGCAACGGAGTCCCTCGCCGCGCTTTCACTCCGGCCGCACTGTGATTCTCCCAGATCACCAGCCCCTCCGTCTGGCGGAGGGACGTGTTCGACTCGACAAATTCGAGCGAGCAAGCCAGTGAAAGCTCGCATCCGCGCATCCATCAGGCTTAAAATGGCGCCAGATGGAGCCTGCATCAAAACCCGCGATTTCCGCGGCTGCCCGGCGCACCGTTGATCTTCGCTTCGTCGAGTTGATGGACAAAGTCCGCCGGAACCGGCCCGGAGACGATCTCGAACTTCTTCGGCGCGCCTACGATTTCGCCGCCAAGCAGCATCATTCTCAGACCCGCCTTTCAGGCGAGCCGTATCTTTCGCATCCAGTCGAAGTGGCGCATCTTCTCGCGGACATGAAGCTTGACGTCACCGCTTTGTGCGCCGCGCTGCTTCACGATGTCGTCGAAGACACCAAAATTCCGATCGAGCAGATCGACGAGCGGTTCGGCGCTGACGTCGCCCGTCTCGTGGAAGGCACCACCAAAATCAGCCGCCTAGACTTGCTCGCTCCCGAAGCGCGCCAGGCGGAAAACGTCCGCAAGATGCTTCTGGCGATGGTCAACGACGTTCGCGTCGTTATGGTGAAGCTCGCCGACCGCCTCCACAATATGCGCACGCTCGAGTACCTTGATTCCGAGCGGCAGCAGCGCATCGCCCGCGAGACGGTCGATATTTACGCGCCGGTCGCCAATCGCCTTGGCATGGGCCTCATCCGCGGCGAGCTGGAAGACCTCGCGTTCCGCTATCTGGAACCGGAAGCATTCCTTGAGCTGCAAAGAAAGCTGGCCTCGAAGCAGAAGCTCTTCGATAAATTTCTCGGCGAGGTCCAACAGCAGATTCGCGATAAGCTGGTTGAAAGCGGCATCCCGGCCGAAGTGCAAGTCCGCGTCAAACGAATCTATTCGCTTCACCTGAAAATTCAGAAGCAGCAGCGCACGCTCGATCAGGTCTTCGATCTGCTCGCCGTGCGCGTAATCACCGACACGGTGAAGAATTGCTACGGCGCCCTCGGCGTGATTCATCAGCTTTGGCGCCCCGTGCCCGGGCGTTTCAAGGACTACATCGCAATGCCCCGGCCGAACCTGTATCAATCGCTGCATACTTCGGTCATTTATGGCGGGCAGCCGTTCGAAGTTCAGATACGCACGCAGGAAATGCATCGCATTGCCGAGCAGGGCGTCGCCGCGCACTGGAAGTATAAGGACGGCCGTGACGCCACCACATCCCTGGCCGACGATCAGCGCATGATCTGGATGCGGCAATTGATCGAGTGGGTGCAGGAGATGCAGGAGCCCAGCGAATTTCTTTCGACGCTCCGTGTGGACCTGTACCCCGAAGAGGTGTACACCTTTTCGCCAAAGGGCCGCGTCGTCGTTCTGCCGCGCGGCGCCACTCCCGTGGATTTCGCCTATTCCATTCACACCGAAGTTGGACACCAGTGCATCGGTGCAAAAGTGAATGGCTCGATCGTACCGCTGCGCCACGCGCTCGCGAACGGCGACGTCGTGGAAATTCTCACGCAAAAAGGCCACGAGCCGTCGCGCGACTGGCTCGGTTTTATTCAGACGTCCCGCGCTCGCAGCAAAATCCGGCAGTGGATCAACCTCCACGAACGCGCGCACGCCATCGAAGTCGGCCGCCGTCTCGTCGAGAAAGAAGCGCGCCACTCGGCTCTGAATCTCAAAAAGATTTCGGAACAGGACTGGCTGCGCGTGACCGCGGATTACGGTTGCGGGAGAATCGACGATCTCTATGCCGAATTGGGCTACGGAAAATGGTCCGCCCGCCAGGTGCTCGCAAAAGCTTCCGGGCAGCAGCTAACCGAATCGCCGGAAGAAAAGAAACCGAAGCTCGTTTCGACGGTCAAGAAAATGCTTGGGATGGAGAATGCCGCGATCACCGTGCGCGGCCACGACGATTTGATGGTCTATCGCGCCAAGTGCTGCAATCCGATCCCGGGAGACGACATTATCGGCTACGTCACGCGCGGCCGCGGCATCGCGGTCCACAGCAAGACGTGCCCAAACGTTCAGAATCTGATGTACGAAACGGAGCGCAGCATGCCGGTCACCTGGGCGAGCGCCGCCGAGGCCACCTTCCCCGTGCGGCTCCGTGTTTTCACGGAAGATCGTCCCGGGATGCTGGCGGCCATCACCAATGCGATCAGCGAAACCGGGGCGAATATTCGCACGTTTGAAAGCGGCAGCCAGGCGCTGCGCGCGCGCATCGAGATCGCGCTCGACGTTCACGACCGCAAACAGCTCGAGCGCATTCTTACCGGCGTTAAGCGCATTCACGGCGTTTTCGATATCGAGCGCGTTTACAACATCTGAAATCGCTCTTCAGATTCCGCAGAAGCGTCTTTCGCGATCCTCCGCCCATTTCGTCGCGACCCCGTGACCTTTGCGTGACACGCTTCGCCGCCACGCCGCCCGCCCGTTACAATGAACCTTGAGGGACATCTCTCTCATGGCTGCGAAACTTCGAATTCATGCCTGCTGGAGAACCGCCGTTCGGCATAAATCGCTGCCTGCCCTGCTCTGTCTCGGCCTAGTAATATTCGTAGCCTCAGGCTGCCATCGCATTCCTCCGGTTGACATGGCGCCCCTTTTTAATGCGGGAATGTCCTACGATAGCGTCCACCAATTGACCGCGCTTCACGTAACCGATGCCGAAGTGGCTCAGATCGCCACCGCTCGGCAGGCGGGCCTTTCCGACGCGGGCTGCATTGCGCTCGTCAAACTGTTTCACGACCGGGCCAGCCCGTTCAACGCCGGCGACAGCGTTGCGAGCATGTTGGGCGCCGGAATGAGCGAGGAGACAGTCATCGAAATCTGCAAGCTGGATCAACTGGGGTTGCTCGCCGGCGAGCTCGAGGCCATCCGTTTAGTGGGTCTGCCGGATTCTCTCGTTCTCGAGGTCGCGCGCCGCCATTCGGAAGGCAAGCCAGTCCTCTCGGGAGCTTCGCTCGGACGAATGAAAAACGCGGGAATCCGCGAATCCACTCTTTCGCAGCTTATCGAGCGCGGGGTACCCGACTCTCAAGCCGAGGCGATCCTCTCCGCTCGCCGCCGCGGGATGTCCGACGCCAAAATCCTCCGCAATTTCACAGGCTCCTGACGAATTGTTAGCCGTAATGCGGGCGAAGCCGAGTTTCGATTTTACGGCTTCTCCCTCCCGCCAAGCCCCGGTAGAATCGTCTCGTCTTGACCCGCAACTCATCCCGCTCGCTCCTCCCGTGCTATCTGGCGGTTCTGCTTTTATTGTGTACTTGCGCGTGTTCCGTTCCGCTCGCACCTCGCTACGTGATTTTGAAAGAATCGCGCGAAGTCGACTTCGTTCCGGGCCAAGCGCCGTCTCTTCGCGTGCGAGCGGACTACGTTCTCCAAAACGACGGCAACGGCGCTCTCGCATTCATCGATGTCATTTTGCCCGCACAGAAACAGTTTGGGCGCGGAGACGTTCACGCCAAAATCGACAATCGAGACGCCAGGCTCGTCAGCCTTCCTGTTGAATATCAGCAGGACTCGCCGAATGCGCTTCGCATTCCGCTCGATCGTCCCTGGGCGCCGAAGGAAAAACGGCGGCTGTCAATCGAATATTTCCTGAGTGCGCCCGAGGATTCCGGCGAAAGCATTACGCTCGGCCCTGATAATTTTTATCTCGGCGCCCGCGGATGGTTTCCTCTGCCTCAGCCACCGAAACACATTTTTGCGCCATATCCGAAGAAACCCGATCGTTCGGCATTTGTTGTCGGCGTCCCGGCAGATTTTCTGGTGCTTGGCCGCGGAACGCCCGCTGGGCAGAAGCGGGAAGACGGCGAGATCGATCACCGCTTCGAGTTGGGCAAGAATGATCTATCGCCTTTTGCAGTTGCGGGCCACTATCTGGAGTCGTCCCACAACGCGCCGATGGGCGCGGTTGTTTTCTGGACCCTTCAGCCTCCCTCGGGCTCGCTGGACACCGCCGCGAACCAGATTGCCGGCGCCTGGGCGACCCTGCTTCACGAGTTTGGGCCACTCGATAAGAACATTCGCTTCCCGCACATCGTGGAATCTCCTGAAGTTCACGCGCATCTTCCCGGCGATACGGGCGCAGCCGTTGTGCCATTTCCTGGTGGAGCGCTTGCGAATTCGGCTGCCTTTGCTCTGGGTGTCGATAACGCGGAATTTCTCGAGAAGGTGGAACACGCGCTCGCGCACAATTGGTTTGGCGATCAGATGTATCCAACGCCGGACGCCGCCATCGGAATCGGCGAAGGATTGCCCGATTATGCGACGATCGTCATCGACGAAGCGCAGAATGGCGAAGCCGGTCGCCGGCATCGAATCGTCGACCTATTGCGTGAATATGACGAAGCCCGAAAACAAGGGGTCGAGAAACCCGTGGGGCTCGTTGCGGTGAACGATCCGATCGAACAGCGCCGCATCGCGCTTGCAAAAGCGCCGCTTTTTTACGTGTATCTCGAAGACACCTACGGCGAGCAGCCAATACGGACCGCTCTCGCTAAAGTCGTCGAATTGTTTCGCGGCCAGCGAGTCGGTTATGATGACCTTCGCGCCGCGCTCGAGCAAACCACCGGAAAGAATCTTGCCGAGGCGTTTCGAACCTGGCGTTATAGCAAGGGCATTCCCGCGGATTTTCGCGCACGGTACGAATCAACGCCTGAGTCAGCGCCCGCCACGCAGCGCTAGCTTGGCGGAATCAATTTGCATTCGAAAAGGAGTTCATCGTGAAGGAAACCATCTCCACCGAGCGCGGACCAAAAGCGATTGGGCCCTACTCCCAAGCTGTTCGAGCGAACGGATTCATATTCATTTCCGGCCAGGTGGGTTTTGATCCGGCTACCGGGCAGCTTGTCGAAGGCGACACCGCGCGTCAGACCGCGCGCGTGCTCGATAATCTGAAAGCGATTGTCGAAGCGGCTGGCTCGTCGCTTGACCACGCTGTCAAGACAACCGTATTCCTCAAGGATATGAATGATTTTGCCGCGATGAACGAAGTCTATGGCCGGTATTTCCCCAAAAATGCGCCCGCCCGCTCGACCGTCGAAGTGGCGCGGCTCCCGCGCGATGTTCGCGTCGAAATCGATTTGATCGCCCTTGCCTGATGCGGACGCCGGGCCGAATAGCCACTACGGGCAAGCCCACGCCATGGCATCACGTTTCCACATAGCGGGTGACGCGCCTGTCGCGCGTCTCTAAAATAGAACAGTCGTTCGACGGCCGCTACGCCATGAAGAAACTCCTATTCCTATTTGTTGTCGCGCTCCCGCTCTTTGCACAGAGCAACGTGGGCGAGTTGCGCCTGAGGGTTACGGACGCGGCGGGCCTCGGCGTGAAGAGCTCGGTCATTCTGGTTTCCGAAGCGAACCAGCTTCACAAATCGCTCGTCACCGGCGATTCCGGCAGTCTCATCGTCGAGAAATTACCCTTCGGGGTGTATCGCATCGAAGTGCGGCGCGAAGGCTTTGCGCCATTGTCGGCTACCTTGGAGATTCGCTCGGCCATCCCTCTTGAATATCACGTGACGCTCAACGTCGCTTCACAGAGCGCCACCGTTACCGTCACGGACGCCGGTACTCTCATCGATCCCTTTCGCACTGGCACGATCAATCGAATTGGTTCCGAAGCGATCGAAGACCGCCCTGCGTCATTGCCCGGACGTTCGCTCGTGGACCTGGTGAATTCTCAGCCCGGGTGGCTCTACGAAGGCAACGCTGTCCTGCATCCGCGCGGCTCCGAATATCAGACTCAGTTCATCGTTGACGGCATTCCGCTAACGGACAATCGCTCGCCGGGCATTGGGACGGAACTCGACGCCGATGACGTGCAATCGGTGACCATCTACACGGCGGACATTCCTGCCGAATATGGCCGCAAGCTGGGCGGCGTAGTGGAAGTTGTCACCGCGCGCGATTCACGCTCCGGCCTGCACGGCGAAGTCGACGCCTCGGGCGGCAGCTTCGGCACTGCTGATGGCTACGCGTCCGCACAGTACGGATTGGGGCGCAACACATTTTTTGTCAGCGCCGATGGAGCGCATACCGGGCGTTATTTGAACCCGCCCGTAACACAGAATTTCACGAATGCCGGCACAACCGCCGATTTCGCCTCGCGCTACGAGCGTGATTTCTCCGATTCGGACCGGCTAACCCTTTCGGTCTGGCACGAGCAGGCCAGGTTCCTCGTTCCCAACGAACAGGTCCAACAGCAAGCCGGGCAACGGCAGGATCGCGACAATTACGAGACGATGGGCATCGCGTCGTACCAGCACATTTTCTCTCCCGATATCGTTGGTGAACTTCATGGCATGGTCAGGGACGATTCCGCGGATTTGAGCTCCAACCCGTTCTCGACCCCGATTATCGCGGACCAGCAACGCGGCTTTCGCGAAGGATATTTCAAGGCGTCTCTTGCCGTGCATCATGGCAGGCATGAGTGGAAGACGGGTGTCGAATCGGACGCCACATCAATTCATGAAGCATTCAGCGACGTAATCACGGATCCTTCGCAATTCGACCCTAGGACGCCTCCGACGTTCAGCTTTCTCGGCCGAAAAATGGATGTCGAGCAATCCGCATTCGCGCAAGATCTTATCCGCTTCGGCAAATGGACCGTCAGCGCCGGCATCCGCTGGGATCACTATCAGCTCGTCGTGAACCAGAATGCCGTCAGCCCTCGCCTCGGCGTGGCCCGCTATTGGAAGAAGGCCGAAGTTGTTTTTCACGCGTCGTACGACCGGGTTTTCGAAACTCCCGCGTTCGAAAATATTCTGTTGGCGAGCTCTCCCGATGTTGTGGCGCTCAATCCGAATGTCCTTCGCCTGCCTGTCGAGCCATCCCACGGAAATTATTACGAGGCCGGCCTCACCAAAGGTTTTTTCGGAAACCTCAAACTCGATGTGAACTATTTCCGCCGCGACGTGAATAATTTTGCCGACGACGACCAGCTCCTGAATACCTCGGTCAGTTTTCCGATTGCGTTTCGCAGCGCCAGCATCTACGGCGCGGAAGGAAAAATCGATATCCCGCATTGGGGCGGTCTTTCGGGATTCGTCAGCTATTCCTATAGCGTTGGTTCGGCGTATTTTCCGGTTACCGGAGGGCTTTTCCTCGGCGACGATGCCACGAACGCCGCCACGCATTTGAGCGGCCGTTTTTGGATTTCGCAGGATCAGCGCAACACCCTGCGCACTCGCTTCCGCTATCAGCTAACGAAAAAACTATGGCTGGCCGCGGGCGGCGAATATGGAAGCGGCCTGCCGTTCGATTTCAACGGCACCAAACAGCAGGCGCTCGATCAGTTGGGGTCGCAGGTTGTCGACCGCGTGAATTTCTCGCGCGGGCGAGTTCGCCCTTCACTCTCGATCAATGCAGCCGCCGGAGCGGATATTTGGAAGAACGATAAGGCCGCCATTCGCGTACAAGCCGGCGTCGAAAATCTGAATGATCGTCTCAACCTCATCGATTTTGCCGGACTCTTTTCCGGCACGTCGATTGCGCCTCCTCGCAGCTACTCGATTCGCCTGCAAACCAGCTTCTAGTGTCGCGTCCCGGAAACAAATTCAATAGTCCCGGCCCTAACGGGTTGCTGAAGAACTCACACGATTGTCATTCTGAGCGAAACGAAGAATCTTTCTTCGCGGGAATGCCCGGCAAAGAGAGGTTCACCGCACGGTCGGAGAGAATTCGCGCGACCTGTCGTCTTGACCGAAACGCGGTCGTCCGCCTATCATGGATTTACTCTCGGATGTACTCCGTGGGCCTGTAGCTCAGGTGGCTAGAGCGCACCCCTGATAAGGGTGAGGTCGGTAGTTCAAGTCTACCCAGGCCCACCAGCCTTCGCCTGCTCCGCAGGCTGTGCGGAACCCCTGCGACGATCTGACCCAGAGGAAGAGTTCTAAAGTTAACTAGGGCGCACCATTCTTCGCGTTTTATTGCCGATCGCGCTTGTTTCTGCACCGTAAGGCTGGCCGAATCTCGCGCCATACATTGGTCGCCCGCCGCCCTCTCAATTTGGTAAATGCATCTGTCGGTCGACTCGCGAACGCTAATCTTTAAACTGGCAACCCAAAAACGATTGACAATGAATTTCGGTGCGTGATATGTAGCGCGGCGCGTTCGATGGCAATCGGGCTAGCGCCTCACCGCCGGATCGAGTAATCTCTGCACCGAAATCTTTGCGAATGAGCATTCATGGGAGCTTGCAAAGAAACATCCGGGGAATAGCGCTGCCTGATTTACTTCGCCGAATTGTGGCCGGGCTTGTCTGATGCGGTTCATACGCGGTTCCTGTAAAGCTCGGATAAGCCCTGACAAAGTTGATAAGCCTGATAAAATTGGCACGAACGAAATGGCGGTTCCGGCGAACGCCACGCCTAGCAGCTTGTTCATTCCCTGCGAAGCGAAGGGTTTCTCTTTGCGACAATACCAAGCAGAAGAGAGATTCTTCGGGCCACAAAACGGCCCTCAGAATGACGCCCGGCTTTGTTCAACAAGCTGCTAATATCCGGTGCAAGTTCAGGGCGAAAGAATGAGGAGGCTTGATGTCTGAGATTGATGTCCCGTTATCGCGCTCGGGTTTCGGACAGACGCGGCGAGCCGATAACTGGTGGGTGCAGCCCCTTTTTGTGTTTCTAGGATTATCCGCATTCGTCGTTTATTCCACGTGGGCGGCGCTGCAAGGCAATTACTTCAGGTTCGGACCCTACCTTTCGCCGTTTTATTCACCGGAATTGTTGGGATCTTCCCACTCGTGGTTTGGGCCGAATCCGCGCTGGATGCCGGCATGGGTAACGGCAGCAGTCCTGGTTCTCTGGGCGCCGGGCGGTTTTCGAGTGACTTGCTATTACTATCGTGGAGCGTATTACAAAGCTTTTTGGGCCGACCCGCTCTCTTGCACCGTGGGAGAGCCGCGAAAGAGCTATTGGGGCGAACGAAGACTGCCTTTGATCCTGCAAAACGTCCATCGCTATTTTCTCTATCTCGCTCTGGTATTTCTCGTGTTCCTGGGCCACGACGTGTGGAACGCTCTTTGGTTCGAGGGCCATTTTGGCGTTGGCCTCGGCACACTCATCCTGCTGGCCAATCTCGTGCTGCTGACCTGCTACACCTTCGGCTGCCATTCCTTGCGGCATCTGGTGGGCGGTTTTCGCGACCGGCTATCCGGCGCGCCGGTCCGCAAGCGAGCCTACGATTGCGTGAGCTGCCTGAACCGCCGCCACATGCTCTTTGCGTGGTGCAGTCTTTTTACAGTGGCGTTTTGCGATCTCTACGTGCGGATGTGCGCGATGGGCGTGTGGACCGATTGGAGGATTTTCTAGTGGCCGAGTACATCACGCACGAGCACGACGTTCTGATAATCGGGGCGGGAGGCGCCGGGTTGCGCGCTGCCGTGGCGGCTTCGGCTGCCGGTGCAAAAGTTGCGGTGATTTCGAAATCCCTGCTGGGCAAAGCGCATACCGTGATGGCCGAAGGCGGCATAGCAGCCGCGATGGGAAATGTGGACGACAGGGATACCTGGGGCGTTCACTTTTCGGATACGATGCGCGGCGGGCAGTATCTCAATAACTGGCGCATGGCCGAATTGCACGCCAAGGAAGCGCCCGCGTGCGTCCGGGAACTCGAAGCGTGGGGCGCTGTTTTTGATCGCACCAAAGATGGCAAGATACTCCAGCGGAATTTCGGCGGGCATCGGTATCCGCGGTTGGCGCATGTAGGCGACCGCACCGGCCTCGAAATGATCCGCACGCTTCAGGACCATGGAATACATCTCGGTTTGGATGTTTTCATGGAACACACGATCGTCACGCTGCTGAAAGATGGCGACCGCATTGCCGGCGCGTTTGGCTACGATCGCGAGCGCGGGCGCTTTCATTTATTTCGCGCCAAAGCCGTGGTTCTGGCGACGGGCGGCATCGGAAGGGCTTACAAAATCACCAGCAACAGCTGGGAGTATACCGGTGACGGCCACTCGCTCGCCTATCATGCCGGAGCGGCACTGATGGATATGGAGTTCGTGCAATTCCATCCGACGGGAATGATCTGGCCGCCCAGCGTGCGCGGCATTCTGGTGACGGAAGGAGTACGCGGCGAGGGAGGAGTACTCCGCAACAATAAAGGCGAGCGGTTCATGTTCAAGGACATTCCGCCGCTGTACGTAAATCAAACCGCCAATTCAGAAGAAGAAGGCTGGCGGTACACGCAGGGCGACAAGGATGCGCGGCGTCCGCCGGAACTCCTGACGCGCGATCACGTGGCACGCTGTATCCGGCGGGAAGTGCGCGAAGGGCGTGGAAGTCCGCACGGCGGGGTGTTCCTGGACATCGCCTGGATTAAGGAGAAAATTCCGAACGCCGCGGAACGCATCAAGAAGAAGCTGCCCAGTATGTTTCATCAGTTCAAGCAGCTCGCGGACATCGATATCACGCAGGAGCCGATGGAAGTAGGTCCCACGACGCATTACATGATGGGCGGAGTGCGGGTTGATGCCGATTCTCAAATGTCGGACGTTCCCGGGCTGTTTGCAGCGGGGGAATGCGCGGCGGGTTTGCACGGGGCCAACCGGCTGGGCGGGAATTCGCTCTCCGATCTGCTGGTTTTCGGCAAGCGCGCCGGAGAATATGCCGCACGCTTCGCAAAAGAGAACTCGCAGGGTAACGTGAATTCGGACGACCTCGGCGCAACGGAAAAATGGGCGCTGCAGCCATTCGAGCGCGAAGGTTCGGAAAACCCGTACGCAGTGCAACATGCTTTGCAGGATATGATGCAGGATCTGGTGGGAATCGTGCGCCAGGAGCAGGAAATGTTGCAAGCGCTCGAGCGCATTCGAGAATTAACAGCGAGAAGCGAGCACGTCAGCGTGGATGGAAACCGGGAATACAATGCGGGCTGGCACACTGCACTCGACCTCCACAATTTGCTGACCGTGTCGGAAATCGTCACGCGGGCGGCGCTTGAGCGAAAGGAAAGCCGCGGCGCCCATTTCCGCGATGATTTTCCCGCGAAGGACGAGCAATCCGGGAAGTTCAATATAGTCGTGCGAAAGCGTCCTGGTGGAGAAATGCAGCTCGCGCGCGAGCCGATACCCGCGATGCGAGACGATCTGAAGCAGATCATTCAGGAGATGAAGTAATGGCCACGGCAACGTTTCGAATCTGGCGCGGAGAAAAAGGCGAAGGAAAGTTTCAGGACTACGCGGCGGAAATCTCGGCCGGCATGGTGGTTCTGGACGCCGTTCATCAGATACAGGCCGAACAGGCCGGCGATCTGGCCGTACGTTGGAACTGCAAGGCGGGGAAATGCGGCTCGTGCTCGGCGGAAATAAACGGAATGCCGAAATTGATGTGCATGACGCGACTGAACACGCTCCCTCTTGATAAGCCTGTGACCGTCGAGCCCATGAAGGCGTTTCCGCACCTCAAAGACCTTGTCACGGACGTATCGTGGAATTACCAAGTGAAACTGCGCATCCCCCCATTCAAGCCGCGGAAGCCGGACGCGCCGGATGGCACCTGGCGCATAGCCCAGGAGGATGTTGACCGGGTGCAGGAATTTCGAAAGTGCATCGAATGCTATCTCTGCCAGGACGTTTGCCACGTTCTGAGAGATCATCATATGTACGAGCAATACATCGGCCCGCGTTTTTTCGTTTATACAGCCGCACTCGAAATGCACCCGCTCGATGTAGGCGACCGCACTCCTGAACTCAAATCGCAATACGGACTTGGCTTGTGCAACATCACGAAATGCTGCACCAACGTGTGTCCCGAGGGCATCAAGATCACCGACAACGCCATCATTCCGCAAAAGGAGCGCGTGGTTGACCGCTTTTTTGATCCGCTGACGAGATTATTTCGAGTATTCAGCCACAGCGAAGCCTAGGAGATTTTATGCATTTCGAACTGAAATCCATTTCGGCGCAGAGCATTCCCGAAGCCCTTGCAAAAGTCGAGCGTTACCGCCTCCTGAACGAACCAAATCTTGCCGAAAGCATTTGCCTCGACATCCTGGCGATCGTACCCGACCACCAGCAGGCGCTGATTGCGCTGCTGCTCGCGCGCACCGATCAATTCGAGGCGAACGTAAACGCGAAAGCGGCGCAGGACGTTCTCTCTCGAATTAAGGGTGACTACGAACGCGCCTATTACGCGGGCATCATCTGGGAGCGTCTTGGACATGCCCGCCTTCACCACGGCGGGTCCGGAAGAGCCGCTGCCGCTTATCACGCCCTCCGCGAAGCAATGGGCCATTACGAAAGAGCCGCCAGTTTCAGCGTGCCGGGAAACGACGATGCGATTCTACGATGGAACACCTGTGCTCGCGTCATCATGCAGAATCCGGAAGTTCGGCCATTGCCCGACGAAGAGCCCGCGGACGCGTGGATGCGCGACGAAGCCAGTTCCAGAATCGCGGACGCGTAGCGCCAGCAGTTCTTGCACGCCAATTCCGGCAGAGTAAGCGTACGTGCGTTCCCTTTTCAGTGCGTCTAAACTCAGGTTCGTTCCATTCGTTCCCGTTTCAGCTCACTTTGACCTTGGGAGGTTTTCTTGGACTTGCAGCGATTGCCGAAGATCGAGCTGCATTGCCATCTCGACGCTTCAGTGCGAGTTGCAACGGTCGCCGAAATCGGCAGGGAACTTCTCATTGCTCTTCCGCACTCGCTCGAAGACGCGCTGGTTGCCCCGGAAACCTGCAAAAACCTAGCGGATTATTTGTGCCGGATCGATCTCGCTCTCGAGGTCATGCAGCGCCCGCAGGAGTTGCGGCGAATCGCGCGCGAATTGGTGGAGGACTTCGCCGCCGACGGCGTCATCTACGGTGAAGTTCGTTTCGCTCCGCAGCTTCATTTGCGACGAGGAATGTCGCTGCAGGAAGTGGTTGACGCCGTTCACGCGGGGCTTGCCGACGGAGAAAGTCGCTACAATGTGCGGACCGGCTTGATTCTCTGCTGCATCCGACATGAGCCAGCGTCGCGAAGCCTTGAAATCGCGCAACTCGCCGTGGACAACGCCAGGGCCGGGAAAGTCTGCGGCCTCGATTTGGCGGGTGATGAAGCGCGCTATCCCGGTGCTCCGCACGCGCGGGCTTTCGAATTGGCCCGCCGAGCGGGACTTCACCGCACCGTTCACGCCGGCGAAGCGGCGGGCGCCCCAAGCATCGACGAAGCGCTCACCACGCTATTCGCTGAGAGAATCGGCCACGGCGTTCGCATTGAAGAACGCGCGGATGTCGTGAATCGCGTCCGCTCGCATTCCATCACGCTCGAGATGTGCCCGAAGTCAAACGTTCAGACGCGGGCCGTTGACACCTTCGAACATCACCCGATTTCGCGCCTGTTGCGCCAGGGACTTCGGGTCACGGTCAGCACGGACGGCCGCACGATCTCCGCAACATCCGTCACCGGCGAGCTCGCGCGACTCTTTGCACAGAGCGGATGGGGCCTCGCGGAATTCTGGCGCTGCCAGCGCAACGCCGCGGACGCTGCTTTCGCGTCGCCAGAAATAAAAGAAGAACTCCTCGCGAAAATCACTGCCGCCGAATTGCGAGCAGATGCGGAAGGGAAATAAGTGTTACGTTTTCAATCCGCGTGGAGCCATTGGCATGCTTTTCAGCCGCACTCCCGTGGCGTCAAAAATGGCGTTTCCAAGCGTTTGATGTGGCGCACGCTCAGAGAAAGGAGTTCGGCGGCGCTGGCACACGCCAAATCTCCTCTTAGGCAAGTGCTCAGTACGCTCACTCGTTGCAGTTCCTTCTGACTCAACGGAAAGGTC